>MSTD01000059.1 GCA_001942045.1 Mycolicibacterium porcinum
CATGCCACCGAACCCCACGGCGCAGCCCTGTTCCCCACCCTCGGAACCCCGACCGGCGAGCTCAACCTGCCCGAACCCGAAGCCCCCAGCCCGAACCGCGGCGTCAAGATGCCCAAACGCTCACACACGCGCGAACAAGACCGCCAAGACCGCATCACCGAAGAACGACGCCTACGCGCCGAACTCAACCACGACATCGAAACCGAACGCGCCTACCAAGCCTGGCTCGCCGAAGAACACGGACCACCACCACCCTTCTGAGTGGATGGTCGCATCACCCCTCGGCGCGTTCCTTCAGCCGCTGCAGGGTGAGCTGAATGTGCTTGGCGTTGGCGCTGTCTCGGTCAGCGACCCCGGTGGCCAGGCCCGCGACCTTCTTGAACCAGCCCGCGCGGCGGTCCCAGGTGGACTCCGTCACCGTGCAGCCGCCGTCGGAGGCCACGATGTCGTAGCGCCAGTGCGCGACCGGGAACACCAATGACTTCACGTCGAAGGCAAACGTCTTGCCAGGCTCGGCGTCGGTGACCGTGCAGGTGGTGCTCCACGCCTTCGAGCCGTTGCGATTCTGTCCCTTGAAAACCGATCCGGGAGTAGCCGAATTGCCCTTCTGCCATTCCATCGCATGAGCCTCCTCGGCGAGAGAGGCCAGTGTGGGCAGGTCGGTGATCAGTGCGTACACCGCAGCGGGATCGGCGGCGATCGACACGGAGGCTTTCACAGGCGCTGTCATGCGGCTGATCGTAGCCGGGGGCTACCGGTCGATCATCCGCATCTGAGCCTCGGTGTGATGGTCTCCCGCGGCCGGCGCGAGACTGTCCAGGCTGGCCAACTGATCGGCGCTGAGCGTCACGGCATCGGCGGCGAGGTTCTCCTCCACCCGCTCGGCCCGTTTGGTTCCCGGGATCGGCACGATATCGGGGCCGCGGGACAACAGCCAGGCGAGCGCGACCTGCCCCGGCGTCGCACCTGAGGCGTCGGCGATGGCCCGCACCTCGTCGGCCAGGCGCAGATTCGTCGCGAAGTTCTCGCCGGAGAATCGGGGGTTGTCCCGGCGGGTGTCGTCGTCGGCCAGATCGTCGACCGACCGGATCTGGCCGGTGAGGAATCCGCGGCCGAGCGGCGAGTAGGCCACGAAGCCGATCCCGTTCGCGCGCAACACGTCAAGGATCCCGTCCTCGGGATCCCGGGTGAACAACGAATACTCGGACTGCAATGCGGTGATCGGATGGACCGCGTGGGCACGCCGGATGGTCTCGACGCCGACCTCTGACAACCCGATGTGGCGCACCTTGCCCTCGGCGACCAGTTCGGCGAGCGCACCGATGGTCTCTTCGATCGGCGTGGACCGGTCCAGCCGATGTTGGTAGTAGAGGTCGATGTGATCGGTGCCCAGCCGGCGCAGCGACCCCTCCACCGCGGTGCGGATGTTGTCCGGACTGCTGTCCGCGCCGTCGCGACCGGTGTGGGAGATCATCCCGAATTTCGTGGCGAGCACGACCTGATCGCGTCGGCCCTGCAGCGCCCGGCCCACCAACTCCTCGTTCACGTACGGGCCGTACACCTCGGCGGTGTCGATGAGGGTGACACCGAGGTCGATGGCCCGATGAATGGTCCGGATCGACTCGGCGTCGTCGCGGCCCGCGCTGCCGTACGCGAAGGACATGCCCATCGTGCCAAGACCGATCCGCGCCACTTCAAGGTCGCCCAGCCGGGCTTTCCGCAGAGTTGCCATCGCACCAGTCTGCCCGGGAATCCGTCGCCGTGGTCGCGACGTTGTGATCCGTATGACAGAGCGCCAGGTGCTGGAGCCCAGCGCCGCCCACCCCATCACCATCACGCCGACCGGGCGTCGGGTCACCGTCACGATCGGCGGCGCGATCGTCGCGCAGACCGATGATGCCTTGACCCTGCAGGAGTCGACCTACCCGGCGGTGCAATACATTCCGCGCACCGACGTGGTGTTCGAGACACTGACCCGCAGCGCCAACACCACCTATTGCCCGTACAAGGGTGAGGCGAACTACTACGACGTCGGCGGGGTCGCCGACGTCGTCTGGACCTATGAGGACCCGTATCCGGCGGTCGCCGAGATCGCCGGTCACCTGGCGTTCTATCCGGACAAGGCGGTCATCGCGCTGGCCTAATCTGGTGCGGTGCCCTCCACCAGCGTCGTATTTGTGGGCCCGGCCAGCCCGGGTCTGACGCTGGCTCCGTGGCGGCGCGGTGGCGGCGACCCGTCCAACCGGATCAGCGCTGACGGTGCGATCTGGCGGACCAGCGCGATGGCGAGCGGTCCGGTCACCGCGCGGATCACCAAGTCGGGCGTCGACACCGTGGACTGCGAGGCATGGGGCCCGGGCGCAGTGGAGTTCCTGGACGGATTCGCGGCGCTGGTGGGTGCCGAGGACGACGCAGGCGGCTTCGACCCGGTGGAGCCGACGATCGCCGAGGCCCACCGGCGGGTGCCGCATCTGCGTCTGGGTCGCAGCGGCGGGGTACTGGAGGCCCTGGTGCCCGCGGTCATCGAGCAGCGGGTATCGGGCATGGACGCGTGGCGGGCCTGGCGGCGGTTGCTGACGAAGTACGGCGCCCCGGCCCCTGGACCGGCACCGATGGGCATGCGCGTGCCGCCGACCGCCGAGGTGTGGCGGCGGATCCCGTCGTGGGAATTCCACCGGGCCAATGTGGATCCGGGCCGGGCCCGCACGATCGTCGGGTGTGCGCAGCGCGCCGATGCGCTCGAGCGGCTGACCGCTGAACGAGCGGTGACGGCGCTGCAATCGCTGCCCGGTATCGGCGAATGGACGGCGGCCGAGACGGTGCAGCGCGCCTTCGGCGACGCCGATGCGCTGTCGGTGGGGGACTACCACCTTTCGACGATGGTGGGCCGTACGTTGCTCGGCAGGCCGATCGACGACGCAGAAATGGTAGAACTCCTCGAACCGCTGCGTCCCCATCGGCAGCGCGCCGTGCGCTTGCTGGAAGCCAGTGGGCTGGCGCGTAATCCGCGCTTCGGGGCGCGCCAGGCGATTCCGAACCTGCGTGCGCTGTAGCCGGGTGTGATTGCCCGGGCGGGTTGCCGGGTACCCGGGACGGAACCGATCGTGAACACGAAAGGAACCGCAATGACCGCGTTCACCATTCCCGGACTGACCGACAAGCAGGGCAGCGACGTCGCCGAGCTGCTGCAGAAGCAGCTCAGTACGTACAACGACTTGCACCTGACGCTCAAACACATCCACTGGAACGTCGTCGGTCCGAACTTCATCGGAGTGCACGAGATGATCGATCCGCAGGTGGCCCTGGTGCGCTCCTACGCCGACGAGGTCGCCGAACGGATTGCCGCACTGGGTAAGTCGCCGAAGGGAACTCCGGGCGCCATCGTGGCTGACCGCACCTGGGACGACTATTCCGTCGGGCGGGACAACGTGCAGGCCCACCTGGCGGCACTCGACCTCGTCTACAACGGAGTCATCGAGGACACCCGTAAGGCGATCGACAAGCTGGAGAAACTCGACCTGGTGTCCCAGGACGTCCTGATCGATCACGCCGCCGAACTGGAGAAGTTCCAGTGGTTCGTCCGTGCGCACCTGGAGAGCGCCGGCGGCACGCTGGTGCATGAAGGGGCGCCGACCGAGCGCGGCGCGGCAGGTAAGGCGAGGCGCAAGAGCGCCTAGGCACCCACACAATTGACCTCAACCAATGTTGAGGTGTCAGCCTGGTGTCATGCCTACCTGGATATGCACCGGATGCGGTGTGGAACACCCGGATTCAGCGACCGAACCAGCCACCAGTTGCGTGCTGACCTCGGAGGTCGTGTCGATCGAGGAACGTGGTGACCTCCCGCCGCACGGCACCTGGACGACGCTGGACGAGCTGGCGGCGCAGCCGCACCACACCGAACACGTCGACCACGGCCGCGGCGTGCACAGCCTGCGGAGAGCGCCCAAGTTCGCCATCGGGCACCGCTCTTTCCTGGTGCAGACCGCGCACGGGAACCTGTTGTGGGATTCGCCGAGTTATCTGGACGACGAGATCATCGGGCTGGTCCACGGTCTCGGTGGGGTCGACGCCGTCGCTGCCAGCCATCCCCACATGTTCGGTGCTCAGCTCAGTTGGAGTAGGGCATTCGGCGGCGTACCGGTATACGTGAATGCCCTTGATGCCGAATGGCTTCCGATCCAGGATCCACTCATCGAGCTGTGGAAGGAACAGTCCGAACCGTTACCGGGCCTGCGGCTGATCCATGTCGGTGGGCATATGCGGGGCAGTTCGGTGGCGCTGACGGCGGACGGCACGCTCCTGGTCGGCGACACCATCTCCGGTGGGCTGGCGCGGAACTGGGTGTCGTTCCAGCGGAACTTTCCCAAGCACGTGCCGCTGTCGGCGGCGGTGGTGCGACGGATCGTGGACCGGCTCGATGAGTACGACTACGACCGGCTCTACACCCTTGGCGGCGATGAGATCGACAGCGCCGCCAAGGATGTGGTGCACCGGTCAGCCGAGACTCATATTCGCTGGGTCAGCGGTGAATTCGACCACCTAACCTGAACTAGCGCTCCAACGCCTCGTCTCGGACGGGGCGGTCGGACAGCTTCTCGGGCGCGCCGAACAGCAACGGGTAGGCCAGGCCGGCGATGGCCGCGCCGACCAGCGGAGCCAGCCAAAACGCCCACAGTTGCGCGGGCGCCCCGTTCCCGTTGAAGAACGCGACTGCGGTGGAGCGGGCCGGGTTGACCGAGGTGTTCGAGATCGGGATCGAGATCAGGTGGATCAGTGTCAGGGTGAGCCCGATCGACAGGCCGGCGAAGCCCTTCGGCGCCCGGTCATCGGTGGACCCCAGGATGACCAGGAGGAAGACGGCGGTGAGGATCACCTCGGCGAGAAGCACCGCCAGCAGCGAATACCCGCCGGGGGAGTGCTCGCCGTATCCGTTCGCGGCCATGTTCCCCGTGGCGGACCACCCGTCCTTGCCGCTCGCGATCACGTAGATCACCAGCCCGGCCAACAACCCGCCGACCACCTGTGTAATCCAGTACGGGACAACGGCGGCCCACTCGACGCGGCGGGCCAGCGCGGCGCCCAAGGTGACCGCCGGATTGAAATGCCCGCCCGACAGGGTGCCGAAGGCGTACACGCCGGTCAGCACGGTCAGGCCGAAGGCGAGGGCGACCCCGAGGAAGCCGATCCCCACGGAGAAGCCGTCGGAGAGAAACTTCGCGGCGAACACCGCGCTACCGCAACCGCCCAGGACCAGCCAGAACGTCCCGATGAACTCGGCTGCCAATCGATGTGACATGGTCGGCGTACTCATGGCGAACTCCTCCGTAGATGTGGTTCATCCGGAGGGTGTCATGCCAGTAGCTGATGGCAGGCTCGTTGTTGCGGAATTGATTGCACAGTGAAATTGACGTTGCCGTAGTGCAATCAGCGGTAGGCGGTCAGTCTGGCCACCAGTGCGACCGCGCCGTCGTCGCCGATGGCCTGCGCATCAGCCACCCCGGAGCTTCGCCCGCTACGTAATGTCCTTGCCTCATAACGGGATTCGTCACCCCCGCGGAACTGGCGCAGATAGTTGACCCGCAGCGAGGCGGTACGCCACGGCGCGCCTGGGCCGTCGCTCAGGGCGGCGGAGCCCACCAGTTCGAGCGCTGCGGCGGACACCCCGCCGTGCACGATGCCGATGCTGTTGTTGATCACCGGGTCCGGCAGCTGCCGCAACACCGAGGCCTGCCCGCCGGTCTCGGCCACCTCGACCGCCAAGCGGTCTTTCAGGGCGCTGGGCGGCGTCCCTTGGGTCGAGTCGGATGGCCATGCGACGACGTGACCTGGGGTATGGATGTGAAACGACCGCACCGTCGCCGTACCTATCACCTGACCGCCATGGGTCAGCTCGGACAGGCTCAACGACCCCGTGCCCTTCGGCCCGAAGGGCACGGCGGTCGCCACCACGGGCACCTCGGGCGCTGCCAGGGCGAGCTCCAGGGCGTGCGGGGTGAGTTCGATGGCCAGCTCGCTGGACACCGTCCACTCGTCGTCGCCGCGGCGGTAGTGGTTGGCCAGGCCGCCGATGTGGTCGACCAGCATCGCCAGTGGGGCCAGCGTCGGCAGCTGCGTGAGCGGATTGAGTAGACCACCCACGGGGATGGAGGCCACGCAGCGGTCCGGGCCCTCTTCGAGGGTTTGGACTCCCATGCGGCCCAGCGGGGTATTCAGCGGATAGTGCATCGCCGTCAACAGTTACGCCCATCACGGTGGCCAGATACCCCCTAGGGGTATACAGTGGCGGCATGACCACGACCGAACACGCGATGCACGAGCACGAACACACCGGTCACGCGGGACATGCCGGTCACGGCGACCACGTCGCCCAGTTCCGAAGGTTGTTCTGGGTCATGGCGGCGCTGGCCGTGCCGACGGTCGCGTTGTCACCGATGTTCGCGATGCTGCTCGGTTACGACCTCCCGGATTTCCCGGGCGCACGCTGGATCTCCCCGGTGCTCGGCACCGTGATGTACGTGTGGGGCGGCCGGCCGTTCCTCACCGGCGCGATCAGCGAGATCCGTTCGCGCGCACCGGGAATGATGCTGCTGATCGGCCTGGCCATCACCGTCGCGTTCCTCGCGTCATGGGGCGCGAGCCTGGGCGTGCTGCACCACCAGCTCGACTTCTGGTGGGAGCTCGCGCTGCTGATCGTGATCATGCTGCTGGGGCACTGGATCGAGATGCGGTCGCTGGCCCAGACCACCTCCGCGCTCGACTCCCTGGCCGCGCTGCTCCCCGACGAGGCCGAGCGGGTCGAGGGCGACGGCGACACCGAGCAGGTGGTGACCGTGGCGCCGTCGGGCCTGAAGGTCGGTGACCTGGTGATCGTCCGGCCCGGCGGCAGCGTGCCCGTCGACGGCCGCATCGTCGACGGTGCGGCGGACATGGACGAGTCGATGGTGACCGGAGAGTCACGGACCGTGCGCCGCAGCATCGGTGACGACGTCGTCGCGGGCACCGTCGCCACCGACTCCGGTCTGCGGATCCGGGTGACTGCCGTCGGTGACGACACGGCACTGGCCGGCATCCAGCGGCTGGTCGGCGAGGCGATGAACTCCTCGTCACGGGCGCAGCGGCTGGCCGACCGGGCCGCGGGCTGGCTGTTCTGGTTCGCGCTGGGATCGGCGCTGCTCACGGCACTGGCGTGGACGCTGCTGGGCGAACCCGACCAGGCCGTGGTCAGGACCATCACCGTGCTGGTCATCGCGTGCCCCCATGCCCTCGGGCTGGCGATACCGCTGGTGGTGTCCATCGCGACCGAGCGGGCCGCCAGGGGCGGCGTGCTGATCAAGGACCGTCTTGCGCTGGAGACCATGCGCACGGTCGGGGCGGTGCTGTTCGACAAGACCGGCACGCTCACCAAGGGTGAGCCGGCCGTGACCGCGGTGGCGGCCACAGACGGCACCGACAACGACGTGCTGGCGCTGGCCGCGGCAGCTGAGGCGGATTCCGAGCACCCGCTGGCCCGCGCCATCGTCGCGGCGGCGCAACAGCGGGGCCTCGATATCCCGGCGGCGACGGACTTCAGTTCGTCACCGGCGGTGGGCGTCAGCGCCCTGGTCGGCGGACGGCGGGTGCAGGTCGGTGGACCCGCGCTGTTGGAGCAGGCCGGGCAGAACCCGCTCTCCGAGGCCGCGGGATGGGACGGCGCCACCGTGCTGCACGTTCTCGTCGACGGTGAGGTGGCCGGGGCGCTGGCACTGGCCGACGAGATCCGGCCGGAATCCCGCGAAGCCGTCGACGCCCTGCACGCTCTGGGTGTCGAAGTGGTGATGATCACTGGCGATGCCGCTCCGGTGGCCGCCGCGGTGGCCGCTGAGCTGGGGATCGACCGCGTTTTCGCCGGTGTGCGCCCCGAAGACAAGGCCGCGAAGGTCGCTGAGTTGCAGCACGAGGGCCTGACCGTGGCGATGGTCGGTGACGGCGTCAACGATGCGCCTGCGCTGGCCGCAGCCGACGTCGGCATCGCCATCGGAGCGGGCACCGACGTGGCCATCGCGTCGGCTGGCGTCATCCTCGCCAGCTCCGATCCGCGATCGGTGCTCTCGGTGATCGAGCTCTCCCGGCAGTCCTACCGCAAGATGAAGCAGAACCTTTGGTGGGCAGCGGGTTACAACCTGATCTCGGTCCCGTTGGCCGCCGGGGTGGCCGCGCCGCTGGGCTTTGTAATGCCGATGTCGGTCGGAGCGATATTGATGTCAGCGTCGACGGTCGTCGTGGCACTCAATGCGCAGTCGCTACGTCGCCTCGACCTGCGACCCGAGGCCGGCGTACGCAGCGCTGTGCGGGCCTCGGGACGTTGACGATGCAAATCTAAGAATCTGACTAAGCTTTCCCGCAAATGCTATAGACTCCGATAACGGCATTATAACGACGTATTTATGTGCCTATAGCAAACTGCAAAGAGGTTTGAGGTGACGGTAGGCCCAGATGGGGGGCGGGGGTCCCCCTGTTGGGAATGTGTGAAATGGCAAGGGCTACAACGTGATTCGACATCATCGCGGCAGAGCTGTGCGCACGGGTAAATGTCACCGGCGGAGTATCGTTAGGCTTAGCTAAGTTGGCATCTGCCACGGTAGTTGCCTTATCGTTTTCTCCACTTATGGCGTGTGGGACATAGCCGTCGTCCAGTGCTGCACGGAGGCCACCCACGCCGAGCCGGCTTCTTCGTAGAAGCGTGTTGAAGGGCAAGGTGGGAATGGCGCCCAGCAAGGTCGGGCTGTACAACCCCGCATACGAACATGATGCGTGCGGTGTGGCAATGGTGGCAGACATTCACGGTCGCCGCAGCCGAGACATCGTGGACAAGGCCATCACGGCACTGGTGAACCTGGAGCACCGCGGTGCCCAGGGCGCCGAGCCGAACACCGGCGACGGCGCAGGCATTCTGCTGCAGGTCCCGGATTCGTTCCTGCGCGAGGTCGTCGACTTCCAGCTCCCGGAACCCGGTAGCTACGCCACCGGTATGGCGTTCCTGCCGCAGTCGTCGCGCGATGCCGCCGCAGCCGCGGAAGCCGTCGAGAAGATCGTCGAGGCCGAGGGCCTGCAGGTGCTGGGCTGGCGTGAGGTGCCCACCGACGACTCCTCGCTCGGCGCGCTGGCCCGCGACGCCATGCCGAGCTTCCGGCAGTTGTTCATCGGCGGCGCCTCCGGCATGGACCTGGAGCGCAAGGCCTACGTGGTGCGCAAGCGCGCCGAGCACGAGCTCGGCACCAAGGGACCGGGCCAGGACGGCCCCGGTCGCGAGACCGTGTACTTCCCGAGCCTGTCCGGTCAGACCTTCGTCTACAAGGGCATGCTGACCACCCCGCAGCTCAAGGCGTTCTACCTGGACCTGCAGGACGAGCGGATGACCAGCGCGCTGGGCATCGTGCACTCCCGCTTCTCCACCAACACGTTCCCGTCCTGGCCGTTGGCCCACCCGTTCCGGCGGATCGCGCACAACGGCGAGATCAACACCGTCACCGGCAACGAGAACTGGATGCGCGCCCGTGAGGCGCTGATCCGCACCGACGTGTTCGGCACCGACGGGCTCGACAAGATCGTGCCGGTCTGTACCCCCGGCGCGTCCGACACCGCGCGTTTCGACGAGGTTCTTGAGCTGCTGCACCTCGGTGGCCGCAGCCTGCCGCACGCCGTGCTGATGATGATCCCCGAAGCGTGGGAGCGCCACGAGTCGATGGATCCCGCCCGCCGGGCGTTCTACGAGTTCCACGACTCGCTGATGGAGCCCTGGGACGGACCGGCCTCGGTGTGCTTCACCGACGGCACCGTGATCGGCGCCGTGCTGGACCGCAACGGCCTGCGCCCCTCCCGCATCTGGGTCACCGAAGACGGCCTCGTCGTGATGGCGTCCGAAGCCGGCGTGCTGCCGCTCGACCCGTCCACCGTCGTCAAGAAGATGCGCCTGCAGCCCGGCCGGATGTTCCTGGTCGACACCGCCCAGGGCCGCATCGTCTCCGACGAGGAGATCAAGGCTCAGCTGGCCAGCGAGCAGCCCTACCAGGAATGGATCGAGGCGGGCCTGTTCCCGCTCGACGAGCTGCCGCCCGGTGACTACGTCCGGATGCCGCACCACCGCGTGGTGCTGCGCCAGCAGATCTTCGGCTACACCTACGAGGAACTGAACCTGCTGGTGGCGCCGATGGCCCGCACCGGCGCAGAGGCTCTCGGTTCGATGGGCACCGACACCCCGGTCGCCATCCTCTCGGCCCGGCCGCGGATGCTGTTCGACTACTTCCAGCAGCTGTTCGCCCAGGTCACCAACCCGCCGCTGGATGCCATCCGCGAAGAGGTGGTCACCAGCCTGCAGGGCGTGATCGGACCCGAGGGCGACCTACTCAACCCCGGCCCCGATTCGTGCCGGCAGATCGTGCTCCCGCAGCCGATCCTGCGCAACGCCGACCTGTCCAAGCTGATCTGCGTCGACCCCGACCACGAGGTCCGCGGCCACAAGCACGGCATGCGTGCCGCGGTGATCCGCTGCCTGTACCCGGTCAACCGGGGCGGCCGGGGTCTCAAGGAGGCGCTGGACAACGTCCGCGCCAAGGTCTCCGAGGCCATCCGTGAGGGCGCCCGCATCATCGTGCTGTCCGACCGCGAGTCCAACGAGACCATGGCGCCGATCCCGTCGCTGCTGTCCGTCGCGGCCGTGCACCATCACCTGGTCCGCGAGCGCACCCGCACCAAGGTCGGTCTGGTCGTCGAGGCCGGTGACGCCCGCGAGGTGCACCACATGGCCATGCTGTGTGGCTTCGGCGCCGCCGCGATCAACCCGTACATGGCCTTCGAGTCGATCGAGGACATGGTCGACCGTGGCGTGATCTCCGGGATCAGCAGCGATCAAGCCAAGGCCAACTACGTCAAGGCCGCAGGCAAGGGCGTGCTCAAGGTGATGTCCAAGATGGGCATCTCCACCCTGGCGTCCTACACCGGTGCCCAGCTGTTCCAGGCCATCGGCGTCTCCCAGGAAGTGCTCGACCAGTACTTCACCGGGCTGAGCTGCCCGGTGGGCGGCATCGACCTTGAGGACATCGCCGCCGACGTCGCCGCGCGCCACGCGCTGGCCTACCTGGACCGCCCCGACGAGCGCGCCCATCGCGAGCTCGAGGTCGGCGGCGAGTACCAGTGGCGCCGCGAGGGCGAATACCACCTGTTCAACCCGGACACGGTGTTCAAGCTGCAGCACTCCACCCGCACCGGGCAGTACTCGATCTTCAAGGAGTACACCGCGCTGGTCGACGACCAGAGTGAGCGGATGGCCTCGCTGCGCGGCCTGCTGAAGTTCAAAGATGGTGTGCGCAAGCCGATCTCGATCGACGAGGTCGAGCCGGCCTCCGAGATCGTCAAGCGCTTCTCCACCGGCGCCATGAGCTACGGCTCGATCTCCGCCGAGGCCCACGAGACCCTCGCCATCGCGATGAACCGCCTTGGCGCCCGGTCGAACTCGGGTGAGGGCGGCGAGAGCGTCAACCGCTTCGAGCCGGAGGAGAACGGCGATTGGCGCCGGAGCGCCATCAAGCAGGTGGCCTCCGGCCGGTTCGGTGTCACCAGCCACTACCTGACCAACTGCTCCGACATCCAGATCAAGATGGCCCAGGGCGCGAAGCCTGGTGAGGGTGGCCAGCTTCCGGGACACAAGGTGTACCCGTGGGTGGCCGAGGTGCGGCACTCGACCCCGGGTGTCGGCCTGATCTCGCCGCCGCCGCACCACGACATTTACTCGATCGAGGATCTGGCGCAGCTGATCCACGACCTGAAGAACGCCAACCCGGCCGCCCGCGTGCACGTCAAGCTGGTGTCCGAGAACGGCGTCGGCACGGTGGCGGCGGGTGTGTCCAAGGCGCATGCCGACGTGGTGCTCATCTCCGGCCACGACGGCGGCACCGGTGCCACCCCGCTCACCTCCATGAAGCACGCCGGTGCGCCGTGGGAGCTGGGCCTGGCCGAGACGCAGCAGACCCTGCTGCTCAACGGCCTGCGCGACCGCATCGTGGTCCAGGTCGACGGTCAGCTCAAGACCGGCCGCGACGTGGTGATCGCCGCGCTGCTGGGCGCCGAGGAATTCGGTTTCGCCACTGCGCCGCTGGTGGTTTCGGGCTGCATCATGATGCGCGTCTGCCACCTCGACACCTGCCCGGTGGGTGTGGCCACCCAGAACCCGGTGCTGCGGGAGCGGTTCAACGGCAAGCCCGAGTTCGTCGAGAACTTCTTCATGTTCATCGCCGAAGAAGTCCGGGAACTCATGGCGCAGTTGGGCTTCCGCACGATCAACGAGATGGTCGGCCAGGTCGGCGCGTTGGACACCACCAAGGCCGCCGAGCACTGGAAGGCCCACAAGCTGGACCTCACGCCTGTGCTCTACGAGCCCGAGTCGGCGTTCATGAACCAGGACCTGTACTGCAGCTCGCGGCAGGACCACGGTCTGGACAAGGCGCTCGATCAGCAGCTGATCACCCAGAGTCGCGAGGCGCTGGACAACGGCACCCCGGTGCGGTTCGCCGCCAAGATCACCAACGTCAACCGCACGGTCGGCACCATGCTCGGTCATGAGGTCACCAAGGCCTATGGCGGGCAAGGGCTTCCGGACGGCACCATCGACATCACGTTCGACGGGTCGGCCGGCAACAGCTTCGGTGCCTTCGTGCCCAAGGGCATCACTTTGCGGGTCTACGGCGACGCCAACGACTATGTCGGCAAGGGTCTGTCGGGCGGCCGGATCGTGGTCCGTCCGGCCGACGAGGCGCCGGCCGACTTCGCCGCCGAGGACAACATCATCGCCGGCAACGTGGCGCTGTTCGGCGCGACCAGTGGCGAGGCGTTCCTGCGCGGTCAGGTCGGCGAGCGGTTCGCGGTCCGTAACTCCGGCGCCCACGCGGTCGTCGAGGGTGTCGGCGACCACGGCTGCGAGTACATGACCGGCGGCAAGGTCGTCATCCTCGGGCCCACCGGCCGCAACTTCGCGGCGGGTATGTCCGGTGGTGTCGCTTACGTCTACGACCCGGCCGGCGCGCTGGGCGAGAACCTGAACACCGAGATGGTGGAGCTCGAGGCGCTCGACGCTTCGGACTCGGCCTGGCTGCGCGAGTTCGTTGCCGCCCACGTCGATGCGACGGATTCTGCTGTGGGACAACGGGTCCTATCTGATTGGGATGACGAGTTGAAGAACTTTGTGAAGGTCATGCCACGCGACTACAAGCGCGTGCTGACCGCCATCGCCGAGGCCGAAAAGGCCGGCGAGGACGTGAACGCGGCGATCATGGCGGCCGCCAATGGCTGATCCGCGCGGTTTCCTCAAGCACACCTCCAAGGAGCTTCCGTCCCGCAGGCCGGTTCCGCTGCGCCTCAAGGACTGGAAAGAGGTCTACGAGGACTTCTCCCACGACAAGCTGCAAGACCAGGCATCGCGATGCATGGACTGCGGTATCCCGTTCTGCCACAACGGCTGCCCGCTGGGGAACCTGATCCCCGAGTGGAACGACCTGGTGTACAAGGACCGGTGGCGCGACGCGATCGAGCGGCTGCACGCCACCAACAACTTCCCGGAGTTCACCGGCCGGCTGTGCCCCGCTCCGTGCGAGGCGTCCTGCGTCCTGGGCATCAACCAGGATCCGGTGACGATCAAGCAGGTCGAGGTCGAGATCATCGACAACGCCTTCGACCAGGGCTGGGTTGTTCCGAAGATGCCCGACGTGCAGACCGGCAAGAAGGTCGCCGTCGTTGGGTCCGGACCGGCCGGACTGGCCGCCGCCCAGCAGCTCACCCGGGCCGGCCACACCGTCACGGTGTTCGAGCGCGCCGACCGCATCGGCGGCCTGCTGCGCTACGGCATCCCCGAGTTCAAGATGGAAAAGCGCCACATCGACCGGCGTCTGGAGCAGATGGCGGCCGAGGGCACCCAGTTCCGTCCCGGCGTCAACGTCGGCGTCGACATCACCGTCGCGCAGCTGCGGCTGAACTACGACGCGGTCGTGCTGGCCGGCGGTGCCACCGCCTGGCGTGATCTGCCGATCCCGGGCCGCGAGCTCGACGGCATCCACCAGGCCATGGAGTTCCTGCCCTGGGCCAACCGCGTCCAGCTCGGCGACGATGTCCTCGACGAGAACGGCCAGCCGCCGATCACCGCCAAGGACAAGCACGTCATCATCATCGGCGGTGGCGACACCGGCGCGGACTGCCTCGGCACCTCGCACCGTCAGGGCGCGGCCAGCATCCACCAGTTCGAGATCATGCCGCGTCCGCCCGAGACCCGTGCGGACTCGACCCCGTGGCCGACCTACCCCTTGATGTTCCGGGTGTCCTCGGCGCACGAAGAGGGCGGCGAGCGCGTGTTCTCGGTCAACACCGAGGAGTTCATCGGCGAGAACGGTCGCGTCACCGGCCTGCGCGCACACGAGGTCAAGATGAATGCCGGCAAGTTCGAGAAGGTCGAAGGGACCGACTTCGAACTCAGGGCCGACCTGGTACTGCTGGCCATGGGCTTCGTCGGGCCGGAGAAGGAAGGCCTGCTGACCAAGCTCGGTGTCGAGCTGACCGACCGCGGAAACGTCTCCCGCGACAACAACTTCCAGACCTCGGTGCCCGGCGTGTTCGTCGCCGGCGACATGGGGCGTGGACAGTCGCTGATCGTGTGGGCGATCGCCGAGGGCCGGGCCGCTGCCGCGGGCGTCGACCGCTATCTGATGGGTAAGACCGCCCTGCCGGCGGTGATCAAGCCGACCGCAGCGCCGCAGCGGTAGGTCTCCGCCGGGGAGATGAGGCTGCGCCGTCGCATCGTCTCGATCGCACTGATCGGGGCGGTGCTGGCAGTGCTGGTGCATAACCAGCTGGTGCCGTTCAGCACGCATTTCTTCGGGTTGACCGAGAACAACTTCGACCTCGACACGTATCGCGCCGCGGTACACGCGTCCTGGGACGGCAGAAGCCTGTACCAGCAACCGGCGCTGCGCGGGGCCTGGTTCGTATACCCGCCGTTCGCGACCTTCTTCCTCGCGCCGCTGGCCTGGCTCGGTTTCGACGTCGCGAAATACGCTCTGCTGGTCGTGTCGATCGGCGTGCTCGCGCTCATCGCCTGGCGTATCATGCGGCTGGCCGGCCTTCGCGCAGATTTGCGGCTTGGTCTGATGAGTGCCGCGCTCGCGGTGATCGTCATTGACGTGGAACCGGTGCAGGCCACCCTTTGGTGGGGTCAGATCAACATCCTGCTGATGGCGATCGTCCTACTCGACCTGCTGCAACCCAGCCAGGCTCGGTGGCGGGGGATTGGTCTGGGTCTTGCCGCCGGCCTCAAGCTCACGCCGCTGATCTTCCTGCCGTACCTGCTGATCACCCGGCAGTGGCGGGCCTCGGCTGTCGCCGCGCTGACTTTCGGTGCCACAGCCGCTTTCACCTGGCCGATCCTGCCGAGAGACAGTGCCTGGTTCTGGACTCACCTCGGGGACACCAACCACATCAGCAGGATCGAGCACCTGGCCAACCAGTCGATCAACGGTTTTCTCGCGAGGTTCTTCGCGCCCGATCCACGGCCGGAGTGGCTGTGGATCGTCGTGAGTCTCCTGGTGCTCGCCGCCGGTCTTGCGGTCGCCGCGTGGGCACACCGGCGAGGCGAACGGGCGCTGGCCGTGGTCGTGGTGGGTTTGACCGGGTGCGCGGTATCGCCGTTCAGTTGGGCGGCGCACTGGGTGTGGTTCGCCCCCGCGGTGTTCTGGTTGGTCGCCAAAGCCTGTACGACGCAAGGTGCGTGGGCACGAGGCTGGATGTACCGGGCCGCGGCCCTGTACGCGATGGTGTTCATGTGGACGCTGCATCGGCCCGGCCGCAACCACACCACCATGTACTTCAGCGGCGTGTACTGGAATTACCTGGACCTGCGGCGGTTCTGGGTCGGCCAGCTCGCGAGCGGTTGGTACCCGCTGACGTTCCTGTGCTTCATGGCCGTCGCGGTGAGCTGGTTGCGTCTGAGTGCCCCGCGGAGCGATGAAGACGCGTTGTCCCTGGCGACCGCGGACCTGGACGACTACCCGCCGGAGTTCTTCGACGAGGAGTTGGCCCGGACCTGAGTGGGCTGAGCGAAAGTGGTTACGGGCTGCCGAGGGAAAAGAGCTCAGTACCGTCGTCGGACAGACGAACGATGGTGTCGCCCAGGCGGGTTACCCGGCCTAGAGGTCCGTTCCTCGGGATCGACCACACTCGCTCACACGTAGAGAGGTCCCAGGCATCGGCCAGCAGATCGGACTTGGGATTGATCGGTGCGCGCACCGCCACCGTGCCGTCGGAGCCGAGATAGCCTGTGCCCAAGTTGAATTCGCACGGCTCACCCTTGTCGCCGGTCCGCATGTCATACGGTCGATAGAGGGTAGATTGGGTGACCTTGTCGGTCTCGCTGACCCACAGCGTGGTGCCGATCAGTTGGAGGTGGCCGCCGGACAGGTCGAGCAATTTCACGCCTTGCAGGGTGTACACGCCGTAGTCGTCGGAGTCGCCGATACCGATCAAGTTTCCCGTTATACCCCAAAGGGTGCCGTCGAAGCGTTTGTCGATCGCGAGTTTTCCTTCGGTGTCGAAGAACTGGACGAAATCGCGGCCAGGCTTCTCGGTGAATTGCTCGGCAAAGCCGCCTTCGAAGAATGTCGCGCCTCGCGAATCGGTGTTGCTAGGAAACTCTGGTACGAGCATCTTGCCGTCCTGGAGCGAGAACATGGTGGACCGACCTTCACCACTTGTGCTCTGGAAAGCGATGTCATCGCTGTGGCTTCCGATCACCCCAATGCCAGGTACGAACCAGGTCGTCTGGGCTTGAGGGCCGACGCCATAGAGGCCCTGCTTCTCGGTTGCCGCGATCAGATAATTGCCAACCTGGGCGGCCTTTAGCTTCCCCGTTATCAATCGCACGTCGGTAGGGCCCGTGAACGCCAGTTCCCCGGTGTGCTGGTCGATCACCCACGCAGTGGCTCGGTAATAGTCGTCTGCAATGCACACGACCGAAGGTCCGTTGATGAAGCATGTCGGCGCTTTGTCAGTCGTGTTCAGCGCTACTGGCGGAAACAACCTGTGCCCGTCGCTGGCATCGACACCGGTCAGCCACCACTGCGGAGTGAGTCCGGGGCTGTTGGCCAGGAGATACGCGCGAGACGTTCCCGTTCTGACGATGGGACCGGGCAGGCTCGGGTCGTCGCCGATGGTGATTCTCGAATCCGGTGGCAACCCAAGTGTTGCGACGTCAATCTTCCACCCAGGAACCGGATTTGTTTGCATCGAGGACAGAAAGGTCTGCTCCGGGGGCGTCCAGTGATGCCGCGCCCAGGCCTCGGCGCCGGCCGAGAACCACCACACGATGGCACCGGCAAGGACAACCACAACCGTCACGAGTGCTGCGAGGATGAACGGCCAGCGTGGACGTTGTTTGGCCGGGAGCGGTTGAGCCATCAGTCGTCTCCGTCATCTCGGTACCGGGTGGCGAAGATCTGGGCTTTCTCGGCGAGGACGGCTTCGGCCGACGGTAGCCCTGCGTCGTGCTCCAAATGGTTGCGGATCAGGGTTCGATCGACGCCCAATCGCTCCAGGACACTCGAGAGGATGAGGTTCTGGCCAGCCAGGGCCTGCCTTGCGGCAAGCTTCGCAATCACCACGATCTCGTCGGCAAGTTGGCGTTCAGTCATATCGACGACGCGCGGTGAGAGATCGATGTGTGCGGGCTGCCCGCTCGCCAAAGCGCTGACCGAGACTGTCCCTGGCGGATTTGTCACGGTGAAGAACATTGTCGGGACGTCGCCATCGTCGGTGTCAGTCGTCGGCGTCGCCACGTCCGAGTCATCCTCGGGTTGTTCGATCGGGTTGGTGAAGTCAAGCGCATCGAGCAGCGACTCGTCGGCATCGTCAACTTCGTCGTCCCAGGAGTCGTCGTCCCAGCTGTCGCCCACTCAAACCCCGCATGTATTGATGTTTCCGCCTTCGGCCGAGTCGGTGTTCTCGTAGTTGGCGGCCGCGGTGGTCAACTTCTCT
The DNA here is from genome assembly GCA_001942045.1 of Mycolicibacterium porcinum. Taxonomy (GTDB): domain Bacteria; phylum Actinomycetota; class Actinomycetes; order Mycobacteriales; family Mycobacteriaceae; genus Mycobacterium; species Mycobacterium porcinum_A. The sequence continues at coordinate 18,046 of MSTD01000059.1, forward strand.
GCGAGCTCGGTGGATACCTTCTCCAACTTGCCGCCCGCCGTCCGACGCGCAGCTTCGACCGCAGCGACGGCGAGATTCGTTGCACCGCAAGCGAGTCCGTGGGTATCGAGTACGTTCCGCGCCGGGTCGACGATCGACCGATTCGCTCCCGTGATCTGGTCGACCGCGGTGTGCTGCTTCTGGGACAGGTGTCGGATGTGGTCGGTGAGGACTGTGAGGTTCTTCTCGTAATCGGTTGGCATAGAGGTACTTTCGCAGTTGTTCAGGGTCGGGTCGTGGGCGAGGGGGTTGTGCCGTCGCCGCGAACACCAGGGTCGACAGGTGCGCGCGGGCCGGTATGAGCGGCGGGTGCAGCCGCTGCCGGGGCTTTTGGCGGTGGTGGGATGGTCGGGGCAGTGGATGGCGGCCCCGCAGCCGCGGGAGCCTTGGGCGTAGTGGGTGGGGGAGTGCTCGGCGGGGCCGGGCTCGACGGCGCTGGATTCCCGTAAGGGGTAGCGGGTGGGCCGTAGACGAACGGTTCTTCGGGACTGGGCACCGTGTATGGCTCTCTGGGGTTTGAGCGCGACGGGGCCTTGATCGGGGCATGCGGATCCGGTAGTGGGGTTGCATCCCGGTCGTGGCGAGGAAGATGTTCGTCGGGTTTTTCGGAATCATTCTGATCCGGCACCGCGAAGACTTCGCACCCTCCCATGGGCTTACCTGACGTGTCTTTTGCCGCGCCTTCGTACCCGTCGAGATGCTCGCGAATGCGCCAGGCGTTCTCCAAGCTGTTCTTGGTGAGGACAGCCAGTGTGGACCCCGCGATTCCCAGTGCCGCGGTGGCCGCGGTGGTGTCCAGGAGGATCTTGAGCGCAGCACTGGCTGGATGGGCATTCATCGCCATCGTCGCGAGGTCGTAGGCCTTGAGCCACGCGATCTGGTCGTCGAGTGTTTCTCGTGTGCGTCCAACCTGTCCAGCCTCGGTGTCGAGGATTTTCGCAACTTCGAGGTCGGCATTCTGTACTTCGAAAGTGACGCGTCGATGCGATGCGTTCACCGCGTTGTAGACCTGTGAGGCCGTTCCGTCCCACCGATCAGTGTGCGGCTCCGCGGAAATGAGAGTTGCCACGACCGTTCCGAGGCGTTCGCTCGAGTCACGGAACTCGTCGCCGTTGGTGGGGTCTCCCGATCCTGTCGTCAACTTCATGCCGTCGATCGCCAATTGTGCGAGCCATAAGATCTTGGACTCGGCCGGCACGAGACTCTTCATTGATTTGAATGCCGTCGGTAGTGGCCCTACCCCGAAACCGAGGCTTGTGAGGCCCTCGGTGATGTCTCCGACGTCGTCCGCAATCTTCAGGCCATCCTGAAGGGCGCCACCCATGTCCCGGTCGAGGAGGTTGTCGACGAAACTCGCGCCGTCTTTAGCGCCGTTTACGACACCGCTGACGAGTTTGAGTGGGCCCTCTGCGAAATTGGTCACACCATCGAGAAAACCCACGGAACCCCCTCATCCGGTTAGAAGTGTAGTGATGCGAACGGGGGCTCCGGCGCGGCAATTTCATGTTCGAGAAGCCGCGTCTCGCGGTTGGCAGTCGGCTTGGCAAGCGAGATTGAGAGCTTTCTTAATTAACTGATGTGGGCTGCATCACACCAGGTTGGCGGGCCAAAAAGTGATCTAGGTCTCTGTAAAGGGCGTTCGAATCGCCACATTTGTCCCAATAGTCCCATTAGAAACATCGAATTGTTTTGCGGCGTGGCTCGCACTGTTTGCCGGATATCGGGTATCTAATGACGTAGTGAGAGTGCTGCGGTAACGTGGAACTACGGGTACAGCAACCAGATATTCGCAGGAGTGAGCACCGTGTACATCAATCCGATCAGCCGGTCACGGATGGGTCGTATTGCCTGGTCATTGTTCCGTCATCCGATGAAGAGCCGTGAGTTTCCGGCCAAGAACGAACGCCTGGCCACGGCAGACGAGCTACTTCGCTTCGGCGCCTGACGCTTATCCGTCAAAGTGCACAACGCCCTCGAACCGGCGCGTCAGCGCCGATCCGAGGGCGTAGCTATGTGTATCAGCGAGTCAGCTGACCGGAATCCCTGATCGCCTCTGCCAGCGGCTCCAGTACAGCCGGGTCGTAGGGCGGCGGCAGGTAGATGATTGCCAGATCCAGACCCTCAGCGCCCAGCGCGGCGGCCTCGTCGACCACCTTTGTGTAGTCGCGGTCCTCGCCGAGGCGGACGTGCGCCGAGAGGGTGATCTCCTTCGGGTCGCGACCGAGATCGGCGCAGTGCGCGGCCAGCACATCGCGCTTGCGGGCGAACTCCTCGGGCGGGCCGCCCACGAAGTTCCAGTGGTCGGCGTACTGCGCGGTGATGCGCAGAGTCCGCTTCTCGCCACTGCCACCGATGCAGAACGGCGGATGCGGCTGCTGCGGACCTTTGGGCTCGTTGCGGGCGTCCTTGAGCTGGTAGAACTTGCCGTCGAACGTCGTCGTCTCCTGCGTCAACAGTCCCTTCAGGACCTGGCAGGCCTCTTCGAACCGGTCGAAGCGCTCCTTGATCGAACCCAGCTTGATGCCGTACGCGCCGGACTCCTCCTCGTTCCAGCCGGCGCCGATGCCCAACTCCAGGCGACCGTTGGAGATGATGTCGAGCGCGGAGGCCATGTTCGCCAGAACGGCGGGGTGGCGGTAGTGGATACCGGTGACGAGCACGCCGACGCGCAACCGCTCGGTGGCCTGCGCCAGGGCGGTCAGTGTCGTCCAGCCCTCGAGGCAGGGGCCGGACGAGTCGGAAAAGATCGGATAGAAGTGATCGAACGTCCAGCCGGATTCGAAGACGTCGATCTTGTCGGCAGCTTTCCAGATGGCAAGCATGTCGGCCCAAGTTGTGTTCTGCGGGGATGTTTTGAAGGCGAAGCGCACGCCAACACAAACTAGTCCTGTTGGGAGATTCATTCCTGAGCTCTGCTGGTCGTGCTGATTCCGTATCTTTGGTGCCATTCTGACGCTGCAATCGGTAGTCTCGGGCACGGAAATATACGAAATCCCCCGATCTGACCCCCCATCTTGGAGTGAACATGAGCGAGTACGCAGTCACCGATCCGGCGACCGCCGAGGTGGTCGCCACCTACCCGACCTCGACCGACGCCGAGATTCAGGCTGCGATCGAGGCCGCCGCCAAGACCGGCCGCACCTGGGCCCGCACCACCACCGTCGCCGAGCGGGCCGCGCTGATCGGTAAGGTCGCCGCCCTGCACGAACAGCGCCGCGAACAGCTCGCCGACGTCATCGTCCGGGAAATGGGCAAGCCGCGCGACCAGGCCCTTGGCGAGGTCGACTTCAGCGCCGCCATCTACCAGTACTACGCGGACAACGCCGAGAAGTTCCTCGCCGACGAGGAGATTCCCCTGCTCGACGGCGAGGGCAGTGCCGTGGTCAAGCGGGGCCCGGTCGGTGTCCTGCTCGGCATCATGCCGTGGAACTACCCGTACTACCAGGTCGCCCGGTTCGCCGGCCCAAACCTGATCGTAGGCAACACAATTCTGCTCAAGCACGCCCCGCAATGCCCCGAATCCGCCGAGCTGCTGCAGCTGATCTTCCTCGAGGCCGGACTGCCGCAGGGCGCCTACGTCGACATCCGGGCCACCAACGATCAGGTCGCCGACATCATCGCCGACCCCCGCGTCGCCGCGGTGTCGCTGACCGGTTCCGAGCGGGCGGGTGCCGCGGTGGCCGAGATCGCCGGGCGCAACCTGAAGAAGTGCGTGCTCGAACTCGGTGGCTCCGATCCGTTCATCGTGCTGTCCACCGATGACCTCGACGCGACCGTGCAAGCCGCGGTCGAAGGACGGATGGAGAACACCGGGCAGGCCTGCAATGCGGCCAAGCGCTTCATCGTCGCCGAGAACCTGTACGACGACTTCCTGGCCAAGTTCACCGAGAAGCTGCTGGCCGCCGCCGACGGAATCGCCCCGCTGTCATCGGAATTGGCTGCCGAGCGGCTCGAGCAACAGGTGAAGGCCGCCGTCGACCAGGGCGCCAAGCTGACGTCCGCCGGTGAGCGCCGGGGTGCCTTCTACCCGCCGGCCGTGCTGACCGGTGTCACCGTGGACAACGATGCTTATCGGCAGGAGCTGTTCGGCCCGGTGGCCGTGGTGTACAAGGCCGGCTCGGAGGACGAAGCCGTCGAGATCGCCAACGACACCCCGTTCGGACTGGGTTCCTACGTCTTCACCACCGACGCCGACCAGGCCGCCCGGGTGGCCGACCGCATCGAGGCGGGCATGGTGTTCGTGAACGCGGTCGGTGCCGAGGGCGCCGAGTTGCCGTTCGGTGGCATCAAGCGGTCGGGTTTCGGCCGCGAGCTCGGCAAGTTCGGGATGGACGAGTTCGTGAACAAGAAGCTGATCCGCACCGTCAGCTGACGTGTGACCGGGCATGCTCGATCGCTTCGTCGAGCGAATCGAGCAAGTGGTTCTCGTGTCGTAGTGACTCGAACACGCCTACGTTGGCCAGCAACTCGGCGTGTTCGGGTCGAACGCCCTTGATGATCACCGTGATACCGCGTGACTCCAGCTCGGTCGCGATCTCGGCGAGGGTGTGGGCACCGGTGGCGTCGAGCATGCCCAGTTGCGACATCCGGATGATGACGACGGATGTGTGCGGATGCTCGGTGTCGACGATGGCATTCGAAATACGTTCGGCCGCACCGAAGAACATCGCGCCGTCGAGGCGCAGCAACGCGATCTGATCGTCGCCGGGATGCGGTGGACCCGGAAGCTCCTCGCGGACCACGCTGCTGCGCCGCGCCACCGAACGCAGTGCGAAGAACGCGGCGACGACGACACCGATCTCCACGGCCTCGATCAGGTCGAAACACACGGTGACCGCGGCGGTCAGGGTAAACGTCAACGCGTCGGATCGGGTGGAGCGCAGGATCTTCCGGATCGTGGCCGCCGAGATCATTCGGAACGACGTCACCATCAGCACCCCGGCCAGCGCGGCGAGCGGAATGGTCGACACCGGGCCGGTGGCCAGATACACCACCGCGAGCAGGACGAGCGAGTGCACGATCGCCGCCACCCGCGTCCTGGCGCCGGACCGGACATTGACCGCGGTGCGGGCTATCGCACCGGTGGCAGGCATGCCGCCGAAGACCCCGGAGGCCACCGACGCCAGGCCCTGACCCACCAGCTCCCGGTCCGGGTCGTACGGTCCGGTCGGCGACATGGTCGCCGCGACCCGCGCGGACAGCAGCGATTCGATGGCCGCCAGTGCCGCTATGGCCAGGGCCGCACCCAGGAGGGTGCGCAAGGCGCCGAGGTCGGCGTGGGGTAGCAGCGGGGCCGGCAGGTGTGACGGCAATTCGCCGATCGCCGCGACCGGGATGTGCAGGATGCTGACCAGGGCCGTGACCACGATGACGGCGGTGAGAGACTCGGGAATCGCGCGGTGCACGCGGGGGAGCACGATCATCAAGAGCGCGACAACCGCAACTACCCCAAGGGTTTTCGCCGCGGACGTCCAGTCGGCGTGGGTGACGACGCTGATCGCGGCGGGCAGCGTGCGCTCGCCGGCCGGGGCCTGCTGCGCGAACGCCGCGGGCACCTGCTGCAGGAAGATGATCGCCGCGATGCCAAGGGTGAACCCCTCGATCACCGGCCACGGGATGAACGTCACCGCCCGGCCGAGACCGGTGGCGCCGGCCGCCAGCACCACCAGGCCGGCCACCACCGTCACCAGGGCGATGCTGCCGAGCCCGTGCTGCGCGACGATCGGCGCAAGCACCACCGCCATCGCACCGGTCGGCCCGGACACCTGCAAGTGCGAACCGCCGAACACGGCGGCGACCAGGCCCGCCACCACGGCCGTGACCAGGCCGGCGGCGGCGCCGACCCCCGAACTGATCCCGAACGCCAACGCCAACGGCAGCGCCACCACGCCGACCGTCACGCCGGCGAGGATGTCCCGCCGCCACGAGCGGGGCAGCTCGGTGTAGTCGTCGCGATGAGGCAGCAGGCGGCGGAACGTGCCGGCCACGGTTCTGATCACAAGGCATGCCTGACGGATTTATGGATTGAACGATTTTGCAATCCACTGTACGTCATCGCAAATGCTGGGCACACTGAAGGTATGAGCGGTGTTCTGTATTTCGACGGCAACGGCTGAGCTGCCGATGGATCCGGTGACCGCACTGCGCCAGATCGCCTACTACAAGGACCGCGCGCGCGAAGACCCACGGCGGGTGATGGCATACCGCAACGCTGCCGACGTCGTCGAGGCGCTGACCGATGCCCAGCGGGAGCGGCTGGGTGCGTCGAACAACTGGCAGTCGTTGCCAGGGGTCGGACCCAAGACCGCGAAGGTGATCGCCCAGGCGTGGGCGGGACGGGAACCCGACACTCTCGTCGAATTACGGTCGGCAGCAAAGGATCTCGGCGGCGGTGAGGTGCGTGCGGCGTTACGCGGTGACCTGCATGTGCACTCGAACTGGTCAGATGGATCCGCCCCGATCGAGGAGATGATGCTGGCCGCGCGCGACCTGGGGCACGAGTACTGCGCACTGACCGACCACTCGCCCCGGCTGCGGGTGGCCAATGGCCTGTCACCCGAACGGCTACGCGAGCAGCTCGACGTCATCGAGGAGATCCGCGAACGCGTCGCACCCATGCGCATCCTCACCGGGATCGAGGTGGACATCCTCGAAGACGGCTCGCTGGATCAGGAACCTGAGCTCCTGGAACGCCTCGATGTGGTGGTGGCCAGCGTGCACTCCAAGCTCGCCATGGACTCGCCGGCGATGACCAGGCGCATGGTCAAGGCGGTGTCGAACCCGCACACCGACGTCCTGGGGCACTGCACCGGACGCCTGGTCACCGGCGGACGCGGCATGCGGCCCGAGTCGAAATTCGATGCCGAGAAGGTGTTCACCGCCTGTCTGGACCACGGCACGGCGGTCGAGATCAACTCGCGGCCCGAACGTCGCGACCCGCCGACCCGGCTGCTGAACTTGGCGCTCGACATCGGCTGCCTGTTCAGCATCGACACCGACTCCCATGCGCCCGGGCAGCTCGAATTCCTGGGCTACGGGGCCCAGCGCGCCTTGGAGGCCGACGTGCCGATCGAACGGATCGTCAACACCTGGCCCGCCGAACAACTTCTGGACTGGACCTCACGCGGCTGACGTGAACGGATTGTGCTCGGCGATCAGCTTTTCCATCCTGGCCTCGTCTAGCCGGACTCGGATGGTCGTGGCTTCCTGCTGATCGCGGATTACCTTGGCGAGGGTGAACGAGCTCGTCACAAGGAACAAGACCGTCATCGCCAGGAACAACCGCTGCCACAGGTCCAGTGGCAGGAACAGGACCCCGCCGAGCAGACCGACAAAACTCACCCCGAAGGCGATGGCGGCCTGGAGGAAGAATGCGGCGGTGACCTTGGAGGTGTCGTTGAATGCGTTCATGTTCCGCAGCTTGGCGTGGAACACGATCCAGCGGATCCGTGAGACTACTCAAAACAGCTCGGTCTAAGCTCACGCGATGCACGCGGAACTCGGCATCGACACCGTCATCACCCTGCTGGCCGCCGGTCTGATCTTCCTGCTGGCATTGGTGCTGGGAGTGTGGAAGTACCGGCAGATGGCCACCAGCGAGAACCACCTGGCCCACCCGTACGTCGACATCGCCCACCGTGCCGCCCTGCTCTACTCCTTCGCCACCCTGCTGGTCGCGGTGTTCGTCGAACTCAGCGCCTGGCCCACCTGGGTGAACCTCACTGCGGCCATGGTGCTCGTGCTGTTCTTCGTCGTCGCGATCGCCGCCTACATCGAGCACGGCGCCAAACGCGACACCACCAACCAATTCGAGAAGCCCACCGCCGGACTGCACGGCGGAATGCTTGCCCTCATCGTCGGAGAGATCGGCGGATTCACCGTGCTGCTCACCGGATTCATTGCCGCACAACTCTTCTAGTACGGGAGCGTCGGCATCTCCAGGCCGGGATCGCGCCCGACCAGAACGCCGCGGGTCAACATCGCGTTGCCGAACCGCTGACGCACCTCGTCGATGGCGCCGTCGATCGCGACCGGATCGGGCTCTGAGTCGAACGGCAACTCCAACTGCTGACTGCCCTGGTGGTCGATGTTGGACACGGCGAATCCGATCAGCGTCAGCCCCCGCTCGGCGATCACCGGCGCGGCGGCCGTCACCAGTGCCCGGGCTGCGGCCAGGATCGCGTCGGTCGACGCCGTGGCCCGGGGCAGGGTGTGCGACCGCGTCGCCCGACCGAAATCATCGAAGCGCAAACGCAATACGACCGTGCGCCCGGTGCGTCCGGCACCGCGCATGCGGCGGGTGATCCGGTCCACGAGGTTGACGACCACGACGTCCACCTCCGCGGCCGACATCGTGTTGCCGCGCCGCCCGAGTGCGCGCTGAGCGCCGACCGAACTGCGCCGCACCCCCGTCGTCACCCGGCGGCGATCGATGTTGCGGGACAACGCGTACAGCTGCCGCGCCATTGCGCCGCCCACCATGGGGCGCAATGCCGACTCGGGGAGTTCGGCGACATCGGCGACCGTTTCGATGCCGTGGGCGTGCAGCTTCTCGGCGGTCTTGGCGCCCACACCCCACAGCCGGCGCACCGGCAGCGGATGCAGGAACGCCAACTCGCGATCCGGCGGAACCAGCAGCAGGCCGTCCGGCTTGGCCACCTGACTGGCCACCTTGGCCAGGAACTTGGTCCGGGCGATGCCGACGGTGATGGGTAGCCCCACCTGCTCGCTGACCTGCTCGCGCAGCCGTCGGGCGATCTCCACCGGAGTGCCCGACACCCGGGCCAGGCCGGACACGTCGAGAAACGCCTCGTCCACCGACAGCGGCTCGACCACGGGCGTCGTGTCGTGAAACACCTCGAACACATGCCGGCTGGCCTCCGAATAGGCGGACATGCGCGGCGGCACCACCACGGCTTGCGGGCACAGCGCCCGCGCCTGGCCACCGCCCATTGCCGTGCGTACCCCGAACGCCTTGGCCTCGTAACTGGCCGCCAGCACGACGCCGCCGCCGACGATCACCGGGCGCCCGCGCAGGGCCGGATCATCGCGCTGCTCGACCGATGCGTAGAACGAATCGAGATCAGCGTGCAGGATGGCCGCCTGCTGGGTTGGACCCGACACGAACATATGTTCGCATAGGTAGCGGACGAGTCAGAGGGCGTCGCCGTAGATGCTGGTCAGCCAGATGTGGGCGAGGGTGTCGACCACCTTGTCATAGGCGACCGCGGGTTGTTCGGCGCCCAGCGCAGCCATCATGGTCCGCTCGTTCATCAGGTTGAGGGAGGTCGCTAGATCCATGGCGGGGATGGTCTCGGGGGCGGCGCCGCGTTGGCGTTCAGCGGTGATCAGGGCGGCGGTCAGCGCGATCCACTTCTGCATGAGACCGGACCAGAGCGTGCGGAACTCGGGGCTGCTGTTGAGTGCCTCGGTGCCGGCGCGCGCGGTGGCCGCATCCGATGCGAACGAGCTGAAGAAGATCTCGATCCCGTGCCGGATGGACTGCTTGGGGTCGGCCGGCATGTCCTCCATCGCGCTGTCGAAACCGGTGTCCGCGCGCTTGATCAGTGGATCGAGCAGCGACAGCACTACCGCTTCCTTCGAGGGGAAGTAGAAGTAGAACGTCGGCCGCGAGATCCCGGCGCCTTTGGCCAGGTCATCGACCGAAATGTCGGCGAATTTCTTGGTCTCCAGCAGCCGCCTGGCGGTCGCGAGGATCGCCGCTTCGCGGTCGTCGCCGGAGGGGCGAGCGGCGCGGCGACCGCGCGGGGCGCGCGTCGTGCTGGGGGTGCTCACACCAAGCACACTAACACCGCGTCGAATTTTTCGACACACCGTTGACCGACTCAACACCATGTTGATACCGTCGGTCCCATGACCGAACATTTCGATGTTGTGATCGTCGGCGCCGGCATCTCCGGCATCAGCACGGCCTGGCACCTGCAGGACCGTTGCCCCACCAAGAGCTACGTGATCCTGGAGCGCCGGGAGAACATCGGCGGCACCTGGGACCTGTTCAAGTACCCGGGCATCCGCTCGGACTCCGACATGTTCACCCTCGGTTTCCGGTTCAAGCCCTGGGAGTCGGCCAAGTCCATCGCCGACGGCCAGTCGATCTGGAACTACATCAATGAGGCCGCGGACGAGAACGGCATCCGCAACCACATCCGCACCGGCCACCGCGTCCTGTCGGTGGACTGGTCGGACGCCGACAACCGCTGGACCGTCGAGGTCGAGGCGGACGGCGAGACCAAGCAGATCACCGCGTCGTTCCTGTCGGTGTGCAGCGGCTACTACAACTACGACGAGGGCTACTCGCCGGAGTTCCCCGGCTCGGCGGACTTCAAGGGCCAGATCATCCATCCGCAGCACTGGCCGGAAGACCTGGACTACGCCGGCAAGAAGATCGTCGTGATCGGTTCCGGCGCAACAGCTGTCACCCTGATCCCGTCGCTGGTCAACGAGGGCGCGGGCCACGTCACCATGCTGCAGCGCTCACCCACCTACATCGGCGCACTGCCGCTGGAGGACCCGGTTGCGGCGCGGACCAACAAGTACCTGCCGAAGCACCTGGCGCACTTCATCAACCGGTGGAAGCAGATCGGCTACAGCACCGGGCAGTACCAGGTCGCCCGGAAGTTCCCGGCCGTGTTCAAGAAGGCGCTGCGCCAGATGGCCGTGCGCCGGCTGCCCGAGGGCTTCGACTACGACAAGCACTTCAGCCCGCGATACAACCCGTGGGACGAGCGAGTTTGCCTGGCGCCCAACGGCGATCTGTTCAAGGCCATCCGATCCGGCAAGGCCGACGTCGTCACCGACACGATCGACACCTTCACCGAGACCGGCATCAAGCTGGCCTCCGGCGAGGAACTGCAGGCCGACATCATCGTCACCGCCACCGGTCTGAACATGCAGCTGTTCGGCGGCGCGACGGCCAACCGCAACGGTGAGCCGATCGACCTGACCAAGTGCATGACCTACAAGGGCCTCATGCTCTCGGGCGTGCCGAACATGGCCATCACCTTCGGTTACACCAACGCGTCCTGGACCCTGAAGGCCGACCTGGTGTCCGAGTTCATCTGCCGCCTGCTGAATTACATGGACGCCAACGGTTTCGACCGCGTCGAGGCGCAGCACCCCGGCGCCGCCGTCGACGAGCTGCCGTTCATGGACTTCACCCCGGGGTACTTCCGGCGGGCGATGGACAGCCTGCCCAAGTCGGGCTCGGAAGCGCCGTGGAAGCTCAAGCAGAACTACTTCTTCGACATGCGGACCATCCGGTACGGCAAGGTCGACGAGGAGTCGCTGATGTTCACCAAACACCGTGCCGCAGTGACGGTTTAACGCCTCACACGAGGAAAGCCCCCACCGCACGGTGGGGGCTTCCCTCGTCTGGTCTTACGAAGCCACCACGACGATGCCGTCCTCGTCGGCGTATGCGATCTCACCTGGAACGAAGGTCACCCCGCCGAAGCTGACCTCCACGTCACGCTCACCCTCACCGGTCTTGGTGCCCTTGCGCGGGTTGGTGCCCAGTGCCTTGATACCGACGTCGATGGTGCGCAATGCGGCCGCGTCACGCACCGCGCCGTGCACGATCACCCCGGACCAGCCATTGTCGGCGGCCAGGCCGGCGATGATGTCGCCCACCAGCGCGGTGTGCAGCGACCCGTCGCCGTCGACCACCAGCACCCCACCGTTACCGGGGGTGGACAGGATCGACTTGAGCAGCGCGTTGTCCTGAAAGCACCGCACCGTCGTGATCGGCCCGGCGAACATGACCTTGCCGCCGTAGTTCTGCAACTGCAGATCGCAGCTACGGACATCGGGGTAGATCTCGTCGACCAGATCAGCGGTGGCGCGCGGTTCGATACTCACGCGGCGATTATCGCAGCCCGCTAGCGGGCGACGCTTTGCACGATGATGTCGTGCACGAACTGGGCCAGCCCGGGCTCGGCCTCGTCGTAGTAGCGGGCGAAGCGCTCGTCGTCCACATAGATGTTGGCCAGGCAGACGTGCATGTCGTCACTGCAGTCGTAGAACCGGGAAATGTTCGCGCGATGTCGGGCTGCGAGCTCATTGGCCTGCGCCGACCCGGGACGCACCCCGGCGCGCTTGCCCTCGGCCAGGGCTTCGAGCAGCGCGTCGTTCTCGGCCTTGAACTCTATCCAGTCCTGCTTGGTCATCTGTGCGGTGCGCTGCCGGGACTGTCGCCACTCCTCGGTACCGCCCCAACGCTCGCGGACCTCGTCGTCGTGCTCGTCGAAAACGGCACTGCCGAAGATCTCCACCTGCTCCTCCGCGGTGAGCTGAATCCCTCTGTCGTGGGCGCTCATCAATTCCTCCACTGCCTTGATGGTGTGCTGTAACTGCTCGGCCTGATCGCACAGCAGGCTGTGCTGGCGTCGCAGGTGGGCGAGCACGTCGACATCGGGATCGTCGAGCAGGGACCGGATCGTCTCCAACGCCAGCCCGACGGACCGGTACACCAGCACCAGATGCAGACGCTCCACATCGGCGTCGGTGTAGCCGCGGTAACCCGCCGCGGTACGCACGCCGGGCACCACCAGACCGATGTGGTCGTAGTGATGCAGGGTCCGCACCGAGACGCCCGTCAGCGCGGCAACCGTGCCGACGGACCTCACCTGCGGATCGACGTGCATGACGCCACTATCGGCCCTGACGTCGCGTCAGGGTCAAGGCCCGATCAGTCCTCGTCGGAACGACGGCGGCTGAGCAACACCAACAGCACGGCAAGAACACCCACGGCCACCGCCGCGGCCAGCGGCAGCTTGGACGACGACCCCTCGCTGATCGGCACCGGTACCGGGCCCGACACCGGGTTCGTGGCCGAGGTGACAGTGGATTTGGCTTGTGCCGCAGTCTCTTTCGCGGCCTTGGCGACATCCGGCAGCGGAGTGACGG
>MSTD01000060.1 GCA_001942045.1 Mycolicibacterium porcinum
CGACGTGGGCTCCACCGCCGGCGCGACGGTAGTCGTGGTCACCGGCGCCTCAACCGCCGGAGCGGCCGAGGTGGTCGGTGCCGAGGTCGTACGTGTCGCCGGCGATGACGGGACGCTCGTGGTCGGCTCCGCGCTGGTCGTCGGTTCCGGTGCCCCGGCCGAGGACGGCGTCGACGGCGCAGTGGTGCTCGGTTGCGACGTCCCTGGCTCCGCCGGCGTGGATGTCGCCGACGGGTTGGAAGTTCCTGAGCCGGGTGAGGTCTCCGTCGGTGAAGTCGGTGACGTCGAAGGTCCGGTCGTCGGTGTCGACGTCGGTGTCTCCCCGGACGGGCTCTCGGCCGGGGTCGACGGCGTCGTCGTGACGGTCACCTCGGGCAGCACCACGGGCGGCGCGTCGGGCGGCACGGTCGCGTTCGGATCGCGGTTCTCCACCTTCACCGACAGCTGCTGCCACTGGTCGACGAGTTCTTGTTTGCGCTGTTCGTCGCCGACGGTGGCGACCGTGGTGGTCAACGTCTGCAGCTTCTGCTGCGCCTGTTCCCACTGTCCTTCGTCGATCAGCTGCTGAACCTGTTTGAGCTCACTGGACGCGAGTTCGACGCCCACGTCGCGGGTCACCGGCGCCGAGCCGAAGACCAGTCCGCGCACACCGTAGAGCGCATCGCCCGGGCCGGAGCCGTACACGGCCGCACCGAACCCACCGAGGCAGAGCAACGCGGCGGCCATCGACCCCACCAGGGCCATCGGCATCCGCACACGGCCCTGCGAGGTGGCCTTGTCGAGCGCCTTGACGGCCTCCCGCGGCGTCGCAATCCCCGTCATCGGGGTGCGCCGTGCTTCGTCGCGCCACCCGGCCAGCAGGACGGCCAGTTCGGCCTCTTCCCGGTCGGTGGCATAGACCTGGCGCTCGAGGGACAGCGCCTCGATGAATTTCTCGGACCGGTTGATCTCGTTGAGGGACGGATCACCACCGTTTGAGGTCCAGCGGCCGAAGTCAGGCATGGTCACGCCCCGTCGCCATGATCTCGTTCTTGAGCCGGGCCAGCGCGCGGTGCTGTGCGACACGCACCGCGCCCGCGGTGCTACCGACGGCCTCGGCCGTCTCTTCCGCACTCATGCCGACCACGACCCGCAGGATCAGGATCTCCCGCTGCTTTTCGGGCAGGACGGACAACAGTCTGGCCATCCGTTCCGATGACTCGGTGTCGAGCGCGGACTGCTCGGGCCCCGCGTCAAGGGAGAACCGCTCGGGCACCACATCCGTGGGCTCGGCACGATTCCTGGCCGCCGCGCGATGCGCGTCAGCAACCTTGTGCGCAGCGATGCCATACACAAAGGCCAGGAACGGGCGTCCCTGATCTTTGTACCGCGGCAGCGCCGTGATGGCGGCCAAGCAAACCTCCTGCGCAACGTCATCAGCTGACAGACCACTGCGCTCGGTCGCCCCCACCCTCGCCCGGACATACCGAACGACGATCGGCCGAATGATCTCCAGCACTTCCGAGAGCGCGTTCCGATCACCTGCCACTGCCTCAGCAACGACAACGTCGAGACGGTCTCCCGAACTTGTCATCGTGGGCGATCTCTCCAGCGTTACGTGGCACCGACACTCGCGGCGATTGGCTCAGCTAAACAATAACGATCAGGGTGGGGTAACCGTGATTAGCGCCCGGCCCACACCCCACCTCTGCGACGCACTGTATCGGCGCTGAGGTCCCGGATCGCACTGATTTGTTCCGCATCGTGGCAGGCACTGCCGATATCGGCCAGCACGCAGGCGACCGCCCACCGCAGCGGGATCAACCCGGATTTGTCGGTGGCCAGCAGTGCCGCGTCGGCCACCTCCCGCGCCTCGTCGATCTCACCGGCGCTGCACAGCGCCGCGGCCAGCACGACATCAGACTTGACGACGTGGCGCGTCGAACGATGACCGGCCGCCGCGGCGACACCGCGACGCGCATGTGCGAGCGCCGTCGCACCGTCGCCCTGGACCATCGCCAGTTCGGCGCTCACCCACGCCAACCGGATCCACTGACGTGAGTCCTCGGGCGTGTCGAGGGCGCGCGCCCGGTCGAGCACCCTTGCCGATACGCCGAACCGGCCGAGCCCGAGAGCGTCGGCCGCCAGCCCGACCAGCGCGTCGGCCGCGGCCTCGTCATCGGCTCCGCGCTCCGCCCACGCCCGGCCGTCGGCGCCGCGAGCGCGCGCGTGCCCGCCGAGCTGGCGAAGGAAAGAGGCGCGCGTGCTGCACGCCAGCGACACGAGTGCACCGGACTCCTGGGACCGCAGGATCGCGTCGAGCTCGGCGAGCGCGCAGGCGTACCGCCCCTGCCCGCCGGCGGCGACCGCCCGCAGCCAGCGCTCGCGTGGGGTGGTTGCGGTAGGCAAGGGCCACCGCCCGGGGTCGGCCCCGAAGGCGGCGTCAGCCAGGGCCGGAGCGGCCGCTGCGATTGCAGTCATCGGTTCGCGACGCTATCAATCCCGACGGCATTGCCGGTCCCCGGGCAACCCGGTACCGGCGGATACACCCAAATTCACTTTGCACAACGGTCATTAGTTAACAATTGATGGCTTGAATGTTAATGGCATGTCAACTAACTATCGCCCGCCCGGAATTGCATCCAACGCCCTCGCCAGCCCGAACAGGGAAAACACGAAGGCGGTTGCCAGAGCCTTAACACTCATGTCTCGGCCAAGGCGTCACAACGATGAACGTGATGTAAATTCTCGACCTGCGGTTATGCCCTTTAGCACACCGGCAGCCTATTGACTCGCTTTATTCAGTCCCCCTAGTTTGTGTGCACGAGCGGTCATCGGCGACACGAGCTCAGTTCGGTTCCACCGACTCATACCCGCCCACTTTTGGCGAAATGGGCGAGCAGAGAGGGGTTTTCCATATGCCGCAACCGCAGCAGCTTCCCGGACCCAATGCGGATATCTGGGATTGGCAAATGCAGGGACTTTGCCGTGGTGTCGATTCGTCGATGTTCTTCCACCCCGATGGTGAGCGCGGACGGGCTCGGGCTCAACGTGAGCTTCGCGCCAAGGAGATGTGCCGCAGCTGCCCCGTGATCACTCAGTGCCGTTCACACGCGCTTGCCGTCGGTGAGCCGTACGGCATCTGGGGTGGCCTGAGCGAGTCCGAGCGCGAGCTGTTGCTCAAGCGAGGCATCCGCCGTAGCGCCTGAGCCGTCCAGCAAACGTCACTCGCCGATCTGAAAAGGCTCCATCCCACTCGGGGTGGGGCCTTTTCAGTTGTCCGCAGCGGTTGGTCACCCCGCGACGAAGGCTGCCAGCGACAGCACCGCAAGCACGAGGAACGCCGCCGGAAAAGCGATGTTGTAGAAAACCTGCGCGCGGATGTGGGTGATGACCGCACCGATGAAAAACGCGATCAGTCCGACCGCGGCCGCGATGCCGAGCGGTGGGAACACGAACAGGCCCGCAAGTAGTCCGACGGCGCCCGCACCCTTGAGGAGCCCGAGCGCCGGGACCCAGGACCGCGGGACACCGACCTCTGCCGAGTTGGCCAGCACGAAACTGGCCCCGGCCAGGTCACCGATCGCCATCGCCGCATTGGCCGCGATGGTGACCGCAACGATCAACGTCGCGATCATGCCGAGTTGTAGGGTCATGTTGGTCGCCTCCCATCCCTAGGGGTTCACCTTGTTGACGCTTGCCGCGCGTGAAAGGTGACGACATGAACGACCAAAGGGCCCTGGCCGCCCGATTCGAAGAGGATCGCCGCCATCTGCGCGCAGTGGCGTACCGACTCCTCGGCTCGGTGGACGACGCCGATGACGCAGTTCAGACCGCTTGGCTCAAGGTCAGTAAGCGCGGCATCGACGACGTGAGCAACCCGACCGCCTGGTTCACCACAGTGACCGCGCGCGAATGCCTCGACCGGCTACGCGAAAGGACGCGACGCGGCGAGGTGCTCGGCGGCGATGAGCTACTTCCCGAGGCCGTGTCCCCCGCCGCCGACGAGCAGGTCGCCATGGCCGAGTCGGTGGGCCGGGCGCTGCTCGTCGTGCTCGACCGGCTTTCGCCGGCCCAACGCGTGGCGTTCGTCTTGCACGACGCTTTCGCCGTGCCCTTCGACGACATCGCGGCACTGCTCGACCGCACACCGACGGCCGCCAAGAAACTCGCGAGCCGAGCGCGCGAACATGTTCGCCGCGCTGAGCCTTCCGCCGTCCGACCCACCGCCGAGCACCTCGACATCGCCCGAATTTTCCTGACCGCCTCTCAGCACGGCGATCTCGAAGCGCTGCTGGAGATCCTGCACCCCGACGTGCTGCGCCGCGTCGACCGCGTGCTGGTCGGCGGACGGGTCCCCACCGAGGTGCGTGGGGCCCGGGAGTTCGTCGAGGAGTCGAAGATGTTCGCCTCGGTCGCGCGGGGTGGAGAGGTCGCCGTCCTCGATGGCGCCGCGGGTATCGTCATCGCGCCGGCCGGCCAGCTGAAATCCCTACTGCGCCTGGATATCCGCGATGGGTTGATCCACGTCATCGACATCATCGGCGATCCGGAACGCCTCGCCGCAGTCGATATCTCATTGGCGGACTGACGGTGCCATACGTGGCCAAAGCCCCCAAATCTCTTTGACCTGGGGGACTTTGACGCCTTCTCGCCGGTCAGGCGTTCTGCTGGGCCTCCTCCGCGGCACCCGGATCTGGCAGGCTCTGCACATCGCCGTCGAGATCAGAGGTGATGTAGCCGGTCAATGACTGCTGGAAGGCGTTCATGGTGGCGTCGGCCTTCAGCGAGCCGGTGTGCGTTCCGGTGACGGTGACGTCCGCCAGATAGTGGACCTCGTTCTGGCTGGCGGCGTAGTCGGCCGATTCGTAGCCGTTGAGGATCATGCCGTCCTCGTTGACGTAGTCGGTGTAGACGACCTTGCGGGTGGTATGTCCCGTCGAGTCAGTGGTCTCGGTGACCACCGCGGTGCCTCCCTTTGCGCCCGAGTACGTTCCGACTGGCGGCAGCGGCGTCGTCTTGGCGACATAGGTGCCGAGCGCAGGCGCCCAGTCCGGGTCCGGAGTCGAGCGATCGGCTGCGACCGGACCGACGCTGGTCGTGTACTTCAGGTTGGCAATGACCAGTCGAGATTGGGTCGGATCGTCGACACTGGACTCCCAGAACGTCACCGCGGTGCCGTCGGGATTCCAGCTGGGCATGCTCCGGGCGGTCCATCCGTCACCGGTCTCGAACAGCGGGAGTCCGTTCTCGCCATCCAGCTCATCGCCAACTTCGAGCACCCACTCCTGGTTCGAGACGTTGATCGGCGTCGCATACGCCCCGTACACCGGCGCGCCGACGTAGACCGGCAGGAAGTTCTGCCGCTCGATCCGCGTCATCGGCGTCAGCGCATCGAGGCCACGCGTGCTGCCGATCGCGATCCACTGCTGGTTGGGTGAGAGGTCGGTGTCTTCGTCGTAGTCCGGATTGGCGGTCAGCCGGGTCACCTCACCGGTTTCCAGGTTGACCACGATGTCGTCGACATTGCCCGCGTCGTATTGGCCGCCGAGGATGATCACACCCTTGCCGTCGGGGGTCCACTGCTTACCCTCACCGGTCGGGTAGACCACCCGCGCATCTTCGACCACATAGCCGTCCTCGGTGCGGGTCAATGTGCCCACGACCGGGAGAGCCTGCAGAGCGCCGTTCTCGCCCACCACAATTCGAGTGAACAGGACATGCGTTCCGTCGGGAGACGGCCTCATCTCACGCTGCCGGTCGATGATGTACCCGCCGCCGTCCGGCGTGGTGACCGGAACCAATTCCTTACCGTTGACTCCGGTTTCCAGAACGGAGTAGCGGGGCGATTCGCCGTCGACGTTGACCAGCACCAGCACCCGTCCCGAACCGTCCGTGAAGGGAACCGGTTTCGCCAAGTTACCCGTTTCCTCCGTGGACACCCCACACGTGACGCATTCGACGTGTGACCCGTCGATGCTGATCTGGTAGATCTCGGTCCGGCCGCCCGCGGTCGGCGTGCCCGAGAAGTAGATGGATTTTCCGTCCTCGGAGTAACGGGGATTGACCGGGTTCTTCACGCCGTCGGGCATCTCCAGGATGACCCGTTCGACTTCGGGATTCAGCACCGACACGGCGATGTCCGTTTCCGTGCTGTGCGGGCGGAACAGGCTGAGCAGGTTGGTCTTTCCGTCGGTGACGGACACCGTGAACGAGTCGGTCTGGATCGAGTCGTAGTCGATGTCGTCGGGGGTGTAGGTGTACTCCCCTGTTTTCTGATCGATGGTCACCGTTCCGTGCTCGGGCTGCTGGGTGACGGTGTAGGTGAGCTCATCGCCCTCAGAGTCGACAGCGCCGATGTTGCCCGTAACAGTCTGCCCGGCCTGCACCGTGGTGGTCGGGTCGACGGTAGGCGCCTGGTTGAATGCGTTACGCCGCACCCAAGCCAGCAGCGCCCACGCCATCGGGGTCAGTGGCTCCGGTGAATCCGGGGCCGGCGCCAGGAACGGGTTGAGAATCTCGGTGACGATGCCGTTCACGAAACCGAAGACGCCAGAACCGACTTCGTCGACCGCGGCGGCAGGCTTGACTGGAGCTACCGCCGCGGTGGCCACGGGAGACTGCACCGCCCGGCTGACCGTGTCGGCATTGAACGCCTTCGCGGTAGATGCGGTGATCGACTCTGTCGCGGCGTCTGAGACCTGCTTGACCGCCTCTCGTGCGTCGTCGATCCCGAGCGACGCGCTCACCTTCGAGACCGCGTGGTCGAATGTGGAGGCCGCGGTATTCAGCGACGTCTCAACGTCTTTCAACGCCGGGAGGTGCGGCGACTTCGAATCGTTCTTGCCCGGAAGGGCTGCCGTCAACTCGACGTTGGTCTCGCCCAACGCATCCGTCGCATCCGAAGCGGCAGGGCCTGGTAACTCCGGCCGGGCCCCGATCCCGGGAATTGCCGCCGACGGACGATGCGGCACCTTCACCGGCGGCCCGAGCTTGATATCGCGGGAGCCGATCTTGACGCTGTGCGCCCCACCGCTGCTGCTGATCGTCACGCCCGGTGCGACCTGGATGCTCGAAGACGTCTGTCCCGCATTCTTCGGACCCGTTTTCACGCCGGGTGAGGCGGGCTGGCCCGTCGGCGTCGAGTTGTCGTCGTTCCTGGACGTGGATGCACCTGCTGTTGTTGAGGCCCCGCCGGTCGTCGATTCCCCGGTTGAGGCCGAGGCCTCCGAACTCGTTGACGGCGAGTCTGCCGACGCCCCGTCGGTCTCGGCTGCGGAGATCCCGTAGCCGGTCGCCACCGCGGCGACCAACCAGGCCGCGACGGCCATGCCGCCGTACCCGCCGATCTTGACGGCGGTTTGGCCGGCCCTTCGGGACGGTGCGCGGGAGGCCGCCGTACTCGATGCGAGCGGGGCGGGCACACGGTTGACGGGTTGACGGTCGCTGCTCATGTTCGGCTCCATACGACGTCGCAATAATTTGGTCGATCGATCAGGAACAGTGACACAGGCCACACCGAGCTGTCAACGACAGATTTCGGTACACTGCTGCGCGCAGGCGTCCGAATGCTCGCTCGACATGTGGGCGCCACTTCAAGATTCCGCAGGCCACACCGTGTACAGCTCACCCGGCAACCGCTGTAGCCCCACGCCGGGACAGCGGTGCGATTTGCGTGCCGCCAATCCCGTCGGTCGACACTCCGACGTACCGCAGGACTGATCACTTGATCAGTTTCGAACCCTCGCCGCGCGCCGACCCGCAACTGCTGGGTTCGGCGGGAAGACTCATGCGACGATCCGATCCGAAGCGATCGGACAATCCGCTGAGGAGAATGGCATGACATCTGAGCAGGCCGAGCGCGACGGCGTGGTGACCGTCGCAGAAACGGGTGCCGGGACCTACACCCAGCAGATCACCGCCGGCCGTCACACACTCGTCGCCGACGAACCGCTTCCGGTGGGCGACGACGCCGGCCCGAATCCCTACGATCTGGTGCTGGCCGGTCTGGGCGCGTGCACGTCGATGACGGTGCGGATGTACGCCAACCGGAAAGGCTGGCCTCTGGAGGGTGTCCGAGTATCGTTGCGGCACTCGCGTATTCATGCGAAAGACTGCGCCGACTGCGAGACCACCAAGGGCATGATCGACCATGTCGATCGCGAGATCGAGTTGGTCGGCGAGCTCGATGACACCCAGCGGCAACGACTCATGGACATCGCCGAACGCTGTCCCGTACACCAGACGCTGACCTCGTCGGTCCACATCACCACAACTGCGGTTCCGTGATCTGCCTCCCCCGTTGCGAGCCACAGGCGTAGGAAGAAGTCATGACCGACAACTGGAACGACAAGATCATCGCCGAATTCCGCGCCAACGGCGGCAAGGTCGGCGGGCCATTCGAGGGTGCGACGCTGCTCCTGCTACACACCACCGGGGCCAAGTCCGGCAAGGAACGCGTCAACCCGGTGATGGCATTCGACCTCGACGGAAAACTCGCCATCGTAGGTTCCTATGCCGGCGCTGATGTCGACCCCGCGTGGTTGCACAATCTGCGCGCGCACCCCGATGCCCACATCGAGATCGGCACTGACGCCTATGACGTGCACGCGCGTGAGATGCCGCGAGAAGAGCGCGATGCCGCCTATCCCCGCATCGTCGAGAAGGCACCGGGATTCGGCGAATACCAGAGCAAGACCGACCGGGTCATCCCGGTCATCGAATTGCAGCGTCGCTGACACCGCCTGCGCTTGAGTCCCGGTGAGCGGAACGGCACTCCGGGAGTTGAATTCCTGAGCCCTACCGTCGGGCCATGACATCACAGCCGACGATGCGCGCGATGGTGCTGGACGAGTTCGGCGGACCTGAGGTCCTCTACCCGGCGTCGATCGAGCGGCCGTCGGCCGCGCCGAACGGCGTGGTGATCCACGTGGCCTACGCCGGGGTGAACCCGGCCGACTGGAAGAACCGCGAAGGGTGGCTGGCCCAGTTCTTCGAATACCGGTTCCCGTTCGTGCTGGGTTTCGACGCGGCCGGCGTCATCACGGAAGTGGGCGCCGACGTGACCGACCTGGCGGTCGGCGACCGGGTGCTCACCGCGTCGAACATGGGCCGCGGGGAACGCGGCACCTACGCCGAGTACGTCGCCTCCGACCGGGAACGGGTGGTCAAGCTGCCCGACTCGATCGGCTTCGCTGAGGCGGCCGCGATTCCGACCGCGGGGTGCACCTGCTGGGAGGCGCTGTTCGACGTCGGCGGTGTCGGCGAAGGCTCGTCGGTGCTGATCAACGGCGGGGCCGGCGGTATGGGCAGCTACGCGGTCCAGCTGGCCGCGACGGCGGGTGCCAGGGTGGCGGCCACGTGCGGCCCGTCTAACCTCGGCTACGTCCGCGACCTGGGCGCCGACCTGGCCATCGACTACCACAACGGCGACGTCCGAGAGCAGGTGCACAAGTGGGCACCTGAGGGTGTCGACCTGGTGGTAGACACCGTGGGGCAGGGCACCCTGACCGACTCGATCGAGATGGTGCGCCGTGGTGGCATCGTCACCCCGATCGCGACGCTGATCGCCGACGAGCCGATGCCCGATCCGGTCAGGGCCGCCGAGCTCGGGGTGTCGGTCATCCCGACCATGTCCAACTACGCCAATCAGGAACGCCAGCTCAACGCACTGGTCGACGCGCTCGCGACCGGCCGCATCCGCGCCCCACATATCGAGATCCTGCAGTTGGAGGAGGCCGCCGAAGCGCAACGCCGCATCGCCGGAGGCCACGTCCGAGGCAAGATCATCCTCGAAGTCAACGCCAGCCTGCTGCCCGGCTGAGCCGGTCTCCTCGCTACGCCCCCGCCCAGCTCGGCGGACGCTTGTCGATGAAGGCCTGAACTCCTTCGAGGGCGCTGGGGTCCATCATGTTGCAGGCCATCGTCGTCCCGGCGTCGGCGTACGCGGACTCGATGCCGACCTCAATCTGGCGATAGAACAACGCCTTTCCCATCGCGATGGCCACCCGAGGCTTCGCCACGATGCTCGCAACCATCGTCTCCACTTCCGCGTCGAGGGCATCGGCGGGCACCACTCTGTTCACCAGCCCCAGCACCCGCGCCTGCTCGGCTGAGATGAATTCACCGGTCACGAGCATCTCGAAGGCCGCCTTACGCGGAACGTTGCGCGAGAGCGCCACTCCCGGTGTCGCGCAGAACAACCCGACGTTTACGCCGCTGACCGCGAAGCGCGCGTCGTCACTCGCCACCGCGAGATCGCACATCGCGACCAGCTGGCAGCCCGCCGCCGTCGCAATCCCTTGGACCCGCGCGATCACTGGCACCGGAAGCTGTTGAATCGACAGCATCATCGCGGTGCATTGGGCGAACAACCGCTCGTAATACGAGGTCGACGGCTCGGCCCGCATCTCTTTGAGGTCATGCCCGGCGCAGAACGCCTTCCCGGATGCGCCGAGCACCACGGCCCGCACCGTGTCGTCCCGGGACAGCGCGTCCATGGTGTCGCCGAGCGCGGTCAGCATCGCTTCCGACAACGCGTTGAACGCCTGGGGCCGGTTCAATGTCAGTGTGACGACACCGCGTTCGTCGCGATCCTGTAGCAGCAGTGTCATGGTTCGATCAGCACCTTGAGGGCCTCGCGGTCGGCCATCGCCCGGTAGCCGTCCGGGGTTTCGTCGAGGCCGATGGTGCGGTCGAAGACCCGTCCGGGCTCGATGGTGCCGTCGAGTACGTCGGGCATGAGTTCCTCGATGTACGCGCGGGCGGGCGCCACTCCGCCGGTGAGCGTGACGTTGCGGAAGAAGGTGCCGAAACCCATTGGCACCTGGGTGTATTGAGATACCCCGAGCCGACTGACGCGGCCACCGGCGCGGACCGCGTCGAGCGCGGTGGCGACCGAGGGCTCGGTCCCGACGCATTCGATCACCGCGTGGGTGCCGTCACCACCGGTGAGTTCGCGGATCCGTTCGACGGCTTCCTCACCGCGTTCGGCGACGACGTCGGTGGCGCCGAACTCGCGCCCCAGATCGGTCCGGACGGTGTGACGGCCGTTGAGGATGATCTGCTCGGCGCCCAGCCGTTTGGCGGCCAACACCGCACACAATCCCACCGCGCCGTCACCGATGACCGTCACCGAAGATCCCGGCCCCACCCCGGCGGTCACCACGCCGTGATGGCCGGTGCAGAACACGTCCGACAAGGTCAGCAGGGACGGCATCAGCGCCGCGTCCTCGGCCACCGGGAGCTTCACCAACGTGCCCTGCGCCTGGGGAACGCGCACAGCCTCGCCCTGGCCGGCGTCGACTCCCGGAGCACCCCAGCCGCCACCATGGCGACACGAGGTCTGCAGCCCCTCCTGGCAGAAGTCACACGTGTTGTCGGCCCAGACGAACGGGGCCACCACCACGTCGCCGCGTCGCAACCCGGACACCTCGGAGCCGACGTCCTCCACGATGCCGATGAACTCGTGACCCATCCGGCGGCCACCGTCCTTGTGCGGCATGGACTGGTACGGCCACAGGTCACTGCCACAGATGCAGGCCCGGGTGACGCGCACGATGGCGTCGGTCGGCTCCTTCACGATGGGGTCGGGCACGTTCTCGACGCGCACGTCGCCGGCCCCATACATCACGGTTGCTCGCATGCTCAGTTCCTTCGCTCGTCCAGACGGCAGATGAGACTCAACGCCTCGAGGCTATGCCGGTGAGCGGTTCAGCTCGACCGGGTTGGGTCCGCAGGCGGCCGCCACATTGCGTACAGGGCCGGGGAATCGGCCACTGTCAGCTCCCGGATCGTCCGAAATCCGTGACGCTCGTACAGCCGCACGTTCTCGGGACACGCCGCCTCAAGGTATGCCGGCACCTGATCACGATCGGCCTGGCTGAGCACTTCTACGAGCAAACGACTACCGACACCGCGGCCCTGGGCGCGAGGTTCAACGCCCATGAAAGCCAGGTACCAGCAAGGCTCGGCAGGATGGTTCTCGTCCAGCAGTTCGAACAGTCGCGCCATGCGACCGGCAGCTGCCTCGTCGCCTGCGGTCTCCAAGAGCGCACGACCGAACGCCTCGGCCTGTTCATCTCCGACGAGCTGCGTGCCCGGCGGGACCCACAGAGCAGCGCCGACGCCGGCGCCCGCTACATAGACTCCGCCGTGCGGCCAGCATGCATCGACGAAGTGCGCATAGAAGTCAGCTGAGCCGCGACGGCGTTGGGCGTCGTCGGGAACCAGCCACCGGTAGATCCGGTCGTCGAAGAACGCGCGACACAAGGCGGTTATTACCTGTTGGCGCTCATCAAACCGCGCCGGATGCGGTCCCAAATTCTCCACTGCTGTCATGCGCACCCACCCTGTGCCCAAGTCCTGCAAATGCAGCCGAATCGACACTAGAACATTGCCGTGTTCGCCGGGCAGTATCCGAGCCTGCGGGCGGAGATTGCAGTGAGCGAGTGAACCTCGCGGCTTAAGATGCAGGTCATTGGTCTGCGATTCTCGAATCGAGGCGAAAAGTGCATGACGGATACCAGACCCGCGAAGGCTATCTTCTGATAGCCGACATCTCGGGATACACGAACTTCCTCACCAGCACCGAGCTGGCACACGCCCAGGCAATTGTTCATGAGCTGACCTCGCTCGTACGCGAACATCTGGTGCCGCCAATGCATTTCGTCAAGCTCGAGGGGGACGCCGTGTTCTGTTACGCCGATGGTCCGGCGTTCCGAGACGGAGAGCGCTTCCTCGAATTGATCGAGGTCTGTTACGTCGATTACTCCAACCGCCTGCTGAACATGGCGCGCAACACCACCTGCCCCTGTTCGGCCTGCGCAGCGATCGGCTCGCTCGATCTGAAGTTCGTATGTCATTACGGAAATTTCATCGTCGAGTCCGAGGGCGGACGAGTCGACCTCGCCGGGCCCGACGTCATTCTCGTGCACCGGCTGCTGAAAAATTCGGTCAGCGAGCGCACAGGCATCGAGGCGTACGCCCTGTTCACCCAGGCCTGTCTGCGTCGTTTGCCTCAATCCTTCCAGTTGCCTCCTCATGAAGAGGTCTACGAGTCCTTCGGAGTCACGGCCGGCGGCGTGCACGATCTCAAGCAGTCGGCGTCCGCAATACAAGACGCTCACCGGCACTACATCGGCGCCGAGGACGCTGATCTGGTGCTGACCGTCGACGTGCCGGTTCCGCCTGCCGTGGCTTGGAAGTACTGGGTCGATCCCGTGGAGCGCCAACGATGGCAATGTCGGCACTTCAGCGACGAACCCGACCGCGTCACACCAAATACGCGCGGCCGGGTCGGCCCCGGGACCTGGCGTTGGGAGTTCGTCGACTGGCGGCCGTTCACCACATTCACCTGCGAAGTCAGCGGGTCGCGCATCGGTCGCTATCTCGGCCTGCGAGACGAATTCGACACGTTTGAGTTCACACCGACAAAGGACGGGGGCACGCACGTCGACCACCGGATCCGGCTCAAGAACCGCGGCCGGCTGTCGCTGTCTACACATCGGCTGCAGAGTGGCGCCATCGCCGCCGCATGGCGTCGCTGGCATTCAAACCTGCAGGCCGCCATCGCAGAAGACACCAATTCCCAGCCACACGGCTCCCCGTCCGGGCTCAATCTCAGCATTCGCCGAGATACCTAACCGGCTGTGCCGCATGATGACTCGCGACTTCGCTTGGTGGCGGAATGAGGCGATGCGACCGCAGATCCAGAGCTCGCCAATCGATGCCTCGACGCCCTCGTCGATACGTGCTGCTGGCAGACCTCCTGCTGGACTTGGAACTCTGGGTGCGACGGCCTCGATGCACGATCAGGGAACTTCGCGGATGAAATACACCTTCCCGTCCACATGCTGATTGTTCTGGCCTTGATTGGTCACCACGATGAAGAGCCCGGTACCGAAAACTGGGATCGAAATCGCCTGGTGGTTTTGCGATCCGAAAGTGCCTTGCCGACACAACGCGTAAGCGTTGTTGGTGGTCGGGCCGAAGTGGATCGCCCACCTGACCCCCGGATCGTTGTTGATGATGCCGAACATCAGGTTCACGTCTCGAGCACCGGACACATCGATGACGGAACTCTGTACACGCGCGCCGGGCGGCAGCGGTGTCGCGTTGGCGATCAGCGTCTCGAAAACGGTTGTGGGCATGTGGTCACCACTTCTCTCCCTGCTGCCACCCGCGGATCGGGTGGTCACTAGGACCAGAGTCACCTCGGTGCACCACCGACGCACGAGTAGTGCGCTACTCCTGTCGGAGCGGGCGGGGCCGTGCGCGTCCGGTTCAGAAGTTCAGACCCGAGAACATGATCCGGCCCGGGTCATACTTCTGTCGAATAGCTGCCAGGCGTGACAGGTTGGGGCCGAAATAACGTGATGCCGGCTGGTTGGCCTCCAGGTAGTTCACGTAGCCGCCCACCGAATACGGTGCCACGGCCTGATGTGCGGTGGCGAGCCAATTGGCTGCCGGCGCAGGCGAACCGGAGGTCTCGACGTACCACTGCACCAGAGCGGACTGCCGCCGCCACGGGAAGGCGGTGTCCCCCGGCCCGATGGTCGCCAGCGCACCGTCGAGCGCGTGCATGATCACCAGCGGCCGCCCGGCCCCGCCGGGGAACGCGTTGAACGCCGCGGCGATCCCCTGGGCGGCAGCGGGAGTGATCGACTGGAAAACGTCGGAGCCGCCGACATAGCCGAGCGGTGCCGGGTTGAGATTGTCTGCGGCAAGGAACTTCACGAGATCCAGGTAATTGAACGTGCGGTTCTCGGTCCCAGCCGGCTGCAGGCCCACCGCTTTGATGACCGAGGCGGCGACGCTGTCGCCCGACCCGGCCGGGCAGGTCGCGAGGATGCGGCAGTGCGCGCCCTGCGGGTCGGTGACGGTGTCCGCCAGCGCCCAGCTGCTGCGGTCGGCGGTACGCAGCCAGTTCTGCCACCCGACCAGAACCTGCGCGAACGACTGCAGGGGGAAGTGGAGGCCGACCACATCCACGTCGCCGATGGGGAACGTGGCGAAGGTCAGTGCGGTGGCCACCCCGAAGTTGCCGCCACCACCACCGCGCAACGCCCAGAACAGGTCTGGATTCTCGCGGGCCGACGCCGTGACTGCGGTGCCGCCGGGCAGCACCACCGTCGCCGACACCAACTGGTCGCACATCAGACCTGCGTGACGTGATTGGGCGCCGAGCCCTCCGCCCAGGGCGTGCCCGGCCGCGCCGACCGTCGGGCAGGTACCGGTGGGAATCCCCCGACCGACTCCGGCCAGGGTCTGGTGAATCGCATACAGACCCGTCGCGGGCGTCACGGTGACGTACCCGGTACCGGCGTCGTAGTTGATGTCGCCGGGCAGCTGCCGCAGATCCAGGACCATCGTGCCGTTCGCCGTCGACGCGCCCACGTAGGAATGCCCACCACCGCGCGCGGCGACCTTGAGATTGTGGGTGGCAGCGAAGGTCATCGCCTTCTGCACATCCGACGCCGATGTCGGGGTGACGACCGCCGCGGGAGTCAGGCCGTTGAAGTTGGTGTTGAAAACGCTTTTGGCGGACGCGAATTGCCCGCCGTTGTCCGGAAGGATCACCTGCCCGTTGAGGGCCGCCGACAGGTCACCCCAGCCGGAGGCCCTGGGTTCGGCAGTTGCCCGGCTCGATCCGAACACCGCCCCGGCGGCCAACGCCCCGACTGCGCCGCGCAGGAACGTCTGACGCGAGAACCCGCGCGGTGTTTCCCGCGGTACCGTCATGCCCGAATTGTGGGCCACCGGCAGCGAAAGACCGCAGCGATACACGACATATCCAGGTATCAGTCCGGTACCGATTCTGACCTGAGGCTACGATCGCCAGCGCCGGGTGATCGCCCGGTTCTGACAGCACATCTGGAGGCCAAGCGCCGTGAGCGCACCGTCGAACCCGAACGTGATCCCCGCCTACGCCACACTCCCCGACCTTTCGTTGGACGACGAGGACCGCGCCACCCTGACCTCGGAGATCTGGAGCATGCTGGTCACCGGCAACGATGACGTCGAGGAGTTCCTCGAGATCTACGCCGAGGATTACGAACTCACCGAAGAGCAACTCACCGCGGCCTTTTCCGCGCTGCGTGAGGCGAGGCTGCGTCAGCAGACCGAGATCGGCGACTACCGGTCGCGGACGCTGGCGGCGTTCGAGGAACTCAACGACAACGGCGTGATCGCCCGCGCCGACTTCTCGTGCTGCGGAACGTGCGCCTCCGCCGAAATCGGCGACGAGCGCGACGACAGCCGCCACTGGAGCGGCTTCGTCTACTTCCACAGCCAGGACACCGACCGCCTGGTCGAAGACGGCAGGACCTACATCGGCTACGGGGCGTTCGAGCCGGAGAATTTCGACGAGGACGCGTACAACCAGCTGAGCGACGAAGCGAAGGAAGGGCTGTACTTCAGCGACGTGGCCCGGATGCTCGACGACGTCGTGTTCCCGATCGTGCGACGGCACGGCATCGAGCCGGAGTGGAACCGCGACCTGGGGACGCGGGTGCTTCTCACCAACGCGGACTGGTACGCGCCGCTCGGAAGCTGACGGTCGGCGCGGTTTTTTACGCCCGAGCCTGCGCCAACCCGGCGAGGTGCTTGAGCGAGTTGTCCAGGTGCTGACGGTCGAACGG
Organism: Mycolicibacterium porcinum; assembly: GCA_001942045.1. GTDB lineage: Bacteria > Actinomycetota > Actinomycetes > Mycobacteriales > Mycobacteriaceae > Mycobacterium > Mycobacterium porcinum_A. The sequence goes on from MSTD01000060.1 coordinate 16,620, forward strand.
CGGGAACTGGATGTGCTCGCGCAGCTCGGCCGGTACCGCTGACCAGTCGTAGGTCAGGGTGGCTTCGGTCTGGTCGTCGCCGATCGGCTTGAGGTCGTAACGCCAGACCCAGCCGCCGAATTCGAGGTGCGCGTCGTCGTCGCCTTGACCCGGCAGCCACGCGATCGCCTGCGGCGGATCGAATACCTCGACCCGGTTGGCCATTTCGTAGTGCATGCCGCCGTAGTTGTCGTGGTACATCGCCATCCGGAAGATCTGGCCCACTTCGGTCAGCTGCTTGCCGTCGAGCGACTCCCGTACCCAGCCGGTGCCGTCGATCGCCTGGTGAGTGGTCGGGTCGGCCAACACCGCGAAAACGGTGTCGGCGGGCGCATTGATGGTGCATGCGGCGCTCATGGTGTCGTCAGTCATATCCGTACCGACCGACGGTGACTCGAAAACTCATCGAACCTGAGCATTGCTGACCTATGGATCGAGCGCGAACACCCGCACCGCCGTCGACTTGCCTTTCAGCTCGTGAGATCCCCGGTCGGTCAGTCTGGGTGGGTGCCCATCGAGGGCGTCGACGGTCGGCTGGGTCAGCAGGATCAGATCGCCGGTTGTCTTCGTCAGCTGCTCGACGCGCGCCGCCACGTTGACGGCGTCACCGATCAGCGTGAACTCCAACTTGCCTCCGCCGCCGATGGTGCCCGCGATCACCACGCCGGTGTTGATGCCGATCCCGATTCGTAGTGCGCCCTGGAATCGTTCAGCGACCAGTCGCTGCATCAACACCGCGGCGCTCACCGCGGCATTGGCATGATTCGCAAGGTCATTGGGCGCACCGAACACAACCAGTGCACCGTCGCCGAGGAATTTGTTGACGTGCCCACCGGCGTCGACCACGGCCGGCACCACGATCTCGAACAGCGCGTTGAGCCGGGTGACCGTGTCCTCGGCAGGATTTGCCTCGGCGAACGGCGTGAAGTCGCGGATGTCGACGAACATGACCGTCACCTCGCGGCGCTCGCCGGTGAACACGTCGTCACCCTGCTCAAGTAGCCGTGCCGCCAGTGCCGGGTCGACATACGTACCGAAAGCCGCCTGAAGACGTTGGCGCTCGGCCAAACCCGCCTGCATCCGGTTGAACGAGGCAGCCAGCGCACCGAGGTCATCGTCCTGAACCACCGGCAGGCGCTGGCTATAGTCCCCCGCCGCAACACGTTCCGTGCCCTCGGCGAGGTCGCGGATCGGCCGCAGGTAGGGCGACATCGTCATGACTGCAACCGGCCCGGCGATCAATATCAACACACAACCGATCAGGACGGAGACGACTGGATCCTGATGGGCGCGGTCGATCGCGGACGCAGTTAGCGCGGTGCCGGTGCCGAACGCGAATGCCATTGCCAGCATGGTGATGTTGGACCACGCGGCAAAGGTGGGGTGGGAACGCGGCAGCGTGTCGCCAATTCCGGTGTCACCGGCGATCGCGGCCCGCACCGGCCGCAGCGATCCCTCGCTGAAACTGTGCACGCCGATCACTCCAATGGCCGCTCCGTATGCGGCACCGAAAATCGCGTACTGGGCAAGTCGCCAACCGGTCGCTCCGGCGATCGTGGCGACAACTAGTCCAAGGCAAGGCGCCCACACCACATCGGTTGCGAGCACTCGGGCAGGCGTCCTCCGCCCGTATGTGAAGGTGGCGCGCAGCGCCTCCATCGGATCGCCCTGGCGGCCCGCCGCCCACTCTTCGATCAGGCGCAACGGCTTCGAGCCGGGAAGAACCAGCAGGTAAACCCGCAACAGCATGGCGACACAAGTGATGACGGCCGCCGCGACGTATCGATGGGATCCTTCGAAGGCGACTATGACCAACGGGTAGGCAAGGTAGACCGACAGTCCGGCCAGGTAGACCAGGGCGCAGATGGCCCACGAGTACCGCGCCCCGTACCGATCCCACATCCACTGAAAGATCCGGTCCATGCCGAAACAAAACACCCCCGGCCTGGTGGCAGGGGGCGTTTTGGACTACTTCTAGCGAGCGTGGCCGGATGATGAACAGCGTGCTCGTCTTCCTCGGCAGGCTTGTCCACGACGGCCGTCTCCGTGGTGGATGAAGTAGGCCTTTGCCACGTAGTGACTTACCGTGCCCGACCGGATCGGCCTCGTAACAATTCGGGTTCTGCGGCTCGATGAAATCCTCGAAACGCGGTATTGGCTTCGGTACCACCGACTTTCATCGCATTGGGATTTAGCGACGCGCCACCGTCGATGCGGATGCAGCAACCGGTGAGGTATGCCGCCGCCGGTGATAGTAGGAAGACGATGGCAGCAGAGACTTCGGCTTCCTCGGCGAATCGACGTAATGGAGTGGCCTGTATCGAAGCGTCCGCAATCGGGCCGGCGATCGCCGGGTCATAGGTATCGAGCCCAGACGAGGCGACGTAGCCCGGTGCCACCGCGTTGACGCGTACTTGTGGCGCCCATTCGAGCGCAAGGGTTTGCGTGAGATTCATCATTCCCGCACGCGCCGCGCCTGAGTGAGCCATCAATGGCATGCCATCCCACACGTTGGCCAGCATGTTGACGATGGCGCCGCCATTCAACTTCATGAACTGTCCGTAAACCTCGCGGGACACCAAGAAGCCACCGGTCAGATTTGTGGCGAGGACAGACTCCCAAGCCTTTTTACTGATCGCCTCGGCCAGCATCGGAAACTGTCCGCCCGCGTTGTTGACCAGCCCATCGATGCGGCCATGCTCGTTCAGAATGTCTGCGACAGCTGACCGAACGGCGTCCTCGTCGCGTATATCGAAGCCGTAGGACGTTGCGCTCCCACCGTCGCCTCGGATCTCCGCCGCTGTTTGTTCCAATTTCGCCTGCTTGCGACCGGTGATGACGACGGTGGCCCCGAGACTCGCAAGCTCGTGAGCAACGCAGCGGCCGATCCCCGACCCACCGCCGGTAACCACAATGGTCTGCCCGTCGAACACGTCTGACCGAAAGACCGAGGCGTACATCTTGCTCCCCCCGAGATCACCGACGCATGAACTGCGACACCGTTGCAGTCTTACCGACTCGCGCACGGGGCGCTGCAGATCTCGAGAAGCCCATCGGCGTGATGGAGACGAAAACACCCCCGGCCTGATGGCCGGGGGTGTTTTGCGAACTACTTCTAGTGAGCGTGGCCGTGATGATGACCGGCGTGCTCGTCTTCCTCGGCAGGCTTGTCCACGACCGCCGTCTCGGTCGTCAGGATCATGCGCGCCACGGATGCGGCATTGAGCACCGCCGAGCGGGTCACCTTGGCCGGATCCACGATGCCCTCGGCGACCAGGTCACCGTAGGACAGCGTGGCGGCGTTGAAGCCCTGCCCGTTGGACTGCTCGCTGACCTTGTTCACCACAACCGAGCCGTCCAGGCCGGCATTGGTGGCGATCCAGTACAGCGGGGCCGACAGCGCGGAGGCGAATACCTCGACGCCGAGCGCCTCGTCGCCCTTGACCTCACCGCGCAGCTTGTCGAGAGCAGAGCGAGCCTGCACGAGTGCGGCGCCACCACCGGTGACGATGCCCTCCTCGACCGCAGCCTTGGCCGCCGCGACGGCGTCCTCGACCGCTTCCTTGCGCTTCTTCAGGTCGGTCTCGGTGGCCGCGCCGACCTTGATCACCGCGACGCCGCCGGACAGCTTGGCCAGCCGTTCCTGCAGCTTCTCGCGATCCCAGTCGGAGTCGGTGGTCTCGATCTCGGACTTGAGCTGCTTGACCCGGTCGGCGACGGCGTCGGCCGAACCGCCGCCGTCGACGATCACGGTGCTGTCCTTGTTGACCACCACGCGGCGCGCGGTGCCCAGCACGTCCAGGCCGACCTCACGCAGCACCAGGCCCACGTCGGGGTTGACGACCTGGCCGCCGGTGACGATCGCGAGATCGTCCAGGAACGCCTTGCGACGATCGCCGAAGAACGGCGCCTTGACGGCGACGGCCTTCAGCGTCTTGCGGATGGCGTTGACGACCAGCGTGGACAGAGCCTCGCCCTCGACGTCCTCGGCAACGATCAGCAGCGGCTTGCCGCTCTCCGCCACCTTCTCCAGCAGCGGCAGCAGGTCGGGCAGCGAGCTGATCTTGTCGCGGTGCAGCAGCACCAGGGCGTCTTCGAGCACGGCTTCCTGCGAATCGAAGTCGTTGACGAAGTACGCCGAGATGAAGCCCTTGTCGAAGCCGACACCCTCGGTGACCTCGAGCTCGGTGTTCAGCGTCGAGGACTCCTCGATGGTGACCACACCGTCGTGACCGACCTTGGTCATGGCTTCGCCGACCAGCTCACCGATCTGCTCGTCACGCGAGGACACCGTGGCGACCTGGGCGATGGCCGTCTTGTCCGACACCGGAGTGGCCGCGGCCAGCAGGGCCTCGGACACGGCGTCGGCGGCCTTGCCGATACCCGAACCGAGCGCGATCGGGTTGGCACCGGCGGCCACGTTGCGCAGGCCGGCCTTGACGAGCGCCTGGGCCAGCACTGTGGCGGTGGTCGTGCCATCGCCGGCGACGTCGTTGGTCTTGGTGGCCACGGACTTCACCAGCTGGGCGCCGAGGTTCTCGAACGGGTCTTCCAGGTCGATCTCGCGGGCGATCGTGACACCGTCGTTGGTGACCTGCGGGCCACCGAAGGCCTTGGCCAGCACCACGTTCCGACCGCGCGGACCCAGCGTCACCTTGACCGCGTCGGCGAGCTTGTCGACGCCGGCCTCCATGGCCCGGCGCGCAGTCTCGTTGAACTCAATCTGCTTGCTCATAAGTCTCTTTCATGACTCCTAACGCATACCGCCCCGGACACCGCCCGTGCTGAACACGGGGATCTCCGGGGCGGACGCACGAGTACTTACTTGGCGACGACAGCCAGCACGTCGCGGGCCGACAGGATCAGGTACTCCTCGCCGTTGTACTTGATCTCGGTGCCGCCGTACTTGCTGTAGATGACGGTGTCGCCCTCGGCAACGTCCAGGGGGATCCGCTTCTCGCCGTCCTCATCCCAGCGGCCGGGGCCAACTGCGACGACGGTGCCTTCCTGCGGCTTTTCCTTGGCGGTGTCGGGGATGACCAGACCGGAAGCGGTCGTGGTCTCGGCCGCGTTGGCCTGAACGAGGATCTTGTCCTCGAGTGGCTTGATGTTGACTGCCACGATGGAAGCCCTCCACTTGTTTGGGTGTGGATCCGGGGGGATCCCCAGATGCCGGTTACCAGGTGTTCGGCATGCGCCCGTGCCCCTCGCTCCGTCGTCGCGGGTGCCGGCGCTGGGGGGTTGGCCGCGTGCCACCTAGCACTCTATACATGCGAGTGCTAGCACTCAAGGGTGGGGTTGTGCCCGTTGCCGGAACTCGCCCAGGGCAGAAAGACGCCAGCCGGAAGGTTGAATCCGGGCGAAATCGAGCGTAGTATCGAACACGTGTTCGAACTGCCGTTCACGATCGATCCCGAGGCCACGGAAGCGGCGTTGGTCGATCAGCTCGCCGCGATGACCTGCGCGACCGCCGGCATTGCGGCGGCACAGGCACGTGTGACGGCGATGCTGGAAGCCAAGCGCCTTGAACGCAAGGCCGCAGAGGGGGTACCTGCCGCCAAGCGCGCCCAAGGCCTGGCCTCCGAGGTCGGGCTGGCCCGCAAGGCTTCCCCCTGGCACGGGGCCAGGTATCTGAAGATGTCACGGATCCTGGTCGACGACATGCCTTACACGCTCGCGGCGCTGCAGTCCGGCGTGCTGACCGAAGATCGGGCCTTCATCATCGCGGACCAGGCCGCGTGCCTGTCGCCGGCAGACCGGCACACCATGGATGCCGAACTGTGCGCCGACCCCGACGTGCTGGATGGTCTGGGAGACAGGAAGGTTGAGGCCGAGGCCGGGCGGGTGGCGATTCGACTCGACCACGACGCGGTGATGGAGCGCATCAGCCGCCATCAGTGCGATCGCACCGTCACCGCGCGGCCGGCCCCGCACGGCATGATGTACCTCACGGCGCTATTGACCTCCGCCGAGGGCGTCACGGCCTATCAGGCGTTGCAGGCGGAGGCTGCTGCGGCCGCGGCCGCCTCGATCGCCGCCGGAGATGGATGCGAGGGGCGGGGCCCGTTGATGGCCGATGCCTTCTATCGACGCGTCACTGGGCGTGAGGTGGGGGCGGCGGTCCCGGTCGCGCTCAATCTGGTGGTCTCCGACGAGACCTTGCTGGCCGGCGGTCCCGATCCGGCGGTGCTGCAGGGATACGGTCCTATCCCGGCGGCGGTGGCCCGACAGATGGCTTTGGCGGCGCTGCTCGACCCCGAGGTCGAGGCCGCGGTGCGCAAGCTCTACGCCGATGCGACCACTGGCAACCTGGTCGCCCTGGAGTCCACCGCCCGGGCGTTCCCAAAGGGGCTGCGCTGGCTGATCGCCTTGCGTGACCAGCGCTGCCGCACCCCTTACTGCGACGCACCGGTTCGCCACATCGATCACATCACCCGCCACGCCGACGGCGGTCCGACCAGCGCAAGTAACGGCCAAGGGCTGTGCGAACGCTGCAATTACGCAAAGGAAAGCCCCGGGTGGCACACCACGACCACCTACGACCGGTTCGGCCGGCACACGACGGAACTCACCACGTCCACCGGCCGGAAGTATCGAAGTACCGCGCCGCCGCTACCTACCGGCGCTCGGGTGTTCACCAGCGACATCCACGTCGTAAACCTTCGCGCCACCGCCTGACCGGTCGACGCGGTCCAGCCCTTCATCCCGCGGCGGGCCGTCGGGCATCCGCGTGGCCATGGCCACCAGTCCGTATGCGACCGCGAACCGGTGCCCCAGCTGACCTGCCACGTTTCCACGTCCGACGCTCACATCGTGGCCGAGCTGCTCGGTGACCGCGCGGACCAGTTCGTCGTCGCCGGCACCGCCTCCGACGAGCAGCACCCCGGTCACTCCGGGCGCCGTCCGCTCGATACCGCGCATGACGTTGGCGCCGATCACCTGCCGCTTGGCCGCCAGGCGCCAGCTGCGCCACTCGGCGCCCGACAGCCGCGACGTAAAGGGCAACCAGCCGCTCGGGGCCGCGGTCAGCAGCCATCCGCTGCACCGGCCACTGACCGGCGTATCCAAGAACTGCCGCCGACCATGTTCGTCCTCGATGAGCTGGACCGTGACCGCCGTGACCGCCTCGGCCCGTTTGGCATATTCGGCGGCGCTGCGGGAGATCTCCAGCGCGGTGGCCGTCGCCGCCGTCAGCAGCTGTCCCGCTCCCGCCAGCACGCTGCGGGATTCGTCGGACACGACGTCGACGGTGCCGCCGCCGACATCCACCACGACGACATCCGGGGTGATCCCGGGTGTGGTGAGAGCGCCGACGCGGGCCGCCGCGACCTCCGAATCGACGCGCGTTACCGGCACTCCCAGTGCCCGGGCCAGCTCGTCGGCTTCCGCCGGCGGTTCCTGCTCACCAGCCAAGTCAGCCATCACCATGCTGTCCACTACGACCGATCCGCGCCGTGAATTGGCTTGGGCCGCAATATCGGCGAGGTGGACCATATGGGCGCTCTCCCCCGCCGGCCGGATGATCGGCTCCGAAACCGCCGGTTGGGCATCACCGAGGCAGACCACCGCGCAGGCACTGTCGAACAGCTGGTCGGCGACCACCCGCGCATCCGCCCGCTCGGTCTCACTCAGGCCGAACACGTCGGCGAGCCAGAATGGGTCGGTGAGCCTTTGCAGGGGTGCGATGCCCTGGCGCACTTCCACCGCGACGCGGGCCGACGACAACACCGCCGCGACGTCGACGTCATCGACCACGGGCAGTGCCACGCTCAGCCGATTCGACACCAGCACGGCCTCGTCATTGGCGGTCAGCACCGCGGTGACGTTGCACCCTTGGGCGACAGCGGCATTCACCTGCTGCGCCACTTCGCGGTAGCCCCACTGAGCCGTCGCGCAGACGACGACCGGGCGCCCGGGCTCGCCGTCGCCGAGGCACTCGACCGGAACTGGCTGCCCCACACCCACCGCGTCCCCGGCGGTGGTGGCCGCCGACCGGGTGACGATCGTCAGCCTGCCCGTCCGTCGGGTCTCCAACCGGACCTGTTCGACGGTCGACCGCACAGGCGGAGTCGGGGCGAACGCGGCCCGATCGAGTACCAGCCCATGCGCCTCGGCCAGGCGACGCACCAACTGTGCAGCACCCTGCACCGCCCGGGACGAACCCTTGCCACCACGGGTCGGGGTGCGGGCACTGGCAAGCACCGCGAGTTCGGCGTCCATCCGGCAGAGCACCACCTCGGTGGTGGAGTTGCCGATGTCGACTCCGGCCCAGACGGTCACCTCAGCAGGCCGCGCCGCTGGTACGCCGTCGCCGCCTCCCGGACGAGTGCCGCACAGGTAGGAGCGCCGCGGTCCGCGAGACGCTGCGCGAGTTCCTCGAGTTCGGCGAAGCTCGACCGGCGCGGCCGCAGCGCCTCGTAGGCGGCCAGCATCTCCTCGGAGCTGAGTGCGGTAATCTCCGCGGCCCGGCGCAGGTTCATCGCCAACTGCACGGAGCCGGAGCGCTGCGCGGTATCCGCTTGTGCCAGCAGGGTTTCCCGGCTCACCCGGATGTCGTCGAGAACAAGGTCACCGTTGCGGGCGGCCTCGACCGTCACCTCGTCGAGGCTGCGGCCGGAGTGGGCGGTGATCGTCATCGCTTGAGCTCCAATTCCATGTTCACGCCGCGGTCTTCGCGATCGCATTCGGACCGCTCGATGGCGACCATCGACACCACCCTGGTGTGGTACCGGGCCGTGATCGCCTCGTCGGTGTACGCGTTGCGCATCGGGGCGGGGGTCGCACCCTTGGCGTGCCGGCCGGCGTTGATGCCGATCAGCCGGTACATCTCCGGCGTGATCAGCGGTGCGACACTGAGCAATTCGAGGTTGGCCAGCGGCGGAAGGTCGCGGCGGTGGATCAGGGTGGTGCCCTTGGCCTGCAATCCGATGCCGATCCCGGATCCGGACAGCCGAGCCGCGGATTTGCCGATCACTCCCAGATCCACGGAGTCGGCGATCCGGACCAGGCGCGGCACGCACTGCTCCTCCTCGAGCCCGGCCAGGATCTGCTCGAGCGCGTCGTAGACGACCATCCCCGATAGGGTGCGAAACAGCTTGACACCGAACGCGGGAGACACCCCGATGACGACTTCGCGGGGATCGTCCCCCACGCCCGCGGGGCCTCGCACGACCAGTCGATCCGGATCGGCGAAGGTCGCCTGCTCCTTGACCAGGTCGGTCACCGATCGGGCCTGCCGTACCGCGTCGATCTGGGCCTGACGCTCAGCCGTCGGCCGGTATCCGGTGCCGGGACCGCGGTAGTCGTTCGGATCCTGCAGGGCCGAAAGCACATTCATCTGCTCGTCGAAGATCGCCGCGGTCTGCAGATAGTCTCCGGCGACCCGGGCTTTGGCCATGCCCAGGACGCGTTCGGCGATGTCGGTGAAACCCGTCTCGGCAAGGGCGGCGACGATGTCGAGCACCGTCAGGCCCGACTGCTCGATCATCCTGGCGGCGCTGAGCACCTGCACCCCGTCGGTTTCGGGTAGGTCCTTGGAACCTTCCGCCCCGACAACGGCTTCCACGTGTTCGTCGTCGAAATCGGCGAGACCCAGGTATTCGAACACCGCCCGGGTGGCTTCGGCGGCCTGCCGGCGCATGGCCTCCAAGGTGGTCGGGTCCACCGATCTCAGCCCGCCGTCGACGCCCCAGTCGCGCTGCATCACCAGATAGTCGTCGAGGTCGGCGGCGTTGAAGTTGGACGGCCCGAACATGTTGTCGTAGGCCACCACCGACCCGAATCCGGAGAAGATGAAATCCGACCCCGACAACAACACCGGCAACGTTCGGCTCGTTCGTCGCATGGTCGATTCGGACACCAGCGAGTCGTTGCCGCTGCAGGATTCGAGCCCGCGCAGCATGACCATCAGGTTCTCGGCGATGAGTTCGCGGACACCGCCCGGCACCGACGCGGTGATCGAGGCCCCGTCGATACCACCGTTCTGAACTCCCTGTGCACCAATACCTTTGGCCAGGGCAACGCAGCGGGACTCCAAGTAGTTCATCGACTTGCGCTCGGCCTGGCCCATCAGCACCTCCGAGCCCGCACCGCTGGACAGCCGCATCTTGATGCCGCGGGAGGCGTAGGACGAGGTGAGAAACGCCTTGGACCATGGGGTGTCGTCACCGTCGGTGAAGACCTGCTCGGTGCCGTACACCGACACCGTCTCGGCGTAGGACACCAACCCGCGCACCCCGAGTTCGAGCTCGCGGGCCTCCTCGACCGAGCACTGCGTCAGCGCTCCCGGCGCGGGCACCTGGGAACCGATCAGCAGCCCCACCGCGACGGCGGGCGCATCGTCGAGCACCGGCACGGTGGCTTCCAGTTCCCGGAACCCGTACACGACGGCGGTGGCGGCGTCGGCCGCGATGAGCAAGGGATCATCGAGGCGGTTGGTGACGTGGGCCTGGTTCGCGGGAGTGCGGCGGGCGCGCATCTTCATCATCGCCATCTGGATCTCGACGGGCTGCAGCATCGCCACGACCCGGGCCATCTTGGCGGGGGTCAGTCCGCCGCAGACGCGCAGCACCTCCTCACGCGGCACCGCGGAGTCGACGATCATCCGGGCCAGTTCGACCTCGCTCATCGCCATCGAGCGCGGCGCCTCCGCGGGGTCGACGGCGTACCGGACGATGAACTCGTCGATGGTGTCGAAGTCGGCGGCCGCCTTCGAATCCATCTCCAGCACGGTGCCGTCGTCGGCCACCTTCCAGGACGGTTCCGGATCGTGGGGCGACAGGTGCGAGATCATGCCCAGCTCGGGGTCGGCCTGAGCGAACCCGTCGAGGTTGACCCGCTGCTCATCCAGCAGTCGGATACGCCCCAGCCGGTAATCCTGCTCGGTTTCGCTGCTGTCCGGGTTCATGGCGGTCGTCGTACCTCTCTGTCGCGTGACCGGCCAAGCATCGACTGAATGCGGCGGCGGAAACAACGCCCGCACGGCAGCTTCCAACACAATGTGTGACGCCGACGCGGTCGATGTGAGCTGCCTTACAACAAGGTGTTGGAAAGTGACCGACTGCGCTGGCGGAGCGGCCCGTGGTTCTCGCAAACTTGCCCCGGACTTCACCCGGCCGCCACCTGCGACCGGCAGTTAGGAGGAATCAACCCATGACCGAGGTTGTCAACGCGGGCCACCAGCCCGCACCTGATACGTCACCTGCCGGCAGTCCGGCCAAACTGCGCGGGCACCTCGGCGTACCCGCCATCGTGCTGATGGTGGTGGCCGCCTCGGCGCCGCTGTCGACCATCGGCGGCAATGTGCCGATCGCGATGGCGCTGGGAAATACCACCGGCATCCCGGTCGCGTTCATCGTCGCGGGCGTCATCTTCGGACTGTTCGCGGCCAGCTTCGTCGCGATGTCGAAGTACGTCACCGACGCCGGCGCCTTCTACGCCTACATCCGGGAGTCGCTGGGCCGGGCGGCCGGCACCGGTGCGGCCGTGCTCGCGCTCCCCGCCTACATGGCCACGTTGATCGCCGTCGCCGCCTACGACGGCGTCATCCTCAACGAGCTGATCACCCGGTTCGGTGGGCCTGATCTCCCCTGGTGGCTGCTGACCGGGCTGGTGCTCGCGGCCGTCGCCTGGCTGGGGTACCGCGACATCGACCTCAGCGCCAAGGTTCTCGGCGTCTTCCTGGTATCTGAGGTCGCGATCCTGATGGTTGTCGATCTGGTCATCGTGGTGCGTGGCGGTGAGCACGGCCTCACCGGCGACTCGTTCACGCCGCAGGGCATCGCCGGCGGTTTCGGCATCGCGTTGCTGTACGCCCTGTGGGGATTCGTCGGCGTCGAGGCGACCGCGGTCTTCCGGGACGAGGCGAAGGATCCCGATCGCACCGTGCCCCGCGCCACCTATTGGGCAGTCGGCATCGTCGCCGTGTTCTACGCGTTCACCAGCTGGGCCCTCGTCGAGGGCAACGGCGGGCACGACGCCATCCAGCTGGCCGCCGACGACCCCGACAACTTCATGGTCAACACCGCGGGCAAGTACCTCGGCATGGTCGGGCGTGACCTGAACACCGTGCTGTGGGCGGTCAGCGTGTTTGCGTGCGCCCTCGCGTTCCACAACATCGCGTCGCGGTATGCATTCGTGCTCGGACAGAGCGGCGTGTTCTCGACGAAGATCGGCAAGGTCCACGAGCGCCACGGCTCCCCGTCGAACGCCTCGCTGGTGATCACCGTGGCCTCGTTCGTGGTCATGGGTATCTGCGCCGCGCTGCAGCTGGACCCGGTGTTGCAGATCTTCGGACCGGGCGGTGGCCTGGGCATCCTGGCGCTGGCGCTGCTGTGGCTGCTGACCACAATCTCGGTGGTGATCTTCTTCGTCCGGCGCGGTAACTCGACCGGCAAGGTGGTGCTGGCCTCGTTCGCGACGCTCGCCCTGGCCGGGGCCTTGGTGCTGGTGGTGTCCAACCTGACCCTGGTGGTCGGTGGCACGCCCACCCTGGCGGTGATCTTCGGCGTATTGCCGCTGGTGTTCTTCGGGGTAGGCATGGCGTTGAGCCGGCGATCCACCGAGGAGCTGGCCTCGCTATCGTCGGTCAGCTGAACAACCCCTCCGGGCGTCGGTGGCCACCTGCCGGGCAGGTGGCCACCGGCGTGACTGGTCGCTGATACCGTCGGCTTCTACGCACCGCCGAGCAGTTGATCAGAAGGGAAGCGGCATGTCCGAGGACTCGTCGCTGAGCGTGGCGGCGGTCTTGACGATTCCACCTCTGGACCAGGGTTCAGTGGTCGCGGGACACCGCGGACTGTCCCGCGAAGTCCGCTGGGTGGACATCATCCACGCGCCCGCCGAAGACTTCGTCCGGCCCGGCGATCTGGTGCTGACCACCGGCGCCGACCTCCGTCAACCCGGTGTGCGCGAATTCCTGGTCTCCCTGGTGGCCTCACCGGCCGCCGGCATCATCCTCAGCCCACCCCCGGACGTGGACGCCCACGATCTCCTCGAGCTGATGATCCCACTCGCGGACCAGCATGCGTGCCCATTTGTCTTGCTGCCCTGGGAGATTGCCTTCGCCGACGTCCAGAAGACGCTGCTGCCGCTGGTCAGTCCGACGCCGCCGGACACCCGGGTACAGATGGTCATCGGACGCCGGGTGCGCGACGACCCGCAGTGGAGCGACACCGCCGACGGGTTCGCCAAGGCGCTGCACGAGCTGGCCCTCGCCGCCGGCCTGACGGTGACCTCGTCGGTCACCGACGACCTTGTCATGAGCCATTTCTCTTCGGCCCCAACGGAATCGACGGTATCCGGCTTGGTCGATTCCGCACAGCGACTCAGCATGCTCCCCGAGGACCTCGTGACCTGGGCGTTGCTGGCGCCCGCCCACGGCCATGCGGTCACCGTCGCCGCACCGGTATCGTCGTCACTGCCCGAGGGCCCGGCCGGTCCGATGCAGTTCGCCGAGGTGCTGCGCCAGCACCCGCGCAGCATGGCCACCATCCTGCAGACGCTGCAGCCACTCGTCGACTACGACCGGACCCGGCGGGGACAACTCGTGCACACCTTGGAGATCCTGCTGGACGAGGCCACGAACACCAGTGCGGCGGCGCGAGCGCTGTTCCTGAACCGACACTCCCTGCTGTACCGGATCAAACTGATCGAGGAACTCACCGGGCTGTCGCTGAAGAACCCCGCCGACCGTTTCCAACTGGAGGTCAGCGTGCGGGTCCATCAGATCAACGAAGCACGCTGACTAACTTTCGTACTGTCGCGGGTCGATCGTCAGGTGGTCGGACACATCCCCGACCATTTCCACGTCGACCTTGCGTTCGGTGAAATACCAACCGTTTTCGTCACGGGCGAACACGTCGGCGTAGCGTCCGACCACGATGGGCTGCAGTGCCACGGTGTCAGTTCTCTGCACGACGCAGAACGTCGAGCGGGCCGTCGCACGCGCACCGTCGATATCGACGATCGGGTTGAGCACCAGGTGCCGGGTCCGTGGGATGTTGCCGTGGTCCGGGAACCGGCGGGTGGTCGACGCAAACAACTCGGC
>MSTD01000061.1:0-9920 GCA_001942045.1 Mycolicibacterium porcinum
CTCGGCGATGGCCGACGCCCCCGCCACCCCCATGAACGAGCCTCGGCCGAGCAGCTCCCCGACCCCGTCGAAGTCGCCGGCGTCGATCAACTCGGCGTAGCGGTACAGCAACTCGGTGATCTCAAGCTTGTCCGCGACGCTCATGCCACCTGGCCCTTCACCACCGGCAGCCCCGGATCGCTGGCCGCATCCAGCGGCGACGGGTCGGCGCCGGCGGCGATCAGGTGCGCGGCGAACGACGCGATCATCGCGCCGTTGTCGGTGCACAACCGCGGCCGCGGCACCCGCAACGTCAGGCCAGCGGCCGCGCAGCGTTCCTCGGCGAGTTCGCGAAGCCGGGAGTTGGCCGCCACCCCGCCCGCGATCAGCAGGGTGGACACCCCGAGATCGGTGGCCGCGCGCACCGCCTTGGCGGTCAGTACGTCGGCGACGGCCTCCTGGAAACCGGCCGCCACGTCGGCCTGCGAAGCCTCCGGATGGGCCTCCACATAGCGGGCCACCGCGGTTTTGAGGCCGGAGAAGCTGAACACGTACGGGTCGTCTCGGGGCCCGGTCATGCCGCGCGGGAAGACGATCGCGTCGCGGTCACCGGTGCGGGCCAGCTCGTCGAGCACCCGTCCGCCCGGATAGCCCAGCCCGAGCAGCCGGGCCACCTTGTCGTAGGCCTCGCCGGCGGCGTCGTCGACGGTGCTGCCCAGCTCGATGATGGGCTCGCCCAGCGACCGGACGTGCAGCAGGTGGGTGTGCCCGCCCGAGACCAGCAGGCCCACGCTCTCGGGCAGCGGCCCGTGGTCGTAGACGTCGGCGGCCAGGTGCCCGCCCAGGTGGTTCACCCCGTAGAACGGGACGTTCCAGCCGGCCGCATAGGCCTTGGCCGCGGCCACCCCGACCAGCAGCGCCCCGGCGAGCCCGGGCCCAATGGTCGCGGCGACGACGTCGGGCCGCTCGATGCCTGCGGCGTCCAGGGCCCGGCGCATGGTCGGGCCGAGGGCTTCCAGGTGCGCGCGGGAGGCGATCTCGGGCACGACGCCGCCGTAGCGGGCGTGCTCGTCGACGCTGGAGGCGACTTCGTCCGCCAGCAGCGTCACCGTCCCGTCATCGGCGAGGTCGGCGATGCCGACTCCCGTTTCGTCACACGAGCTTTCGATGGCCAGGATGATCACGTCGGGCCTCCTTGGGGAAGGCGTTGCATGGTGTAGGCGTCGGCCCCGCTGGCGCGGTAGTACCGCTTACGCAGGCCGATGTTGACGAATCCGACACTCTCGTACAGCGCGATGGCCGGTTCGTTGTCAGTGCGGACTTCCAGGAAAACCGTTCCGCCCGAGGCATATTCGAGTAGGTCGTCGAGCAGCCGGCGCCCGATCCCCTGCCCCTGGAAGTCGGGGTCGACGCCGATGGTGTGGATCTCGTACTCGTACGGGCGCATTCGGCCCAGCCGGGAGATTCCGGCATACCCGACCAGCACTCCGTCGCTGCGGGCCGCGATGTAGCGATTGTGTTTGGCGTCGAGCTCGGCGAGGAACGCCCGGGCCGGCCACGGATCGTCCCCGGCGAACAGCTTGGCTTCCAGCTCCGCGCACCGCGTGGCGTCTGCTCGGGTCAGCGCGTCGAACACGGTCATTTCCGCACCGCCGCAGGTGATTTGGGAGCTGGAGGTTTGGCGTCGGGTCGGCGCAGGTACAACGGCACCAGCGGTTGCGGGTCGTCCCAATCGGTCACCGCACGCACCAGGCCGGTCGGCGTCGGGTACACCACATCGAGCCGAGGCAGGGCGAACAGGGCGGCATGGTCAGGTGACCCTGCCACCGCGGCGACCGAGCTCGCCAGCACGACCGCCACGTCGGCGGGCGCGTTGACCGACGGACCGTCCACCCGGACGCCGTCGCGGTAATGCGCCCAGTACACCTCGCGGCGGCGCGCATCGGTGACCACCAGGACGTCGCCGTCGGTGTGGATTCCGATGCCGTCCAGGCTGCACACCCCGTGCACGGGAATGCCCAGCGCATGAGCGAACGCCGCGGCACTGGCCATGCCCACCCGCAGCCCGGTGAACGGGCCCGGTCCGCACCCGACGACCACCGCGTCGAGATCGGCCACCGTGATCCCGGCGTCGGATACCGCGCCGAGCACGTTCGGCGTGAGCTGTTCGGCGTGCGCCCGGGCGTCGACGGTCACCCGCTCGGCGAGGGTGTGCACCGTGCCGTCCCCGTCACGACGGACCACGCTGGCGCTGACCGCCGGGGTCGCGGTGTCGATGGTCAACACATTCATGGGGTGCTCCACTGCCAGATCACCGTGCGCGTCTCGGTTTCGGTGTCCCGCTCGATCCGGATGTCCAGGTGATGATCGGAAAGACGCTCGGCCAGCCCCTCGCCCCACTCGACCACCACCACGGCATCGTCGAGATCGGTGTCGAGATCGAGCGCGTCGAGTTCGCCCAACAGGTCGACGCCCGGGTGATCGAGCAGTCGGTACATGTCCACGTGGATCATCGCCGGGCGGCCGGCCTGCCGGGCGGGGTGCACCCGGGCCAGCATGAACGTCGGCGAGACTACCGGCCCGTCCACGTCCATGGCCTGGGCGATGCCCTTGGCCATCACGGTCTTGCCCGCGCCCAGCGGACCCGACAACACCACCACATCACCGGCTTTGAGCCCGGCCCCCAGCGTCGCCCCGAGCGCGATGGTGTCCTCGGTGGTGGCCAGTTCGGCTGTGCCGGCGCTGCGCTCAGCCACGGAACCGGACCCGATCGCGGACCCGACGGCTCAGGGTGACCAGTTTGGAGGGGGTGGCCCGCTCCACCAGACGGACCAGTGCGTCGTCGATCACCACGGGCTCCTCAAGCTGGACCAGATGACCCGCTCCCCCGACGATCACCAGTTCGGAGCGCGGTAGCTGTGCGGCCATGGCCTTTGAGTATTCCATTGGGGTGAGCAGATCCCGGTCACCACAGGCGATCAGGGTCGGCACTTTCGCCAACACTCGCAACGCACCGGCCTCGTCGTGCACCTCGAGGGCGTGGAGGAATTCGACGAGCGTGGTGATCGAGGTGCCGTGCATCATCCGCTGGGAGAACTCGACCACGCTCGGGCTGATCGCCTCATCGCCGTAGGACGCCGCCCTCAGCACCGGGCCGATCACCGACCGGGCCGCCCCGCGGGTGCGGTGCACCGCACCGGGGGCATAGCGGGCTACGAACCGCACCGCCTCCAGTGCCGGGTTACGCAGGATCTCCCCCAGCGGCGAGCGGGCCACACCCTCGACCGCCGAGGAGATCACCGCGGCGCCGACGATCTGTTTCGGATAGCGATGCGGAAACTGCCGGGCATGCGAAAGCACCGTCATGCCGCCCATCGAATGCCCGACGAGCACCGCGGGCCCACGCGGAACCGTCACGGCCAGAACGGATTCCAGATCACGGCCGAGTTGCTCGACGGTGTAGGTGTCGGGCGATGCGGTGCCGGACTGACCGTGGCCACGCTGGTCGTAGAACACCATCCGCACCTGCGAACCCCACTGTTCGGCCAGCCGGGTGCGCTGAAAGTAGAAGGCGCCCATGCGCAAACAGAAACCGTGAGCGAACACCACCGTCAGCGGAGCATCGTTGGGGCCGACCTCACGCACCGCGAGCGGTACCCCGTCGTCGGTGGTCACTACGGAGCTGCGGTCGGCATCCAGGCGTTCAAAGTCCTCACCCAGGTAGGGATCCTCGTCGGCCCGGCGGCGGGTCAGCGACCTCGCCACGGACCGGCCGGCCACGGTGCCGACAGCGGTCACACCGGCGGCACCCGCGAGCCACTGAGCATTGCGACTCAACGCCCGTGACCTGCCTGCAGATACGTGCGGGCGATCCGGCCGCGCGGGCTGGTCACCACCTCATAGTTGATGGTGCCGAGCAGTTCGGCCCAGTCCTGGGCGGTCTGTTCACCCTGGGTGCCGGGGCCGAAGAGGATCGCATCATCACCTTCGGTGACGTCGGTGGCGTCCGGACCGAGGTCGACGACGAACTGGTCCATGCAGATCCGTCCGACGGCCGGGCAGCGCCTGCCGTTGATCTCCACCTCGATCTTGCCGCTCAATGAGCGGAAGATGCCGTCGGCGTAGCCCACCGGTAGCAGGGCCAGGGTGGTGTCCCGGTCGGCGATCCACCGGTGGCCGTAGGACACCCCGTCACCGGCATGCACCGAACGCACCAGCGCCACCGGGCATTTCAACGTCATGGCGGGGATCAACCCCATATCGCCGCGCTCCGGGATCGGGCTCAGCCCGTAGACCGCGATCCCGGGCCGCACCATGTCGAACGCGAGGTCCGGACGGGTCATCGCCGCGGGCGAATTGGACAGGTGAGCCAGCTCGAACTCCACGCCTTGCGCGGCGGCCTGCTCCCGCATCGCGGTGAGGCGCTTGCCCTGCAGATCGTTGAACGGGTTGTCCGGCTCGTCGCCGTGCACCAGGTGGCTCATGATGCCGCGCGGCTGGATCGTGCCGTCGGCCTGGGCCCGGCTCAACGCGGTGATCAAGCCGGGGAAATCCGCCGGGCTGACACCGTTGCGGCTCAATCCGGTGTCGACCTTCACCGTCACGGTCGCGGTGCGGCCGGTCTGCCGCACAGCCGCCACCACCTCGTCGACTTGGCGCACCGAGGACACCGCGACCTGCACATCGGCCTCGAGCGCGGGGGCGAAGTCGGTGCCCGGCGGATGCAGCCAGCACAGCACGGGGGCGGTGATCCCGCCGGCGCGCAGGGCGAGCGCCTCGGCGATCGTCACCACCCCGAGTTCGGCGGCGCCCGCGGCCAGCGCGGCCCGGCCCACCTCGACGGCACCGTGCCCGTAACCGTCGGCCTTGACCACGGCCATCACCCGGGCGTCGCCGGCATGTTCACGCAGCAGGCGCACGTTGTGGTCGATCGCGCCGAGGTCCACCACCGCCTGCGGCGAGGCGTGCGGCGTCAGCGATGTCGCGAGTTCGGTCGTCTGCATGTCATATCACCGCCGACCATTGTCCCAGAGCCACGAATCCAGGCTGATCAGCGGACCGGTCGGCCCTCTCTAGTGCGCAAACGGCTGCAGGTCGTTGAATGCCCCGCTCGGCTTGAGCTTGTCGAGCCGCCCGAGCACCGTGATCATGTCCTCCTTGAGCGCCCGGGCCAGATCCGCGGAGAACCCCTCCCGGACGACGACCCGCAGCACCACGACGTCGGTGGCCCCCTCGGGCATGGTGTAGGCCGGCACCTGCCAGCCGAAGGCGCGCAGCCCCTCGGACACGTCGAACTCGGTGTATCCGGGCTTGCCCTTGAGCTGGAAGCTGACCACCGGGATGGCCGAGCCGTCCGTGATCAAGTCGAAGTGCTCGCTGTCGCGCAGCTCATCGCCCAGCCAGCGCGCGGTCTGTGACAGGCACTGCATCACCTGGGTATAGCCGCCCCGGCCCAGCCGCAGGAAGTTGTAGTACTGGCCCACCACCTGGTTGCCGGGCCGGGAGAAGTTCAGGGTGAACGTCGGCATGTCGCCGCCGAGGTAATTGACCCGGAACACCAGATCCTCGGGTAGGTACTCCTTGCTGCGCCACACCACGAAGCCGATGCCCGGGTACGTCAGCCCGTACTTGTGGCCGCTGACATTGATCGACACCACGCGCGGCAGCCGGAAATCCCACTCCAGGTCGGGGTGCAGGAACGGGACGACGAACCCGCCGCTGGCGGCGTCGACGTGGACCGGGATGTCCAGACCCTTGGTTTGTGCGAGCTGGTCCAGCGCCGCGCAGATCTCCGCGATCGGCTCCAGTTCCCCGGTGTAGGTGGTGCCGAGGATCGCGACGACGCCGATGGTGTCCTCGTCGACGGCGTCGAGCACCTGCTCGGGGGTGATGATGTAACGCCCCTTCTCCATGGGCAGGTAGCGCGGTTCGACGTCGAAGTAGCGACAGAACTTCTCCCACACCACCTGGACATTGGCGCCCATCACCAGGTTGGGGGTGCGGCCTTTCCAATCCTTACCCACCTTCTCGCGCCACCGCCATTTCATGGCGAGGCCGCCCAGCATCACGGCCTCGCTGGAGCCGATCGTGGAGACTCCGCACGCGGCCGACGAGTCCTCGTCGCTCAGGTTCTCGGCGTGGAACAGGTCGGCGACCATGCTCACGCAGCGCGCTTCGATCGCCGCGGTGGCCGGGTACTCGTCCTTGTCGATCATGTTCTTGTCGAACGTCTCGGCCATCAGCTTCTCGGCCTCGGGGTCCATCCACGTGGTGACGAACGTCGCCAGGTTCAGCCGTGAGCTGCCGTCGAGCATCAGCTCGTCGTGGATGAAGCGGTATGCCGCACCGGGTTCCATCGCCTCATCGGGCAGGCGCAACGACGGAACCGGGGCCATCGCCAGCCTGCCGGTGTAGGCCGGCGAGATGTGCTGGGTGCGAGGGTGCTTGTGCGGCATGGAGTTCCTTTTCTGCTACAGCGCGGCGATCGCGGCGCGGACATGGGCGAGGATGCGTGACGCCGACGTCGGCGCCGGGTTGGGACCGGGATCGGCGGCCGACAGGTTGGCGGCGCGGGCGTGGACGAACGCTGCCGCGGCGGCGGCCTCACCCGCGGGCAATCCGGCGGCCAGCAGGGCTCCGATGATCCCGGACAGCACATCACCGGATCCGGCTGTGGCAGCCCAGGATTGGCCGGCCGGGTTGAGATATGTCGTCGCG
This sequence comes from Mycolicibacterium porcinum, assembly GCA_001942045.1. GTDB lineage: Bacteria > Actinomycetota > Actinomycetes > Mycobacteriales > Mycobacteriaceae > Mycobacterium > Mycobacterium porcinum_A. The sequence continues at coordinate 6,697 of MSTD01000061.1, forward strand.
CCGGGTTCGGCGATGACGGTGACGTTGCCCTTGAGCAACACGGTGGCGCCGAGCCGGTCGGCCAGGCCGCGCGCGGCGGCGACGCGGTCGGCGCCCGGCGGATCGCCGGCCAGGCGCTGGAATTCACCGGCGTGCGGCGTGAGGACAGTCGCCGCGCCGCGTCCGCTGAGCAGGCCCGGATCGGCGGCCAGCAGCGTGAGCCCGTCGGCGTCGACGATCACCGGCAGGTCGGATTCGAGTGCGAAACGCAGCGCGGCCTTAGCCGTGTCATCGGTGCCCAGTCCAGGCCCGACCACCCAGGCCTGGACCCGACCCGCCTCCTGCGGACTGGGTGCGGCAATCACCTCGGGCCAGTGTGAAAGTACCTGCGGTCCAGCGCTTCCCGCATATCGGACCATGCCGGACGTGGCGGCCACCGCAGCGCCGGTGCTCAACACGGCCGCACCGGGATAGGTTGCCGATCCGGACACCACACCCGTCACGCCCTGGGTGTACTTGTCGTCGTGCGGACCGGGGATGGGCCAGCGGGCCCGGACATCGGCTGCCTCGAGTCCGGCCAGGTCCGTGGGTGCCAGGTCCAGCCCGATGTCGACGAGTTCGACACGCCCGCACTCCCCCAGGGCGTGTACGGGTTTGAGACCGCCGAACGTCACCGTCAGGGCGGCGCGCACATGTGGGCCGTCGGCCGCCCCGGTCTGCACATCGAGACCGCTGGGGATGTCGACCGCGACCACCGGCGCGGAGTTGGCCGCGAACACCGCCGCGGCATTGGGACGCAGCGGCCCGCGCCCGGAGATGCCGACCACCCCGTCGATCACCAAATCGGTTGCCGCAGCGATACCTGACACCACGCGACCACCGGCGCGCCGGAATGCGGCCAGTCCTTTGACATGGGTTTTCTCCGGATTGAGCAGCACCGCGTCGGCGGCCGCACCGCGACGACGCAGGAACGTCGCCGCCCACAGCGCGTCGCCCCCGTTGTCGCCGGAACCCACCACCGCACAGATCCGCCGGCCCGCGACACCACCGGTCCGCATCTTCAGTTCGGTGGCGATCGCCGTCGCCAGTCCATAGGCGGCGCGGCCCATCAGCACACCGTCGGGCAGCGATGCCAGCAGTGGCGCCTCGGCCGCCCGGATCTCATCGGCCGAGTAGTAGTACCGCATCAGCTCCCGCTCCGCTCGATGTGTCGTCGACTTTGCCGCGCGCCAACAGGTTACGTGTGTTTGCTCGGGACGGTCAGGAGTTTGCGCCGACCAGGCCACCGGTGCCTCCGAGCGTGCCCGAAAGTGACGGTATGGCTGTTACCGAGGCGGCGGAACGACCGCGGCGTCACTTTCGCGTGATCCGCGCAATCGTGGCCGCCGCGTCGCGCAACCGGTCCGGCGGATGCGACGCGTATCCGAGAACCAGGCCGGGCGGTCCGGGCAGCCGCCGGTGCCACGACAGCGGATGCACGAGGACACCTGCGTCGCGCAAATCATTCGACAGCGCAACGTCATCGACGCCCTCGGGCAACGTGACGAGCAGGTGCAGACCGGCGGCGACACCGCTCACGGTCACCCCGGGCAGTGCCGCGGTCAGCACCTCCAGCAGAGCGTCACGCCGGGCCCGGTGCCGCGCCCGCACCAGCCGCACGTGCCGGTCGTATTCGCCTGACTCGAGCAACCGGGCGAGCACCAGCTGCGGGAGGGTCGGGCTGCCGAGGTCGGTGGCGTGCTTGGCCGCGACCAGGCCGGGTTGCCGCCGCGCAGGCGCGACTACCCACCCCAGGCGCAGCGCGGGCGCCAGGCTCTTCGAGGTGCTCCCGGCATACGCGATGCGATCGGGCGCCGACGGGTGCATGGCCGGCACGGGTGCCCGGTCATAGCGGTATTCGGCGTCGTAGTCGTCCTCGATGATCAGCTCCCCGTCCCATTCGAGCAGCTCGCGACGCCGGTGCGGGCCCAGCACCACGCCTGTTGGGAACTGATGCGCCGGGGTGAGGAAGACGGTGGGTGCGCCGGTGGCGGCCAACTCGGTGACGCGGATGCCGTCGTCGTCGACGGGAACCGGCACCGGCTGCAGACCCCAGTACTCGAGTTCGTCGACCGCCCCGCGAGAACCGGGATCTTCCACCGCGATCGCGTCCAGGCCCTCCCCACGCAACTGCTGGGCCAGGAGCGCAACGGCTTGGGCGACGCCGGCGACCACCAGGATGTCGTCGGGATCGATCCGCAGGCCACGGGTCCGGCCGAGCCACGGGGCGAGTGCGGCGCGCAGCCGCGGATGGCCGCGAGGATCGCCATAGCCCAGGTCTTCCGGCGAGGTCTCGGCCAGCACCGCGCGCTCGGCACGCAGCCACGTGCTGCGCGGAAATGCCGACAGGTCGGGCACTCCCGGCGAGAGGTCGATTCCCTGACCGACCGGCAGGCGGGGGCGCGGCAGCCGTGACACCTCTGGCGCCGGTGCCGGGCGCCGCGGCCGTGGCCGCACCGGCTGCGTGAGTATGTGGGTGCCACCGCCTGCGTGCCCGCTGACCAAACCTTCGTCGGCGAGGCGCCGATAGGCCTCGACGACCACACCTCGTGATACCGCGAGTTCGCTCGCCAGCACCCGGGTGGGCGGAAAGCGGGTGCCCGGGGCGAGCTTGCCGGCTGCGATCGCGGTGCGCAGCGCGTCGGCGAGCCAGTCGGTCAGCCCCCTCGCCGGGGCGGTCGACGGGTCAAGTTGCAGGAAGTCCGCGCCCGCGGTTTGGTCCATGACAGATGTCCAAACTTGGTCCTGTTTGTTGGACCATACTGGCGCCAGCATAGGGAGCGTGTCCAGCCCCGCCCATGCCGGCTTCGCCGGCGCCCTCGGCATGATGTTCGTCGGCGGAAGCGTGGCCGTCTCGGCTGCACTCTCCGACGCGCCTCTGCACACCGCGCAGGCGTTGCGCTACGGCATCGCCTGCCTGCTGTTGCTCGCATGGGTCCGTTTCACCGGCCAGAGTGTGCGCCGCCCCCGAGGCACCGAGTGGCTCTGGCTGCTGGGCGTCACCGTCAGCGGCCTGGTGCTGTTCAACGTGGCCCTGGTGTACGGATCGCGCCACGCCGAACCCGCAGTGCTGGCGGTCGCGGTGGCCTGCGTGCCGCTGGCGCTCGCCATCGCCGGCCCCCTACTCGAAGGGCGCCGCGTCCAGGCACGCGTGGTGGCCGCGGCGCCCTTCGAGTAGGGGGCCGGCGATGGCGAGCGCCAGCGGC
>MSTD01000061.1:9930-30389 GCA_001942045.1 Mycolicibacterium porcinum
GTCGGACTGCTCTGGGCCGTAGTCGTTTTCGGCTGCGAGGCCGGTTTCACACTGCTGGCCGTGCCGGTGCTCGGTTCACATGGCGCCGCGGGGGTGTCGGTACACACCACCTGGATGGCTGCGGCGATTTTCGGCGCCCTCGCGCTCACCACCGAGGGGTGGAGTGCGGCAGGCGTTTTCGACAGCGGCGAGATCCTGGCGATCGGCTATCTGGCCGTCTGCGTCACCGCGCTCGCCTTCGTGCTCTGGTACACCTGCGTGCGCCGGCTCGGGGCCGGGCGGGCCGGGTTGCTCACCGGTGTGACCCCGGTGGCGGCCGCGGTGATCGGCATCCCGGTCACCGGGGCGATTCCCGGAGCGGCGGTGTGGGCCGGCATCGGGCTCATCGCGTGCGGCCTGGCGCTGGGCATGAGCAACAACGGTGCGACCGGTCAGGGACTACCCGCGCCGGAACGCATGCCCGAAATGAGCAGATTCAGCCCGAAGTCGAATCGCGCGTCGAAGTCGAGCAGCCGCTCGACGGGGCTCGACGCAAGATGCTGATAGTCCCCCGTCTGAACCACGCCTTCGAGCGTCTCGGTCTCGCCTCCGGCGGCACCCTGCTGTTCCAGTACCTCGCCGAGGACGTAGCAGAAGATCGAGCTGGCGGCCCACAATGCGCGTTCGCGCGCCAGACCGCCCGCTTGGATACTGCCGACCAGTGTGTCGACGAAGGTCAGGTTGGCCCGTTTGGCGGCGTAGTTGCCGCCGACGATTCGCGCACCGTCGCGCTGCGCCAGGAGAGCCGAACGCAGGCCCGCAGCAAGGCTTTTGACGCGATACGTCCACTCCGAGTCGGTGGTATCGGAGTTTTCCAGCGCCTTCGCCAGAATCGTCTCGGCCATCTCGTCGATGAGGGCGTCCTTGCCGTCGACCAGTCGGTAGATCGTCGGTAGGTGTGCCCGCAGCCGGTCGGCCAACCGGCGCATGGTCAGCGATTCCAGTCCGCCCGCGTTGACCAGCGCCAGGGCTTCCGCGACCACGCGGGCGGCGGACAGGTCGGCCAGCGCCACGCGATCGTGGCCAGTCGAGGCGGTTGACACGTTAACAACGTTAACACTACGCTCTGACCTGCGATTAACAATGTTAATGCGAAAGGAGGATGTGGAGTGAGCAGTCAGCCGACAGCCGACGCGATCGGCGTCGCCGTCCGACAACTCCGGTGGGAGGCCGACGGCGTGGTGTCCGTGCAATTACAGCCGCGTTCCGGCGAGTTGCTGCCGGCCTGGGAACCCGGGGCGCACATCGACCTACTCCTGCCGACCGGTATCCAGCGCCAGTACTCGTTGTGCGGCCCGGTCGGTGAGCGGTCGTACTACCGCATCGGGGTACGCCGGGAACGGACCAGCCGTGGCGGTTCCGAGTACGTGCACGCGTTTCTGCGGCCAGGACAACAACTTACGGTCGCCGCGCTGCGGAACACCTTCGAACTGCATCGGGCCGCCTCATACGTCTTCGTGGCCGGCGGCATCGGGATCACCCCCATTCTCCCGATGATCCGTCAGGCCGAATCCTGGGGCCTGGACTGGAAATTGCTCTACGGTGGGCATACCGCCACCTCGATGCCGTTCTCGGACGAGCTCCGGGAATACGGATCGCGGGTGAGCTTCTACGCATCCGACGCCGACGGTCGTATCCCTCTCGGGGAGCACTTCGCCCAGGTTCAGCCCGGCGCGAAGATCTATGCGTGCGGTCCATCGGCACTGCTGTCGGCGCTGCAGGACGCCACCGCACACTGGCCGGAGGACAGCCTCCATCTCGAGCGTTTCAAGCCGCGGAAACGGGCGCCGGCCGTCGACGACAAGCCGGTCGAGGTGGTGTGTGCGACCTCGGGCAAAACCATCAATGTCGAAGCGGGTCAGAGCATTCTCGGTGCGCTCGAAGGTGCCGGCGTCAACGTGCCGTCGTCGTGCCGATCAGGTATCTGCGGTGCCTGCGAGACCGCCGTCGTCGAGGGAGTGCCCGACCATCGCGACGACATTCTGTCCGAGCCCGAGCGAGCTGCCAACGATCGCATGTTCATCTGCGTTTCCCGGGCACGAACTCCCCGTCTCGTTCTCGACGTGTGAAGAGGCCGATCATGGAAACCACAGGCACAGCGGCAGACTCGTACTCCCCCATCTCGATGGAGCGAGTCAGGGAGATCGTCGGGCACCCTGAACGGTTCATCGCGGAAAAGAAAGAACCGAAGCTGGGTGAGTTCTCGGCCCGGTTCATCGCCCACAGCCCGTTCTTCTGCATGGCTACCGTCGGCGCCGACGGCCAGTTGGACACCAGCCCGCGAGGAGACCCACCGGGTTCGGTGCGGATCCTGGACCCGTGGACGCTCGCCATCCCCGACCGCCCGGGAAACAAACTTGCCGACACCCACGAGAACATCACTGCGCACCCCGCGGTCGGTCTGGTCTTCTTTGTGCCCGGCATCCGCGAGGTGATTCGGGTCAACGGCGATGCGTTCGTCACCGACGACCCCGAATTGCTCGAGATGCTCAGCGCCGACGGCAAACCCGCAGTGTTGGCCACCATCGTGCGCATCCGCGAAGTGTTCGGACAATGCGGCAAGGCGGTGATCCGGGCCAAGCTCTGGGAAGGCGACAGCCGCGGACTGGCCCAGGCCGTGACGGTGGGCGGCGACTTCTACACCCTCACGATCACCGAGAGCGCGGCGAAGATGGCCGAGAAGCTCGGCGACCTCGCCGGGTCACTCCACGCGGTGATCGACGACCACTACGAGAACGAGCTGTACTGACCTCAGACTGATGCGGTCGCAGCGGCGGGCTCGACCGTCACCTTGATGGCCTCACCGTTCTGCACGATCGAGAATGCGTCGAGCACCTCGTCGAGCGGGATGTGGCGCGTGATGAGGTCCTTCACCGGAACCTGGCCGGTCGAGATGTACTGCAGCGCACGCTTGTTGTGCTCCGGCGCGGAGCCGTTGGCCCCGTGGATGTGCAACTGCCGGTAGTGCACCACATTCGAATCACACGTGATGGTCGGGTTGGACTTGGGCAGTCCGCCGAAGAACGAGATGCGCCCGTTGCGGGCCGCCATGGCGATGGCCTGTTCCTGCGTGACGTTGGCCGCGGTGGCGGTGATGACGACGTCGGCGCCGCGGCCGCCGGTCAGTTCCATCACCTTCTCGACAACGTCGACCTCCGCCGCGTTGATCACCTCGTCGGGGTGCACGGCATCCGCCGACATCTTCAGCCGGCTTTCGTTGACGTCGACGAGATACACCGGACCGCAGTTGTGTACGCCGCGGGCGATGCGGATGTGCATGCAGCCGATCGGGCCTGCGCCGAACACCACCACGGTGTCACCCTCTTCGATGCCGAGTAGATCCTGCGCGTTGATCGCGCAGGCGAACGGTTCGGCCGCCGACGCCTCGTCGTAACCGACATTGTCCGGAATCCGGTTCAGCCCATCGACTTTGAGCACCTGACGAGGAACGATCATGTACTCGGCGAACCCGCCGTCGTACTGGTAGCCCATCGAAGTCTGGTTCTGGCAGACCGCCATCCAGCCCTTGCGACACTCGTGACACTCCCCGCATGGGACCGCCGCGATCACCTGAACCCGGTCCCCCTCAGCCCAATCGGTGCCATAGGTCGCGTTTACGTCGGCACCCACCTCCACGATGTCACCGGCGATCTCGTGACCGATGGTGCGCGGCGGGGTCAGGTTCTGATGCCCGTTGTGCAGGATCTTGACGTCCGTGCCGCAGGTGGAGCAGTTGCGCACCCGGATCTTCACCTCGTCGGGGCCGCATTGAGGCTCCGGCACATCCTCCAGCCGGACGTCCTCGGGGGCGTAGTAACGCAGGGCTTTCATGACGGTCCTCTCGACTCACAGGGACTGGTGGTAACCGAGTTGATATCAGCACCCTAACTCCAATCCGGTCATAAAACCACATTTTCGTCTGCCCATTTACGCCCGATTGCTTGCACTGGTGCCCACTTATGCGGTGTACTGAGTAGGCATGTGACCGGCGTCACCCAGCAGCCGGCAAGATCGGAGGTCGTCAGATGTCCACTGTCGAAGCGCCACGCACCGGAGTTCGGGTGCACGTGCAGAAGCTGGGCACCTCGCTGTCAAACATGGTGATGCCGAATATCGGCGCCTTCATCGCCTGGGGCCTGATCACGGCCCTGTTCATCGAGCAGGGCTGGCTGCAGGCCATCTTCTCCGGGCTCCGAGACCCTGATGGATGGGTGGCCAGGATCGGCGGCTGGGGCAGCTACGACGGTGCGGGCATCGTCGGCCCGATGATCACCTACCTGCTGCCGGTCCTGATCGGATACACCGGCGGCCGGATGATCCACGGCAACCGCGGCGCCGTGGTCGGCGCGATCGCCACCATGGGAGTGGTCGCCGGAGCCGACGTCCCGATGTTCATGGGCGCGATGATCATGGGGCCGCTGGGCGGTTGGGCGATGAAGAAGGCCGACGCGCTGTGGGAGGGCAAGATCCGGCCCGGTTTCGAGATGCTCGTCGACAACTTCTCCGCAGGCATCTTGGGCATGCTGCTGGCCATCCTGGGGTTCTTCGGTGTCGGACCGATCGTGTCGTCATTCACGCGGGCCGCCGGGAACGCGGTGGATTTCCTGGTCAGCCACGACCTGCTGCCCCTGACCTCATTGCTCATCGAACCGGCCAAGGTGCTGTTCCTCAACAACGCCATCAACCACGGAGTGCTGACACCGCTGGGCACCACCCAGGCGCTGGAGACCGGCAAGTCGATCCTGTTCCTGCTGGAAACCAATCCCGGCCCCGGCCTGGGAGTCCTGTTGGCGTTCATGGTGTTCGGCCGCGGCGCCGCCCGCGCCTCGGCACCGGGTGCCGCGATCATCCAGTTCTTCGGCGGGATCCACGAGATCTACTTCCCGTATGTGCTGATGAAGCCGAAGCTGATCGCGGCCACCATCCTCGGCGGCATGACCGGTGTCTTCATCAACGTGCTGTTCGGTTCCGGGCTGCGCGCCCCGGCCGCGCCCGGTTCGATCATTGCGATCTACGCGCAGACCGCAGGCGGCAGCTTCCTCGGCGTGACGTTGTCGGTGCTCGGGGCCACCGCCGTCTCGTTCGTCGTCGCCTCCCTGCTGCTCAAGACCGACCGGGCCGCTGAGGAACCCGATCTGGCCGCGGCCACCGCGGAGATGGAGGCCCTCAAGGGCAAGAAATCCAGCGTGGCGTCCGCTTTGGTCGGTGCGCCCAAGGGGCCGGTGTCCAGCATCGTGTTCGCCTGTGACGCCGGCATGGGGTCCTCGGCGATGGGGGCGTCGGTGCTGCGCAAGAAGATCCGTTCCGCGGGCTTCGGCGACGTCACTGTGACCAACCAATCGATCGCGAATCTCACCGACACCTACGACCTGGTGGTCACCCACCGTGACCTGACCGACCGGGCCCGGCTGAAAACCGGCTCGGCCGTGCATGTCTCGGTCGAGGATTTCATGAGCACACCGCGCTACGACGAGATCGTCGAGATGTTGCAAGACACCAACTCGGAAACCGGTGGAGCGGAGGAAGAGCAACCCGAGAACAGTTCACGAGACGTGCTGCCGCTCGAATCGATCGTGCTGGCCGGCACCGCCACCTCGGCCGACGCCGCGATTGACGAGGCCGGCGCCCTGTTGGTGGCAGCCGACGCCGTCGACCCGGCCTACGTGGATGCCATGCACGAACGCGAGAAGTCGGTATCGACGTACATGGGCAATGGCCTGGCCATCCCCCACGGCACCAACGAGGCCAAGGCCGCGATCCGTCGCACCGGGATCTCCTTCGTGCGCTACCCCGAACCCATCGACTGGAACGGCAAGCCCGCCGAGTTCGTCGTCGGCATCGCAGGTCTGGGCAATGACCACATGGCCCTGCTGACCAAGATCGCCCACGTGTTCCTGGACAAGGACGAGGTGGCCCGGCTGCGGGCGGCGACCAGCGCCGACGAGGTGCGTGCGGTGCTTTCGGACAGCGAATAGCCGACGCCACACCCGGGTGCCCCAGAATGGCAAGCGTGGATTCAGATACCCGCCAGAGCCGCATCGTGGAGTTCGCCCGCAGTCGGGGCCGCGTCGAGGTGCTGACGTTGGCCGAGGAACTCGACGTGGCGGCCGAGACCATCCGCCGCGACCTCAAGGCCCTGGCCGGCAGACGGCTGCTCAAGCGGGTGCACGGCGGCGCGATCCCCCTGGAGACCGCCGCGTTCGAATCCACCGTCGAATACCGCAGCCAGGTAGATCTGGCCCAGAAGCACCGCATCGCCGCTGCGGCGGCGCATCTGTTGCACGGCGCCGAAACCGTCTATCTGGACGAGGGTTTCACGCCCCGGCTGATCGCCGAACAGCTCGCCGATCAGGAGCTGACGGTGGTGACAGCCTCACTGCTGGCCGCCGAGGCGTTGGCACACAGCGAGACCGTCACCGTCATGATGATCGGTGGGCGCATGCGCGGACGTACCTTGGCCACCGTCGACCACTGGGCGGTGGAGCGGTTGCGCAGCCTGGTCATCGACATCGCCTTCCTGGGCACCAACGGGATCACTACCGAACACGGCCTCACCACACCGGATCCCGCCGTGGCGGCGGTGAAGCAGACCGCGGTGCAGGTCGCGCAGCGGTGCGTACTCGTGGCCGCGCATTCCAAGTTCGGGGAGACGAGTTTTTGCCGGTTCGCGGAAGTCGCCGATTTCGAGACGATCGTCACCGGCACCGAGTTGCCCGCGGAGGAGGCACACCGCTATGAAGCGTTGGGGCCGTCGGTGATCCGCGCCTGAGGATCATCCCAGAATCGGCCCGCTCGCTCAGCGATCTCTTCCGGGTATTCGCCGTTGATGGCATGCGATGCGTCGGCCCAGAGCTCGATCTGACCGCGCGGCAACAGCTTCCGCGCCCTCGCCACCGCCCGCTGCGGATCGAGCATGACACTGCGGCCCGCGATCAACGCCAGCACCGGAACGTCGATCCCCCGCAACTGCTCATCGGTGAACAGTTGCGGCATCGGAGTGCGCAGCGTGAAATCCTTTGCCCCGGCATCGATCAACGCGGACTCGATCTCGGCGTCCGTCATGTCGGAACCGCCGGCGATCCAGCTGTGCACCCGCCGGCGCCAGCTTTCCGGCACTCCCGGCGCGAACAGCGCCACCGAGGCCAGCATCGCCTTGACCGGGATGCCGGTGAAGGTGAACACCGGATCGAGCAGGGTCAGCGACGCAATCCGCCCCGGGCGGTGCACCGCACAGTTCATGGCGGTCCAACCGCCGATCGACACCCCGAGCAGATGCGCCTGATCCAGCCCGAGACCGGCCAGCGCCTCATCGAGCCACTGCGCCTGACCCGCGCCATCGCGAATCACCGTGTGTTGCACCGACAGACCCGCCTCACCGAGCAGGTCGACGCTGTAGACCGTGCGGCGGTGCAGTAATGGTTCGAGATTGCCTCGGTACATCGGCGTCGACGCGTTGCGTCCCGGCAACAGCACCACCGGCGCGCCGGCTTCCGGCCCGGCGAAACGGTAGGCCCGCACGGTGCCGAACGAGGTTGGCACGTCGAATAATTCGAACAAAGGCAGGGCCGCCATCCCGGCCCGGTAGGTGCCCAGGAAATGCTCGAACGCCGCCTCGGAGACGAACGCCCCCAGCCCGCCCCGGTCCCACCGCCCGGCGATATTGACCTCGGGAACCCGCAGATCCATCAGACCCCGACGCCGAACGTGAAGAAGATCGCGAGAATTCTCGGAAATGTCGCGATCTTCTTCACCTTCGACGGGATAGCGGTGCTACTCGACGGTGACGGACTTGGCCAGGTTGCGCGGCTTGTCGACGTCGTAGCCGCGCGCCCGGGCCACCCCGGCCGCGAACACCTGCAGCGGAATGGTCGACAGCAACGGCTGGAAAAGCGTTGACACCGCCGGGATCTCGATCAGGTGATCGGCGTACGGCCGCACCGTGTCGTCACCTTCCTCGGCGATCACGATGGTCACCGCGCCGCGGGCCTGGATCTCGCGGATGTTGGACAGCAGCTTGGCGTGCAGCATCTGCGCGTTCTTGGGCGACGGCATCACCACGATCACCGGCAGGTCCTCGTCGATCAGCGCGATCGGACCGTGCTTGAGCTCACCGGCGGCGAAGCCCTCGGCGTGCATGTAGGCCAGCTCCTTGAGCTTGAGCGCACCCTCCAGCGCCACCGGGTAGCCGACGTGCCGGCCCAGGAACAGCACCGTCGGCGACTTCGCGAACTGCCGCGCCAACTGCCCCACCGATTCGATGCCGGCCAGCACGCGGCCGATCAATGCCGGCATGGCCTCCAGATCGTGGTACTCGCGCTCGACCTCGTCCGGGTACTTGGTCCCACGGGCCTGCGCCAGGGCCAGCCCCACCAGGTAGTTCGCCGCGATCTGCGCGAGGAACGTCTTGGTGGCGGCCACACCGATCTCCGGCCCGGCCCGGGTGTAGAGCACCGCGTCGGCCTCGCGCGGGATCTGGCTGCCGTTGGTGTTGCAGATCGCCAGCACCTTGGCCTTCTGAGTCTTGGCGTGCCGCACCGCTTCCAGGGTGTCGGCGGTCTCGCCGGACTGCGAGATGGCGATTACCAGGGTGCTGCGGTCCAGCACGGGGTCGCGGTAGCGGAACTCGCTGGCGAGCTCGACCTCGACGGGCAGCCGCGTCCAGTGCTCGATGGCGTACTTGGCCAGCAGACCCGAGTGGTAGGCGGTGCCGCAGGCGACGATGAAGACCTTGTCGATCTCGCGCAGTTCCTGATCGGACAGGCGCTGCTCGTCGAGCACGATCTGACCGTCGACGAAATGCCCCAGCAGGGTGTCGGCGACCGCGGCGGGCTGCTCGGCGATCTCCTTGAGCATGAAGTAGTCGTAGCCACCCTTTTCGGCGGCGTCGAGATCCCAGTCGATGTGGAATTCCCGGTAGTCCCGGCCCGCCTCCAGATCATCGCGGCCGAAGAAGTCGGTGATCCGGTAGCCGTCGGCGGTCAGCACCACCGCCTGGTCCTGACCGAGCTCGACGGCGTGGCGGGTGTGCTCGATGAATGCCGCCACGTCCGAGCCGACGAACATCTCGCCCTCGCCGATACCCACGACGAGCGGGGTGGACCGGCGCGCGGCGACGATCATGCCCGGATCGTCGGCGTTGGCGAACACCAGGGTGAAGTGGCCCTCCAGACGCTGCAGCACGGCCAGGACGGAGGCCGGGAAGTCCCCCGCGGTGTCGCCGTCGGCGTACTGGCGGGCCACCAGGTGCACGGCCACCTCGGAGTCGGTGTCGCTGGCGAACTCGACCCCGGCGGCCTCCAGCTCGGCGCGCAGGCCGGCGAAGTTCTCGATGATGCCGTTGTGGACGACGGCGATCTTGCCCGCCGCGTCGCGGTGCGGGTGCGCATTGCGGTCCGTGGGCCGGCCATGGGTGGCCCAGCGGGTGTGGCCGAGGCCGGTGCTTCCGGTCAGCACGCCTTCGTCGGTCTCGGCGAGGGCGGTCTCCAGGTTGGCCAGCCGGCCCGCGCGGCGACGCACCGTCAACCCGCCGTTGCCGTCGATCAGTGCGATGCCCGCGGAGTCGTAGCCTCGGTATTCCATCCGGCGCAGCGCGTCGACCACGATGTCCCGGGCCGGGCGCGCCCCGACGTAGCCGACGATTCCACACATAGGGTCCCAGGGTAGTGCAGGCGGAGCGCTGGCCCGATTCCGCGCGACAGGGTTTGACGCAGATCACCGCGCACGCACCCGGGCGCGAATTCAGCCGGCTGCGCTACGGTCAACCCGTGGCCAGCACAAAGAAGCTCTTCGCAGGGTTGACCCGCCGCGGACCGCACCGGGTTCTGCGCGGTGACCTGGCGTTCGCCGGCATGCCGGGAGTGGTGTACACGCCCGAGTCCGGCCTGAATCTGCCCGGTGTGGTGTTCGGCCACGAATGGATGACGCGGGCCGAGAACTACACCGGCACGCTCGAGCACCTGGCGTCGTGGGGCATCGTGGCCGCGGCACCCGACACCGAGGCGGGCCTGGCCCCGTCGGTGCTCAATTTCGCCTTCGACCTCGGCGCGGCCCTCGAGATCATCACCGGGGTCCGGCTGGGGACCGGCAAGATCAGCGTGCACCCGGGCAAGCGGGGTGTGGTCGGGCACGGATTCGGCGGCTCGGCCGCGGTCTTCGCCGCCGCAGGTATGGGCGGTTCCGCCCAGCGTCCCAAGGCCGTGGTGTCACTCTTCCCGACCGTGACCAAGCCGCCGGCCGAACAACCGGCGTCGACGCTGCAGGTGCCCGGCCTGATCCTCACCGCCCCCGGCGACCCGATGACACTGCGCTCGAACGCCGTGGAGCTGGCCCGGGCCTGGGACGGTGCGACGCTGCGGACGGTCAGCAAGGCGCAGGCGGGCGGCCTGGTCGAGGGGCGCCGGCTGGCCCGGTTCATCGGATTGCCCGGCGCCGACAAGGACACCCAGAAGATCGTCCGCGGCCTGCTCACCGGGTACCTGCTGGCCACGCTGGCCGGCGACAAGACCTACCGCGACTTCGCCGATCCTCACGGCGACCTGCCGCACACCGAACCCGCCGACCCCAACGCCGATCCGGTGGCGCTGGAGGACAAGGTCGTCGCGCTGCTCAAGCCGTAACCTGGCCTCACACCAAGGTGGTGCCGCCGTCGACGGTCAACACCACGCCGGTGCCGAACTCCTGTTCCATCAGATAGACGTACGCCAACGCGGTGTCAGTCGGCTGACCGATCCGGCCCGCGGGGAGATTGCTCGCGAACTGCTCGTACACCGCGTCGCGATCGACGTCACCGAGCGCCGACCACAGTGGGGTCTCGATGGGCCCGGGGGCGACGGCATTGACGCGCAGCGGTGCGAGTTCGACGGCCAGCGCGCGGGTCATCGCGTTGATCGCACCGCAGACGGCGGTGGGCAGCACTCCCAACCCGGGCTTCTCGGCAGCGGTGCCACTGGTCAGCGTGATCGACCCGCCGGGCGTGATCTTGGGAGCGAACTCCCGCACCGCCTGCAACTGGCCGCTGAAGCGGGTGCCGAGGAAGTCACTGATCACTTCGTCGGTGAGGTCGGCCAGGCCGACCATGGTGAGCGACTCCCCCGCGGTGAACACCAGATGCTCGATCTGCCCGACCTCGTCGACGAGATGACTGAGCGACGCGGGATCACGGAGGTCGACGGTCATCCCGCGAGCGGTCTCGCCGAGGCCGGCCAACGCCCGGTCGACGTTGGATTGATTGCGCGACACCACGATCGGGATGCCGCCTCTGTCGGCCACCGCTTCCGCGACGCCCAGACCGATACCGGAAGTGCCGCCGATGACGAGGACCCGTGCGTTCTTGAGGTTCATGAGTCCACTGTGAATTCACGGCGGCTGAGTCGTCCAAGACTCTTTTCGTCGCCCGGCGATACCCTCGGGGTATGAGCACACCGGACCTCGACCTGCGCAAACTGCGGTATTTCGTCGCGGTCGCCGAGGAGCTCAATTTTGGGCGTGCCGCGCAGCGACTGCACATCGCGCAGCCCGTGCTGTCGCGCCAGATCCGGTCGTTCGAGAGCGAGCTCGGTACCCAACTGTTCGTCCGCGGCAACACCGGCACCCAGCTGACCACCGCCGGTACCCAGTTGTTGCAGGACGCCAAGGTTCTGCTCGACGACGCCCAAGCGCTGCGGCAGCGGTTGGCCCGAGCCGCTGGGCACACGGTGACCGTGACGGTCGGGGTGATGGCCGGGCTGCGCGCGACGGCGGCGGCCGCCGCGTTCGAGGCAGGCGACCCGCGACGCCGTGCGGTCGTGCGCCAGATCCCGTGGCAGCAGCAGGCCGAGCTGGTCAGGTCCGGCGAGGTGGATGTGGTCTACGCGCGTGAACCCGTCGACCACCGCGGGCTGGGGAGCGCCCCGCTCCTGGAAGAACCGATGGACGCGGTGCTGCCCGCCGACGACGACCTCGTGGCGCGCACATCGGTGCGGTTGGCGGATCTCGCGTCACGCGTGTTGTTGCTGCCGGACCCCGCGATGGTTCCGGGCTGGCAGACGGACCTCGTCGGGCCCGGCCAACGGTGGGCACCGCCCCGCGAGGAGTTCCGCACCGTGGAAGACAAACTCGAACATGTTGCCGCGCATGAGGGTTTCGTCATCCTGCCGCACTCCACTACCGCCTACTACCGCCGGCCAGATGTCCGCGCGGTGCCGATCGAGGACCTGAGCCCCTCCCGGGTGACGCTCATCTGGAACGCGGCCACGGACAACCCGGTGCGGGACGAGTTCGTGGCGGCTGCCCTGGCGTGCCGGGATCAGACGACGTGATCAGGCCGACCACAAACACCACCCGGGCGTGCCGCTCTGGTAATCAAGGCAATTGATCACGTAGGGCAATGGCGCGGCGCCTCCGTAAAGTGAATTCGTGTGACCGACGCCGAGATCGAGATCACCGCGGATCTGGTCCGCGAGCTGCTAGAGGACCAGCATCCAGACCTCGCAGGGCTGACCATCCGCGAGGTGGAAGGCGGCTGGGGCAACCAAATGTGGCGTCTCGGGGACGAGTTGGCCGTGCGTATGCAGCGCATGGACCGAACCCCAGAGCTCCAATTCAAGGAGCGGCAGTGGCTACCTGTGCTAGCCCCGCGCCTGCCACTCCCGGTGCCGAACCCGGTTCGAGTCGGCGTACCGTCTGAGCGCTTTCCCAAGCACTGGACCGTGATGACATGGGTTCCTGGCGTGCCACTCGACCGAAGCACGATCAGCCGCGACGCCTGTGCAGCAGACACGCTGGCGGGCTTCCTCCGGGCGCTGCACGCGGAGGCCCCGGCCGAGGCGCCGATCGCGGTAGACCGCGGGACTCATCCCCGGAACTGCTCAGACGGCTTCGAGCGCTTCTTCCAGGCCGTTGTTCCCGACGACATCGCTGCCGATGTCCGGACCGTCTGGGATGACGCCGTTGCGGCACCGGAGTGGGAGGACCCGCCGGTGTGGATTCACGGCGACCTCCATCCCGCGAACGTCATCGTCTCCGACGGAACACTCTCGGGCATCGTCGACTTCGGTGACATGTGCGCCGGCGATCCCGCGTGGGATCTCGCTGCGGCGTGGGTGCTGCTACCTGCGGGCGCTGCCCCACGATTCTTCGACATGTACGCAAAGGCAGATGAAGCGGCGATCCGGCGCGCCCGCGGGCTGGCCGCCATGAAAAGCCTCTTCCTGATGCTGATGGGACAGAACGGCATTCGGGGCCTCCCGGGCGGCAAGCCGAACTGGGGTCCGCTAGGCCGCGCAGCCCTTGACCGGGTCCTTGGGGGCGTTTGATGCACGCGCGGCAGGTCGAGCTGCATTCCATATCCTGCCGACAGCGCTCGAATACGTGCGACACTGGCCGTCTGACGCTGCGCTGGGTAAATGCGGCGGAGTCACACCACTGAACTGGAGACAACGGGCATGTTCGAACAGTTCACCAACGAGGCTCGCAAGATTGTCATCGCGGCGCAACAGCACGCCCGCGCCCGGCGCCACAACTACCTCGGCACTGCCCATCTGTTGCTGGCGCTCACCGACGACCAAGCCGAGCCCGTGGCTCAAGCCTTCTCAGCGCTCGACGTGGCAACGGCCGAACTACGCGCCCACCTCAACGACTCGAATCCACCTGGCACGCAACAGCCCTCTGAATACATTCCCTTCACCTCGCGGTGCAAAACAGCGATAACGCACAGCTACGCCGAGGCCATCAGAACCAACCAATCCGTCGACGTCGCCGCCCTCGGCGTCGGCCTGACCCTCGTCGAAGGCGGGGCCGCAGCACAGACCTTGCGGCACTTCACCCTTGCTCCAGCGCGGCTGCGTGACCAACTCATCTCACTGCGCGGCTCAGGCACCCCGGCCCCGGCAGACGTACCCACGGTGCAGCGCCCGCACGGCTACCACCCCCGCGACGCAACCGAACTAACGGCCGATCAGCTTGCGATCGTCTCGGTGACATACCTCGAAGATCGCGGAGACCAAGCGCTGGTGCGCCTGCCCGGCGGATCACATACCAGCGTGCCCAACGCCACCCTCACCCCCGTGCCCGACAACGTGCCGACGACGCCATGGAGTTCTGTATTCGGCATCCATATGCACTTTCTCGGCGACCACGACGGCCAGGCCCTGATACGCCTGCCCGACCAGACACAAACCGTCGTCGACTACACCGCGCTGACCATTCCGCGATGATCCAGCCGCCAAGCCGTGGACCAGGGGCGCAGCATGACGCTCTAACTCGTCGGCAACTGCTGCAGATCGGCGGCGGCCTCGGGTTGGCCGCAACGCTCGGCGCATGCACCGTGGGCGCCGAACCGAACCCGAGTCCCACCCCGCCGCCACCGAACATCACCCTGCCCCCGCAGCCAGCTGCAGCCAGTCCGGTGCCGCTGGAACCAGCGCCAGCCACAACGATGGCCCCTGCTCAACCCGTGGTCCAGATCTGCCGTCAGGCCTGGGGCGCGGCACCGGCACGCTCCGGCGGACGTCCGCACACCATCACTCGAATGACGTTGCACCACACCGCCGTTGTTCTCGGCGACAATCGGCTCGCCCCGAGCCGGTTACGTCAACACCAACGCTTCCACCAAAATGACCGGGGATGGATCGACATTGCCTACCACGTCAGCGTCGACCGCAACGGCAACATCTACGAACTACGCACCCCCGAGATCGCCGGCGACACCGCAACCGACTACGACCCCGCCGGGCACTTCCTGGTCCTGTGCGAAGGCGACTTCGACCAGGAACCCGTCTCCGAAGCCCAACTCGACGGGGCAGCAACAGCATTCGCCTGGGCCGCCCAGCAATTCCGTCTGGCCAGCGGCACACTCGGCGGACACCGAGACTTCGCCGATACCTCCTGCCCCGGCGCCAACCTCTACGCGCACCTCACCTCCGGTGACCTACGCACCCGCATCGATGCCCTCCTCGCCGCCGGGCCCGTCGACCTGCAACGCCTGTGCGGGGAACAAGCCGCGGCCAAGGTGGCGGACATCGAAGCCGGCCACTAGCCGGAACTCCCGACGACCACGACTGTCGAGATGCAGCGAAGATTGACGGGGCACGCCGGGCTAGTTTGACAAGACTTCGGCGTGTCGCCTTAGCGTGTCGATCTTCGCTGCATCAGTGCCGTTGAGCGCTGTGCCGCCGTGTCATATATCGCGCTGACCGAGCACTCCGGGGAAGGTCAAGCGCAGGATGCGTTGGACGGCCCGGCCATGTCGGCCGCCGTCTGTCGGCCGCGGCCGTGACTGGCGCAGAATGCGCCGAGGTCGAGGGCAAGGTCGGCGCTCGGTCGCCGCTCAGGGCGGATCGGCAGGATGACGCGATCCCGCCTGACACATCATCGCCTATCGAAAGTTACCAGTGCGAGTTATCTTGTGCTACAAGAGAAGTCATTTGCTGCGGCGGTTGCGCTGTTGCCGATTGACACTACGCGTACAGCCGGCAGCGCTCGACGAGGATCTGGGCCAGCCGTTCAGGTTCGCTGACCATCAGCATGTGGCAGGTGTCGATCTCGATGAGCGTCTGCACTCCGCCAAGCGCAGCGATGCACTCGCGTTGAATCTTTGTCGGGACGGCACGATCACGCCGAGTGAGTATCCACGTTCGTGGCACATCGTCAGGCATACCGCTGCCGTCAACTCTTTCTATCATGATGGAGGGTGATTCCTGACAGGACCGAGCCAGCGTGAACCTGCGCTGTGCGGGAGTCATTCCGTTGCAAAATACAAACCCCGCCAACGCAGTAGGCAAACCTCCCGGACGGACCGAACGGCCTTTCTGCACTTTGCGTTTCGCGGTGCGACGTGCGTACCAGCTCATCGCCCCGGGAAATGTGTCCACCAGGGCGCTGCCGTTGGTTGGCACTTGCGCGGTAGCCAAGATCATCTCCCGCACCCGCCCCGAGCCGAGCTTGGTGACAACACCAGGGACGGTCACCCCAGCCAGCGAATGGCCGACAATCACGAGGTCATCGAGCGCAGCATCCTCGATGTCCGACACCACCGAGTCGACCCACTCGTCGATACAAGCCGTTATCAGGTCACCGGCCCTATCTCGCCGACCTGGCAAATCAACGGCCAGCACCCTTAGCATCGGTTCCATGTCTTGGATAGCGTCTACGGTGGGCTGCCAACAATCAGCGGCAAAACCGCCTCCGTGCACCAGGACCAAAGCGGGCAGCGCCATGGCGGGCCTCCTTCAGCGCCGGGGGCGCTGGACCGCATCGTAAAGCCCTCGACGCGACGACGCGCCAGTTTTCGCCACCCGAACGGGCCACAGTCAATTTCAATGTCGATCCATCGCACGATCTAATTTGTTCGCGCGACGCTAGCGCCGCCAATCGCGCTCAGAGAGGCGGCGGAACACCGCACCGAACTGACACCCACTCCCAACCAACTGGTTGGGTTGCTACACTCCTGCGATGCGCACTGGCATCTTCCTGAGCTATGCCGGCGGCTTCAAAGAAGCAGCCGACCAAGTCGTCGAACTGGAGAAGGTGGGCGTCGACATCGCCCTGGTCGCCGAGGCGTATTCCTACGATGCGATCAGCCAGCTGGGATACCTGGCCGCCAAGACCTCCACCATGGAGCTGGGCACCGGCGTCGTCCCGATCTACACCCGCACACCGGCCCTGATGGCCATGAGCGCGGCCGGCGTCGACTACGTGTCCGACGGTCGGTTCCGCCTCGGCATCGGAACCTCCGGCCCGCAGGTGATGGAAGGATTCCACGGCGTCCCGTTCGACGCTCCCCTGGGCCGCACCCGCGAGGTGGTCGAGATCTGCCGCAAGGTGTGGCGGCGCGAGAACCTGGACTACGACGGCAAGTACTACCAGCTGCCACTGCCCGCCGACCGCGGCACTGGGTTGGGCAAGTCGCTCCACCTCATCAATCACCCTGTGCGTGAGCGCATTCCGATCACCATCGCCGCGCTGGGACCGAAGAACGTCGAGCTGACCGCGGAGATCGCCGAAGGCTGGCAACCGGTGTTCTACCTCCCGGAGAAAGCCGATGACGTGTGGGGCGACGCCCTGAGGGCCGGTGCCGCCAAGCGTGATCCGGAGCTGGGACCGCTGGACGTGATGGTCAGCGCGAGCCTGGCCATCGGCGACGACGTCGACGACCGACTCGCCTGGGCGAAACCCCAACTGGCGCTCTACATCGGCGGCATGGGCGCCCGAGGCCAGAACTTCTACCACAAACTGGCCACCCGGTACGGATACGGCGAGGTGGCCGATCACATCCAGGACCTGTTCCTCGCCGGCAAGAAGGCCGAGGCCATCGCTGCGGTACCCGACGACCTGGTGCGCAACGTGTCGCTCGTGGGACCGAAGGGATTCGTCAAGGAACGCCTGGCCGCCTACGCCGAAGCCGGGGTGACCACGATGCTGGTGCACCCGCTGGCCACCGACACCGCCGAGACCGTGAAGTTCTGCGAGGAGCTGGTTTCGCTCACCCGTTAGGGAGTCGGCGCTGCGGCCGGACGCTTGCCCAGTGCCGCATTCAGCAGCAGCGATTCGAACAGCCGGTTCACGCCGTCCATCTCCTCCGGTTCGGTGACCGCCGCCGCGTGGGCGAAACCGTCGACGATCGCGCCGATCACCCGCGCCACCTGAACCGGGTCGTACTCGGCGGGGATCAGCCCGGCCCGCTGACCCTCGACGACCGAACGTGCGAGCGCGTCCGTCATCCGAGCTCCCTGACGCGCATAACCCGCGATCAGCTCGCGGTGCCTGCGGGCATCGATCGGTGCCGTCGCGACGAACCCGGCGAGTTCGGGAAACTCGCGGTTGATGCGGATCGATTCGGTCAGTGCCGCCCTCAGCAACTCGTGCATCGACCGGGGCCCAGCCATCGCCGGCGCGGCACTGGCCAGGATCTTGCTGTAGACGTCGTCGCAAACTGCTTCGAACAACTTGTTTTTCGTACCGAAGTGGTAGTAGACCGAGCCCGCCGTGACGCCGGCCATCTCGGCGATCTGGTTGTTGGTGGCCGGTCCGTAGCCGAGCTGAGCGAAGCACCGACAGGCGGCATCGATGACCCGTTGCCGGGTGTCACCACTGTCGATACCCGCGGGCCGTCCCGGTCCGGTCTTGACGGTCTTGGTCGCGCTCATCGGACCATCTTGACCCACAAACCGAGCCCCTGGGTGACCACGGCAGTTGTCAGCATCGACCGTCGGCCACCGGCAACACCCCGTCCACCGCAGCGGCCACCACCGAATCCCGCATCGCGGAGCAGCCGAGGAACAGTCCGCGGTCGCTGTGGCCGGCGAGCGCCTCAATGTCACGACGCTGCCGGCACAGCCCGGTCGCCGCGGCATTCCACTGCACGCTGGTCTGCTGCCAGCTGCTCTTCCGGGCCAGTACGACGGCGCCGCAGTTGCGGCACGAGACCGGCATCATCGGCATCTCGTCGAGCCGAGGATCGAGACGGACTGTCATGACACCGGCTGGGTGATGAGGCCGGCGGCGATGTTGTCCTCGATCTCCTTGGTCCAGGCGTGCTGCGCGCTGGTGGTGTCGATCTCGTATTCGAACCGGTCGACCATGTCGGCCGCCACGTCGGCGGCATCGACGTAGAACTGTTCGTACCACCGGCGCAGCTGGTACACCGGTCCGTCTTCCTCGCACAGCAGCGGATTGTCGATGCGGGCCTTGGTTTTCCAGATCGCCACGTCTTGTTCGAAGCCGATCTTGACCCAGTCGCCGAGCGCGACGGCGCTCTGCAGCGCCAACTCGTCGGATACCCCTTCAGGTTTCTTGACGATGATGCCGTATTGCAGGACAAACGAATTCGCGTCGATCGGATAGTGACAGTTGATCAGCACGCTGCGATGGTCGGCGTCGGGATAGTGGTACGTCAGGTCATCGATCATGAAAGCTGGCCCGTAGTACGACGCCACCGATGTGGTGCCGAGCATGGTCGATCCGCCGACATCGCCGCGGTCGGCACGGGTATCGGCATTCATGTACTGGGTTGCGATGTGGCCTTCGAAGATGTTCTTGAAGTGCGTGGGCAGTGACCCGTGCACATAGAAGAAGTGCGCCATGTCCACCACGTTGTCGACCAATTCACGGCAGTTGGCGTTGACGACCGTTGTGTACCAATGCCAGTCGGTCCACTGATCGCTGGTGGCGCCCTCGATGCGCGGAATCGTCACGTCGGCCGGCGGCGGATTACCCTCGGGGTCGTTCCAGACGAACAGCATCCCGTCCTGCTCAAGGGTGGTCCAGGTGGCGGTGCGGGCCAGTCGTGGTGCGCGCTTGGCGTACGGCACGTTCTTGCAGCGACCGTCACCACCCCACCGCCAGTCGTGGAAAGGGCAGGCGATCTCGTTGCCTTTGACCTGGCCTTGGGACAGGTCACCGCCCATGTGCCTGCAGTACCCGTCGAGCACGTTGATCCTGCCGTCACCACCGCGGAAGACCACCAGCTTCTGGCCGAACACGTTGATTCCGTGAGGATTCCCGTCGCCGAAATCGCGGGTCAATCCCAGGCAGTGCCAGCCACGGGCGAAGCGTGCCGGCGGCGCCTCGGCCTCGATCTGGCGGACCTCACACTCGGATTCCATCATCATCAGACCCCTCCGAAATATCACGGCAACTGTGCTTCACGTCACAACCAGGTCTAACACTCAGGAATCCGAACCGGCGACGAAAGTCCCACTGGCAGGGATCAGAATCTGCGGCGCGGCACCGGGCTAGCCGCCGACCTGCGGCAGCTCGTCAGCCGCGATCGCACACGGTGTCTCGCCCGTCGGTGCCGCGGCGTCCTGGGCCGGTGGGACCGGGACACCGGGCGCCGCCGCGACGGGCTGCGGTTCGGCAACAGGATCGACAGTGGTCTCGGCGGGTGCGGACTCGGGTACGTCGGTCGACACCTCCTCGACCGCTGGGGCTTCCGTGTCCTCGACCTCCTCGGACGCAACATCTTCCGCTGCCGCGTCGTCGTCCGGTTCGAGGTCTTCATCGTCGAGATCGTCAGGGTCGTCGGCTTCTTCGGCGTCGTCCAGCTCCTCGCCCGCGTCGGAAGTGTCCGCTGGGTCGAGCCGCTCGGGCAGCGAGGTATCGCCGCCCGACCCCAGTGAACCGTCTGCTGAGCCGATCAGCCCGCCGAACAGATCCGCGAGTTGTCGGCCGAGGCCCGACGCCCCGGATCCCAGGCCTGACAACCCGGCACCTGCCGACCCGGCGCCGGGCAACCCGCCGCCCAGCGCCGAACCCCATCCTGCGGCCGGATCAGCGGCGGCGGGACTGGTGGCCGGCGCCATCGGCGAGGCCGGCGCTGCCGCCGAACCAATCGTCGGCGGTGTCAGGGTTGGCGCCGGAGCGGGCATCTGAGCGAGCGGCGGCGCACCGGCCATCGAGCCGACCGTTCCGGCGGGGTTCGTGATGTCCGCCGGTTCCGGGCC
>MSTD01000062.1 GCA_001942045.1 Mycolicibacterium porcinum
GTGACGGTCACCGAGCCGCCGCCTCCCGCGCCCGCTCCGACCAGCGAGGCACCCCCGCCGCCTCCGACCACGACGGCACCGCCGACCACCACCACGACGCATGCCGGACCTCGTCAGGTCACGTACTCGGTGACGGGTACCAAGGCGCCCGGTGACATCATCACGATCACCTACGTCGACGGGAACGGGAACCGGCGCACGCTGCGCAATGTGTACATCCCGTGGACCTTCACGATGACCCCGATCTCCAACTCGGACGTGGGATCGGTCGAGGCGTCAAGCCTTTTCCTGGTCAGCCGGCTGAACTGCTCGATCACGGCCAGCGACGGAACCGTGCTGTCGTCCAACGCCAATAACTCCGCACAGACTGCCTGCTGATGTCCGGGCCGATCAGCGAACTCGACAACACCGACCGGGTTTTGCTGGGCGCATGTGCCGCGGTATGGCTCGCTGCACTGGGAGCCGGAGTGGCTGCCGTCGTCGCGCTCGTGGACCTGGGCCGTAGCCATCCCCAAGGCGCGGAGAATGCCGACACGCCGTGGGTCCTCTACACCGTGATCGGGTTGTCGGTCGTGGTGATCGCCGGCGCAGTGCCGCTACTGCTGCGGGCTCGCGCCCAGGCAGACAATCGGCAGCCCGGACGCCGGCCCCAGCCGCCGGCCAGGTCGCCACGGCCGATCGGCGGCGGCTACCGTGCCGCACCGCCCGCGATGAGCCGCTACACCGCGGGTACCGGCGCGGCGTCGGCCGCCGTGGAGGCGGTGTGGCTCAGATTCACCCTGGCGGTCGTCTGCGCCATCGGCCTTGGGACCGCCGCCATCGGGCTGGCCACCTATCTGATGGCCACCGGGAGCAACGTGGCGGCCTGGTGCCTGTACGGGCTGGCCGGTGTCGTCACGGCAGGCCTCGTCGCGGTGTTGATCGTCGCGCTGCGTCAGCTCGACGCGCTGCCCTCCTGAACTCCTCCGACGCCGGAGTGCCTGGGCCGAACAAGACGATCAACGACTAGATCACCGAGAACAAGATCGCCGAGACGCCGTTCAAGCGGAACGAGCCCGGCACGCCGGACTTCGACTTCCCCTTCCCGCCGGGCTGGAGTAGCGCGGGAGACAAGACACCCGCCTGGGCCTACGGCGCGGCGCCATCGTCTACGACCAGCCGGCGGATCCCGCCGATCCACCGGCCATAATCGCCATCGCGTCGAAGTTGACCGGCAACGTGGAGGCGGCCGAGATCCTGGAGTACGTCCCTGGGATGTCGAAGAACCTGCCGGACTACAAGTCGGTGGACCCCGAGAAGTCCACGCTGGGTGGCTTCGACGCGGTCCGGACATCGGCTCCGTGTCCGGGCGGGAGCACACTGGATCCGACCACGGGCATCTGCTGGTCGGAGAACAGCCCGAGCGACAGCCTGGGTGGGTCGGGCAACATCCCGTGTCTGCCCGGGCGTCTGGGCCTGTGTCTCGGTGCCCTGCAGAACACCCCGGTGCCGGGATCGGCGTTGCAGACGACCTATCCGCCGGCCGGGCCTGCGCCGCGGTCAGGGCCCAAGGGCACCTGGCCGTAGCCCTGCTGCAGATAAAACAATCGCCGCAACCTCTCGACGAGGCTGCGGCGATTGTTCGGGGTAGGGGAGTGGTCAGTGGTGACCGTTGGTCTCCCCGTTGCCGTTTCGGTCCTGCTGTTCGCGCAGGGCGGTCAGGGCCTTCTGCTCGGAGGCGTGTGCGGCCTCGGTGAGCGCATCGTGCTCGACCGCCGGATCGGCGAACAGGAAGCTGCCGGTGCCGGGTGCGCCACCCGAACCGAGCTTGTTCATCCGCTTCGGCAGGGCAGCACCCTGGTACTCCAGCGGGATCGGGTGACCGTGCTCGTCCACCGGTCCCAGCGGCTGGTGCAGCTCGACGTAGGCACCGTGCGGCAGGCGCTTGATGATGCCGGTCTCGATGCCGTGCTCCAGCACCGCACGGTCGCTGCGCTGCAACGAGATTGCCCACCGGTAAGCGATGAAGTACACGATGCCGGGGAGCACCACCATGCCGATACGGCCGATCCACGTGGTCGCGTTCAGCGAGATGTGGAACTTCAGCGCGATGATGTCGTTCATCGCGGCCAGGGTCAGCACCATGTAGAACGCGATCGCCATGGCGCCGATCGCGGTCCGCACCGGCACGTCGCGCGGACGCTGCAGCAGGTTGTGGTGTGCGTCGTCGCCGGTGACCTTCTTCTCGATGAAGGGGTAGGCGATCAGCAGGCCGAAGACGCCGCCCATGATCAACGCGACCCAGACCACCGCGGGGATGGTGTGGCCGAACGGGTAGAACTCCCAGGCCGGCCAGATACGCGCCAGGCCCTCGGTCCACATCATGTAGAAGTCCGGCTGGCTACCCGCCGAGATCTGAGACGGCTTGTAGGGACCCAGATTCCAGATCGGGTTGATGGTCAGCAGGCCACCCATGAGGCCGAGCACACCGGTGATCATCGCGAAGAACGCGCCGGACTTCACCGCGAACACCGGCATGACGCGCACGCCGACCACGTTGTGCTCGGTGCGGCCGGGGCCGGGGAACTGGGTGTGCTTCTGGAACCACACCAGCGCCATGTGCGCGCCGATGAGGGCCAGGATGATGCCCGGGATCAGCAGGATGTGCAGTGCGTACAGACGCGGGATCAGGATCTCCCCGGGGAAGTCCCCGCCGAACAACGCCCAGTGCAGCCAGGTTCCGATGATCGGCATACCCAGGGTGATCGAGGACAGCGCGGCGCGCAGACCGATACCGGACAGCAGGTCGTCGGGCAGCGAGTAGCCGAAGTAGCCCTCGAACATCGCCAGGATCAGCAGCAGTGAGCCGATCACCCAGTTGGCCTCACGCGGGCGGCGGAACGCACCGGTGAAGAAGATGCGCGCCATGTGCACCATGATCGACGCGGCGAACATCAGTGCGGCCCAGTGGTGGATCTGGCGGACGAACAGACCACCGCGCACCTCGAAGCTGATGTCGAGTGCGGACTCGTAGGCCCGCGACATCTGCACACCGCGAAGCGGTTGGTACACACCGTCGTAGGTGACGTGTGCCATCGACGGATCGAAGAACAGCGTCAACCACACACCGGTGATCAGCAGCACGATGAAGCTGTACAGCGCGATCTCACCCAGCAGGAAGGACCAGTGGGTGGGAAACACCTTGTTCAGCTGTCGCCGTACCGCCGCCGAGGGGTGGTAGCGGGAATCGATCGCATCGCCTTGGGCGGCTGCCATCTTGGCAAGGTCAGGGCTCATGATTTGCGCTCCCAGAATGCCGGTCCGACGGGCTCCACGAAGTCGCCGTTGGCGACCAGGTAGCCGTCTTTATCGATGGTGATGGGCAGCTGCGCCAACGCGCGCGCAGCCGGACCGAATACGGGCTTTGCGAAGTGCAACGCGTCGAACTGCGACTGGTGGCACGGGCAAAGGATGCGGTAGGTCTGCTGCTCGTACAGCGACGAGGGGCAGCCCAGGTGCGAGCAGACCTTGGTGTAGGCGAACAGCTCGCCGAAGTTGAAGCTCTCCTGGCCCTTCCGCTTGACCACGCGCGGCATGTCGGCCGGCTTGATGCGGATCAACATGACCGGGTTGCGGACACCCATTGCGATCTCGGTCAGGTGATGCTCGGACTCGACGGTGGTGCCGTCGCCGTCGGACTCCCGCCAGGGGAAGACGGTTTCCATGCCACCGGCGTCGAGATCCTCGGGCCGCATCTTCACGAACGGCGAGGAACCGGGCCGTCCCGTCGCCCGCGCCAGGTAGATGGTCTCGCCGTGGAACCGGGGGGTCCACCCCGAGGTCCACAACACGGCCTTCTTGCCTTCGGCGGTGGGCACCACGGGCTTCCACGGGTTCTTGATCAGCCCGCCGATGAAGGCCACCAGGGTGCCGGCGCCGAACGCACCGAGGCCGATGCCCAGCGACAGGCCGATCAGCTTGCGGCGCTTGACGGTCGAGCCTTCGAGAGCGTCGGTCAGGTTGGCCGCGATGGTCTTGCGGTGCAGCTCGGGGGAGCGCCCGTCGTGACGGTCCTGGACCGAGATCTCCTCGGGGATGAACTTCTTCTGGAACAGCACCGCGCCGATGCCGATCGACAGGATCGACAGGCCGAACGTGAGGCCGTACAGCGGGGTGGCCAGCGAGTAGAGGAACTCACCCTCCGAGCCGAAGGGCTGGTACTCCCACGGCCAGAACAGGAAGATCAGCAGCAGCGCCAGGCCCGAAAGCCCGCCGAGCAGAAGCCAGTACGCGACCAGCCGCTCGGTACGCTTCTCGGCCTTGGTGCCGGGAACCGGCCAGCGCGGCTCCTTGAAGATGGTCTCGACGCCGTCGATCTTGCCGCCGAGCTCAACGAGATCCTCACGCGACATCGAAGCCAGCTCGTCATCGCTGGGAATCTTCGGTGTGTTGTCGGTCATGCTCGTGCCCCGATCCACATTGCCACGCCGATAGCGGCGACCATTCCGATAATCCACATCGCCATGCCCTCGGGAGCAGGCCCGAAGCCGCCGAGGCCGTAGCCGCCGAAGCTGGGCGTCTCGGCCGACTCGCGGACGTAGGCGACGATGTCGCGCTTCTCTTCCGGCGACAACTGCCGGTCGGAGAACTTCGGCATGTTCTGCGGCCCGGTCTGCATCGCGGTGTAGATCTGGGCCGGCTTGGTCTCGCCGAGGTCCGGTGCGTACTTACCGGAGGACAGTGCGCCGCCCTTGCCGGTGAAGTTGTGGCAGGACGCGCAGTTCAGCCGGAACAGGTCGGCGCCGCGGGCCACGTCGGATCCGATGAGCGACTCCTGCGCCACCGCGCCGTTCTCGTCGCGGATCACGGTCGGGCCGCCGCCGTTGGCCTGAACGTACGCGCCGAGCGCGTCGATCTGGTTCTCGTCGAAGTGCTCGGGCTTGGACGGTGCCTGAGCCTCACCGCGCATCGCGGGCATACGGCCGGTCGAAACCTGGAAGTACACGGCGGCCTCGCCGGTACCGATCAGGCTGGGCCCACGATCGGGCACACCCTGCAGGTTGGCGCCGTGGCACGAAACGCACGACGTCTCGAACAGTTGCTTACCCGTCCGCAGCAGCGCCGACTGCGATTCGTCGGCGACTGCGACCTGCGGCGTGGGTGTCAGCGTGGCCGCAACACCACCTGCGACTGACAGGCCGACCAACAGCAGTAGACCTGCTGAGAGCCGTCGGCGCAGTCGTCGGCGCGACTTGCTGGTCATCGAACCCCTTCTCATCGAGTCGAACATCGGCCGGCCAATCGTCGGACGCATCGGCGAGCCGATCATCGGACGAAGTAGATGGTGGCGAACAGCGCAATCCAGACGATGTCGACGAAGTGCCAGTAGTACGAGACGACGATCGCCGCGGTGGCCTGCGCGGGCGTGAACTTACTCATCTTGGTGCGGGCCAGCAGCAAGACGAAGGCGACAAGCCCGCCGATCACGTGCAGGCCGTGGAAACCGGTCGCCAGGTAGAAGACCGACCCGTAGGCGCTGCCCGGGATGGTGGTGCCGTGCTCGACCAGGTGGATGTACTCGTATCCCTGGCCCAGTACGAAGAACAGGCCCATCAGGAACGTGATCACATACCACCGGCGCAGCCCGAACACGTCGCCGCGCTCAGCGGCGAACACGCCCATCTGGCAGGTGAAGGATGACGCGATCAGAACCAGCGTCACCGGAACAGCAAGGGCCAAATTGAGTTCGGTCGGCTCGGGCGGCCAGTCGCCACCGGCTTGCGCGCGCGCGGTGAAATACATCGCGAAGAGTCCAGCAAAGAACATGAGTTCACTGGAAAGCCACACGATGGTGCCGACACTGACCATGTTCGGTCTGTTCAGCGAATGAACGCGCGACGTGATTGCCGTTCCCGAGGTACCTACAGCGCTCGTCACATCCGCAAGTATGACGCTTTGTAGTTGTCGAACTCCACCCGGGTCGAGCAATTGGTCGGAATCGTGTCGCGTTCGGTTCCCCGCGCCCCGGGCCGAGTCCCGCCCGGGCGATAGCATTCGGCGGTGGCTCCTGCATCTTCTCCGCTGTCCTCATCCGCGTCCGCCTCTGCGGCGGCGCCGTCGTGGCCGCTCATCCTCGGGCGGCTGACGACGGAGCAGAGCCTGCCCAACGGCTACGCGGGATGGGCCATGGACCAGATCATGACCGGGGTGGCGACCCCGGCTCAGATCGCCGGCTTCGCGGTGGCGATGAAGATGAAGCGGCCGACCTCGACCGAGGTCGGGGAGTTGGCCGACATCATGCTGTCGCACGCCCGCCGGGTGCCCACCGGCCAGATCGGCCACGAGACCGTCGACATCGTCGGGACGGGTGGCGACGGGGCCAACACGGTGAACCTGTCGACCATGGCGGCCATCGTCGTGGCGGCCTGCGGGGTTCCGGTGATCAAGCACGGCAACCGGGCGGCGTCGTCGCTGTCGGGCGGTGCCGACACCCTGGAGGCACTCGGGGTCCGGATCGACCTGGGACCCGAAGAGGTGGCCCGCAGCGTCGCCGAGGTCGGCATCGGGTTCGCTTTCGCGCCCCAGTTCCACCCGTCGTACCGGCACGCCTCGGTGGTGCGCCGGGAGATCGGCGTTCCCACGGTCTTCAATCTGCTTGGACCGCTGACCAACCCGGCCGCTCCCCGGGCCGGGCTGATCGGCTGTGCGTTCGACGACCTGGCCGAGGTGATGGCCGGGGTATATGCCGCCCGCGGTTCCAGCGTGCTGGTCGTGCACGGCGACGACGGCCTCGACGAGCTCACCACCACGACCACCAGCACCATCTGGCGGGTGCAGGCCGGCACCGTGGAGCGGTTGAAGTTCGACCCCGCGGCATTCGGCTTCAAGCGCGCCGACATCAGCGAGTTGGTCGGCGGCGACGCCACGGCCAACGCGGCCTCGGCACGCGCCGTCCTGGGCGGGGCCAAGGGACCGGTACGGGACGCGGTGGTGCTCAACGCGGCAGGCGCGATGGTGGCCCACGCCGGGCTAGCCAGCGACGCCAAGTGGGTGCCGGCGTGGGAAGACGGTCTGGCGCGGGCCGCCGAGGCCATCGACTCGGGGGCGGCCGAACAGCTGCTCGCGCGTTGGGTGCGGTTCAGCCTGCAGTTCTGAGTTCTGCTGCTGGGCCGCCGCCAAGCGGGCCGAGCGGGCGGTGGCAGCCCACTGCGCGTACCGGCCCGCTGATCCGATCGGCGTCGCATAGCCGGTATCGGACCGCACGATGCGCACTCCCGGCGCGGCCAGCCATCGGGCGACGAGCGCGGTTTCCTCCACCAGCGCGCCGCCCAAAGGTGTTGCAGTGGGCAGGATTACCTGTGCGGCCGCGCAGATCGCGTCGACCACCGGCATCGGCGGGACCCCGCGCGGGGCGGTGCCCGCCCCGGCCAGCTGGCCGTAGCGGATCACCGCGAAATGCCAGCCGCCGTTGCCGTCGCTGCGCGCGGCCACCAGCTCGGGAAGATCGGCCAGGGCGCGCAACCGCTGGCCGCGCCACAGCGCCTCGATGGCGACCGCGGCGTGATCGCGCATTCTGGCGGCGGTCTCATACCGCCGGGCGGCCGCCAGTTCGCCGATGTGGGCCAGAGTCGCCGCCAGCGCCGTGTGGTCGGTGCCGTCGATCAGTGCCGTGGCGCGGTGCACCGCGGCGGCGTAGTGCGCGGCGTCGATGTCCTGGGTGGCCGGGCACGGCGAGAGTTCGACCTCGGGGCAGCGGTGGGTGCCGCGCGCGCCGAAGCGGGCCGTGCAGGTACGCAGCCCGGTGAACCGGGCGAGAAGCACGGCCGACTGCACGGCGTCGGACCGAGCCGAGAACGGCCCGAAAGCGGTGCGGCGCCCAGGATTTCGCACCGTCGACAATCTCGGGAAGGCCTCATCGGTGAGGGCCACCCACCACCACCGCTGCGGAAACTTTGACCGGCGGTTGTACGGCGGTGCGTGGGCCGCGAGCAGCCGCAGCTCGCGCACCCCGGCCTCCAGATCGTGGGCGCACTCGACATGGTCGACGGCCTGGGCGAGCGAGGCCATCTCCTTCATCCGGGCCCGCGGGTCGGCGCCGGTGAAGTACTGGCGGACCCGCCGCCGCAGGTCGACCGCCGTGCCGACGTAGAGCACCTCGGCGGAGGGCCCGCGGAACAGGTAGACGCCGGGGCGGTTGGGCAGCCGGTCGGCCAGTGAGCGGTTGCGGCGCTGGGCCGGCGTGACGTCGGGCAGATAGTTCTTGAGGTCGGCGAAGGTGTGGATGCCCTGGTTGCCGACCCGCTCGATGAGGCCGTGCAGCACGTCGACGGTGGCGCGGGCGTCGTCGAGGGCACGGTGGGTCGGCGTGGTGGACGCACCGAACAGCCGGGCCAGCGCCGACAACTTCACGCTGGGTGCTTCGTCCCGGGTCAGGACGCGGCGGGCGAGTTTCACCGTGCACAACACCAAGGGCCGGGGCCAGTCCAGCTGCGCCCGCTCGGCCGCCGCGCGCAGGAACCCGATGTCGAACCCGGCATTGTGGGCGACCAGCACGGCGCCTCGCGAGAACTCCAGAAACGTGGGGAGGACGCTGTCGATCTTCGGTGCGTCGCGCACCATGGCCGTGGTAATGCCGGTGAGCTCGACGATCTGCGGTGGGATGGTGCGGCCCGGATCGATCAGGGTGGCCAACTCGCCGAGCACCTCGCCGCCGCGGATCTTCACCGCACCGATCTCGGTGATGGCGTCGTAGTGCTCGCCCGGTGCCTTCGCGGTGGCCCGCCCGCCGGTGGTCTCCAGGTCCACCACCACGAAGGTGGTTTCGGCGAGGGAGGGAGCGACGTCAGGGTCGACGGCGGTGCCCAAACTCAAAGCCAGCTGCCCCGCGTCGGCGATCTTGCGCTGGCCCATGGCGATGACGGTAGGCACTGCCCCTGACATTTACCGGCAAGCTCGCCGTCGCGATGTTCCTTGTCGGTGGCCGGCGATAGCGTGCGGCCAACACCGATCGAGAGGACGGTCAAGATGAGCGGAGTGCGGCAGGACAACTGGTCCTGGGCCGACGAGCCTCGCCCCGATACGGCGGACACCGGCAGCGTGACGATCGACTGCGATGACTGCGCGGTCCGTGGGCCCGGGTGTCAGGACTGCGTCGTGAGCGTGTTGCTCGGAGTTCCCGAAACTTTGCTGGATGACGAGCGTGCGGCGCTGGAAGTGCTCGCTGACGTGGGCCTTGCGCCCCGGCTGCGGCTCGTGCCGATTCACCGGGACGGCAGATCCGGAGTTGCCTGACGACACGCACTGGTTCCTGCACAGGAAAATTCCCAGCGAGGGCTGTTAAATTTGCAGCTTCTGTTGGACAAGGCCGATGCCGTTTCGTAACCTATCTGAGACCTAAGAGCAGTTCGAGGCGGCTCGCCATCGCCAGTTGTGAGGACGAAAAACTTGAGGCACGAGCGCGCGCACCGGCCCACAAGTCGTGTCAAGCGACCCATTGCAGGTGTAATAGCGAGCTTGACTGTGATATCCGGATTCCTCGCCACGAGTTCGCACGCCGATCCCAGCGATGATGCCCTGGCAAAGCTCAATGAGCTGTCCCGTCAGGCTGAGCAGACCACCGAGGCGATGCACTCGGCGCAGCTCGATCTCAACAACAAGCTTGCCGCGCAACAGAGTGCGGAGAAGAAGCATTCCGATGACACCGCTGCGGTGGATCAGGCCAAGTCGCAGCTGGCAATCTTCCAGACATCGGTCAACAAGGTAGCTGCGGCCCAGTACATGGGCGGCCGTACCTCGGGTGTGGACGCGATCTTGACGGCCGGCTCGCCGCAACAGCTGATCGAGCAGCTCGCGGTGCAGCGGGTGATGGCGACCGAGATGTCGGCGCAGATGAAGAACTTCCGCTCGATGGGCGAGAAGGCCGCGTTGGCCGAGAAGGAATCGGCGAAATCGGCCGCCGACGCCAAGACCGCCGCCGAGCAGGCCGCCGCGGTGCGCGCCGACCTGCAATCCAAGCAAAGCCAGCTGCAGGTGCAGATCGCCATCGTCAAGTCGCAGTACCAGGCGTTGAGCCCGGCCCAGCGGGACGCGATGAACGCCCTGCCGCCGACCCCGCCGGTGCCCGCGCCCGAGGCGTTGCCGCCGGCGCAGGATCCCGCCGTGTTGGCTGACCCGCCGAACGGGATTCCGCCCGGTGACGTCGCCCCGCCCGAGGGTGCAGTCCCCGATGCGGGCAGCGGCCACTCCGGCACCGTCATCCAGGCGGCGCTCAGCCGCATCGGCTCGCCGTACTCCTGGGGCGCGGCAGGTCCCAGCTCGTTCGACTGCTCCGGTCTGGTGATGTGGGCGTTCCAGCACGCCGGCATCTCGCTGCCGCACTCGAGCCAGGCGATGGCCCGCGGTGGGCAGCCGGTCTCGGCGGATTCGATGCAGCCCGGCGATGTGGTGACCTACTACTCCGACGCCTCCCATGTGGGTATCTACATCGGGGACGGAATGATGGTGCATGCGTCGACCTACGGCACCCCGGTCAAGGTGGCCCCGGTCAACAATGCACCGATCTACAACGTTCGCCGGTACTGAGCGTCCCGATAGCGCAGCCGGTTTCACCCTGACCGCCCGCAGGCGCCTGCTGGGCGCGATCCTGCTGGGAGAACTGGTTCTGGCGGCGGCCCTGTTGTGGAAGCCGCCCTCACCGCCACATTCGTCGCCGCCTCCGGTCGCGTCGTCCGGCCCCGCTGTGGTGTCGACGGCGCCGCAACCTGATCCGGTGCCCTCGACGGTGCTGCCCGACGGGCGCACCGTCAGTCTGCTCGCCCTGGGCGGATCGCAGTCACAGGACCTACTGGGGCGCCTCGGCTCCGAACTCGGTGCCGCCGCCGCGGCGGTGACCGCGTTCTGGGGGCCGGACTGGCCGCGACACATCGAGATCGCGGTCGCGGGCTCCGATCAGCAGTTCCGGGTACTGGCCGGCGGGGCCGCCGACATCGCCGCGACCACCACCGCGCAACGGATCATGTTCGCTCCCGGCGCCGCCGATATGAGCCCGGCTGCGCTGCGAATCGTGTTGCGCCACGAGCTGTTCCATTACGCGGCCCGGTCGGCGACGGCGGGCGATGCGCCGCGCTGGCTGACCGAAGGGGTGGCCGACTATGTCGGCCGGCCGGCCACGGCGGTGCCGGCGCAGGCCGAAACGCTCGGCCAGTTACCCACCGATGCGGATCTCGACACACCCGGCTCCGCCCGGAGTCTGGCGTATGACCGGGCGTGGTGGTTCACGCGCTACGTCGCCGACGTCTACGGGGTCCCGAAGCTGCGTGAGCTGTACGTGCGCGCGTGCGGGCCAGGCCATCCGGATGTGGCCACCGCGGTGCACGAGACGCTGGGCGTCGACCTCGACGGCGTGGTCGCCGGTTGGCGGCGTTGGTTGACCGGATAGCCTTGCGCCGATGGGCAGCAGACAGGTCGCAGATGGCAGTCAACCGCGATGACGCGGGTCTTGTTGGTCACCAACGACTTTCCGCCGCGTCGCGGCGGCATCCAGTCGTACCTGGAGGCGTTCGTCGGTGAGTTGGTGCGGGACGGCTCGCACGAGCTCACGGTGTACGCACCCAAATGGAAGGGCGCCCCAGACTTCGACAACCGGGCCGCGGCCGCAAATTACACCGTGGTGCGCCATCCCACCACGCTGATGGTGCCCGAGCCGACCGTGGCGACCCGCATGCAGCGGTTGATCGCCGAGAACGACATCGAGACGGTGTGGTTCGGGGCGGCCGCGCCGCTGGCGCTGCTGGGCCCGCTGGCCCGGCGGGCCGGAGCCCGCCGCATCGTGGCGAGCACTCACGGCCACGAGGTTGGTTGGTCGATGCTGCCGGTGGCGCGGAGCGCGTTGCGCCGGATCGGTGACGACGCCGACGTGGTGACGTTCGTCAGCCGCTATACCCGCGGCCGGTTCGCCTCGGCGTTTGGTCCCCGGGCGGCGCTGGAACACCTGCCGCCCGGCGTCGACACGGATCGCTTCGTCCCCGATCCGGTGGCCCGGGCCGAACTGCGGGCTCGCTACGGGCTGGGGCAACGTCCGGTGGTGGTGTGTTTGTCCCGCCTGGTGCCACGGAAGGGGCAGGACATGCTCATCCGCGCGTGGCCCGAGATCCGGCGCCGTATCCCTGAGGCCGCGTTGGTCATCGTGGGCGGGGGACCGTATCTGCAGACGCTGCAACGACTCGCGCACAAACACGACGTGGCGGCCGACGTCACGTTCACCGAGGCGGTGCCCGGCGCGGAGCTGCCCGCGCATCATGCGATGGCCGACGTCTTCGCCATGCCGTGCCGGACCCGCGGGGCGGGACTGGATGTCGAGGGACTCGGCATCGTCTACCTGGAGGCCTCGGCCTGCGGTGTGCCGGTGGTCGCCGGAACCTCAGGCGGGGCACCGGAAACCGTGCTGGACGGCAAGACCGGCACGGTGGTCGACGGCAATGATGTCGGAGCCGTCGCGTCCGCTGTTTCCGACATACTGGCCGATCCCGGCCGCGCTGCCGCGATGGGAGTGGCGGGACGCCACTGGGCAGTCGGCAAATGGTCGTGGGGGGCGCCGTGCGTCCCGCTGACCGGACTGCTCTCGGGTGAGCCCGCGGCTCAGCCGTAGAGTGCGGCGATGTCGGTGGCGAACTTCTCGGCCACCACCTTGCGCTTGACCTTCAGCGTCGGGGTCAGCTCACCGGTGTCCTCGGTGAAATCGACGGGCAGGATCCGGAACTTGCGGATCGACTCGGCGTGCGACACCGCCTGATTGGCCTCCTTGACCGCCAGGTCGATCTCGGCCAGCAGATCCGGGTCGTCGGCCAGATCGCCCACCGAGGCGGCGGCGTCCTTGCCGTTGCGCTGCTTCCAGCCGGGGAACGCCTCCGGGTCGATGGTGATCAGCGCGGCGATGAACGGCTGCTGATCGCCGACGGCCATCGCCTGGCTGATCAACGGATGGGCCCGCAGCCGATCCTCGAGCAGGGCCGGTGCGACGTTCTTGCCGCCCGCGGTGACGATGATTTCCTTCTTACGCCCGACGATGGTCAGGAAGCCGTCGTCATCGATCGCACCCAGATCGCCGGTGTGGAACCAGCCGTCGGTGAACACCGCGTTGGTCTCGGCTTCGTTGCCCCAGTAGCCGTTGAATACGACGCCGCCCTTGACCAGCAGTTCGCCGTCCTCGGCGATGCGCATGCTGTTGCCGGGCATCAGCTTGCCGACCGACCCGACCTTCAGGTCGTTGACCCGGTTCACGGTGATGGCCGCGCTGGTCTCGGTGAGGCCGTAGCCCTCGTAGATGCTCAGCCCGACACCGCGATAGAAGTGGCCCAGCCGCGCGCCCAGCGGGGCGCCGCCGGAGATGGCCGCCCGGCATTCACCGCCGAGCGCCGCCCGCAGCTTGCCGTAGACCAGCTTGTCGAACAGCGCGTGCTTGGCGCGCAGCAGCAGGCCCGCGCCACCGGTGTCCTGCGCCTTACTCCACTCGATCGCCGTGTCCGCGGCGATCGCGAAGATCTTGCCCTTGCCGTCGTTGCGGGCGTTCTGCTCGGCAGTGTTGTAGACCTTCTCGAACACGCGGGGCACCGAGACCACCAGGGTCGGCTTGAAGATGCCGAAGGTCGGGACCAGGTTCTTGATATCGCTGGTGAAGCCGAGGGTCACCTTGTTGGTGAAGGCTGCGATCGTGATGGCCCGGGCCAGCACGTGGGCCAGCGGGAGGAACACCAGCATCCGTTCGCCCGGGGCCAGCTCGGTGGGGAAGCAGGCCTTGGCGCCCCGGATCTCGTAGAGCAGGTTCGAGTGGGTCAGCTGGCAGCCCTTGGGCTGGCCGGTGGTTCCCGAGGTGTAGATCAGGGTGGCCGGATCGGCCGACCGGATGCCGGCCAGTCGCTTGTCCAGCTCGGCGGGGTCGGCCGACTTGCCGGCCTCGGCCATGGCTTCCAGTGCGGGCGTCCCGGTGCCGTCGATTCGCAGCACCTGGCGCAGTTCGGGCAGCTGACCGCGGAGCTGTTCGACGGTCTCGGCGTGCGCGTCGGTCTCGGCGAACACGATCTTCGCCGCAGAGTTGTCGAGCACGAACCGCACCTGCTCGGCCGAGGAGGTTTCGTAGATCGGCACGGTCACCGCGCCGACCGACAAGATCGCGAAGTCGATGATCGGCCACTCGTAGCGGGTGGCCGACAGGATCGCCACGCGATCTCCGGCCTGGATGCCCTCGGCAATCAGGCCAAGCGCCACCGATCGGATCTGGTCGGCCGCCTCGGCGCAGGTCACGTCGGTCCAGGCGCCGTTGACCAGGCGCCGGAAGATGACGTAGTCAGGGCTGTCGGCCGCGTGGGCGGATACCGAACTGACGATGCTGTCGTGCTCGTCGACGGCAAACGACGCGGGGACGCTGTACTCCCGCATTGACTCACGCACGATCTTGCCCTCCAGGCTTGTATACCGGCTTTGCGCGTCAGCCTAGTCGGCCCCGGTAGGCAGACGATCACGCATATGTGAAGCTAGTCCGCGATGAACAGCATTCAGATCGCCGACGAGACGTTCGTCTGCGCCGATCCGGTCGCCGTGGGCGCCGCGGTCGCCGACCCCGCCAGTTGGCGTCGGTGGTGGCCCGACCTGACGCTCAAGGTCGTCGAGGACCGTGCCGAGAAGGGCCACCGCTGGAACGTGACGGGTGCGCTGACCGGCACGATGGAGGTCTGGCTGGAGGAGGTGATGGACGGGGTGGTGCTGCATTACTTCCTGCACGCCGAACCGTCCGGCGCCACGGCCAAACAGCTGGCCGAGATGGATCTGGCAAAGATGAACCACCAACGCCGCGTGGCGGGCAAGGTGATGTCGTTCGGGATCAAGCAGCGGTTGGAGGCCGCTCGCCCGGTCGGAGTGTCCCGACTGGCCTGACCGGGTCCCTCGACGGGAGGGTAGATTTCTCTCCCGAGAGCCAGGGCAGCCCCGTGGGGTGGGGAGAAGGGTGTGGCGGTGGCCGACAAGACGACACAGACCATCTACATCGACGCCGATCCGGCGGCGGTGATGGATGTCATCGCCGATATCGGCTCGTATCCGGAGTGGGTCGCCGAATACAAGGAAGCCGAGGTCCTCGAGACCGACGCGCAGGGCAATCCCAAGACCGCCCGGCTGGTGCTCGACGCCGCGGTGCTCAAGGACACCATGGTGCTGTCCTACAAGTGGCCTGCCGACCGCACCTCGGTGACCTGGTCGCTGGTGTCCAGTTCGCTGTTGCGGTCCCTGGAGGGTGCATACCGCTTGGCGCCCAAGGGATCTGGTACTGAGGTCACCTATGAGCTGTCCGTCGACCTGATGATCCCGATGATCGGTCTGCTGAAGCGTAAGGCTGAGCGGCGGCTCACGGACACCGCGCTCAAAGACCTCAAGAAACGAGCAGAGGCTGAGTGACTTCGCCGGACGGGAGAGCACCTTCCCCTGCGAAGATCAGCCTGTTCGTCGGCAAAGGCGGGGTAGGTAAGTCGACGCTGGCGACAGCCACCGCGGTCCGTGATGCCGCGTCCGGTCAGCGCGTGCTGATCGTGTCCACCGATCAGGCGCACTCCACGGGTGATGTACTCGGGATCGCGCTCGCCCCAACGGGTCAACGTGCTCCCACCCGGGTATTGAGCGACCTGGACGCCGGGTTGACCGAAGCGGGCGGGGTACTGGACGCCCTCGCGCTCGACACGCTGGCGCTGCTGGGCGCGCGCTGGGCCGAGACGGCCGGTCCGTTGGCGGCGCGGTTCCCGGAGTCGGACCTGGGAGATGTTGCCCCTGAAGAACTTTCGGCGCTCCCGGGAATCCAGGAGGTGCTCGGGCTGCACGAGGTGGGGGAGCTCGCCGATTCCGGGAACTGGGATCACGTGGTGGTGGACTGTGCCTCGACCGCCGATGCGTTGCGGATGCTCACGCTGCCGGAGACCTTCGGCCTGTATCTGGAGCGCGCCTGGCCGCGGCACCGTCGGCTGTCGGGCTCGCCGGATGCGGTGAGCACGGCCATCGTCGCCCTCATCGAACGCGTGGATGCCGGCATCCGCAGGCTCGGGACGTTGCTCACCGACGGGTCCCGGGTGAGCGCCCATCTGGTGCTGACCCCGGAGCGGGTGGTCGCGGCCGAGGCCTCACGGACGTTGGGGTCCCTTGCCCTGATGGGGGTCGAGGTCACCGAGATCATCGTCAATCAGATTTTGGTGCAGGACGATTCGTTCGAATACCAGAACCTTCCGGCTCATCCGGCATTCGACTGGTACACCGAACGCATCGCCGAGCAGCAGTCGGTACTCGACGAGCTCGATTCCACCATCGGCGATGTGCAGCTGGTGCTCGTGCCGCACGTGCCCGGGGAGCCGATCGGCCCCAAGGCGTTGGGGGAGCTGATCGACAGTGCCCGACGGCGCGACGGGTCACCACCGCCGGGGCCGTTGCGGCCCGTCGTCGACCGGGAGTCGGGGTCTGGAATCGAAGCGGTGTACCGGTTGCGGCTAGAGTTGCCGCAGATCGATTCAGCCGGCCTGACGTTGGGTCGCGTTGATGATGACTTGATCATCGGCGTCGCGGGCATGCGACGCCGGGTGCGGTTGGCCTCTGTCCTGCGTCGGTGCATCGTGACAGATGCGCAATTGCGCGGTAGCGAGCTGACGGTACGTTTTCGTCCGAATCCGGAGGTGTGGCCGGCATGACGGGGTCTTATCCCGAGCTGGGTTCGGAGCTGCGGCAATTGGCGCAGGAAATCCTCGACCGGCTGGACCCGGCGGTGCGGTTGGCAGCGGCCAATTTCGCGGCGTCGGCCGACGACACCCCGGGCAAGTGCCAGCAGGTGTGGTGCCCGGTGTGCGCCCTGGCCGCGGTGATCAACGGTGAGCAGCATCCGCTGCTGTCGGTGATCGCCGAACACAGCGTGGCCCTGCTGACGGTGATCCGCGCGGTCTTGGACGATGACGGCAGCGACGGGTCCGGCAATGGTGGGGATAACGGTCCAGGCGGAGGTAGCCCGCCACCCGACGGTGGTCCGGATACGCCGCCGCCCGACGATTCCCCGCCACCGCCGCCTCCCGGTCGCTACCAGCACATCCCGGTCTCGGTCGAGGACTGAGACGTCGCTGAGACACAGCAGGCATCCAGGGCTTGCTGTGGTAGCCACAACATGGCCTGGGTACAGTTGTCGCAGAGCATTGCGCGGTGCGCACAAGGTGGAGGGTCCATGTGGTATTGGCTGTTCAAGTACGTCCTGTTGGGCCCCCTGCTGGCCGTTCTCGGCCGGCCCAAAATCAGTGGGCTGGAACATGTTCCGACCAACGGGCCGGCCATCCTGGCCAGTAATCACCTGGCGGTGATGGACAGTTTCTACCTGCCGCTGGTGGTCAGCAGGCGCATCACCTTCCTGGCCAAGCAGGAGTACTTCACCGGCACCGGGATCAAGGGCCGGTTCCTGGCGTGGTTCTACACCGTCGTCGGTCAGGTGCCGATCGACCGTACCGATGCGGATTCGGCGCAGGCAGCGCTGACCACCGCCAAGCGCATCCTGGGTGAGGGCAAGCTGCTGGGGATGTATCCCGAGGGCACCCGCTCACCGGACGGCCGCCTCTACAAGGGCAAGACCGGGCTGGCTCGACTGGCCCTGGAGACCGGAGTGCCGGTGATCCCGGTGGCCATGGTCGGCACCGATGTGGTCAATCCGCCGGGGTCGAAGGGGCTGCGGTTCGGCCGGGTCGAGGTCAGGTTCGGCAAGCCCATGGACTTCAGCCGGTTCGACGGCCTCGCGGGCAACCGGTTCATCGAGCGCGCCGTGATCGACGAGGTGATGTACGACCTGATGGATCTGTCCGGCCAGGAGTACGTCGACATCTACGCGGCCGCCATCAAGGAGAACGCTCAGCAGACCAACGGGCAGCCGGTCGACGCGAGCAAGCCGGCATCTCGGCTGCCGAACACCGCCGCGGGTTAGGCCGGCTCGCCGCCGCTGAGCTGAACCACCGGGGTGGGGGCGACCGCTGCCGTCCTGCCCGCCGTGGAGGTGGCCACGGTGCCGAACACGACGATGACCGCGAGCGCCCACCACAGATAGGAATCAGCCACCAGCTGCCGCAGCAACGGCGCGGCGGTCTCGTGGTGCGGCGTCAACAGCGCGATCGGTGTCCACACCATCAGGGCGAGCCCGATCACGGTGACCGCGGCCAGGTACAGCGCGGCCCGGTGCGTCCGGCGCATCCGGTAGGCGAGCACACCGGTCACCAGCAGGGTGGGCAGCGCCCAGACCCAGTGGTGTGACCACGACACCGGCGACACCACCAGGCCGAACATCGCCACGCAGATCAGCGCGACCACGGGGGCCTCGTCGGCGCCGGACCGGAGGACACGCCGCACCGCCCAGACCGTCAGTGCCAACACCGCGAAGCAGGCGACGACCCACAATGCGAAACGCGGACCCTCGGACAGGCCGAACCGGGCCAGCGTGCCTGCGATGTTCTGGTTCGTGTTGAGGGTCGCGGTACCGATTCGGTCGGTGTTGCGCACCGTCTCGGTCCAGTACTCGATCGAGTCCGTCCACGCCAGCACAAATCCGGCGATGGTCGCCACCACGGCGGCGGCGCCGGTCCGCAGCAGGGTGCGGATGTCGCGGCGCAGCAGGAAATACAGGACGAACACCGCGGGCGTGAGCTTGAGCGCGATCGCCAGGCCCAGCAGGATGCCGCGGGGCCACGGCGTCCGGCGCGGCACGCAGTCGGCGACCACCAGCGTCATCAGCACCACGTTGATCTGGCCGAACTCGAAGTTCGACCGGATCGGTTCCAGCCAGATGACCGCGGGCGCCACGAGCGCGGTGGCCAGCCAGCAGCGGCGCAGCCAGGCCGGCTCCGCGGTGACCGTGGTTTCCGGCCAGACGTTCAACCGGGTCAACACCATGACCATCGAGATGATCAGCAGGACCAGCGTCGTGGCGGTGATCGCCACACTCGCCGCGGGCAGCGAGAGCCAGGCGAACGGGGCGAACATGATCGCCGCGAGCGGTGGGTACGTGAACGGGAGATCGAGGCCGCCCTGGGTGTGGAAGATGGCGCCGTCGGCGTACAGCGGTTGGTTGTCCAACCACGCGCGTCCGCCCATCCGGTACACGTCGATGTCGATGCGATAGGGCACGTGGCCCAGTAGCCGCCAGCCCACCAGGATCAACCCGGCCACTGTGAGCAACTGAAAAAGCCGCCACCCGATCGTCGGTGCCCAACCAGCTGCGCCGGGCGACTGCCGCTTACTCATGTTCTCAACAGACTATCGGGGGTAGCCCGAGGACGGCGCATCCGCACTCGCGACGCGCGCAGGTCGGCGTAAGTTCTGTGTGCGTGCACGCGTCCGTCCACCTCGATTTCCTCGCCCCCGATCGCCTGCCTTTGCTGTGCTGCCTGGTGGCGTTCCTCCTCACGTTCCTCGTGACCCGCATCGTGGTGCGCTACATCCGCCGCAACGCCGGCAGTGACCGTCCACCGAGGTGGTGGCAACCCCGCAACATGGGACACGGGTCCCTGCACATCCACCACATGGTGATCGGGGTGGTGCTGGTGATGGTGTCGGGCGTGACGATGGTGACGCTCGCGGTCAGCGGTGGGGTAGCGGAGTTCACGGTGGCCGCGGTGTTCTTCGGTATCGGCGCGGCTCTGGTGCTCGACGAGTTCGCGCTGATCCTGCACCTTTCGGACGTGTACTGGGCTGAGGACGGCCGCACTTCGGTGGATGCGG
This sequence comes from Mycolicibacterium porcinum, assembly GCA_001942045.1. Taxonomy (GTDB): domain Bacteria; phylum Actinomycetota; class Actinomycetes; order Mycobacteriales; family Mycobacteriaceae; genus Mycobacterium; species Mycobacterium porcinum_A. The sequence goes on from MSTD01000062.1 coordinate 19,747, forward strand.
TGTTCGCCGCCGTGGCGGTGGCGGGCCTGTTGATCCTGGGTTTCAACCCGCTGTCATTCTTTGATATCGGTATCTGGCGCCAGGACCAGTCGCCGGCGGTGCGCGCACTCGTGGTCGCGGCGGCGGTACTGACCTTGGCGCTGGCGGTGGTGGTGCTGCTCAAAGGCAAGGTGTGGACCGGATTGGTGGGCATGTTCATAACCCCGTTGTTGTTCGTCGGGGCGGTGCGGTTGTCGCGGCCGCATGCGCCGTGGGCGCGCTGGCGCTACACCAGCCGGCCCCGCAAGATGCACCGCGCCCTGGAGCGGGAGCGCTGGCTGCGCAGGCCCGTCGTGCAGGCCAAACTGTGGTTGCAGGACGCGATCACCGGCATGCCGAAGTTCCCCGACGACGCCACCGTCGATGCGCAACTCGATCGGGAGATCCACGCGGCCCCCGCGCCGCCCCAGTCACCGGCCACGAAGACGGAGCAGATCGCCTGATGCGCTACTTCTATGACACCGAGTTCATCGACGACGGTCGCACCATCGAGTTGATCTCGATCGGCGTCGCGGCCGAGGACGGGCGCGAGTACTACGCGATCTCGACCGAGTTCAACCCGGACCGCGCCGGTCGGTGGGTGCGCAAGCACGTGCTCCCCAAGCTGCCGTCGCCGTCCTCGCAGCTGTGGCGGTCGCGTCGGCAGATCCGGTCGGAGCTGGAGGACTTCTTCGACATCGACGGCGACGAGCCGATCGAGCTGTGGGCCTGGGTGGGTGCCTACGACCATGTGGTGCTGTGCCAGCTGTGGGGCCCGATGACCGACCTGCCGCCGGCGATGCCGCGATTCACCCGCGAGCTGCGTCAATTCTGGGAGGACCGTGGATCGCCGCGGATGCCACCGCGCCCGACCGAGGCACACGACGCGCTGGTCGACGCCCGGCACAATCTGCACCGGTTCCAGTTGATGACGGGGATGGACCTCACCCCCGCGCGAGATCACGGTCTCCCACAGTCCTGAAAACAGCCGTTCACCGGCGGCTACCATGAACGGGTGAACTGGACCGTTGACATCCCCATCGACGAGCTGCCGCCACTGCCTCCGTTGAGCGACGAGTTGCGTCAGCGGCTCGACTCGGCCTTGGCCAAGCCCGCTGTGCAGCAGCCCAGCTGGGACCCCGAGGCGGCGAAGGCCATGCGGACCGTGCTGGAGAGCGTGCCGCCGGTCACCGTGCCGTCGGAGATCGAGAAGCTCAAGGGCCTGCTGGCCGACGTGGCGCGGGGTGAGGCGTTCCTGCTGCAGGGTGGCGACTGCGCGGAGACGTTCGTCGACAACACCGAGCCTCACATCCGGGCCAACATCCGCACCCTGCTGCAGATGGCGGTCGTGCTGACCTACGGCGCCAGCATGCCGGTGGTGAAGGTGGCCAGGATCGCCGGCCAGTACGCCAAGCCGCGCTCATCGGATCTGGATGCGCTGGGGCTGAGGTCCTACCGCGGCGACATGGTCAACGGCTTCGCCCCGGACGCCGCGGTGCGCGAGCACGATCCGTCGCGGCTGGTGCGGGCCTACGCGAATGCCAGCGCCGCGATGAACCTGGTGCGTGCGCTGACCTCGTCGGGTTTGGCGTCGTTGCACCTGGTGCACGACTGGAACCGCGAGTTCGTCCGGACGTCGCCGGCCGGAGCCCGCTACGAGGCGCTGGCCGGGGAGATCGACCGCGGCCTGAAGTTCATGTCCGCCTGCGGGGTGGCCGATCGCAATCTGCAGACCGCCGACATCTTCGCCAGCCACGAAGCGCTGGTGATCGATTACGAGCGCGCGATGCTGCGGTTGTCCGATCCGGCCGAGAACCCCGACATGCCACCCAAGCTGTACGACCAGTCAGCGCACTACCTGTGGATCGGTGAGCGCACGCGTCAGCTCGACGGGGCCCATGTGGCGCTGGCCGAGGTTATCGCCAACCCGATCGGGATCAAGCTGGGGCCGACCACGACGCCGGAGCAGGCCGTCGAATACGTCGAGCGGCTGGACCCGAACAACGAGCCGGGCCGGCTGACCCTGGTGACGCGGATGGGCAACAACAAGGTCCGTGATCTGTTGCCTGCGCTCATCCAGAAGGTCGAGGCCACCGGTCACAAGGTGATCTGGCAGTGCGACCCCATGCACGGCAACACCCATGAGTCGTCGACGGGTTACAAGACCCGGCATTTCGATCGCATCGTCGACGAGGTGCAGGGCTTCTTCGAGGTGCACAACGCCTTGGGTACCCACCCCGGCGGCATCCATGTCGAGATCACCGGTGAGAACGTGACCGAGTGTCTCGGTGGGGCACAGGACATCTCGGATTCGGATCTGTCCGGGCGGTACGAGACGGCGTGCGATCCGCGGCTCAACACCCAGCAGAGCCTGGAGTTGGCGTTCCTGGTCGCCGAGATGCTGCGTAGCTAGAGCAGCGCACCGATGTTGGTGCCGACCGTCCAGGCCGCGGCAGCGACGAGGCCGGTCAGCGTGATGATCGCGATCACCCAAAACACCAGCGCTCGTCTGGCGCGCTGCCGGGCCCAGTAGAACTCGCCCATCTCGATACCGGCGAATTGCCCTGCGCCGAAAGCGTTTTCCGCGGCGTCGGGATCAGCCGGGATCGGCGCCCAGTCGTGCCGGTCCCGGGTGATCTCACGGGTGGGCCGGCGTGGCGCGGGTGCTTGCGGCGGCGCGGCGGTGACGACGGTGGTCTCGACGCGGGGATCGTCGGACTCGACGAGATCGTGGACCCGGGTGGCGGCCAGGTGCTGTGCCGACTGCTGCGGTGCGGGCACCCGGAATGCCGGCAGCCCGAGGTCGTCGACGATCTCGTGCAGTTCGGCCCGCATCTCGTCGGCGTCGGCGAACCGCCCCCGCGCGTCGCGGACGGTGGCCCGTCGCACGAACTGGTCGAATTGTGTTGGCACCCCGGCGATTACCTTGCTGGGTGGGGGTACGTCGTGGTCCATGCGCTGGTAGGCGACCGTGAGTGCGGAGTCTCCGGTGAACGGCGTGACGCCGGTCAGCAATTCGTAGGTGAGGATGCCGACCGCGTACACATCGCTGCGCGGATCGGCATCGCCGGTGCTGACCTGCTCGGGGGACAGGTAGGCCGCGGTGCCGAGGATCACGCTGGTCGAGGTGATCTTGGCCTCTGCCACGGCACGTACCAGACCGAAGTCGGCGATCTTGACCTCGCCGTCGTCGGAGATCAGCACGTTTTCGGGCTTGATGTCGCGGTGCACGAGTCCGGCGCGGTGTGCCACGGCGAGCCCGCCCAGCACCGGCTCCAGCACGGCCGCGACCGCATGCGGGGGCATCGGACCGCGTTCGGCCAGCAGTTCGCGCAGAGTGCCGCCCTCGATCAGTTCCATCACGAGAAATGGCGCCTCGCCACCGGCCCCTCCGCCGCCCTGGTCGTACACCGCCACCAGGCCCGGATCCTTCAACCGGGCAACGGCCTTGGCCTCACGGCCGAACCTGGTCAGGAAGTGACTGTCGCCGCTGTAGCGGGAATCCATCACCTTCAGGGCGACGGGACGGTCCAGACGCACATCGAGGCCGCGGTAGACCGTGGACATACCGCCGGTGGCGATGGGTGTGTCCACGCGATAACGCCCGTCCAGCATCGTGCCGACGAGTGGATCCGGTTGCTGCCCCACCGGACACATGTTACGAGCCGCGGCCGAGGACCTAGAATCGATGCGGTGAGCAGCATTCCAGCGGCCGACGACGTATTGGACCCCGACGAGGCGGTCTACGACCTACCCACGGTGTCGGATTTGCTCGGCATCCCAGTTACCAAGGTGCACCAACAGTTGCGGGACGGGCAGTTGATCGCCGTCCGCCGCGACCGCATTCTGGTGGTGCCGCAGATCTTCTTCGATGACAACGGCCATGTGACCAAGCACCTGCCCGGCCTGCTGGTCGTGCTGCGTGACGGCGGCTATCGCGATACCGAGATCTTGCGCTGGTTGTTCACCCCGGACGAGTCGCTGACGATCACCGCCGATGGCCGCAACGAACAAGTTGCGAACGCCCGCCCGATCGACGCACTGCATTCGCACCAGGCGCGTGAGGTACTGCGGCGCGCGCAGGCGCTAGCTTACTGACGGCTGTTCGCGCGCCTGCGGTTCGGCGGGCGCCTCGGGTGCACGGTAGAGCGAGTACCAGGCCACGACGGCGCATGCCGTGGTCAGCAGGACATGTGCCCACGAGTACATGCCGTGTGCCCCATCGGGTTTCCACATCACCATGATCCAGGTGGAGAATCCGGCGATGGCGGCGATGGCGGGCCGGGTCTGGATCAGGGCGGCGGCCACCGCCAGCGGCCAGGTGTAGTACCAGGGCAGCGCGGCCGGAACGAACAGCACGACCACCACCATGGCCAGGGTGATGCCGGTGAGGGCTTCGCGGTCGGTGTGCCGGTAGCGCCACCACAACAGCGGCAGCGCGATCACGATGGTGAGAATGCCGATGATCCTGGCGACCTCGAGCACGGCGTAGAAATTGACCGGAAAGATCAGGCCGCCAACGGCATTGATGAGGTTGGCGGCCGCGGTGGGCACGGTGAGCCAGTTGATGATCTTGACCGACCCGGCCAGCGCGGTCAGCCAGCCCAGGCCGACGCCGGCCAGCAACGAGGTCACCGCGAACACCGCCACGAAGATCAATACCGAGGCGGCCGTGGCGACCGCGAACGCGCGCACCGCGGGCATGTCCCGCTTGTCGCGCAACTGCCGCATCCATACCCAGACCAGGAACGGCAATGCGAGCCCGGCGGTCGCTTTGACCGCGACGGCGATCGCGATGAGGCTGACCCCGATCACCGGTCGGCCCGCGAAGGTCAGCGCGATCGCGGCCATCATCAGCCCGACCATCAGCATCTCGTTGTGGACGCCGCCCATCAGGTGCACGATCACCAGCGGATTGAGCACGCAGATCCACAGCGAGGCGGCCCCGTTGGCGCCGACGTGACGCGCGATCCGGGGTGCGGCCCAGATCAGCAACAGCAGGCCGGGCAGCATGCACAGCCGCAGCAGCATGGTGCCGGCCACCACGTCGTCGCCGACCAGGATCGTGACGAACTTGGCCACCAGGATGAACGCCGGCCCGTAGGGGGCGGTGGTGGTGGTCCAGATCGGACTCACGTTGTCCAGCAACGAGTTCGGGTTCTCCACCGGGCCCACCACATACGGGTCGAAGCCGTCGCGCAGCAGCGCTCCCTGCGCGAGGTAGGAGTAGGTGTCGCGGCTGAACAGGGGCACGCTCAGCAGCAGCGGTGCCAACCAGAATCCGGTGGTGGCCACCATGGTGTATTCGGTGGCGGTGCCGTCGATCACGCGCCGGCCCAGCCACAGCCAGGCGATCAGCATCACCGCGACGCCGGCCCACAGCAGGATCGAGGACAGCACCAGGCCGTGCCCGAACCGCAGCCAGGACAGGTGCAGTGATTCCAGCAGGGGGTCGTGCAGTCGGGTACTGCCGGCGCCGAGCCCGCCGATGGTCAGCAGCGCCGCGCCGAGGCAACCGACCCGGGCGGGGCGGGCTTCGGCGGACACCGCGAATGCGGCCAGACGTGAGATATGTTGCGTCACCCCGGTGTTCGGGGTCTCGGTCGGCATGGTCGTCATGAGGGAGTTGTCATGTCGTTGTGACGGTCTCCTACGCCGACCGGTTCGCCGCGAACCGGGCGATCTCGGCCAGGCCGGTCTTCGCCTGGTCGTGGATCGGTGCGGCCGCCAGGGTGTCCAGGGCGCGGTGGGTGAGCATGTCGATGTGCGTCTCGACGGCGGCCAGCGCGCCGACCGATTCGATGGCTCCGCACAGCTCGCCGACCTGTGCGTCGGACAGCTCGGTGCCCACGGAGGTGCGCAGCAGCTCGGCGGCGGCGGGGTCGGATTTGTCGGCGAGCTCGAGGGCCTCGGCCAGCAGCACGGTGCGCTTGCCGGACCGCAGGTCGTCACCGGAGGGTTTGCCGGTGACCGCCGGGTCGCCGAACACCCCGAGGACGTCGTCGCGAAGTTGGAATGCGACGCCGAGGTCGTTGCCGACCTGGTGGAAGATCTGCTGCACGTCGGGCCGGTCGGCGGCGGCCGCCGCGCCGAGCTGTAGTGGCCGGGACACTGTGTAGGACGCGGTCTTGTAGGTGTTGACGTTCATCGCCGACGCCACTGATTCGGCACCGCTGGACTCCGCGACGATGTCGAGGTACTGGCCGCCGAGCACCTCGGTGCGGATGTGGCGCCAGACCTGCTGGACCCGGATCTGCGCGTCGGCCGGGATGGCTGCCGAGGCGACGATGTCGTCGGCCCAGGCCAGTGCCAGGTCCCCGGCCAGGATGGCCGCCGACAGGCCGAACTGGCGCGAGGATCCGTGCCAGTTGCGGTCGCGGTGCCGGTCGGCGAACAGCCGGTGCACCGTCGGCAGGCCGCGGCGGGTGGCCGAGTCGTCGATGACGTCGTCGTGCACCAGCGCGCAGGCCTGCAGCAGCTCCAGCGCCGCGAACAGCCGCAGCACGTCGGGTTCGGCGGGGCGGTCGGCCGGATCGATCACCGCGCGCCAGCCCCAGTAGGCGAAGGCCGGGCGCATCCGCTTGCCGCCGCGGAGGACGAATTCCTCGAGGGCCTCGGTCAGCTCGGCGTAGTCGGTTCCGATGTATTCGCAGTCGCGGCGGCGCTCACGCAGATAGTCGCGCAATTGGTCGGTGACGGCTCCGGCCAGTTCGACGGTTGACGGAGCCGATGTTTGCACGCTCAGCGCCCGCCCCTTTCTGTCAACGGTGTGCCCCCGAGTGCATTCAGAGTAGAGCGTGCCACGGGTTTTGTACCAAGTGAGTACGGCGTAGCTGTGCGACGGTGTGCGCGGTCAGTCGCTGCCCGCGACGGGGTCACCGGGCTTGGGCGAGGTGTCGCGGCTCATCCAGGCCAGGGTGCCGATCACTCCGGCGACCAGGAATGCGGCGACGACGAGCCAGATGGTCGCGGTGGTGAACGACCGGGCACTCGGATCGGTGTAGCGGGCCTGGGCGTTCATCGTGCTGACGATTCCCGGGCGCAGTTTCCATTCCACGATCGATGAGCTCACCTGATCGCCGTTGGTCGAGGTCACCTCGCCGGGGAACGACACGGTGAGCAGAACGTCGGCTTGTGGGTCGGACAGCGAGGTCAGGTCGACCCGGCCCTCCAGGATCACCAGGTCACCCGCGCGGCGCAGGGAGATGTCGACCCCGGCGGCGTCGCGGCTCATCCCGGCCAGCTGGGGCAGCTCGGCGAACGAGAGGTCGGAGAACACCGCCTGGGAGCCGACGTAGTCGTCGCGGCTGTACTCCGAGACCGCCACCTTCGTGGCGAACGGGAGGTTGTTGAGCAGCTGCGGACCCTTGTCATCGGCGTTCCGCGGCTTTGCCGCGGCGATGATCTGGCCGGATACCCGGTCGTCGGGGGAGACGGTGATCGAGGTGCGAACCCGGACGCAGCCCACCGCCATGGGCAGGATCAGCAGCAACATCACCAGGGTGAGCAGTCGGGTCCGTCGGCTACGTCGCCGAAGGCGGCTCGGTGGTCGGACAGGCACGCTGGTCATCGTGCCAGATGTCACAGCGGCAGTGGGCGACCGAGGATGGCAAATGGCCGGGGGTCGCCGGCGAAGTGGTAACCGCGGATCACATCGGTGAAGCCGAGTCGCCGGTACAACCGCCACGCGCGATTCGCCTCGCCGTTGATCTCCGGGGTCGACAACAGCACGTGAGATTCGGCGCGGCCGGTCAATAGTCGCCTGGTCAGGGCCTCGCCGATGCCGTGTCCCTGCGCGCGGGGCTCGATGTGCAGCTCGGTCAGCTCGAAGTAGCTGGCCATCAGGTCGGCGATGCTGGCTGGGCTGGCGCCCACCCGCTGCAGGCCGGAGATGACTTGCTGCTGCCACCACTGATCGGGCGCCCCGCTGTAGCCGTAGGCGATTCCTCGCAGCGGCGCGTTGATCAGGTCGGTGGTGCCGGGCGCGGCCGATGCGTCGGTACTGGATTCGGCGCCCGCGCCGGTGACCTCGACGGCGGCCACGCACTTCCACCCGGCGCGGCGGGTGTGTTCGAGCCAGAGGGCGGCGCGTTGTTCCTCGGTTCCGCGTGGGTAGCGCATGGCGTCGACATACACGCGCAACGCCTCGGGGAGCCGGCGCTTCATGTCGTCCGGCGACAGATCGATCAGATACGTCGCCAATGCCTCCGCCTTTCGTCGGCCCGGCGTCTGCCGAGCTCATTATGTTCAGCATTATCCGGTTGCGAGGCGGTCGGTCCCATCGACCGGGGCGATCTCGGAACGGCCTACAATCGAGTACGAACAAGGTGGTACGGCTCGGATCGACCTCGTATCATTAGGCTTAGGTGCCCGTGATTGCGGGCATGTGAAATTTTGAAAAGCGACGGCGGCGTCGGCAAGGAGGGACGAATGCCACTCTCCGATCATGAGCAGCGCATGCTCGATCAGATCGAGAGCGCGCTCTATGCCGAGGATCCCAAGTTCGCCTCGAGCGTTCGCGGTGGGACCTTGCGCGCGCCATCGGCCCGGCGGCGGCTGCAGGGCGCGCTGTTGTTCGTGCTCGGTTTGGCGCTGTTGGTTGTCGGTGTCGCGGTGAAGTCGCTGTGGCTCGGTGGTTTCCCGGTTCTGTCGGTGTTCGGCTTCGTGGCGATGTTCGCCGGCGTGGTGTTCGCCGTCACTGGTCCGCGGATCGCCGGAGGACGCGACCGGGCGGCCCAGGGGTCCGGCAACGCGCCGCGTCAGCGTCGTCAGCGCGGAGGCTCGTTCACGACCCGGATGGAAGATCGGTTCCGCCGCCGGTTCGACGACTGAGCCGGCCGACGGATTCAGGGGGTAGCCCGTAAGGGGCTGCCCCCTTTTTTGTGCGTCCAGCGACACGCCGGGTAGTTCGGTGGCGTCGCCGCGTGGGGCGGGGTGGGGGAGGCCGCCGGATTCTCAGGGATTTTCGCCCCACAACCCCCCACCTTTTCACCGCAGGCTTTGACCTGCGGTTTTTCTGTTTCTCCTGTCGGGTGTCGAGGTTTGGCCGCGCTTTCCGGGGGGATTTGGGGGGATCG
>MSTD01000063.1 GCA_001942045.1 Mycolicibacterium porcinum
GTACGTGAGCGAGCGACGCGGCTACGTTCTCCTGGTTGCTTCGATGATGGCCCTCGTCCCCAGCCCGACGGCCGCGGCCTATGCCGCGACGAAGGCCGGCGTCGAGGCCTTCGGTCGGGCGTTGCGTGTCGAGCTGGCCGACCAGGATGTCCGGGTCGGGGTCGCCTACTTCGGTCTGATCGATACGGGCATGGTGCGAAACATCGTGTCGACCACCGGCTTCGGCGATGCTCTGGCATCGCTGCCAGGCTTCCTGGGCAAGCCCGCACCGGTGGCCCGGGCCGCGTCGGTCATGGTCTCCGGCATCGCGCGCCGAGCCAACCGGGTGTTCGCGCCCGGATACGTCCGGGTATTGCTCGACCTGCGGACCCCGCTGGCCTTGACGGATCGTCTGCTACCGCGAAACCGCAATATCAACACCATCATTCGACAGGCCGCGATGCCGGCGACAGCCCTGGCGAATTCGGCGGCCCGGTCATGACCGGTGGTAATCGAAGCCGCAAACGTTTGCCGTCGGTGGTGATCGTCGGGGCCGGAATGTCCGGGATGTGTATGGCGATCAAATTGTGTCAGGCAGGCATCACCGACGTGACCCTCTATGAGAGGGCGCCCGAGGTCGGCGGGACCTGGCGTGACAACACCTACCCCGGCCTGAGCTGTGATGTGGCTTCGCGGTTCTACCAGTACACCTTCGCGCCCAACCCGACCTGGAGCCACTTCTTCTCCCCGGGTGGCGAGATCCAGGCCTATTTCGCCCGAGTAGCCGACGATTTCGGTCTGCGCGACCGGATCCAGTTCAACACCGAGGTCGTCGACGCGGTGTTCGCCGACGGCAAATGGCGGATCCGTACCGCCGCGGGCGAGGAGACCGTGGTCGACTTCCTCATCCTGGCGACCGGAGTCCTGCGCGATCCCCAGTATCCGAATATCAAGGGGCTCGGTGATTTCGGCGGTGCCGTCATGCATTCAGCGCGATGGGACCACACGGTACAGACCACCGGAAGGCAGGTCGCGGTCGTCGGCACCGGATCGACCGGCGTGCAGATCGTGTGCGGGCTTGCGCGGGAGGTCGAGCGTCTTACGTTGTTCCAGCGCAGTGCGCAGTGGGTGGTTCCGTTCCCCAACCGCCCTTATTCGAGAACGGCCGACCCGCTCCGAGAACGGCTGCCGATATTGGGCCACCTCGCCTACCACACCTATCGCAGGCTGTACGAACTCCTGCTCCAGGCGATGGTGCGGCCGGGATGGCAGCGCACCCTGCTGAGCAAGATATGCCGGGCCAGTCTGCGTACGGTGCGGGATCCGGAGCTGCGGCGCCGCCTGACCCCCGACTACCAGCCGATGTGCCGTCGCCTGATCCTCTCGGCCGGGTTCTACCGGGTGATGCAGCGCGACAACGTGGATCTGATGACCGACGCCATCGACCACATCGAGGCGCGCGGCATCGTCACCGCAGACGGTGTATTGCACGAGGTGGACGTCATCGCCTTGGCCACCGGCTTCGATGCACATGCCTACATGAGGCCGATGCGGATCACCGGTCGCGACGGCCTCACCATCGACGAGGCGTGGACCGACGGACCGAAGGCGCATCTGACCGTGGCGATGCCGGGATTCCCGAACCTGTTCATGCTGATGGGCCCGCACAGCCCGCTGGGCAACTACTCGCTCATCGCCGTCGCCGAGACACAGGCCGATCACATCCGCAGCTGGATCGACCGGTGGTGTGCCGGTCAGTTCGACTCGGTCGAGCCCAGGCAAACCGCGACCGATCAGTTCTACGCCGAGATGCGAGAGGCGATGCCGGGCACCGTCTGGACGACGGGCTGCAGCAGCTGGTACCTGGGAGCCGACGGCCTACCCGAACTCTGGCCGTGGACTCCGGCCCGCTACCGCGCCCGGCTTGGTCAACCCCCGGCCATGGACGACTACGACCTCCGGCACGGAGCCGGTACGACGGCGAGGACGCACTGGTGGCCATCCGTGTCCCGCCGATTGTTCTGCGAACCATCGCACGTCCGGTCGGCCGCCTCATTTTCATGCCGCGGGACTCATGGCCGGTGCAACGACGTGCGCTGGACATGGCCTTTGCCTGGCCCGGTGCGCCGCGTGAGTTAGCGGTCACGGCAACGGAACTCGGTGGCGTACCGACCGAGGTCCTGGCTCCGGAACAACCGGCGGGCCGGGTACTGCTGTACCTGCACGGCGGGGGCTACACCGTCGGGTCGCCGCGCAGCCATCGGGCCCTGGCCGGTCGCCTTGCCGTCGCGTTGAACGCGGTCACCTACGTCCCCGACTACCGGCTGGCTCCCGAGCACCGGTTTCCGGCCGCGTTCGACGATTCGCTGAGGGCATACGAGGCACTGCTGGAATCCGGAAGGCCCGGCGACCGGATCTTCGTGGCCGGTGACTCGGCCGGCGGGGGACTGTCGCTGGCGCTCGGTGTGGCGGCCGTAGAACGCGGGTTCGCACCGCCGGCGGCTATTGGCCTACTCTGTCCGGGCATCGATTTCACGCCCGCCGCGCTGGCAACTGCGTCGCGCGCTCGTCGCGAGCCGTTCCTGACACCCGAGTTGCTGCAACGCTTCTGCGATGCCTATCTGGGTGCCGGGGACCGCGCGCATCCGGCCGCGTCGCCGCTGCTCGCCGACCTCGCCGGGCTCCCGCCGCTCGTGGTGGATGCCGCGGGGTGCGACCCGCTGCTGGACCAGTCGCAGCGGCTCGTGGGCAGAGCGCGGCGGTCCGGGGTCACCGTGCACTACCGCGAGCACGCCGGGATGCCGCACGGGTTCCACTCCGGCGCTGGTCTGATGAAGCAGGCCGACCAGGCGCTCGATGACGTCTCTGCGGCGCTGATCACGTTATCCAACACGGTCGGAAGGACACAATGAAGCTCAATCCAGTGCCAGGGCTCGTCGCGGTTAGCGGTGCTGCGAACGATGCGTCATGAGGGTTGTCGAGGAGCTCACCGTTCCCACCCCGACGGCCGGCGGCGACAGGCGCGAGCTGACGTCACCATTCACCGGCAGGCCAGTCACGACGATCCCGCAGTGCACGGTGGCCGATGTTGAATCCGCGTTTGCCAGAGCAAGATCCGCGCAGAAACCGTGGGCAAGGCAGCCAATCTCGGAGCGCCGGGCGCTGGTCTGCCGACTGCTCGATCGGCTACGCCAGACACGAGCCGCACTGTTCGACATCCTCCAGATCGAAGGGGGGAAGGCCCGCATCGATGCCTGCTCCGACTACGGGGAGGCGGTCCTCAGCGGAAGTTGGTATGTGCGGCACGCCGAGCGGTTGATGCGCTCGGGTAGCCACCCCGGGGTGTTGCCTGGCCTGACCAGGACAACTGAGGTCCGCCATCCGGTCGGCGTGGTTGTCGTCATCGCGCCGTGGAACGCGCCGATCGGGATCGGTGCCGGTGACAGCATTCCGGCGCTGCTGGCGGGCAACGCGGTGATCCTCAAACCGGACAATCAAACCGCGCTGTCGACCTTGTATCTGAGGCAGATCGCACTGGAAGTCGGTATCCCCGAGGACGTTTTCCAGGTCATACTCGGCGATCCTGCCGAGGTCGGAGACGCGTTGATTGATGGTGCTGACCATGTCGCGTTCACCGGATCGACTGCGACGGGGCGAAAGATCGCCGCCCGCGCAGCCGAACGCCTCATCGGATCTTCACTGGAACTCGGTGGCAAGAATCCGATGGTCGTGCTGCCGGATGCTGACCTGCGCCGCGCCGCGTCCGCCATTCCGCGGGCGAGCTTTGCCAACGCGGGGCAGGTGTGCCTGACGACCGAACGGCTCTATGTGCATACATCGATCTTCGGCAGGTTCGTCGAGTTGGCCTGCCGTAAGACACGTGCGATGAGGGTCGGTGCGTCGATGGATTTCAGGTCCGATATGGGTTCGCTCACCACAGGGACGGGGCTGAGGCGCACGAGTGAGTACGTCGAGCAGGCGAAGGTAGCTGGCGGGCGGGCTCGGCCGGATCTGGGCCCGCTGTTCTACGAGCCCACCATTCTGTCCGGCGTCACCGCCGCAGCGGACCTGCACTCTGCCGAGATCTTCGGTCCGGTGGTCTCGGTGTACGAATTCGAAACCGAGGACGAGGTAGTCGATCTCGTGAACTCGACGGAGTACGGCCTGTCGGCGAGCGTGTGGACCCGCGACACCAAGCAGGGTGCCAGGCTGGCCGCCCGGATCGATACGGGTGCGGTCAACATCAACGATGCGTACACCGCGGCGTTCGCCTCCCACGCCGCTCCCGCGGGCGGGATGAAGGCCTCGGGACTCGGGCGTCGGCACGGTGCGGCCGGTCTGCTCCGGTATACCGAGTCGCAGGTCGTCGCGGTGCAGCGCCTTGCGTCACCCGACAGTCGGCTGGGCCTGCCCAGGGCCGTGCATGGCCGTCTGATGAGTGCGGCCCTCGGCGCGTTGACGCGCCTGCCGCGGTAATCCACTTACGTACCGTTTGGATTGTTTATGAGGAGACTGTCGATCCGACCACGTAGGATGCATCGGGTGACCGCACGTGTGGACGGGCAATCCAAGCGGCGCACGCAGGCTGAGCGTAGCGCCGCGATGCGAGCGCGCCTGCTGGACGCCACCGTGGAGTGCCTGGTCACCTACGGGTACGCGGGTACGACCACGCAACGGGTTGCCGAGGTCGCCGGCGTGACGCGAGGCGCCCAGGTGCACCATTTCCGGTCCAAGGAAGACCTCGTGGTGGCGGCGATCGAGCATCTGGCCGAGCAGCGAGTCCAGGCCGCGGTTCGCGATCTGGGGCGGGCCGCGAGCAGCCCTGATGTGGTTTCGACGATGCTCGATTACCTGTGGGAATCGCATCAGGGTCCGATTTTTGTTGCCACACTTGAACTCTGGGTGGCTGCCCGCACCGATGCGGTACTGGCCGAGCAGATCGAGCGGGTTGAGCCGATCGTCACCGGTGCGCTGATCGGGGCGCTGGCACAGCTGGTTCCGAGCCGGGCCACACAGAAGGACTTGCGGGATCTGGCGTTCACCGCGATGGATGCGCTGCGGGGGATCCTGTTGTCCAGCTTCGCTGACCGCAATCCCGAGCGGGCCAAGAAGCGCTGGGACCGGGTCTGCGTCCAGCTGCGGGGGATGCTCGCCGAAGCTCTGGGCGGCGAAGGCCTGAGCATCGACAAATTGAGCGCCGGCTCCACTTCGTAACGGCCCGCCAGGGGCTTCTACCTGCCATTTTCTCGTGCTTTTTCGATGTCCGTTTTACCCTCTTGTTAAGATACAAACCAGTTGGTATGTTTCTGGCACCGCACAGAAAGAGAGGCTTTGATGCCCAACAAGGTGTTTGTGATCGGCGTCGGGATGACGAAATTCGAGAAGCCCGGCGCGCGGGTCAACAGTGACGGATCGGCGTGGGACTACCCGGACATGGCCCGGGAGTCCGGCTCGAAGGCGTTGGCGGATGCGGGGATTGACTACCGCGAGGTCCAGGAAGCCTATGTTGGCTACGTCTACGGTGAGTCGACCTCGGGGCAGCGCGCGGTCTACGAGCTGGGGATGACCGGTATCCCGGTCGTCAACGTGAACAACAACTGTTCGACGGGTTCGACCGCGCTGTACCTGGCAGCCCGCGCGGTTCGCAGTGGCATGGCGGACTGTGCGCTGGCACTCGGTTTCGAGAAGATGCAGCCCGGTTCGCTCGGGTCGACGTACGACGACCGGGCGCAGCCGATGGAGAAGCACATCCTGGCGATGGCCGAGATCTCCGAGGTGCTGTTCCCGCCGGCACCGTGGATGTTCGGGGCGGCGGGGCGCGAGCACATGAAGCAATACGGTTCGACTGCAGAGCATTTCGCGAAGATTGGCTACAAGAACCACAAGCATTCGGTGAACAACCCGTACGCGCAATTCCAGGACGAGTACAGCCTGGACGACATCCTCGGTTCTCGGATGATCTACGACCCGCTGACCAAGCTGCAGTGCTCACCGACCTCGGACGGCTCGGGAGCGGCGATCCTGGCCAGTGAGAGGTTCGTCGACAAGCACGGACTGGCGGACCGGGCCGTGGAGATCGTCGGTCAGGCGATGACCACCGACTTCGAGAACAGCTTCGACGGCACCTGCAAGGCCCTCATCGGGTACCACATGAATGTCGCTGCAGCCCAGCAGGTTTACGAACAGTCCGGGTTGGGTCCCGACGATTTCCAGGTGATCGAGCTACACGACTGCTTCAGCGCCAACGAGTTGTTGCTGTACGAGGCGCTGGGATTGTGCGCTGAGGGTGAGGCCGCGAAGTTGATCGACAACGGCGACACCACCTATGGCGGCCGCTGGGTGGTCAACCCGTCCGGCGGGCTCATTTCCAAGGGGCATCCGCTCGGTGCTACCGGCCTGGCCCAGTGCGCCGAATTGACCTGGCAACTGCGAGGCACCGCCGACAAGCGTCAGGTGGACAAGGTCACCGCTGCGCTGCAGCACAACATCGGCCTCGGCGGCGCCGCTGTGGTGACCGCATACCGGCGCGCCGAGCGCTGACCCGAACAACAACCAACACCGCAACAACACAAGGAGAGAACGATCATGGGACACATCGAAGCCACCAAGCAGCTGTCGGCGAGCCCGGAGGCCATCTGGGCCATCGTCTCTGATCTGCCCAACTGGGACAAGTGGTTCACCGTCCACGAGAAGTGGCTGTGCGATGTGCCGGCAACGGTCACGCCCGGCACCGCGCTCACCGCCAAGATCGTCATGCTCGGCATGGCCAACAAGATCGAGTGGACCATCGAGAAGATGGAGGCACCCACCACCTTCGTGCTGTCCGGGACCGGGATGGCCGGCGTCAAGGCCCTCTTCGAGTTCACCGTCACACCGTCCGGCAGCGGCTCTGAGTTCAAGGTGGCGGGCGATTTCGAGGGTGCGCTGGTGAAGGGTGCCCTGGCCAAGGCCGTCGAGAAGGACGGAGCCAAGCAGCTGGACAAGACGCTCGAGCAGCTCGACGCGCTGGCCTCGGCGGTGGTCTGACATGTCCGACGAGGATCTGGCGTTCGACGACGAGGGCCTGAACAAGTGGACCGACGAGGACCGGTTCGAGGTGACCAGGGAACGGCTCATCGAGTACGCGAAGGCGACCAATGACCCGATTCCGGCCCACTTGACCGGTGAGGTGGCGCCACCGGTGTTCGCGATCGTGCCGGTGTTCGAATCACTGCTCACTCCGACCGTCGATGTCGCGCCGGTTGAGCTGATCCCACGGGTGGTGCACGGCGAGCAGGACTTTCACTTCCACCGCCCCATCCGCCCCGGCGACAAGCTGGTCTCGCGCGGAAAGATGATCGGCTACGAAGGGCTGGAGAAGGGCACGCGCGCTGCGGTCTACCTCGAATGCCGCACCGAGGACGGCGAACTCGTCAACGAGCAGTACGTGACGTGTTTCTTCCGGGGGCATGACGCCGGCAAGAAGATCGGTGAGTTGAGCCCCGAGCACAAGTTCGACGACTCCCTGCACAACCGGGCCCCATTGGCCAAGGTCGTCCAGCACGTCGACACCGACCAGACGTTCCGGTATTCACCGGCGTCGGGCGACCCGATGCCGATCCACCTGGACGAAGAGGTCGCCAGGGATGCCGGGTTACCGGGCATCATCGCCCACGGCCTGTGCACCATGGCGTTCACCTCCTGGGCGATCCTCACCGAGGTCGGCGGATCGGATGTCAACCGTCTCAAGCGGTTTGCAGTGCGGTTCTCCAAGATGGTCTTCCCCGGGGACGACCTGGAGACCCGAATCTGGCAGACCGACCGCAGCGGTGGTGCCACCACGTACGCGTTCGAGACCGCCCGGAACGGGGACGCCGGCGAGGAATTCGCCATTACCGACGGCCTGGCCGTCATCGCCGACTAGACGAATCACAGGAGTACGCACATGGGAGCTTTGGAAGGACGGATCGCCGTCATCACCGGCGCGGGCCGCGGTATCGGCCGAGAGCATGCGTTGCTGTTTGCTCGGGAAGGGGCCAGCGTCGTCGTCAATGATCTGGGCGGCAGCAACACGGGGGAGGGCGCTGACACCGGACCCGCGCATGAGGTCGTCGATGAGATCGTCGCCGCCGGCGGTAAGGCGGTGGCCAACACCCAGAACATCGCCACGTGGGACGGGGCCGCGCGTCTCGTCGAGCAGGCGATCAGCGAGTTCGGCGGGCTGGATGTGGTGGTCAACAACGCCGGGATCCTGCGTGACGGATTCATCGCGGGGATGGAGGAGTCCCAGTGGGACGCGGTCCTCGCCGTGCATCTCAAAGGGCATTTCTCCGTACTGCGGCATGCCGCGACGTACTGGAAGGAGCAGAGTAAGGCCGGCAACCAGCCCAACGCCGCCGTCATCAACACCGCATCGGGTTCGGGCCTGACGATCCCTAATGCGGGACAGGTGAATTACGGCGCCGCGAAGGCGGGCATAGCGGCGATGACGCTGGTCGCGGCTGAGGAACTCGAACGCTACGGCGTACGGGTCAATGCCATTGCACCGATCGCGCGCACCCGGCTGACCTTGGCGACACCCGGCATGGGGGCGCTGATGGGCGAACCCGAGGAAGGTGAAGTCGACCTGTTCAGCCCGGCGAACATCTCGCCGCTGGTGGGTTACCTGGCATCGGAGAAGTGCCCGGTCACCGGCAAGGTGTTCGCGGTACAGGGCGGAGCGATCTCCGAGCTGGGCGGCTGGCACGACGTGAAGACCATCGAAACCGATGGCCTGTGGGAGATCGACGACATCGCGGTGAGGCTGCCATGATCGAATGGTCCGAATCCGACGAACTCATTCGCGAGAGCGTCCGCGAGTTCATCGACAAGGAGATCGAGCCGCATCGCGACGGGTTGGAAAGCGGTGCGCTGTCGCCCTATCCGATCGCCCGCACGCTGTTCAGCGAGTTCGGCCTGGATGTGGTGGCCGCGGAAGCCATCAAGACGATTCTGGACAAGGAGCGGGCGAAGGCCGCAGCGATTGCGGCCGGAGAGCCGAAGCCGGAGAAGAGCGAGGGATCGTCCGGTGGGTTCGGTGACCTCGCGGGTCAGGTGTCGATGGCTGCGGTGCTGGTCTCCGAAATTGCCGGGGTCAGCATCGGATTGCTGAGCACCATCGGTGTCAGTATCGGCCTAGGCGCGGCCACCATCATGAGCCGCGGCACACTAGCGCAGAAGGAGCGCTGGTTACCCGAGTTGGTGACGCTGGAGAAGATCGCCGCCTGGGCGATCACCGAACCCGACGCCGGTTCGGATGCGTTCGGCGGCATGAAGACCTACGTCAAGCGTGACGGTGCCGACTACATCCTCAACGGTCAGAAGACGTTCATCACCAACGGTCCTTACGCCGATGTGCTGATCGTCTACGCCAAACTCGACAGCGGCGACGCGGGAATCCACAGGCGCGACCGGCCGGTGCTGACATTCGTCCTGGACGCCGGCATGCCCGGCCTGACGCAGGGCAAGCCGTTCAAGAAAATGGGCATGATGTCCTCGCCCACGGGTGAGCTGTTCTTCGACAACGTCCGGCTCAGCCCCGACCGGCTGCTCGGTGAGACCGAGTCGCATTCCAGCGGCGACGGGCGTGACAGTGCCCGGGCGAATTTCGCGGCGGAACGGGTCGGGGTGGCACTGATGGCGCTGGGCATCATCAACGAGTGTCACCGGCTCTGCCTGGATTACGCGAAGACTCGCACGCTGTGGGGCAAGGCGATCGCCGAGTTCCAGCTGATCCAGTTGAAGCTGGCCCGCATGGAGATCGCCCGGATCAACGTGCAGAACATGGTGTTCCAGACACTGGAGAAGCTGCAGGCGGGCAAGATTCCCACACTGTCGGAGGCTTCGGCGATCAAGCTGTATTCGTCGGAGGTCGCGACCGAGGTGGCGATGGACGCGGTCCAACTGTTTGGCGGCAACGGTTACATGGCCGAGTATCGGGTGGAGCAGCTGGCCCGGGATGCCAAGTCGCTGATGATCTACGCCGGCAGCAACGAGGTACAGGTCACCCACATCGCCAAGGGGCTGCTCGCGGGATGATCACCGAGAGCCGGGCCACGTTCGGCGGGGTGGGCACCCGGGTGCTGTCGGTGCCCGGCAACGGAACTCCGGTGGTTCTGCTGCACGGCTATGCCGACAGTGCCGAAACCTGGCGTGCGGTGCTCACGCGACTGGAAGCATTGGGACGTCAGGCGTTTGCGGTCGACCTGCCCGGTTTCGGCCGGGCAGATCGCCGCCGCCCCGGCCCGTTGCTGCCGCAGTTCGATGCGTTTGCCGACGCGCTCCTGGCGGAGACCGGGCCGGTGGTCCTGGTGGGAAACTCCCTCGGTGCGGCGACCGCGGTCCGGGCGGCGACCCGCCACCCGGACCTGGTTGCTGCGCTGGTTGCGCTCGACGATCCGCTCAACGCGCGTCACTGGATCGCCACCCTGGCCCGAAAGTGGGTTGTACCACCGATGTTCTGGTCCTTCGTCGCGCGCATCCCGGTTCCGGCCCGCACGCTGCGCTGGCTCACCGTGACCGCGGTGCCGAGAGCGCTCTACGGCCCCGGGATCACGGCGGACCCTGAGGTGGTGACGTATTGGTCCGGTCTGGTGTCGAGGACCGCTGATGTCGCGGCGTTGGGTCGGGATGCCTTCCGTTACGGACATGAAGCTCTCGGTACTCACCGCGACGTCCGCGTCACGTGCCCCACCGTGGTGGTGCATGGCGCGTGCGACCGAATCATCCCTGTCCAAGCGAGTCGGATTCTGCACCAGCAGATTCCAGGAAGTGAGTTCGTCGTGTTGTCCAGATCAGGTCATTGCCCGCAACTCGATGACCCCGAGTCCGTGGTTCGGCTCATCACGGGGATCGGAGCCGCCGCATGATAGATGTCATCCGTCAGTTGCGTGATGTCGTGGCGGCGGCAATGGTGTTGCAGCGCCGAGGCCTGGTCGACCTGGGAAATCCGCTCGAGGCCATCCGGGCCTCGCACGCCCTCCGCAAGTACGGGTCGTTCGGCGGCCTGATCACCCATGGCGCCGCGCGCTACGGCGACGCGACCGGGCTGGTGGACGAGGCCGGGACGCTGAGTTTCCGCGATCTCGAACGCGCGTCGAATGCCTTGGCCCGCGGGCTGTCTCGCAAGGGCATCGGTGCGGGCGCGGTGATCGGGGTGCTCGAGCGCAATCATCGGGGACTGATGCTGACGTTGGCGGCGGCGGGCAAGATCGGGGCCAAGGTGGTCCTGCTCAACACTGGGTTCGCGGCCCCGCAGTTGGCTGATGTCTGTGCCCGGGAGCAGGTTTCGGCGGTCGTGGCTGATGAGGAGTTCGCCGCCCTGCTCGATGTGTTGCCGGAGGCTACCGTGCGCATCGTCGGGTGGTCCGATGGTTCGACGGCACTGCCGACGCTCGATGCCATCGCGGGGGATGAGTGGACCGATCCGCTGCCCGCGCCGGGGAAGGTCGGCGGAATGGTGTTGTTGACCAGCGGTACCACCGGAACTCCCAAGGGGGCACCGCGAAACAAGGTGAGCCCGCTGCAATCCGCCCAGCTGCTCGACCGCATCCCGTGGCCGGCGGGCGGAACCTACTGCGTGGCGGCTCCGCTGTTCCATGCCACCGGCCTGGCCACCTGTTCGCTCGGGCTGGTCCTGGGCAACCGTGTCGTGCTGGCCCGCCGGTTCGATCCCGAGGACACTCTTGCGTCGATCGAGACGCACCGGGCAGGCGCGCTCATCGTCGTGCCGACGATGTTGCAGCGCATCCTCGACCTGGGGCCCGATGTGCTCGCCCGCTACGACACGTCCTCACTGGAGGTGGTTTTCGCCGCAGGTTCGGCGTTGTCACCGGACCTGTGCCGGCGCACCGCGGAGGTGTTCGGCGATGTGCTCTACAACCTGTACGGCTCGACCGAAGTCGCTGTTGCGGCGGTCGCCACACCCGCCGACCTGCGTGCCGTCCCGGGCACCGTGGGCCGGCCACCGGTCGGATGCACGCTTGCCGCCTACGATGAGCAACGTCGCAGAATTTCCGAACCAGGCCGTACCGGAACGCTTTTCGTGTCCAGCGGGCTGAGTTTCTCGGGCTACACCGACGGCGGCAACAAAGAGATCGTCGACGGGCTGCTGTCCTCGGGTGACACCGGGCACTTCACCGCCGACGGACTGTGGTTCGTCGACGGACGCGATGACGAGATGATCGTCTCAGGTGGGGAGAACGTCTTCCCGCTGGAGGTGGAGAACCTCCTTGTCGCGCACCCCGGCGTCACAGACGTCGCGGTGATCGGAGTCGATGACGCCGACTTCGGAAAGCGGTTGCGCGCCTTCATCGTCAGCGATCCGGCTGCTGACCTTGACGCCGACGACATCAGGGCCTATGTGCGCGCGCACCTGGCCCGGCACAAGGTGCCGCGCGACGTGATCTTCGTTCCGGAGCTGCCGCGCAACGAGACCGGGAAGCTGCTCAAAGGGCAGCTGGCCCGAAACTAGAAGGTGAAAGAATGACCAAGACACACAACAGTATTCGAGGTCAGGTAGTCGCGATCACCGGCGGCGCGCGCGGTATCGGCAAGGCGACCGGCGCGGCGTTCCTCCGGGCAGGCGCCCGCGTCGCACTCGGCGATGTCGATGCCGCGTTGGTCGAGAAGACCGCGGCTGAGCTCGCCGAGGCGATCGGCGGTGCGGTGTGCGGACTGCCGCTCAACGTCACCGACCGGAGGTCTTTCTCGTTGTTCCTCGACGCGGCCGAGGAACGGCTCGGCCCACTGGATGTGCTGGTGAACAACGCCGGAATCATGCCAACGGGCAACTTCATCGACGAGACGGATGCCATGACCGACCGCATGGTCGCGATCAACCTGCTCGGCGTCCTCAACGGATCGAAGCTCGCGGCGAACCGGATGACCGGACGTGGCGGCCATATCGTCAACGTCGCATCGCTGGCCGGAGCGAGCGCGTTTGCGGGCTTGGCCACCTACTGCGCGACCAAGCACGCCGTCGTCGGCTTCTCCGAGACACTTCATCTCGAGCTCGCCGAGAACGGCATCGGAGTCACCGCGGTCCTCCCTGGTGTGGTGCATACCGAACTCTCTGCGGGGAACAGTGCGCCCAAGTGGGTCCGACCGTTGACAGACGTGGAACCCGAGGACGTGGCGGACGCGATCGTGGGCGCGGTCGTCAGCGGACGAGCCAAGGTCGCCGTGCCCCGGGGTCTCGGCTATGTGATCAAGGCGGCCTCGGCGATACCCGACAGTCTGCGGCACAAGGCATACCGCGTGGCACATTTCGACACGGCGTTCACGAAGGTCGATGCGTCGGCGCGGCAGGCTTACCACCGGCGCCTCGACATCTGAAACCTCAAAGCTGGCCGTGGCGAGGCGGTTTCGTGCCAGAGAGGGTGTAGTTGCCGATGTGACGGATCTTCCAGCGGGTGGCGTCGTGCAACGTGTGTGTCCGCGCGTCGCGCCAGTACCGCGACAGGTTGCCCGCGGCGGAGGCGCTGCGGGTCCCGCCGAACTCGAACAGTGCGCTGCCGGCCTCCACGGCTGCCCGCGCGGCAGCCACCTTGGCGATCGCCACCGCGATCGAGGCCGCCGCAGCGCTGTCCTCGGTGAGATCGCCTCGGGCCGCGTCGACCTGGCGAGCCGCCTCGGTCAGCAGGGCCTCCGCGCCGCGGACCGTCACGGTCAGCTCACCGGCCGCGTGCACCAGCGTCGGGTCCTCGACGGCGCTGGACACCGATGCCTCGAAGTGCGGCCGGGCCTTGGCGGCCTGACGGACCGCCTCCTCCAGGGCGGAGGTGGCGATCCCGACGTCGAGGGCGGCATGCAGCAGCTGGGCCCGGGCCCCGTACACAGTGGGGCGCGCGAAGATCGGGCTGAATTCGACGACGTGCGCGGCCGGCACCTCGACGGCGTCGAGTGTGACGGTGCCCGAGGCCGTGGTCCGCTGACCCATGCCGTCCCAGTCGTCGACGACCTCGACCCCACGGGCGTCACGCGGAACGAATGCGATCGCCTTGGGTGAGGCGGCTGTCGGCACCTGTCCGGAACCATCGGAGTGCGAGGCCCGAACGATCAGCCAGTCGGCGAACAACGCCCCGGTGGAGTAGTACTTGCGACCGCTCAGGACATAGCCCGCCTCGGTCGCCGTGAGCGTCGTGGTGTCCACGTCGATGGGATGCGGCCCGCGTTCGGACTGGGCATTGGCGAACAGCGCCCCGTCCAGTACCAGCCCGTAGAAGTAGGCCTGCTGTTCTGGCGTGCCCTGCAGCCGCAGTGCCTCCAGGAACGTGAAATGCGAGTGCGGGATCTGGCCGATGGACGGATCGCCGTGCGCGATCAGCCGCAGCACTTCGGCGAGCACGGCGATGGGCACGTCGAGCCCGCCGTACTCGGCCGGCACGGTCAGCGCCAGCAGCCCCGAATCCTTCAGTGCCTGAACCTGCTCGTACGGCAGGATCCGGTGCGCGTCACGGGCGCCGGCACCTTCGGCGAACGACCTCGACAGCTGCGTGGCGATGACCAGCGCCGACTGAGCCGACGAGATGCGGGTGGCGCCGGCCAGATCAGTCATCGCGGCGCGCCGACGAACGGGATCGAGGCGGGAGCGCCCGATTGTGGGCCGCCGCCGAACAGCCCGCGCTCGCGCAGGATCGGCACCACACCCTCGCCGAACCAGAACAGCTCCTCCAGGTGCGGATAGCCGGAGAAGATGAACTCGTCGATGCCGATCTCGGCGTATTCGGCGATCCGGTCGGCCACCTCGGTGTGGCTGCCTACCAGCGCAGTGCCGGCGCCGCCGCGCACCAACCCGACACCCGACCACAGGTTCGGTGCGATCTCCAGGCTGCGGGCGTCACTCCAGGTGCCGTTGGCACGGTTGGCCTCGTGCAAGGCCAGCATGCGCTTCTGACCCTCGGACTGGCTGCGGGCCAACCCGGCCTGTGCGGCGGCCACCGTCTCCTCGTCCAGCGCGGCGACCAGCCGGTCGGCCTGGGCCCACGCCTCCTCGGAGGTGTCCCGCGAAATGGTGTGCAGGCGGATGCCGAACCGCAGCTTGCGTCCCTGCTCCTCGCCGAGGGCCCGGATCCATTCGATCTTCTCGCGCACCGCGGCGGGCGGCTCGCCCCAGGTCAGATAGACGTCGGAGTGCCGTGCCGCCACGGGCCCGGCGGCCTGCGAGCTGCCACCGAAGTACAGCGGCGGCACCGGGGTGGGCGGCAGGGCCAAGGAAGCCTCCTCGACGTCGATGTACTCGCCCTTGTGCGTCACCGTCTCGCCCGCCCACAGCCGGCGGACCACGTCGAGAAACTCGTCGCAGCGCGCGTACCGGGCGTCCTTGTCCAGATGGTCGCCGAAGGCCCGCTGCTCGTGCGCCTCGCCGCCGACGACGACGTTGAGCAGGATCCGTCCCGGTGCGTGCCGGGCGA
This sequence comes from Mycolicibacterium porcinum, assembly GCA_001942045.1. Classification (GTDB taxonomy): domain Bacteria; phylum Actinomycetota; class Actinomycetes; order Mycobacteriales; family Mycobacteriaceae; genus Mycobacterium; species Mycobacterium porcinum_A. The sequence continues at coordinate 15,411 of MSTD01000063.1, forward strand.
ACGTCGCCGCCATCTGCGCCGACAGGGTCGGGCTGACCAGCCCCGGGCGGAATGCCACCAGGAACGCCAGCGACGTGGTCTCGCGGGCCAGCAGCGCCGCGGTGATGAACGCGTCCTCGCACCAGGCGCCCGTCGGGATCAGCGCGCCGGTGAAGCCGAACCGCTCCGCGGAACGGACGATCGAGGCCAGGTAGTCGATCGAGGCCTCGCGGTCGCCACCGGCAGCGCCGGCGGGGGTGCCGTGGCCGCCGCCGACGATCAGCCGGCTGTCGCCGTAGGTGGGCAGGAACCAGTGCAGAGAGACAGTCACGAACAGGACATCTTGGTGCCGAACCGGCTATCGCGCACGGGTAAAAATCGCGGTGATCGCCTCCCGCGTGTCGTCAGCTCGCGACCACCCAGATCGCCTCGGCCGCCGGATTGCCCAGCTCGACCTGGACGCTCGCGTCATCGCCTCCGGTGCCGGCGTTGCCGGCATTACCCGGACTCTGTACGGCCACCGAGATCACCCCGGCGAAATCCCTCCGCGCCAGCACCCGCACCCGGGAATCGAGGCTGATCCCGACGCTGTCGAAGTACCGCAGCATCTCCGGATCGGCGTCGGAGATCCGGGCCACCGTGCCGGCGTCGCCGTCCTGACACGCCGACAGCTGCCGGGCTGGCGGGGTGGGAACCTGGCCGTCAGCCGCGGGGATCGGATCGCCGTGCGGATCGCGGGTCGGGTGGCCCAACTTGGCGTCGATGCGGTCGAGCATCCGGTCGCTCACGGCGTGCTCGAGGATCTCGGCCTCGTCGTGCACCTCGTCCCAGCTGTAGCCCAGCTCCTGGACCAGGAACGTCTCCATCAGCCGGTGCCTGCGGACCATCGCCAGCGCCGCGCTCCGGCCCGCGTCGGTCAGCGTCACCGCGCCGTACTTCTCGTGGTGTACCAGCCCCTGGTCGGCGAGTTTGCGAATCGACTCCGACGCCGTGGAGGCCGACACGCCGATCCGCTCAGCCAGCAGTTTCGTGCTGACCTTCTCGCGAGACCACTCCTGGGCTGTCCAGATGACTTTCAGATAGTCCTGGGCAACCGTGGAGAGGTCTTGGTGGTTACCGTCTGGACTCACAGTAGGAAAGTTTAGGCAATCATCACCTGATCGGGGGATCTAGAGCAGACCGTGCCGCCTTCGGGTCGTAGGCTGAGTGCGTGCAGCGCTGGCGTGGGCAGGACGAGATCCCCACGGACTGGGGCAGGTGTGTAGTCACCATCGGAGTGTTCGACGGGGTCCACCGTGGACATGCGGAGTTGATCAGCCATGCGGTGAAAGCGGGCCGATCACGCGGAGTGCCGGTGGTCCTCATGACCTTCGACCCCCATCCGATGGAGGTGGTGTTTCCGGGGAGTCACCCGGCGCAGTTGACCACACTCACTCGGCGTGCCGAGCTGGTCGAGGAACTCGGCGTCGACGTGTTCCTGGTGATGCCGTTCACCTCGGACTTCATGAAGCTCACCCCTGAGCGCTACATCCACGAGTTGCTGGTGGAAGACCTGCATGTGGTGGAGGTCGTGGTGGGGGAGAACTTCACCTTCGGCAAGAAGGCGGCGGGCAACGTGGCGATGCTGCGTGCGGCCGGGGAGCGCTTCGGTTTCGCCGTCGAGAGCATGTCGCTGGTCACCGAGACGCTCGATGCCGAGCATCGCGACGAGCGGGTCACGTTCTCGTCGACCTACATCCGGTCCTGCGTCGACGCCGGCGACGTCGTGGCCGCCACCGAAGCTCTCGGGCGCCCGCACCGGGTCGAGGGCGTGGTCGTGCGCGGCGACGGGCGCGGGCGGGTGCTGGGCTTCCCGACGGCCAACGTGGCCCCCCCGATGTTCTCGGCGATCCCGGCCGACGGCGTTTACGCCGCCTGGTTCACCGTGTTGGGGCACGGCCCGGTGATGGGCACCGTGATTCCCGGCGAGCGGTACGAGGCCGCGGTGTCCGTCGGCACCAACCCGACGTTCTCCGGCCGGACGCGCACGGTCGAGGCGTTCGTGCTCGACACCGAGGCCGACCTCTACGGGCAACATGTCGCAGTCGATTTCGTGGCCCGCATCCGGGGCATGGAAAAGTTCGACCGGGTCGAAGAACTGGTCGCGGAGATGAAGCGGGATGCCGACAAGGCGCGCACGATTCTGAGTTCGCACTGAGTCGCTGATAGACTCTGCCGGTCCGGCGCATGCTGCAGTCCGCGGTGGCTGTGCCGAGAATTATGTTCGCGGGACTGAAATGATGGAGTTACTTTCGTGGCGCTTACTGCCGAGCAGAAAAAGGAAATCCTGAGCAGCTACGGTCTGCACGAGACCGACACCGGTTCGCCGGAGGCCCAGGTCGCCCTGCTGACCAAGCGGATCTCGGATCTGACCGAGCACCTCAAGCAGCACAAGCACGACCACCACTCGCGCCGCGGCCTGCTGCTGTTGGTCGGTCGCCGTCGCCGGCTGCTGAAGTACGTCGCCCAGGTTGACGTGGCGCGTTACCGCTCGCTGATCGAGCGCCTCGGGCTGCGTCGCTGACGCGGCGTCGATGCCACCACTTTCCGCGGCTGCCCCTCTCGGGGCAGCCGCGATACTTTTCGTCGGCGGTCTGACCGCATGCTCGTCCGCGGCGGCCGCGGACATGAAGGCAGGGGACTGCCTGAAAATGAGCGGCACGTACGAGCGCCCGGACGCCAGCCGGGCCGAGTGCGGCAGCGACGCGTCGAACTACAAGGTCATCTCCACGGTCACCGACAGTGACCAGTGCCCGGGCGACGTCGACACCTACTACTCGGTGCGAAGCGCATTCGATGACGAGACCCAGACGCTGTGTCTGGACATCGACTGGCTCACCGGCGGATGCATGAGCATCGATCCGGAGAACGATAAGGACCCGTATCGGGTGGATTGCGCGGATTCGTCTGCGCCGCACCGACAACGGGCCACCGAGGTCCTCCGCGGCGTGTCGAACGTCGATCAGTGCGCCAGCGGAGTGGGCTACGCCTACCCGGAACGCCAGTTCACCGTATGCGTTGAGGACGTGTCCTAGCTGGCACGGATACGGATTCGGCCGTTGCTGCCGTGTAACATGAGGTCGTTCAGCGGCCGAAATCTGCGCTGAACACAGGTGCGGCACCCGCGAACCGCGGGTGTTGTTCCTGCGAGTCATATCGGGCCCGCCTGGACGGGCGGTCTTCGGTAGTGGCTGCCGGAACCCCGTTGGCGGGGTCCATCCGGCCGCTTCGATCGACGGCCGTAGCCGTATCCAGGGCCCGTGGCCTATCGCCATCGTGACGCCGCGAAACAGTTGAATGAATTCGAAAGAGGCCAACGGACTCTATGTCTGTAGTTGAACTTGAAGACGGTGTGTTCGAATCCACCGCAACCCTCGACAACGGGCGCTTCGGCACCCGCACCATCCGTTTCGAGACCGGGCGGCTCGCGCAGCAGGCCGCCGGCTCCGTCGTCGCCTACCTCGACGACGAGACCATGCTGCTGAGCGCGACCACCGCGAGCAAGAACCCCAAGGACCACTTCGACTTCTTCCCGCTGACGGTGGACGTCGAGGAGCGCATGTACGCCGCGGGCCGCATCCCCGGCTCGTTCTTCCGTCGTGAGGGCCGTCCCTCCACCGACGCGATCCTGACCTGCCGCCTGATCGACCGTCCGCTGCGCCCGTCGTTCGTCGACGGCCTGCGCAACGAGATCCAGGTCGTCGTCACCGTGCTGAGCCTGGATCCCAAGGACCTGTACGACGTGCTGGCCATCAATGCCGCGTCGGCGTCGACGCAGCTGGCCGGCCTGCCGTTCTCCGGTCCCGTCGGCGGCACCCGCGTCGCCCTGATCGACGGCCAGTGGGTCGCCTTCCCGACCGTCGAGCAGCTGGAGAAGGCGGTCTTCGACATGGTCGTCGCGGGCCGTGTGCTCGAAGACGGCGACGTCGCGATCATGATGGTCGAGGCCGAGGCCACCGACAACGTCATCGAGCTGATCGCCGGCGGTGCCGGTGCGCCCACCGAGGCCGTCGTCGCCGAGGGCCTCGAGGCTGCCAAGCCCTTCATCAAGGAGCTGTGCACCGCTCAGCAGGCGCTGGCCGAGAAGGCCGCCAAGCCGACCGGCGAGTACCCGGTGTTCCCGGATTACGAGTCGGACGCCTACGACGCCGTGGCATCGGTGGCCACCGAGGCGCTGTCGGAGGCACTGACCATCGCAGGCAAGCACGAGCGCGACGACCGCACCAACGAGATCAAGGTCGAGGTGCTCGAGCGTCTCGGCGAGACCTTCGCCGGGCGTGAGAAGGAAATCGGCGCCGCATTCCGCTCGCTCACCAAAAAGCTTGTGCGCCAGCGCATTCTGACCGACCACTTCCGCATCGACGGCCGTGGCATCACCGACATCCGGGCCCTGTCGGCCGAGGTCGCCGTGATCCCGCGGGCGCACGGCAGCGCGCTGTTCGAGCGTGGCGAGACCCAGATCATGGGTGTCACCACGCTGGACATGATCAAGATGGCCCAGCAGATCGACTCGCTGGGACCCGAGACGACCAAGCGCTACATGCACCACTACAACTTCCCGCCGTATTCGACCGGTGAGACCGGCCGCGTCGGCTCGCCCAAGCGCCGCGAGATCGGCCACGGCGCGCTGGCCGAGCGTGCGCTGGTTCCGGTGCTGCCCAGCGTCGAGGAGTTCCCGTACGCGATCCGCCAGGTGTCGGAGGCATTGGGTTCGAACGGCTCGACCTCGATGGGTTCGGTGTGTGCCTCGACCCTGTCGCTGCTGAACGCCGGTGTGCCGCTCAAGGCGCCGGTGGCCGGCATCGCCATGGGCCTGGTCTCCGACGAGGTGGGCGGCGAGACCCGCTACGTCGCACTGACCGACATCCTCGGCGCCGAGGACGCCTTCGGTGACATGGACTTCAAGGTCGCCGGCACCAAGGACTTCGTCACCGCCCTGCAGCTCGACACCAAGCTCGACGGCATCCCCTCGAAGGTGCTGGCCGGCGCGCTGAGCCAGGCCAAGGACGCGCGGCTGACCATCCTCGACGTCATGGCCGAGGCCATCGACCGTCCCGACGAGATGAGCCCCTACGCACCGCGGATCACCACCATCAAGGTTCCGGTGGACAAGATCGGCGAGGTGATCGGGCCCAAGGGCAAGATGATCAACTCGATCACCGAGGAGACCGGCGCCCAGATCTCGATCGAGGACGACGGCACCGTGTTCGTGGGTGCGGCCGACGGGCTGTCCGCGCAGGCCGCGATCGACAAGATCAACGCCATCGCCAACCCGCAGCTGCCCAAGATCGGAGAGCGCTTCCTCGGCACTGTCGTCAAGACCACCGACTTCGGCGCGTTCGTGTCGCTGCTTCCGGGGCGTGACGGCCTGGTCCACATCTCCAAGCTGGGACGTGGCAAGCGGATCGCGAAGGTCGAGGACGTGGTCAAGGTCGGCGACAAGCTGCGCGTCGAGATCGCCGACATCGACAACCGCGGCAAGATCTCGCTGGTGCTCGTGGACGAAGAGGGCGCGGAGAAGACCGAGGCTGCTGCCGACGGTGCCGCGGCACCGGCCGAAGCGGCCGCCGCCGAGTCCTGATCACCTCGGCTCGACCCAAGGCGTCTGCACTGAACACCACACATGTCCGCCGGACAGATCTGCCCGGCGGACTCCGGGTGGTCACTGAGTACATCCCGTCGGTGCGTTCGGCATCGGTCGGGGTCTGGGTGGGTGTCGGTTCCCGCGACGAAGGACGAAGCGTCGCGGGTGCCGCCCACTTCCTGGAGCACCTGCTGTTCAAGGCCACCCCGACGCGCAGCGCGGTCGACATCGCGCAGGCCGTCGATGCCGTCGGCGGTGAGCTGAACGCGTTCACCACCCGCGAGCACACGTGCTACTACGCACATGTGCTCGATTCCGACCTCGAGCTCGCGGTCGACCTGGTGTCCGACGTGGTGCTCCGGGGCCGTTGTGCCACCGAGGATGTCGAGGTGGAACGCGACGTCGTGCTCGAAGAGATCGCCATGCGCGACGACGACCCGGAGGACAGCCTCGGCGACGTCTTCCTCACGGCCATGTTCGGCGATCACCCGGTCGGACGGCCGGTGATCGGCAGTGTCGAGTCGATCGAGACGATGACCCGTGCGCAGCTGCATTCGTTCCACGTCCGTCGCTACACGCCGCGACGGATGATCGTCGCGGTGGCCGGCAATATCGACCATGACGTGGTCGTGTCGCTGGTCCGGGAGCATTTCGGCCCACGGCTGGAAGCCGGGCGAGCCGCGGTGGCTCCGCGCAAGGGTGCCGGACGGGTCGGTGGCAAGCCGTCTCTGCTCGTGGTCGACCGCGACGGCGAGCAGTCCCACGTGTCGCTCGGGGTTCGTACCCCCGGCCGGCACTGGGAACATCGGTGGGCGCTGTCGGTGCTCAACACCGCACTCGGTGGCGGCCTGAGTTCCCGCCTGTTCCAACAGATTCGGGAGTCACGCGGGCTGGCCTACTCGGTGTACTCGACGGTGGACACCTTCGCCGACAGCGGAGCGCTCTCGGTGTACGCGGGATGCCAACCGGAACGGTTCGACGAAGTGGTCCGGGTGACCACCGAAGTTCTCGAAGGCGTGGCCAGAGACGGCATCACCGCCGACGAATGCCGAATCGCCAAGGGGTCGTTGCGTGGTGGTCTGGTGCTCGGGCTGGAGGATTCCGGGTCGCGCATGCACCGCATCGGCCGCAGCGAGCTCAATTACGGTGAGCACCGGACCATCGATCACACGTTGGCCCAGATCGAGGCGGTCACGCTCGAAGAGGTCAACGCCGTCGCTCACCAGTTGCTGTCCCGCGACTACGGCGCCGCCGTGCTCGGCCCCTATCGCTCGAAAAAGTCTCTGCCGCAACAGCTTCAGACGATCGCCGGCTGACCCGCTACGCTGGGTCCGATGACCGGACTCTCGCGGCGCAGTGTTTTGATCGGTTCGCTGGTGGCGGCGGCTGCCGTCGGTGCCGGTGTGGGTAAGGCCGCGCCGGCACTGGCAACCCCGGTCGATGATCAGATCGCGGACCTGGAGCGCCGGCACAACGCCCTGATCGGCTTGTACGCGTCGAACCTGGATTCCGGGCGCGTCCTCACGCGCCGGCCCGACGAGATGTTCGCCATGTGCTCGACGTTCAAGGGCTATGCCGCCGCGCGCGTGTTGCAGATGGTCGGGCGCCGCCAGATTTCGCTGGACAACCGGGTGTTCGTGGACCGGGAGGCGATCGTGCCCAACTCGCCGGTCACCGAGACCCACGTCGGTGGCGAGATGACATTGGCGGAGTTGTGTCAGGCGGCGCTGCAGCGCAGCGACAACACCGCGGGCAACCTGCTGTTGAAAACCATTGACGGGCCGGCAGGTATCACCGCGTTCGCCCGCAGCATCGGAGATGAGCGCACCCGCCTGGACCGCTGGGAGGTCGAGCTGAACTCGGCGATCCCCGGGGACCCGCGAGATACGTCCACTCCGACGGCGTTGGCGGTCGGGTACCGGGAGGTGCTGGCCGGTGACGCCCTGAGCCCGCCGCAGCGCCGCCTGTTGGAGGACTGGATGCGGGCCAATCAGACCTCGAGCGTGCGCGCCGGGCTTCCGGAGGGCTGGACCACCGCCGACAAGACCGGGAGCGGGGACTACGGCAGCACCAATGACGTGGGGATTGCGTACGGGCCCGACGGGCAGCGTGTGCTGCTGGCCGTGATGACGCGGTCGCAGGCCGACGACCCGAAGGCCGACAACCTGCGCCCGCTCATCGGTGAGCTGACGGCGGTCGTACTGCCGTCGTTACTCTGAGTGCTCGGCGGATTCGATTGCGGTCGAGCCGTTCTCGGTGCCCTGGATCGCGATCTGACGGGCGCCGGCGGGGTTCTGTGACAACGGCACGCGGACGGTCAGGATGCCGCGCTCGTAGCCGGCGGTGATGTTGTCCTCATCGGCCTCGGCGGGCAGGGTCACGGTGCGCAGGAACGAGCCGTAGGAGAACTCCGACCGCGCTGTGGTGTCGGCGCGCTCCGAACGCTCGGCCTTGACCGTCAGCTGGCCGTCGGCCACGGTGATCTGAACGTCGTTGGCCGGGTCGATGCCGGGGATCTCGGCCCGCAGTTCGTAGTGGTCCTCGGTTACCTCGTCCTCGATACGCATCAGGTTGCGCTCGAAGATCGGCCGCAGGCTGGCGAACGGGGTGATGCCGGCGAAGAACTCCGAGAGCTCGGGCAGCAGCGGGCGGGGCTGGTGCGCGACGGGCAGGTTGACCATGGGTGACTCCTCAGTCCTGGAACATCGATCGGAGGAAAAGACCTTGTAACGCTTGCCCTTTCGATCCAAGCACTGACGTGGAGCCATCGGTCGAATGCGCGGTGAACAGCTCGGGTACGCGCGGCTGCCAGGGAACCCGCAGGGAGCCGAAATACACGTCGCCCGGCCGGAGCGAGCTCCAGCCGGGCGACGGTCGGGTGGGATCAGGCCAGCAGGGTGGCCGGATCGGTGAACGGCATGTCGAGGTCGGCTGCGACCTGCTCGGACAGCAGCGCGCCCTCGTGCGTGGAGAGGCCCTTGGCCAGTGCCGCATCGGCCGCGCAGGCGGCCTTCCAGCCCTTGTCGGCCAGCTTGAGCACGTACGGCATGGTGGCGTTGGTCAGCGCGAACGTCGAGGTGCGCGGCACCGAGCCGGGCATGTTGGCCACGCAGTAGAACACCGTGTCGTGCACGGCGAACGTCGGGTCGTCGTGCGTGGTGGGACGGGAATCCTCGAAGCAGCCACCCTGGTCGATCGCGATGTCGACCAGCACCGCGCCCGGCTTCATGTGGGCCACGGTCGCATTGGTGACCAGCTTGGGGGCCTTGGCGCCCGGGATCAGCACCGCGCCGATCACCAGATCGGCCTTCTTGACGGCCTCTTCCAGTTCCAGCGACGACGAGTAGCGGGTCTCGATGCCGGCGTTGGTCTCGTTGTCGATCTTGCGGAGCGTGTTGACGTTCAGGTCGAACACCGTGACGTGGGCGCCCATGCCCTTGGCGATGCGGGCAGCGTTGTAGCCGGCGACACCGCCGCCGACGACGACGACCTCGGCCGGTGCGACGCCGGGAACGCCGCCCATCAGCACGCCGCGGCCGCCCTGGGTACGCATCAGGTGATAGGAGCCGACCTGCGCCGACAGGCGGCCGGCGACCTCGCTCATCGGGGCGAGCAGCGGCAGCGCGCCGTCTGCGGTCTGCACCGTCTCGTAGGCGATCGAGGTGGTGCCCGAGGCCAGCAGTGCGTCGGTGCATTCCTTGGACGCCGCCAGGTGCAGGTAGGTGAACAGTGTCTGGCCCTTGCGCATGCGCGAGTACTCGGCGGCGATGGGCTCCTTGACCTTGAGCAGTAGCTCGGCCTCGGACCAGACCTGGTCGGCCGTGGTCACGATCTCGGCACCGGCGGCCTTGAAATCGTTGTCGGTGATGGCCGAGCCTTCGCCGGCGCCGGCCTGGATGATCACGTCGTGACCGCGCCGGGTCAGCTCCGCCACGCCCGCCGGGGTGATCGCCACTCGGTACTCGTTGTTCTTGATCTCGGTCGGGATACCGACGAGCATGGTCGCTCCTTCAAAGTTTGGGTTGCTGGAAATAATTGTGAAGAACCTTCGATAAGTGAGCAATATCTCCGATAAAGATTCGTTAGAGTCGCACTGTGAACGAAGAATCATCCAACTTGCCGGGGCGTGGGACCCGTTCGCCGAAGGATGTTCGGCCGGAACTCGACGAGGTGGACCGCCGCATCCTCTTGGCGCTCCACGCCGACGCCCGCATGTCCAACAGCGCGTTGGCCGACGCGGTCGGCGTCGCCGCGTCGACCTGCCACGGCCGGGTGCGCCGACTGCAGGAGATCGGGGTGATCCGGGGCTTCTATACCGACATCGATCCCGCCGCGGTCGGGCTCAGCCTGCAGGCGATGATCTCGGTGAGCCTTCAGTCGAACGCGCGGGGCAAGATCCGCAACTTCATCGCCCACATCCGCACACGCCCACAGGTGATGGACGTGTACTTCCTGGCCGGGGGAGACGACTTCATCCTGCACGTCGCCGCGCGGGACACCGAGGATCTGCGGGCGTTCGTGGTGGAGAACCTCAATGCCGACGCCGACGTCGCAGGCACGCAGACCTCATTGATCTTCGAACATCTGCGTGGCGCGTCACCGCTGTAAGTTCACTGCGCGCGCAGTACCAGCCCGTTGCCGTCGGCGCCGGAGAGCTTCAGTTCGTCGGCGTCGATCGACGTCTGGACCGAGCCTCTCAGGACCCGGAGCACAGCCTGCTCGATCTCGGAGACCTCCGGAGAGCAGGCCATCCTGGTGGTGGCCAGCGGGCCGAAGTCGATGACTGCGGGGGACCCGGAAACGGTTGCGCGGCCGGTGATCCGGTTGCAGCCCGTCGAACCGCTGACCGCGCCGTCGTCGCCGATGACCAGGGTGGGCTTGGATTGTTCGAGTGCGACCGAGGTGCTGACCGCCTGCGCGGACACCAGGCTGGTCACCTGCCAGGTGGTGTCGGTGAGTGGACGATCGGGGTCGGCCACCTTCTTGTCCCGCAACGTGACCTTCGCGGCGTCGGTCTGCAACGTGAGGGTGTCGCCCGACAACGACCAGGTTGGCTTGGCGTCGAAGAACTTCGACACCCAGGCGTCGGAATCGCCGACCGGTGGCGCGCACGCCATCATGGTCATCGCCAGCTGGGTGGTGATCCGGCCGTCGGACAACTCGGCGGAGCCGGAGCCGTGGTTGCAGCCGGCGAAGGTGCTGATCTGCTTCCCGTCGAAACCGATCGTCAGCGGTCCACCGCCGGGGATCTGGTCACCGTCCACCCGCTCCGAGATGAAGGTGCGGCCGTTGAGGTCTTCGGCGTCGGCGGCGGCGTTCTCCGAACATCCCATGAACGCGAGAGCGGCAACAGCGAACGGCACCAGCGGAATCAGACGCATGGCTCCACCGTAGATGGCGCGTCCGCGTGTGCCGCGGATACTCCCAATCACGCTGGCTGACAGTCGGTTTCGTCGTCATCCTGGTATCGACGTCAGAGGCATGTTGCCGGGGCTGGACGGGGGATGTGCGCGCCTGGCCCACGCTGCCGCGGATGTCCTCGCGGGACGTTATTTCGGTTACTCCGCCCACCAGATGTGACGCGCGCCCTGTGGCGGCGCCGATTTGATGTTTGCCGCACTCGGCTCCGTGCAGTTGCAGTCGTCTCTGAACGTTTGCGAGAGTTCTGCTCGCTCACTCGCTGGCTGCTGACCAACTGGTTGGCCGCGTCAACAAGTTGGAGGTTTGCGCGTGGCCTCATCGCGGTTGCGGTCCGAACGGCGGTTCAACCACTGGCGATACGACCCGCCGTACAAGACGGCGTGCGCGGGGATGATCATCCTGCTGGTCGCGGTGCTGACGTTGACGTGGATGCAGTTCCGCGGGGCTTTCGAGAAGAAGGCGCAGTTGACGGTGTTGTCGGGGCGGGCGGGTCTGTCGATGGA
>MSTD01000064.1 GCA_001942045.1 Mycolicibacterium porcinum
TCACTGGCAATGTTGACGATCTTTGCCGTGCCTCCCTCGGCGAGGATCGTCTCGAGGAAGGCATGGGTCAGCCGAACGGGCCCGAGAAAGTTCACCGCGACCAACGCCTGCCAGAGCGTGTCGTCATTGGACATGAACGGCTCGACCCGGTCGAAGCCCGCGGCATTGACGATGACGGCTGGCGGCCCGTGCTCGGCCACGACGTCGTCGCGCAGTGTGCTCACCGCCTCCGGATCGGCCAGGTCGACCACGTGCGCGGTGGCATTCACACTGTGCTGCACCGTCTCGGCCAGCCCCGCTTCATCGCGGTCGACGGCAGCCACCGTGGCGCCGGACTCCGCCAGCGCGATCGCGATGGCCCGGCCGATCCCCGAGGCCGCACCCGTGACCACGGCGACTTTGTTGTCGAATCGCACTATCTGTCCTCCCGATCTGCGGTGGTGTGGACGCGTGAAGCCCACTATCGGCCGCGCGGGGGAGAAAATCAACCAGATGGTCGATAATTGACTTGGATGGTCGAAAAACCGTAGGTTCGGTTGAAATGCATTGCCATACCGAAGGGACAGTCCCCCATGGATTTCTCTGATTACCAGCAGCTGACGCTGACCCGCCAGGACAACGGCGTCCTGCTGATTACGCTGAACCGGCCGGAGAAGTACAACGCGGCCGACGAAGGCATGCACACCGAACTCGCCAACATCTGGAAGGACGTGGCAGCGGACCCGCAGACCCGGGTCGCGGTGATCACCGGCGCCGGTAAGGCTTTCAGCGCGGGCGGCGACCTGGCGATGGTCGAGCGGATGGCCGGCGACTATGACCGGGTCTCACACATGCTCGACGAGATGAGCGACCTGGTCTACAACATGATCAACTGCGACAAGCCGATCGTGTCCGCGATCAACGGTGTCGCGGTCGGGGCCGGTGCGGTGGCCGCCCTACTGGCCGACGTCGCGATCATCGCCGAAGATGCCCGGATCGGCGACGGACACGTCAAGCTCGGTGTGGCAGCCGGCGACCACGCCGCCATCATCTGGCCCTTGCTGGCCGGGACGGCCAAGGCGAAGTACTACCTGATGACCGGCGAGATGATCGACGGTATCGAGGCCGAGCGTATCGGGATGGTCGCCAAAGCCCTTCCGCGCGAGGAGGTTCTGGACGAGGCACTGCGGATCGCGGACAATCTGGCCACCGGCGCCCAGCAGGCGATCCGGCTGACCAAGCGCGCGCTCAACAACTGGTTGCGCAATGCGGGCCCGATCTTCGACCAGTCCGCTGCCTACGAGATGTTGACGTTCCTCGGCCCCGACGTGGTCGAGGGATACACCGCGCTGCGGGAAAAGCGTTCTCCGCGTTTCCCGTCCGCGCAGTCGATGACAGGTCAGTAGAACAGACACAGGGCCCGGTCGACGATCGCCGAGCGCAATTCGGCGCGATCGTCGTCGTGCATCCCGGGTCCGATCCAGATTGAGGACTGGTTGAGAATGCCGTGCAGGCACTGCAGGGCGACATTGACGTCAGGACAGGTGAATTCACCTTCTGCCACACCCTGTTCCACCACCCGGCGGAATACCGCGTCGTGCCGACGCCGCATGTCTTTCATCGGCTCGTCGAAGGCGGCCGGCCAGCCTCGGGGCCAGGAGAACACGGCGGCCACCTCGGGCGCGGTCTCGGTGAGGATGCGGATCTGCTCATCGATCAACGCCGCGAGATGCTCGCGAACACCCGCATTCCCGACGGCCTCTTCCCGGGCTTCCAGCCGCTGCAGGACCTCCCGCGTGAGGGTTTCCAGCGCCGCGGCAACCAAGGCGTCCTTGGACGAAAAGTAGTGGTACAGCGTGGCCTTCGCGATATCGGTCTGCTCGGCGACGTCTTCCAGGCTCATGCCCTGATAGCCGGATTCGGTGAGAATACGGGTGGCGGTCTTGACGATCTCGGCCTTGCGCCGGTCACGTCGGCGCGCCACACGACTGGAGCCTTCCGGCTGATCCACCACGGCCTCATCCTAACCAGGGTGGGTCGACTACTCGACCGTGTGGACGAATTACGACGACGGAGCACCGACCACGGAGAGCAACTGCAGCTTCTCGTAACTCTCGCTTCCCGGCACCGCGGTGTAGACCAACAGCGAGTGCGACTGCTCGGGGTCGAGCAGGATCTGGCAGTTGAGTTCGAGACTCCCGACCTCGGGATGCCGATAGCGCTTGATGTTGCGCGGCTTGATGCCGATCTCGTGCTGATCCCACAGGCGCCTGAACTCTGCGCTCTCGGCGGTGAGCAGTTCGGCGTAGCGAGCGGCCTTGGACCCCGGCCCACGCAGTGCGAGCACTCCGCGCAGGCCGGAAACGTACATGCGCGAATAGAACTCGTGATCCTCGCGGGGATAGAGGCCGCGCACCGCCGGGTCGGTGAACCAGCGATACCCGATGCTGCGCGAGGGCCCGGTGTAGTGGCACAGGTCGCCGACGAGCGCGACACCGAGCGGCGTCTGCCGCAGAGTCTCCCCCAGTTCGGTGACGATCTCAGCCGGGGTGTCGGTGAGCCGGTCGAAGATGCGCAGCATGCCGGGGCTGATGTGATCACTGCTCGCCCCACGCACCGGCGGTTGATGTCCGGCGAGGCGGAAGAGGTGGTCACGCTCGTCAAGAGACAGATGCAAGCCCTGCGCCATCGAGGCGATCATCTGCTCCGAGGGCTGCGGTCCGCGCTCCCGCTCCAGCCTGGCGTAGTAATCGGTCGACATGTGGCACAGTGCGGCGACCTCCTCGCGCCGCAGCCCGGTCGTTCGGCGGCGGTGTCCACGCGGGAGCCCGACGTCCTCGGGCTGCAACGCCCCGCGTCGGCGGACGAGGAATTCCGCCAGCCCGGCTCGATCGATCATGCCTGCCATCATCTCCCCGACCTGACCGCTCAGCCACGGATCGTCAGACCGTGGATACGGCGCAGCCCGGTGGGCAACCTCGAACACATGCCAACCGATTACGACATCACGATCGACGACCTGTCCGGCAAGCGTGCGGTGGTGACCGGCGCGAGCGACGGCATCGGCCTCGGCATCGCGGCAAGGCTCGCCGCCGTCGGGGCCGAAGTGGTCATGCCGGTACGGAATCCAGACAAAGGAGAGGCGGCCGCCGCCAAGATCCGCGAACAGCATCCGCACGCGAAGCTCACACTGGAGGAGCTCGACCTGTCCTCGCTGGCCTCGGTGGCCGCGCTCGGTCAGAAACTGCGAGCCGAGGGTGCTCCGATTCACGTCCTCGTCAACAACGCCGGCGTGATGACTCCGCCCGACCGGCAGACCACCGCCGACGGATTCGAGCTGCAGTTCGGCACGAACCACCTGGGCCACTTCGCCCTCACCGGCCATCTGCTGCCGCTACTCAGGGCGGGCCGGGCCCGGGTGACGTCTCAGACCAGCGTCGCCGCCCGCAGCGGGACCATCAACTGGGACGACGTGAACTGGGCGCACTCCTACGACGGCATGGCGGCCTACCGGCAGTCCAAGATCGCCGTCGGGCTGTTCGGACTCGAGCTCAGTCGTCGCAGTGCGGCGGCCGGCTGGGGCATCACCAGCAACATCTCTCATCCCGGGGTCGCCCCTACCAACCTGCTGGCGGCGCGACCGGAGGTCGGACGCGCCAAGGACACCGTCGGCGTGCGGCTGATCCGCTGGTTCTCCGCACGCGGCCTCGTGGTGGGAACCGTCGACAGCGCGAAACTACCCGCACTGATGGCGGCGGCGTCGGCCACGGCCACGGACGGCGCGTTCTACGGACCCCAATGGCCGGGGCACGTCGGCGGCCCACCCGGTACACAGAAACTCTGGAAACCACTGCGCGACAACGAGAACGCGGCACGTCTGTGGACAGTGTCCGAAGACCTCACGGGCGTCGGTTTCGCGTCGGACCAGACGCGGCCACCCCGGTCGCCGCGGCCCAGCCACTAACGTAGATCCATGTGACCACCGCCGACGTCGATAGGCCTGCCGGTCAGCGCATATCGCCGTTCGCGGCGGGCATCGTGCTCCCGATCAGCATCATCACCGCCTTATTGCATTGCATCGCAGGCGTATTGGACCAGCACTACTGGTTCGACGAGGTGTACATGCTGTCCATCGGTCGCAGTCATCTCGACTGGGGATCGGCCGATCAGCCACCGTTGACACCTGCACTCGCGGCGCTGGCGGACGCCGTCGCGCCCGGTTCGGTGATCGTGCTGCGACTGGCCGCGGTATTGGCGACCGCCGGAGCGGTCGTGGTGGCCGGTCTCATCGCCCGCGAGCTCGGGTGCGACGGGCGCGCGCAGGGTCTGACGGCCGCCGCGCAGGCAACCGCCGCCTGGTCCTCCTTGGTTGGGCATTGGCTGACGCCCTACACCCTCGAGCCCGTGCAGTGGCTACTGTTGATCTGGCTGGTGGTGCGATGGGTTCGAGTGCGCGAGGACCGTCTCCTTCTCGCGGTCGGTGTCGTGGCCGGCATCGCGGCGATGACGAAATTCCAGGCTGTGTTGTTGGGTGTCGTGCTCATCGCGGCGGTCGCGGCGGTCGGCCCACGGGACCTCCCGCGTCGTCCGCTGTTGTGGGGTGGTGTGGGTATTGCTGTTGCCCTGGCCATGCCGACGTTCATCTGGCAATTCCGCAACGGCTGGCCGCAATTGAAGATGGCACCGGTTGTCGCGGGTGAGGCCGAGGCGTTGTACGGCGGCCGGCCGGGTATCGCTGTGCAGCTGATCGTGTTCGCCGGTGTGCTCGGAGTCGGCCTCGGCGCGTACGGGCTCTGGCTCCTGTTTCGGGTACCGGCGTTACGTGACTACCGGTTCGTCGGTGTCACCTTCGTCGTGCTCTACGTGGTGTTCCTCGCCACCGCGGGCCGGCCCTATTACATCGTCGGCATGTCTGCGCCGCTGGCCGCGGTCGGCGCATTGGGCCTCCAGTGGCGCCGCGAAGCGGGGTCCCGGCGTGCCCGCTGGCTGGTGTGGCCGGCCTGCGTGGCGAGCGTTGCACTGGCGCTCGGGGCGCTGGTCATTTCGACGACCGCGGTTCACTCCGACGTACCCGAGAAGATCGCACAACGCGCCGGCGACATGTACCGATCGCTGCCCGCCGACCGGCGGGAGCACACCGCGCTGCTCGGTGACGCTTACCTCGTCGCAGCGTATCTCGACGGCTACGGGCATCGATATGGCCTGCCTGCGGCATACAGCCTCAACCGCAGCTACGGCTATTTCCCGCCGCCACGGGCCGATCAATCCGACGTGCTCTATATCGGCAAGGACCCCGGCGAGCTCCGTCAGTACTTTCTGGGCGTGCGCGTGGCCGGTGACATCGGCGAGGACATGCACGCGTACCTTCTGACCGGGCGACAACAACCGTGGGAACTGATCTGGCCACGATTGCGCAATTTGACCGTGTCCTGAATCGGCTGCCGCAGCTCGGATAGAGGACCGCGGGCCCCAGCCACCGAGCCACGAAGTGGCGTCACTTGCGCGTCGGACTAGACGCACTCCAACTGGCCATGAGGCTCAAAGCTTGCGCAGAAGAGGAATTCGGTTCCGCGGTGTACCCGACGAGGGATAACCCCGGTGCCGCCGCTAATTCGAAAACGTTGTAGGTGAGCGTGAGATCACCGAACTCGGGGTGCCCGAATTTCTTGACACCATGCCGGTGGGCGGTCACATTGTGGGCCGCCCAACGGGTGCGGAACTCGATGCTCTGGGTGGCGAGTTCTCCGACGATCTGGGTCATGGCAGGCGAGTGAGGATCCCTGGCCGCCTCGGCCTGCAACAAGGAGACCGCTTCGTCGGCGCTGCGCTGCCATTCCGGAAACACCTGCGCGGCAGACGAATCGAGGAAGATGAATCGGGCGAAGTTGGGACGCCCGACGGCCCTGTCGTACAGCGGTGAATACAACAGGCGGCCCAGCGGGTTCGCGGCCAGGATGTCGAGATTGCCGTCGAGCACGATGGCCGGGGAGCCGGACATGCCATCGATCAACGCCTGAACGCCCTCCGGCAATTTGCGAACAGTGGTCCGCTTGTTCCGCCTGGGCGCGCGGGTGCCGGCAGCGGCGCGGACCAGGTTGAAGAAGTGAACCGTCTCGTCCTCCGAAAGCCGCAACGCCCTGCTGATCGCCTGCAGCACCTCGTCGGACACGCCTGTGACGTTGCCCCGCTCGATCTGCGTGTAGTACTCGGTGCTCACCCCGGCGAGCTGCGCGGCCTCCTCACGCCGCAAGCCGGGCACCCGGCGTCGCACGCCGGGGGCCAGCCCGACCTGCTCGGGGGTGATCTTGGCGCGCCGGGACATCAGGAACTCCCTGATGTCCTTCGCGATGTCCACACTCCAACAGTAGGGAAGGGCGGTGGGCATAGGGAGGGGTTGCCGGTACCCCCTATAAGCAGCGTCTCCCCCATCGCATCAGCAAGCCCATAGCGTCGGGATACAGAGAGGTTCGTCCAACGGAAACGAGGTTGCGAGATGCCCGACAACAACGAAGCACAGGAAGCATTCGACGGCTTCGTCGAGTTGTGGACCACCGGTACCACGGCGGGCCGTCGCGCACCGGTGTTGCGCCGTCCCCACGAGGTGGGCCTGCAGTACGAGGACGTGGTGTTCCCGTCGATGGACGGTGTGCCCCTTGAGGGCTGGTTCATCCCCGCCGAGTCGGACCGGCTGATCATCCACAACCACTTCCTGCCCGGCAACCGCTACGGCTACCCGGGGCACCTGCCAGAGTTCGGCGGCCTGGGCGGCTTCGAGGTCAACTTCCTGCCGGAGTACAAGGCACTCCACGAAGCGGGGTACAACGTACTGGCCTACGACATCCGTAACCACGGCATGAGCGGTCAGGGCAACGGCGGCATCGCTGGCATCGGGTTGACCGAGTACCGCGATGTCATCGGATCGCTGCGCTACGCCGCGGCCCGGCCGGATACCAAGAATATGAAGAAGATGCTGCTGTCGGTGTGCCTTGGCGCGGATTCCACCGCTGTCGCGTGGTCGAAGCACCCGGAAGAGTTCTCCGAGATCCAGGCCATGGTCATGCTGCAGCCCGTGTCCGGCAGCTACATCGTGGAGGAGTTCGTCAAGGGCATCGGCATGGAGGACGGCTACGCCAAGTTCGACAAGGCCGTCCACGAGCGGACCGGATTCCACCTGGCCGAGCAGTCACCGCTGGAGCACGTGAAGGCCGTGACGGTGCCGACGCTGGTGGCCCAGGTTCACGACGACGTCATGACGCGACCGCAGGATGTGCAGGACATCTTCGACGCCCTGACTGTCGAGGAGAAGTCCCTGCACTGGATCACCGGAACCGACCGCCGATTCGACGGCTACAACTACTTCGGAGTGCACCCCGAGGTTCCGATCGAATGGTTCGACAAGCACGTCAAGTGACCGGGCGGGGCGCCCATGAGTGAACCGCCGGGCCTGTGACGAACGTGTAGGTTCTCGAGGCGAAAATCGGGAATCTGCCACCAAAGGCTGCACTTTCGTCACAGTGCCGCAGAGATGACATCGACCGCTAAGCCGGCGAGATCCGAGTCCGCGCCACCTGGGCGGCTCCGTTGCCCGTGATCAGCCAGAGCGTGGCGAGCTGCGCGATGAAGTCGTCGAGGGACAGATCGACGCCGCCGTCGACGAATTCCAGGATGGCGTCGGCCGTACCGCCGACGATGAACGCCGGCGCCACCTTGGCCAACGGGTCCTTTTCCAACTCGACGCCGTGCACGGTGCGGCCGTGGTCGATCAGAACCTCGGTCAAGCGGTGCATGACCGTCGTGCGATGAGCGTGCAATTCGGGTGAGGCCGCGACCCCTCCGAGGAGGATGCGCGCCCGGCGCGGGTCATCGACCAATGTCCGTACCGCGGCCGCAACGCTCGCCAGCGCCCGGACTTCCAACGGCTCGTCCGCGGCCTCATCCGCTGCCGCCACGGTGACGCTGCGGACGCCCTCGGCGATGTCGTCGACGACAGCGGCAGACAGGACATCCAGATCGGAAAAGCTCTCGTAGAAGTACCGCTTGTTGAGATTCGCAGCGGTACAGAGCTTTTCGACCGTCACACCGCGCCATTCATTGCGAGCCATCGCGTCCGTCGCCACGTCTAGCAGGCGCTCACGCCGTTGTTGACGACGAGCGTCCGCCGATTGACCGCCGTAGGCGCGATTGGTCGTTGACACCACCTCTACATTCTGGCACGGTTTCGTACCAGATGGTTAACCGAGAGGACGCCATGGAACTTTGTTCGCCTGTGAACACGCACCGCCTCCAGACCTTGGGCGCGGCCGTCACCTCGAGGTTTCCGAGCGGCGAGCGTCCCCTCGCCACGCCACCACCGGACTCGAATCTGAAGCCCGTCATGGGCAACTACGGCTTCCCGTTCCTCGGCCACGTGCTGAGCTCGCTGGCCGATCCCCTCGCCTTCGCCCGCGACCGCTACGAGCGCTACGGACCGGTGTCATGGGCAGGGGGCGTCGGCTTCCGGGTCGTCGGCCTCATGGGTCCCGACGCCCTGGAAACCGCGTGGATCAACCGGGACAAGGTCTTCTCCAGCACCCGCGGTTGGGCGCCGGTCATCGGACCGTTCTTCCACCGCGGGATGATGCTGCTGGACTTCGACGAGCACCGCGACCACCGCCGCATCATGCAGCAGGCGTTCACCCGCAGCGCCTTGGACGGCTACCTGGAACTGATGCGGCCCAGCATCGATCGCACATTGCGCAATTGGTCGTCGGTACAAGGCTTTCCGTTCTATCCGTCCATCAAGCACCTGCTGCTCGAGCAGGCCGCTGAGGTGTTCGTCGGTACGCACCTCGGCCCGGAGTCCGATCAACTGTCGGCCGATTTCCACGACACCGTCCGGGGCGGGCAGGCGCTGGTGCGCGCGGACGTGCCCGGCGGGGTGTGGGCCAAGGGCCTGCGGGCCCGGGAGCGCCTCGAGCGCTACTTCGCCGACCAGGTTCCCGACCGGCAACGTGGCGACGGCACCGACCTGTTCTCGATGCTGTGCCGCAGCGAGGATGAAGACGGGACCCGATTCACCCAGACCGACATCGTCAACCACATGATCTTCCTGCTGATGGCCGCCCACGACACCACTGCCATCGCCCTGTCCATGCTCACCTATGAGCTGGGCCGAAACCGCCAGTGGCAGGACGCGCTTCGCGATGAAGCGCTCGGCCTGCCCAACGACACCCCCACTGTCCTGGACCTCGACGCCTACCCACTGCTGGATGCGGCGTTCAAGGAGATCCTCCGGATGTACGCACCGGCAGGGGCTCTGTTCCGTCAAACCATCCGCGACACCGAGATCCTCGGGCACTTCGTCCCCCGCAAGACTCAGGTGGCGATCAATGTCTATGCCTCCATGCGGCTTTCCGACTGGTGGCCCGATCCGGACACCTTCAATCCCGACCGGTTCGTGAACAACGCCGCAACCCGTGCCGCGGTGAGCCGCTACGTGTTCGCACCGTTCGGCGGCGGGGCACACAAATGCATCGGCCAGCAGTTCGCGGACATGACGGTCAAGACCACCATGCACCAGATGCTGCGACGGTTCGAATGGAGCGTCCCTGACGGTTATCGCCCCCAGCTGACCTGGGGCACCGGGCCGATGCCGGCCGACGACCTTCCTATCGACCTGCGAGTGCGGATCCGGCGTTAGCGCTCGTGTGCGTGGATCGGCAGCGCCTCCCATCGCGGATAGAGGATTGCCGGGCCCAACCAGCGAGCAATGAATCGGCGTAATGCAGCTCCACTGCGCGGAACCTGCCCAGGGTCGGTCAACATGGATTGCACCGTCCGCAGAGTCATCTCGGCAAGTTCACGCAGGGTGTGGTCGTCGAATCCGTGAAGCGGCCAATCGACATCGAGCCGGTGGAGAACGGACAAGCAGAATGCGATTGCCGTGTCAGAGGTCAGCGAGACGACGGCTTCCCCGTCGTCTCGACCGGTAAGCAAGCCCTCCAGCTGAGGGTCGCCAGCGAGTCTCTCGACTCCGAATGAAACGCTTTCGACCACTGCGATGACGGGATCGTTGAGACCGCCGACGTGATCTGCAACTTGGTCGATGAACCCGTTGACCGCCCGCATCGCGCTGGCGATGAGCAGCGCGTCGGCATTGGGAAAGTAGCGGTACACCGTCTGACGGGTGACTCCGAGTCTGCGGGCCACATCGGCAAGGCGTATCGCCGCCCCATGCTCGGCGATCTCCTCATCGACCGCAGTCAGGATGCGCGAAATGGCTTCCTCGTCCGATGAGGGCGTCGAACCCGCCCAGCCACGACTACGCATCCGCCGTCACAAGTCTTTCACTGGTGAACTGAATCGGAAGCGTTGTCGGGCCGGTCATTCCCAGCAGGGATTTCCACGGGGCTGGGCCGACACGATGGGTCGCGGAGAGGCGGCGAGTGAGGACTGCGAGTGCTTCAGCCAGTTCCCGGCGCGCGAGGTTCGCCCCCAGGCAATAATGCGCGCCTCCGCCGAACGTCAGAATCGCCGGAACGTCCTTGCGCGTGATGTCGAAGCGGTCAGGATCGGCATAGATCGCTGGATCTCGGTTGGCGGCAAAGGTGTTCGCGAGCACGAACGTTCCGGCCGGGAACAGGTAGCCACCGAACTCGACATCGTCGACAGCGGCTCGCGGCACGATGCAGGCCGCGGGTGAATGACGCATGCTCTCCTCGACCGCCTGCATTGCGAGTTCCGGATGGTCGCGCAGCTTCGCCCATTGGTCCGGATGCTCGCAGAGCACCTGAACCGACGCCGCCAGCTGGTTTCGGGTCGTATCCGTTCCGGCCATCAAGAAGCCGGCCACCAGCATGCGGAGTTCGTCCAGGTTCAGCCGGTCGCCGTCGCTCTCCGCGCGAATGAGCTCCGACAGCAGATCATCGGCCAGATGGTCTCGGCGGGCGGCGACCATGCCGTCGACGTAGTCGTCGAGTTCACTCCATGCGCGGATGATCGCCGACTCGTCGAAGTTGACGTCCGGCTGAAAGTTGAGGGCTTTGAAGACCTCCTCCGTCCAGTCCGCGAACAGCTGCCAATCCTCCCGCGGCGCACCGAGCAGCGCGCACATGATCGGGGTGGGGTAAGGCCGCGCGATGTCGGTCACGACGTCGCACCGCCCGGC
Source organism: Mycolicibacterium porcinum (assembly GCA_001942045.1). Taxonomy (GTDB): domain Bacteria; phylum Actinomycetota; class Actinomycetes; order Mycobacteriales; family Mycobacteriaceae; genus Mycobacterium; species Mycobacterium porcinum_A. The sequence continues at coordinate 11,126 of MSTD01000064.1, forward strand.
GTCCGCCACCCGGTCGATCAGCCCGTTCACCACCTCGTGGATGGCACCCTGGAGACGTGCGGTCGCGCGGGGAGTGAACGCCTTGGAAACCAGCTTGCGCAGCCGAATATGTGGGGCGCCGTCCAGGCCGAGGAGGCTGCTCGCCATCTTGTCGAACAGCGGCCCCGATGTGATGCCCTGCGCTGCCAGAGTGATTCCGGGCGGGAGACGGAATCTGTTGTCGCGCAGTATCTCACGAGCCAGTTCGTAGGACAGGATTTCCGGCCCGAGCGGCCCGATGGCGATCGGTGCGCGGGCTTGCGCCAGCCGGACCTCTTCGAGGATGTCGTGCGGGGTCGCAGTCAGGCTGTACGTGAGCGTCGGAAGCCCGGCTTCGAAGACGTTGGGTGCGGCGCTGTCCACGTTCATTGACGTCCCGTCATTCCGCTGAGTCCTGGGCCGGACATCTATCCGACATAATTGCCATCAGCGTATGACCAAAGATCAATAGACGTCAACACTCCGCAAAGCTGACCATGTGTATTGATGCATCTGAATGTTCAGATCATACGTTTGCTCAAGATCTGTCCGATCGGCGCCAGTTCTCGGGACCCCTAACTGGACGTGACTTCACCTCTGATGTCCGTCGACGAGAACGCCGACCCATCGGAGCGATGGTCGAACGTGTCGCGACACTCGGTGTAGACATCGACCATCACGTGAGCGATGGGCGGCTCGGCAGGTTTGGGTGGCGGTATCACCCACACGGTGACAGCCAGCCCGTCGCGCGTGAATGCGGCGGCGTGCGAGTGGTAGTCGGCGTTGGTCTCCCAACCGTGTTGCCGTAGTCGATCGAGCACGGAATCCGCAGTGACTTCGCGTGACCGGTCGGCGCCGGGCATCCACAGCTGCACGTTGGAGTGACCTTTGAACGGCGGTTTGCCATTGATGCCGCAGGATTGATAGTCGAACTTTGCTTCGGCCACCTCGCCGCCGAGATCGGCGACAATCTGCCGTGACACGTCGATGACCTGGCGGCGCGCCTCTTCGGGGGAAATCGGATTCAGCACGACGTCAGTGCACCCCACCGAGGCCAGCAGCCCCGCCAGTGCCACAGCAACTCGTGCACTTGCGCGTTTCAATGGTGATTGCCTCGTTTCTCTCCGTCGCCACGATCAACCACCCGTGTGATGGTTGTCGTTGTTGGACTTGTGCACCAACTCCGGATCAAGACCCCCAGGAATCGGAACCCGATGAGGTGCGGTCATACCGTGCTCTTCGAGGGCGTCCCCGTGCCCGGAGACGATGTCGGCGATGCTGAACAACGACTCCGACCCGTCGTCGAAGTACGAGGTGTGCTCGTTGAACGGGTTGATGCTGAGCTCAGCCACCTCGGCGTGGAAGCGGGTGGAGCCGTACCCATCCATGGCGGGGTCATTGCCGAGGCCGACGCCAGGAATGTTGAGATGTTCGCGCCCCAGTCCCGTGACGAAGTCAGTCGACGCCGCGCCCACGAATAGGTGACCATCGGGCGGCAGATGGAAATCAGCCGCCGATCGGGCCAGATCTGTTCCGGGGCAGCCGACGAGGACGACGTCGTCGACGCGCATCCCATACCCGGCAGCGGCGTCGGCGACCGTCGTCGACCCGTAGGAATGACCGATCACGGTCGTATGCGAGGGGTCGCCCTCGTGCGTGACGGCCAGCGCGTTGACGTCGGGGGCCAGCAACTGCGCGCCCGCACGGGCCATGTACGGCTCACTGACCCCCACCATGTTGGTGTCCAGGTCGGCATCCAGGTCCGGCGCGTTGTAGCCCATCCATTGAACAACCGCCGTCGACGACTGCGGATCCGCCTTGTTCGCCTCGGTGAAGACTCTGGCCCCGGACCCGTCGGCCAACGTCCCGGCCGCCACTGACGTCGTCAGGCCGGAAACCATCACAGTGGTGTTCGCGGCCTTGTCGGGGTTGCCGATCGCGATGGCGGCGGCACCTTCGCCTTCGAACGCCTCGGGGTCGTACTTCATCAGCAGGAGTTCAGGTGTCCGGCCCGACGTGTCTTTGGCTTGCTTGGCGTCCGCCTCCAACGCCTCTCGAACCTTGACGGCATTCTGGTAGCGGTCCATCGTCGGCCCGGTCAAGCCGTATTTTTCGGGATGCGCCTTGACTTCTTCTTCTGTCACCCCGCGGGATTTGGCTATCTCGCAGGGGAGGGCAAGATCGTGTTCCCAGACCGCTCGATTGGCCTTGTCACGCTCGACGACGGGAATGCCGTTGAGATTGCCCAACTTCTCGGGCCAATCCTGGCGGAGCTGCTCACGCTTTTCCGGAGACAGTGACCACCACCATTTGTTGACCTCTTCGGCGCTCTTTCCGACGGGAATCTCGGCGCCGGTGTCATAGGACGGCGTTTCCGGAGAGCCGTCGGGTCCGAACTTCTGCGGTGCAGAGTCAAGGCCTCCGACGGCGGCCCGAAGGTTCTGGTCGAGTTGCCGATCGGCGGTGTCGAAGCTCGCGAGCTGGGTCTTGATATCGAGCGAGTTCTTGGCCGCCAGCTGCTCGATGTTCATGGCGTTGGCCGGACTCATCTCGGCGTACTGCTCCAGGGCGCTTCCCGGGCGCACAGTCACCGTGCCATCGGGCGCGATCAGCCAGCCCTGGGCGCTCAGCTGGTCGACGGCCCTGAGGAGGCTGGTGCGGGTTTGAGTGAGCTGACTGCCGCCGTCGTGAAGGGCTTCGTGGGCCCGCGTCAGGGCATCGTGGATCTGTTGCATCCGCGCCAGCGTCGGTTGCGCCTTCGCGACCGCAGCGTCGGAGGCAGCGCCCTCCCAGCCCGAGCGCAAACCGTCGATGTCGGCGTGGTGGCTGGCGATCCGGGACGCCAAACCCGAGGCCTTCTGGCCGAGTTCGGTGGCGGATGTGGTCAGCTTCTCGGGTTGAGAGGCTCGCACCTGCGGAATGGTCACCGCCACGATGCGAGCCTCAGATCGCACGAGGCCGATGTCGGACCGTCGGGCACCGTCATGGAGCGAATTCGCCCAGTCGGCGGCCGAGTTCGGTGTCCATACGGTGGTAGTGATCCGCAGCGGTCGAAAGGCTGTCCGAGTGCTTGGCCAGGTCTTCGTGAACGGCGCCCAGCGCCGTGTCCATGGTCGAGCCGGCGAACTGGCAAGCCCCTTCGCTGAGCAGGCCCGACACCCCCGTACCCGCGCTGGTCATCGACTGACCGACACCCATGCCTGAGACGAAATCGCCCACTTCAGACTGCGCCCGCGCGGCGTTACGCAGCGAATCCGGATCAACGCGCAACGGTCGTGCCATGAGTGAAAATTCTACGGAGGCCAGCAGTGGCTCCATTGCACAAATTTTGGATTCGCGCATCAGCTGGATGTGGCCTATCGGGGCGTGAAAACCCGGCTGCGCCAGCCGGAATCGATAACCGACCGCCCAAATGACAAACCCGCCCCGGCGGCGGCCAGAGCGGGTTGTCGAACTGTGGAGCTAAGGGGAATCGAACCCCTGACCTTCTCGATGCGAACGAGACGCGCTACCAACTGCGCTATAGCCCCTGATACCGGAACGAAAGGCTACCAGCCGTCGGCCCGGAACCGGAAACCGGCCGGCCTACTGCCCGGAAGCCCGCGGTAGATCGTATTCGCGGGACATCGACCCGTACGACGCATAGGCCAGATGCTCGAAGATCGGATCCTCGTCGTCGATGTCGAGCACCACCGCCCCGGGCCTGCGGAGCCGGGCCGGGACGACGTCGAGCTTGTGGTCGTCGGTGTTCTCCACGCCCAGCCGGGACCGGGCCATGCGCTGCGCGCGGCGACGTCGCAGTTGCTCCTCGATGCGGGTCTGACGGCGCAGGTAGGCCAGGTACAGCACGGTCAGTGTGCCGGCGGTGCCACACACCCACCAGGCCGACGGCGTCACCAGGAAAGCGGCGCCCGCCGAGAACAGCAACGTGGCGGCCAGCACCGCGAGCACGCGCTTGCGGAACCGGAACTTGCGGGCGCTGATCTCCGCGGCTTTCTTCGACTCGAACCGGCGCTGCCGGGTCGCGCCCAACGACGCGACGCGTGCCTCGGACTGATCTTCCTCGACCGGTTCGTCCTCGGCCTCGGGTTCCAGCCCGGTCTCGTCGGCGACGTACTCGTACTCGTCGTCGGCGAGATCCTCCGGGTCCTCAGCCTCCTGGGCGGCCTCGGGCTCCTCGGTGTCGTCGAGATCCACTGCGATCCGCTCGGTTTGGGCTTCCGACTCGACGGCGTCGAATTCCTCGACCGGCTCTTCAACCGCGACGGGCTCAGGCTCAGCTTCGGGCTCGGGCTCGGGCTCGGTCTCGAATTCCAGCTCGAGTTCGGGCTCGCCGACTTCCTCGGGTTGCGTCTCGGCTGCCTCGGTCATCGTGCCGACCGGCAGTGCGCCGGAATCCTCGTCAACGATGTCGACGTCGAGATAGTCGGGTTCGGGGGTCTCGACACTCGCGGCGGCCACTACGACGGTGCGCTGCACGGTGGCGTGCACGCGCACTTCGGCAGGCGCCTCGTCGTCCTCGAGGTCTTCATCGAGATCCTCGTCGAGGTGGTCGACGCTGGGCTGCCAGTGCGGATCGCTGTGATGCCCGGCGGCGGGGCCGCGTCGTAAGCGTTGTGAGTTGCGTCCACTGTTGAGCACTCGGGTCGCCAGGGCGACGTCACTGGTACGACGGACCGAGTCGCGCTTGCTGATCAACATCGGAACCAAAACGAAAAGCCAGAGAACGACGAGGGAAATCCACAGTAGTGACTGGGGGATGCTTGGCATGACGCCTGCTCCTTTCCCCTTCAGGCTAGGTCTGTGACCAGCGCATCCATGGATGGCGCGCCGACACAATTACACACCTGTAATTCGATCGATACAAGCACCAACAGTCACATATGTCACATTGGTAACAGCTGACGAGGCGCATTTTGCCGAGATTGCTTCCAGGGCTGTGGATCCGACGAGATCACGACCATGGGCGCAGATTCGACGCGGCGCGCCGCGCAGCAGTCGGCCGGATCAGCACCAACTGGCCCGGCCGGCCGAAACCAGCGCCTGGGCCGCCGAACGCTCGAGCTCTTCCAGCGTGACCGCCACCAGGAGATGGTCGCGCCAGGCGCCGTCCACCTCGAGGTAACGACGCAACAACCCCTCCTCGCGGAAGCCCACCCGCGCCAGCACGGCCCGGCTCGCCGCGTTCTCGGGACGCACCGTGGCCTCTACCCGGTGCAGTTGTACCCCGTTGAAGCAGTGGTCGAGTCCCAGTGCGAGCGCCCCGGTCGCCACCCCTCCGCCGGTCTTGTCGCTGGCCACCCAGTAGCCGATCCACGCCGACCGCAGCGCGCCGTGCGTGACGTTGCCGATCGTGAGCTGTCCGGCGAACTGCCCGTCGAGCTCGATCACATAGGGCAGCATCCGCCCGCGCCGCGCCTCGCTGCGCAGCCCTGAGCAGATCGCCGGCCACGACGAAACGGCATGGCGGACATGCCAATCCACACCGCTCACCGGCTCCCACGGCTCCAGGTGGGCTTGATCGGCGAGCCGGATGCGGCTCCACACCGCGGCATCGCGCAGCCGCACCGGGCGTAGCCGCACCACTCCGGCCGGCATCCGCAACGGTCCAACAGGACCGGGCCAGCCCGGGTGAAAAGTGTTGGAGCGGAACGGGCTCATCCGCGTGATCGATTCGTCACACCGTCATTCATCGAATGAAGTCTTATCAGCCGCGCTGAGCCAGGAATGCCACATCCACGGTTTCGCCGGTGCGAACCTCGTCGACGTCACTCGGAATCACCACGAGACAGTTCGCCTCGGCGAGTGTGGCCAGCAGGTGAGTCGACGCGCCCGGCGCCCCGCCCAGGGCCTGGACCAGGTATTCGCCGGTGTCCTGGTCGCGCATCAACTGTCCGCGCAGGTATCCGGTGCGGCCGGCCACCGAGCTGATCGGTGAGAGCGTGCGGGCTTGAACCACGCGGCGCATCGGCTGGCGCTTGCCCAGCGACAGCCGGATCAGCGGGCGCACCATCACCTCGAACACCACCAGCGCGCTCACCGGGTTGGCGGGCAGCAGGAACACCGGAACCCGGTCGCGGCCGAGCTGACCGAAGCCCTGCACCGACCCGGGGTGCATCGCGATCCGGGCCACCTCCATCTCGCCGAGTTCGGAGAGCACGGTGCGCACCGACTCCGCGGCGGCTCCGCCGACGGCACCGGCGATCACCACGATCTCATTGCGATTGACTTGGCCCTCAACGGTTTCCCGCAGTTCCCGAGGGTCGGTGCTGATGATGCCGACCCGGTTGACCTCGGCACCCGCGTCGCGGCCCGCCGCGGCCAGCGCATAGGAGTTCACGTCGTACACCTGGCCCGTGCCCGGATTGCGGGACACGTCGACGAGCTCACCGCCGACGCACATCACCGACAACCGCGGCCGCGGATGCACCAGCACCCGATCCCGCCCGACCGCGGCCAGCAGACCCACCTGGGCCGGGCCGATGATGGTGCCCGCCCGAACCGCGACATCGCCGGGCTGCACATCGTCACCCGTGCGCCGGACATAGGCGCCCGAACGCACACTGCGCAGGATCCGCACCCGGCTCTCCCCGCCGTCGGTCCACCGCAACGGCAGCACCGCGTCGGCCAGCGTGGGCATCGGCGCGCCCGTCTGCACGCGGGCGGCCTGCCGCGGCTGCAACCGGCTCGGGGTGCGGGCTCCCGCTTCGATCGAACCCATCACGGGCAGACTTACCTCACCGGCGCCGTCACCCACAGACAGCACGTCGACGCTGCGCACCGCATAACCGTCGATCGCGGCCTGATCGAATCCCGGCATCGGTCGTTCGGTGACGACCTCCTCGGCACACATCAGACCCTGTGACTCGGCGATGGCCACTCGCACCGGTCGGGGGGCCACCGCAGCAGCCGCTACCCGAGCCTGCTGTTCCTCCACCGAACGCACAACACGCCTTCCTATCTACGGGCCCCCGACTGCCGGACACCCGACGCGTTGCTAGCCGTCCTGTCCGGTCAGACCCAATCGTTCGACCAACCACCGCCGCAAATCGGGGCCGTAGTCGTCACGTTCCAACGCAAAGTCAACCGCAGCCTTCAGGTAGCCGCCGGGATTTCCCAGGTCGTGTCGGGCTCCGCGGTGCACGACGACATGGACCGGATGACCCTCGTCGATCAGCAGCGCGATGGCATCGGTCAGCTGGATCTCCCCGCCCACCCCGCGCGAAACCCGGCGCAGCGCATCGAAGATCGCCCGGTCCAGGAGGTAGCGGCCGGCCGCGGCGTAGGGCGACGGCGCATCGTCGGACTTGGGCTTTTCCACCATGCCCTTGACCCGCAGCACGTTCGGGTTGGCCGCGTCGGGAACGGTCTCGACGTCGAAGACGCCGTAGGCGCTGATCTCGTCCTCGGGCACCTCGATGGCGCACAACACGGTCCCGCCGCGCTTGGCGCGGACCTTCGACATGGTCTCCAGCACACCGGTCGGCAGCACCAGATCGTCGGGCAGCAGCACCGCGATCGCGTCCTCATCGGGTGCCAACGCACCCTCGACGCAGCCGACGGCGTGTCCGAGGCCCAGCGGCTCGGCCTGCACCACGGATTCGACCTTGATCAGTGCCGGAGCGCGACGGACTTTCTCCAGCATCGTCTTCTTGCCGCGAGCCTCCAGCGTGCCCTCGAGCACCAGGTCCTCGACGAAATGCGCGACGACGCCGTCTTTGCCCTCGGACGTGATGATGATCAAGCGCTCGGCACCGGCCTCGGCAGCCTCCGCCGCGACCAGCTCGATGCCCGGGGTGTCGACGACCGGCAGCAATTCCTTGGGGACCGTCTTGGTCGCCGGCAGGAATCGCGTACCCAGACCGGCCGCCGGGACCACGGCCGTGTAGGGAATCGGCACCTCAGGTGCCTTGTGAGACGTGCTCATCGTTCACACCCTAACGTCCGTTCTGAAATGGTGGAGGGTGTGACCCCGCCGACAAAGACCGAGTTGAGAGCTGGCGTTCTTCGGGCCAGACGGGCACTGCCCGCCGACCAACGAGACCGTGAGGCGCAGGCGCTCTGCAGCTGGCTGCCCACTTTGGTGCGCGACGGGCAAACGGTGTGCGCCTATGTTCCGGTCGGCTCCGAACCGGGCTCTCAGATGCTGTTGGACACCCTCCTGGAACTCGGTGTGCGCATGCTGCTTCCGGTGGCCCGCAACGACGAGGACGGGCGTGGACTGCCGATGCAGTGGGGCCCGTATGAGCCCGGCACGTTGGTGGCGGCTGAGTTCGGTCTGCGCGAGCCGCCGCCGCCGTGGTTGCCCGCCGGACGGATCGCGGATGCCGAGGTAATCCTCGTGCCGGCCCTGGCGGTCGACCGCAACGGGAACCGGCTGGGCCGCGGCGCGGGGTTCTACGACCGCAGCCTGATCTATGCCGCACCGCACGCGCGCCTGGTCGCGGTGGTGCGTGACGACGAGCTGGTCGACGAGCTGCCCGCCGATCCCCACGACGTACGGATGACGCACGCACTGACGCCGTCGGGCGGAATCGTGACGTTGCGGCGTTGAGCGGTCCAGAATCGTCAGGTGGCCGATCCGGTGAGCGCTGACTTCAGTGGCCGCATGCAACTCATCGTCGACGCCCTGGCCCAGGCCCTGGACCGGGCCGTGCTGCTGGACGACGAGGAGCTGACCCCGATCACCCACAGCCGTCAGCTCGGCGAACTCGACGACGTGCGGGTGCACAGCGTGCTGCAACGCGAGACCCGGGCGGACGTCAAGGCGGCGCTGTTCGAATTCGGCATCGGCTCGGCCGACTCGGCACTGTGGATCCCGGCGTTTCCGCAACACAACCTGATGGCCCGGTTCTGTGTGCCGGTGCGATCCGCGACCGAGCGGTTCGGCTACCTGTGGATCATCGTGCCCGAGGGGTCACTGCCCGAGAATGGTGAGCAGTTGGCGATCCGGGCGGGTGCCGACCTGCTGGACATCCTCGATCGCCGCAACGCGGCGCTGCGCACCGAAGAGTCCGCACAGCAGGGCCTCCTGCGGCGGCTGATCTCCGCCGAGGAGCCCGGGCAGGCGCACGCGGTGGTCGCCGAGCTGCACACCAGGTCGATGGCCGAGCCGCACGACGTGGTCCAGGTTTTCACGTTCGAGCCCGGCGCTGACGCCGCGGGCGATCCGATCGATCGAAGCCTGGCGCTGCGGTTGCGCCTTGCATCCACCGACCGCACGCGCCGGTGGTACACCCTGGCCGGAGCGACGACGACGGTCCTGGCGGTGTCGCGCTCCGATGCCGGCTCCGTCGCGACCGCCGACACCGTCGCCGAAGCCGTCCGGGCCAGCTACCGTCGCCGGCCGCCCATTGGGGCCTCGGGGACTCCCCTGCCGATAACGCAAGCCGCCCTTGGGTTTCGGCAGGCGAGGCACGCCTTGACGCTGGCCGGCGTCGGCGTGGGCGGCTCTCAGGTGACCGACTGGTCCGCACTCGGCTCGTGGCGCACGCTGGCCCTGCTCGGCCAGGCCTACGACCGGGACCGGCTCGGCGAGCTGGTCCACCCGGGCATCGTCAGCCTGATCGAACAGGGCCGCGACGACCTGCTCCGGACGCTCGATACCTACCTGGCCAACGGCGGTGACGTGCGGCGCACCGCCGAGGACATGTATCTGCACCGGTCCACGCTCTACTACCGGCTGGAGAAAATCGCCGAGACCGTCGGCAGCGATCTCGGCGACGGTGAAACCCGGTTCGATCTGATGCTGGGATTGCGGCTGGCTCGGCTGGCCGGGCTCTACCGGCCCGATTCGACAACTGTCTGAACCGGCCGCGCGAGTTTCCTACAGTTTCGGCCCGATTTCGGCACCGACGAGCCGCCGACGGGCATAGCGTTTCCCTTCTGGCCATTTGTGAGCTGAGTCACATACCACGGAGGAGTCGGTACGCACATGGGTGAAACACCCGCCCTGAAAAAGGCGCTCAGTCAACGACAACTGCGGATGATCGCGATCGGCGGCGTCATCGGCGCCGGACTCTTCGTCGGTTCCGGCGTGGTGATCGGGAAAACCGGCCCCGGCGTCTTCATCACCTATGCCCTGGCCGGGGTTCTGGTCATCATGGTCATGCGGATGCTCGCCGAGATGGCCGTCGCCAATCCGTCGACCGGATCGTTCGCCGACTATTCGCGCAACGCGCTAGGCAATTGGGCAGGCTTCTCGGTCGGCTGGCTGTATTGGTACTTCTGGGTGATCGTCGTCGGCTTCGAAGCCATCGCGGGCGCCAAAATCATTCAGTTCTGGATAGACGTCCCCATCTGGCTGACCGCGTTGATCCTGTTGATCGCGATGACCGCCACCAACCTGTTCTCGGTGTCGTCGTTCGGTGAATTCGAGTACTGGTTCGCCGGGATCAAGGTGGCCGCGATCCTGGCGTTCATCGGCCTGGGTTCGCTGTACGTCATCGGGCTGTGGCCGCACAAAGAGATGGACTTCTCCAACCTCACCTCCCACGGCGGGTTCTTCCCGCTGGGCGTCATGGCCGTCACGGTCGGCGTGGTGACCGTGATCTTCTCGATGGTCGGCGCCGAGATCGCCACCATCGCGGCGGCCGAATCGTCCGACCCCGAGCGGGCGGTCGCGAAGGCCGCCAACTCGGTGATCCTGCGCATCGCGGTGTTCTTCGTCGGCTCGGCGTTCCTGCTCGTGACGATCCTGCCGTGGAACAGCGACCAGGTGGCCGCGTCGCCGTTCGTCTCGGCGTTCACCCAGATCGGCATCCCCTACGCCGACCACATCATGAACGCGGTGGTGCTCACGGCCGTGCTGAGCTGCCTGAACTCGGGGATGTACACCGCGTCCCGGATGCTGTTCGTGCTTGCCGCCCGCCGCGAGGCACCGCCGCAGTTGGTCTCGGTGACACGTCGCGGAGTTCCGGCCGCCGCTATCCTCGCATCGTCGGTCATCGGCTTCCTCGGCGTGATCGCCTCGGCGTTCTCGCCGGACTTCATCTTCAAATTCCTGCTGGATTCCAGCGGCGCGGTGATCCTGTTCGTCTACCTGCTGATCGCGGTCTCGCAGATCGTGCTGCGCTACCGCACCTCGGCCGAGACGCTCAAGGTGAAGATGTGGCTGTTCCCGGTGTTGTCGATGCTCACGGCGGCGGCCATTTTCGCGATCCTGGTGCAGATGTTCGTGCAGGGCGGCGACAACCGCAAAGCCCTGACCATGAGCTTGTTGTCGTGGGCCGTGGTGATCCTGCTGTTCCTGGCCAACCGCTGGTTCATCTCGCGCCGTCCCGAGGTGGCCGGCGTGGCGCCGGAGGCCGGCGCCGCGCATCCGCACCGGGTGTTGGTGCTGGCCAATCAGACCGTGGAATCCACCGAGCTGCTCGACGAGCTGCGTCGCATCGGGGCTGACCGCGACACCGTCTATCAGGTGGTGGTGCCCGCCAGTCCGATCGACACCGGCGTGGCCGCCACTCACGGCCCGCTCGATATCTCCGAAGCCACCGCCCGCGCGGCGCAGCAGCGCCTGGATCAGACACTGAGCACGCTGCGTTCCGAGCAGCTGCGGGCCGACGGCGAGCTGGGTGACTACCGTCCGCTCCGGGCCCTGGCTCATGCCGTCGAGAACTTCCGGCCCGATCAGATCGTGATTTCCACACTGCCGCCGGAGGAATCGGTGTGGCACCGCTTCGATGTCGTCGACCGGGCCCGCGCGGAATATCAGATCCCGGTGACGCATGTGGTGTCGCGGGTGCGCACCCAGGAGCATGCGTCGTGACCATCCTGGCCGCCTTCAGTGCCAGCCGGCACAGCAGCGCACCGCTGAATCTGGCGGTCCAGCTCGCTCGCACCACGGGCGAGCAGGTGATCGCCGCAGCGGTGGTGGAGCGGGCCTGGCCGCCCCGTGACGACCCGGTCGAGGGCGAATACCTGTCCTACGTCCGTGGACAAGCCACGCAAGCGTTGCAGCGCGCGGTCGCGGTGCTGCCCGTCGAGTTCGACGTCATCCCCGTGGTACACGAATCCACCTCGATACCAACGGGTTTGATCGAGCTCGCCGACGCTCACCGGGCAACGATGGTGTCGGTCGGCTCATCCTCTTCGGGAATGATCGGCCGGGTCGCCCTCGGCAGCGTCACCGAGCGCCTCGTACACACCGCCCGCGTGCCGGTCGCCTTCGCGCCCCGCGGGTACACCCAGACCGACGCCCCCATCGGCCGCCTCACCGCGGCGTACGGCGGAGAGGCTGACGTCAATGGGCTCATTCCGGCTACCGCCGAGCTGGCCGCGGCGTGGAAGGCCAAGCTGCGCATCGTGTCATTCACGGTCCGCAATACGGCGGCGTTCGCCGGCACCATTGAATCGTCGGCCGAGGAGTTGGTGGTGCAACAGTGGTCGCGGCGCACCATTGCCGAGATCACCAAGCAGCTCACCGCAATTCGCGACCAGATGGCGGTTCCCGACGTCGATGTGGTGGTCGGTGCCGGTCACGACTGGAACGCCGCGGTGCAGAGCATCGGGTGGGGAACCGGAGACATGCTGGTGCTCGGCTCGGGTGCGGCTGCCCCGAGTGCTCAGGTGTTCCTCGGCTCGGCCGCGGGCAAGATCCTGCGCCGCTCGCCGGTGCCGGTGATGATCGCGCCCAGCTACCAACGCAGCTAGGGTCTCAGCGCCGGGGGCCGGGCCACCGTCGCGCAGGGAGACATGATGTGGTCCGCCGGACACTGTGGCGAGAGTGTAGGTTTTGCCGCCGTTTTCGACTTGTCAGCAGCAAAGGCTGCACGCTCGTCACAGCGCATCAGAAGTGAACCCGGCCGCGCCGTGGCTAGCAGTTTGCGAGCACAGCCGCCATGGCGTGCTTCTCTTTAGACGAAACCCACAGTCCGTACGCATTTTTCACGTCGACCTGGCGGGCGACGAACTCACAGCGGAACGCCACATTGGGCGGCAGCCAGCTGGCCGCGTCGCGAAAGGCCTTGTCGAAGTTGGGTTGAGCGGCCACGGCGATCAGGTTGCGCGGATCGTTGGCGAAGTCCATGCGCCGCTGCGGGTCCCAGGTCCGTGCGCCCTTGTACCAGGCGTCCGACAGCGACACCAGGTGATCGATCTGCACCGCGCTGGATGTGTCGGGCCCACGGGTAAAGGCGATCTCGACACCGGTGTACGGATCGTGCAGCACACCGGTGGCGGCATAACAGGTGCCGGGGCGGACGGTCAGCTGAGCCAGGTCGCGACGCAGGATGTCGTCTCGGGTATTGCAGCCGTTGTGGCCGAACTCGACGTTCACGTCATCGCTCCAGGCCTCGCCGAAGCGGGACCGGGCGTAGTCGGTCTCGCGGTCCCAGCCCTTGACCGGCAGACCCGCCAATAGCGCACGGGCATGGTCGAAGCCGGGGGTCCGCTGCGAGGGCGGCGAAGGCTGGGCTGAGGGCTGAGGCGGCGGGCCAGAAGACCCGGCCTCCCGCACGCGGGCCACCACGAGCACGGCGGCCACCGCCAGAATTACCGCGACCACGACCGATACCGCTAGCCTTCCGGTGCGCCGGCGCCTGCGGCCCGCGGGAATGACATGGCCCACGTAGCGGTTCTAGCACTTGAGCCGGTAGAGTGCTAACAAGTTTGACCAACTCGGAGGGTTTTCGTGCCTACCTATTCCTACGCATGCACTGAGTGCGGCAATCGGTTCGATGCGGTGCAGGCCTTCAGCGACGACGCGCTGACCACCTGCCCCAAGTGCTCCGGCAAGCTGCGCAAGCTTTTCGGGTCGGTCGGAGTGGTGTTCAAGGGCAGCGGTTTCTACCGCACCGACAACCGTGAATCGGGCAAGAGCTCCTCCAACGGCGGCTCCCCCGCCAAGAGCTCGGAGAGCACCTCCTCAAGCACGTCCTCGGACTCGTCGTCCTCCTCTTCGTCGAGCTCGTCCAGCACCAGCTCCAGCGCCCCCGCCGCGGCCGCTTCGAGCTAGCCCGGAAGTTATCCACAGGGCGGCGAAGACGCCGTTCTCACCCGGCCATCGCGCGCTTACCGTTGCGCCATGGCCGAATCACTCAACCCACCGGCTTGGCGTCGGCTGACTGCCGCTCGGCCCGATTGGACCCGCACCGTGGCCGCCCGCCGCGCTGCCGCAGCCGGACTGGTGGTGTTGGCGGCCATCGCGGCCCTGCGCTCGGATCCCGACGGCGGCTACACCGAGATCGCGGTGGCCACCCATGACCTGTCCCCCGGCATCGCCTTGACGGCCGCCGACGTTCGGTTGGAACGCCGCAGCACGGCCACCCTGCCCGACGGTGTCCAGCGCGACGTGACCGCGCTGATCGGTGCAACGCTGACCGCCCCGGCCCGGCGCGGCGAGGTGCTCACCGATGTCCGACTTCTCGGGTCACGGCTGGCCGAATCGGCCGCGGGCCCGGACGCGCGGATCGTGCCACTCAAACTCAGCGACACCGCACTGCTCGATCTGATCCGCCCCGGTGACGTGGTGGATGTGCTCACTGTGACGGCCGGCCAGGACGACAAGCAGCCGGCCCGGCCCGTCGTGGCGGCCTCGGGGGCCGTCGTGGTGCTGGTTTCGGAGAAGCCCCGCGGGGCCGGAGTGAGCACCGACCGCGTGGCTCTGGTGGCCCTGCCTGCGCGCCCCGCGAACGAGGTGGCGGCCATCAGCCTGGTTCAGGCCGTCACGTTGACGATCCACTGAGGCCGGATCGCACTGCCGGACAACATGATTCGTTCGTTACGAAGATGTTGACCGACAATCACCCGGCCATTCGGCCAACTCGGTTACTGTTTGCTTGTCGCACTGAACACACCACACTGCAGGAAGGGTCCCCGCATGTTGAAGGGCTTCAAAGAGTTTCTGTCTCGCGGCAACGTCATCGATCTTGCGGTTGCTGTGGTCATCGGCGCCGCGTTCACCGGCTTGGTCACGTCATTCACGGAGAAGGTGGTCCAGCCGCTGGTCGACCGCGTCGGCGCCGGCGGCGACCGTGAATACGGCATCCTCAAGATCTCGCTGGGCGGCGATCCTGAGCAGTTCGTCGACTTCAACGCCGTCCTGTCGGCGTTCATCAACTTCATCATCGTCGCAGCGGTCATCTACTTCGTCATCGTCCTGCCGTACAAGAAGCTGCGTGAGCGCGGCGAGGTTGAACAGGCCCAGGACACCGAACTGAGCATCCTCACGGAAATCCGCGATCTGCTGGCCGAGAACGGCAGCGTCGACACCGGCAAGCACGTGACGGGCCCGGGCACCGGCCCCAGCCCGGACACGGCCAAGCACACCAGCGCAGACCGCTGACGCGGCGCACACCCCCGCACGCGAAAGCAGCCCCTGGATTTCTCCAGGGGCTGCTTTCGTCGGGCTTAGAACTGGACGTTCATGTGCTCAGTTCATGTTCCAGGGTTCGCCGTAGGTGGTGACGCTGTCACCGGTCGAGGCGATCAGGCGGGCGAACGGAC
>MSTD01000065.1 GCA_001942045.1 Mycolicibacterium porcinum
CCACCGACCTGTTGTTCAACGGTGTGATCGGACGCGAGTTGCCCCCGGGACTGACCAAGGATCAGGCCATCGCGGCCGCCCGCGCCCGCGGCGACACCACCTTTGCCGACCTGCTGTCGGGAATGAACGTGGTTCCCGGCCACGGGGTGGACTTCGCCGCGGTGGCCCGCACCCTGGGCCTGGCACTCGGCCTATATCTGCTTGCCGCGGTGTTGGTTTGGCTTCAGGCCCGGCTACTCAACATCACCGTGCAGCGCACCATGGTGGCGCTGCGGGCCGAGGTTGAGGACAAGCTGCACCGACTTCCGCTGTCCTACTTCGATTCCCGTCAGCGCGGTGAGGTGCTCAGCCGGGTCACCAACGACATCGACAACATTCAGACCTCGGTCTCGATGACCATCAGCCAACTGCTGACCTCGGTCCTGACCGTATTCGCAGTCCTGGTGATGATGCTGACCATCTCGCCGCTGCTGGCACTGCTGACCGTCGTCACCGTGCCGCTGTCGCTGTGGGTGACCCGCTGGATCACCCGTCGCTCCCAGCCGTTGTTCGTCGCACAGTGGCGCAACACCGGCCGGATGGCGGCCCACATCGAGGAGACTTACAGCGGGTTCACGATCGTCAAGACCTTCGGACACCGAGAAGCCGCGCAGCGCCGCTTCGACGAACTCAACGACGACGTCTACCGGTCCAGCATCGGAGCGCAGTTCTTCTCGGGCCTGGTCGGCCCGTCGACGATGTTCATCGGCAACCTCAGCTACGTGGCGGTCGCCGTGGTGGGCGGGCTGCAGGTCGCCGGAGGGCAGATCACCCTGGGCAGCATCCAGGCGTTCATTCAGTACGTGCGTCAGTTCAACCAGCCGCTGGGCCAGGTGGCCGGGATGTACAACACGCTGCAGTCCGGGATCGCCAGCGCCGAACGTGTTTTCGACCTGCTCGACGCCGACGAACAGTCACCCGACCCGGATCCCCCGCTGCAGATCCGTTCCGGCCGCGTCGAATTCGACCGCGTGAACTTCGGCTACCTCCCGGACACCCCGGTGATCGAAGATCTGTCGCTGGTGGCCGAGGCGGGCAGCACCGTGGCCATCGTGGGCCCCACCGGCGCGGGCAAGACCACGTGCGTGAACCTGCTGATGCGGTTCTACGACGTCGACTCCGGCCGGATCCTGATCGACGGAGTGGACATCTCGACGGTGAGCCGGCAGTCGTTGCGGTCCTCGATCGGCATGGTGCTGCAGGACACCTGGCTGTTCGGCGGCACCATCTACGACAACATCGCCTACGGCCGGCCCGATGCCGCTGAGGACGAGGTGATCGAGGCGGCCAGGGCGGCGTACGTGGACCGGTTCGTGCACACCCTGCCGGACGGATACGCAACCCGGGTGGACGACGATGGCGGCGCCATCAGCGCCGGCGAGAAGCAGCTCATCACGATCGCGCGGGCGGTGCTGGCGCGGCCGCGCGTGCTGGTGCTCGACGAGGCCACCAGCGCGGTGGACACCCGCACCGAACTGCTGATCCAGCAGGCGATGGCCGAGTTGCGCCGGGACCGCACGAGTTTCATCATCGCCCACCGGCTTTCGACGATCCGCGATGCCGACCTGATCCTGGTGATGGACGCCGGCCGGATCATCGAACGCGGTACCCACGAGGAGCTGATGTCGCGGCATGGCCGGTACTGGGAGATGACCCGGGTCTAGGCGCCGGGCCCTTCGGCACGCAGATCGTCGACCGTCTTCATCGCCTCGCGCAGCTTGTCGAGCCACTCCTCGGTGTGCTGGCCGACCAGGCGCACCGACCAGGCCAGCGCGTCGGAACGGGAGCGCGCCACACCCGCGTCGACCAAGGTGTCGAGCACCTGCCGTTCAGGTTGCTTGAGCCGGGTCATCACCGGTACGGCGATGTGGGTGAACAGGATTCGCTCGGCGCTGCCTTCGCCCACATTCACCTCGACCCCCCAGGACACCTTGCGGTCGAAGCGGCCCTGCGCCTCGTCGGCGATGCGCATGCGCTCGCCCCGCGTCTCCTCCCGGAACCGGGCGGCCCGTCCGGAGGCCCGGGCCGCGGTCTCCTCTTCGGAACCGTCGGGAAGCCGGCCGATGACGGTGATCTCTTCACGGTCGACGATCACCGTCGGATCGCCGGTGAACCAGCTGTCGGGCAATCGGCCCGCGAACCATTCGGCGGCCTCGTCAGCGGACCGGCGATGGTGTTGATGTTTGTTCATGATTACATGATTACACCGTTACATCGCTGATGGGACGGCGTTCACCACCGGCGAACGTCGATTTTCACGGCCGCGCGGTCAGTTGCGCTTGAGCAGCAGTGCAGCGCCGCCGGCCAGCACCAGGGCAACCAGCAGCAGGCCGGCCCAGCCCGGGCCGGCGATCCACCACACGGCGCCCAGCACGATGATCGCCGGCGACACCGCGAACAGCACCATGCCGGGGTGCTGCTTGAGGACCGCGAGCGCACCCTGGGCGCGGAGCGGGTCGATTTCCTTTGCCATGGCACCAGAATGCCAGCTGGCCCGCCGGTTAGGTGGGCTGCAGCAGAATCTTGCAGTGCTTGTCGGGCTGCCGGAGCTCCTCGAACGCCTCGGCGGCGCCATCCAGTGGCAGCGTCGCCGTCACGAACGGTGCCACGTCCACCGTGCCGCTGACGATCCAGTCCAGGGCCCTGGCGAACTCGTCGGGACGGTAGGCGAACACGAACCGGATCGAGAGTTCCTTGGTGGTGCCGACCACCGGCGTGATGGTGTCCGGCTGCATACACACCCCGACCACCACAATCCGAGTGTGCGGAGGCACCGAGTCCATCACGGTCGCGAGAATCCCCGGCACTCCGACACATTCGAACACCACCGTGTTGGCCCGCCGCGGCGAATCCATCAGCGGCGACATGGGCACCGGGGCGCCGGCCAGCTCGGCCCAGCTCGGGTACGGGCTGCTCACCGCCGGATCGATGACCACGTCGGCGCCGATCTGCTCAGCCAGCGCGCGGCGGCTGGGCGAGAAATCCGCCGCGACGACGGGCCCCACCCCGGCCGCCTTGAGGCACGCAATGACCGCCAGCCCCACCGGGCCGCAGCCGACGACGAGCACGGCGTCACCGGGTTGCAGGTCGGCCGCCGCCACGGCGTGCACTCCCACCGCCAACGGCTCGGCAAATGCCGCGTAACGTAACGGGACGTCCCCCGATACCGGCAGCAACCGCTTCTCCTGCAGAACCAAGCGTTCGGCCAGCCCGCCCGTAACCGCCGGCGAAAGCCCCACCAGCTGAGGCCCGTCGCCGGTGTCGAGGTAGGGAACGGACGTGACCGGTGTCCCGAGCGGGACGGTGCGTTCGGTACCGGGACCGTAGTCGAGCAGTTCACCGACGAACTCGTGTCCGAGCACGATGGCGGGCACCAGATCCGGCATCGCGGCCTGAGACTCCACCAGATGCAGGTCGGATCCGCAGATCCCGCACGCCAACGGGGCAACGAGCACCTGCCCTGACCCCGGCGTGGGTTCAGCAACATTCTCAACGCTAACCGAACCACGTTGCGCGATAACGGCTTTCACTGCCGATCCACCTTCCGGCCGAGCAATCCCGAAACTGGTTACCGTAATCATTACAGTACTTGGTGAAGTCCGGCACTTGTAATCTGGTGTCGATTTCGCCCCCACCTGACGATTCGAGGAGAGACTGTGACCGCACCCTGGCAGCCCGGCTGGCTACCCGACCCGGACGGCCGCTACGAGTACCGGTGGTGGGACGGGCACTCCTGGACCGACCAGGTCTCGCACCAGGGTCAGCCGGGGCGGGCGCCACTTGCGACTCCCCCGCAGCAGGCCCAACCTCAGCCGCAGCAACCCCGGCAACCGGAAGCACCGGCCCAACCCACCGGTGACGGATTCGCCGGAATCAGCGGAGAACTCGTCGACGGCCGGTTCAGCGAGAAAGAGGCGACGCCGATCGCCAACCAGAACAAGAAGATGCTGCGGGTGCGCCTCGGTGAACCGTTCATGGCCCGGCAGGGTTCGATGGTCGCCTACCAGGGCAACGTCGACTTCGCCTTCGAAGGCGGCGGCGCCTCCAAGTTCATCAAGAAGGCCCTCACCGGCGAAGGTCTGCCGCTGATGCGCTGCCAGGGTCAGGGCGACGTGTTCCTGGCCGATCAGGGTTTCGACGTCCACCTGCTGCAGCTGTCCAACTCGGGCCTGTCGGTCAGCGGCAAGAACGTCCTGGCTTTCTCATCGAGCCTCAACTGGAACATCGAACGGGTCCGCGGCGGCAGTATCGCCACCGGCGGCCTGTTCAACACCACGCTGCGCGGTACCGGCTGGGTGGCGCTGACCACCGACGGCCCGCCGGTGGTGCTCGACGCCTCCGAGGCCCCGACATTCGCCGACACCAATGCGGTGGTGGCGTGGTCGGCGCACCTGCAGACTCAGCTCAAGACGAGCTTCAAGGCCGGCGCGCTGATCGGCCGGGGCTCGGGCGAGGCGCTCCAGGTCGCTTTCCACGGCAACGGCTTTGTGATCGTGCAGCCCTCGGAGGGGGTCACGGTTCCGATGCAGTGAGCGACGCGGCGGGCGCCAGCTTGCCGCCGTCGCGAGTCAGCAGGTAGAGCGCCGCCGCGGACACCAGCCCGATTGCCGTGAGGCCCAGCCACACCAATTCGGCCAGGCCCGCGGCGCGCGCCGCACCGATCAGCGAGCCCGTCGCCACGTTGCCCAGCAGGATCCCGACTCCGACGACGGTGTTGTAGAAGCCGTAGTGGGTGGCGACCAGCCGATCACCCGAAAGCGCCACGACGGTGTCCATCTCGAACGGGAACACCGCCGCCGAGCCGAGTGCCAGCAGCGCCGACGAACCAAGCAGTGCGGCCACCGCGGCCGCGGTACCGAACCGATCGCCATCGGGCACCACGGCCATCGGAACGAAGGCCGCCGCGAGCACCAACAAGCCGACCACCAGGCTGCGGCGCGGGCCCCAGCGGTCACCGAACCATCGCGTGATGCGCAGCTGCCCGCCCACCGCGATCACCCCGGACACCACGAACACGGCTGCCACCAATGCTGTTTCATTGCCGGGCCGCAGGACCGCAGCCTGCAGCGGCAACGCCAGGTACACCTGGAACGACAGCACGTACGACCCGATCATCGCCACCGAGAACAGCAGGAACCCGCGGTTGGCGACGACGCCGCGCCAGTCGTCGAGTACCGAACTCCGTTGCGTCACGGGCTCCGCGCGGTGCCGGGGCAGCGCGAGCAGCTGCGCCACGGTGAGCACCGCGAAGACTCCGGCTGCCGCGGCGGCGGCCACCCGGAAATCGAACGCCAGCAACGCCATTCCCGCCAGCGGACCCAGCAGGATCCCGGCCTGGTAGAACACGTTGAACGTCGCGAACGCCTCGACCCTCCGGTCACCGGCATCGGCGGCCAGATAGGCCCGAACCGCCGGGTTGAACAGAGCTCCGGCGAAACCTGTTGCCGCCGAAGCAATCAGCATCGCAGGCAGCGAGTCCGCGACGACGAGCAGACCGAATCCCGCAGTACGTAAAAGACATCCGGCGACGATCAGCGGCTTGTAACCCAGCCGGTCGGCCAGGGTGCCGCCGACGATGAACATGCCCTGCTGTGAAAAGTTGCGCACGCCCAGCACCAGCCCGACGGCCCACGCCGCGAGACCGAGCGGCCCGGCGAGATACCCGGCCAGGTACGGCATCAGCATGTAGAAACCCAGATTGATGCCGAACTGGTTGACCATCAACAGCCGGCTGGGCAGGTCGAAACTGCGGAACTGTGCGACGAGCCCGCTCATCCGGCCACCGCCATCGGATCGGCGACGGTCTCGCACCGCGTCCAGGATTGCACGACGCGGTCGGTCGGCTTGGCGATCGTCTCCGGTTCATCGGCAGGTTGGTGATCGAGCAGCCCGAGCTCACGGCAGTACTCGTCGTTGTACACCGTGTCGAAATAGCGCTGCGGTCCGTCGGGGAACACGGCGGCAATCGTGGTGCCGCGCGGCTGGTTTCGGGCCACCCAACCGGCGACCAGGGCGGCCGCGCCGACGCTCCAGCCACCGCTCGCGTAGTACGTCGAGGCCAATTTCCTGGCGGCCCACACCGCGTCGGCCGGCGCCACCCAGTGCACCTCGTCGAACGCACCGTAGTCCACATTGCGGGGATAGATGCTCGAGCCCAGGCCCCTCATCACCCGGGTAGCGGCGGGTTGACCGAATATCGTGGAACCGATCGTGTCGACACCGATCAAGCGCATATTCGGGTTGAACTCCCGCAGCACCCGCGCCACCCCGGCAGAATGCCCGCCCGTGCCCACCGAGCAGACCAGCACGTCGACATGACCGATCTGGGCATTGAGTTCCAACGCCAAGGGTCGGTAGGCCTCGACGTTGTCCGGGTTGTTGTACTGGTCGGGATACCACGAGGTTTCGTCGGCCGCGAGCAGCTCGGCCACCCGGTCCCGACGGGCCTGCTGCCAGCCCCCGTTGGGATGCGGTTCGGTGACTGGTGACACCTCGGCACCATAGGCGGTCAACATTCGCTCCATGATGGGCTCCAGGCCCGGGTCGGTCACCAGGGTCACCGGATGGTGATACATCGTTCCCGCGAACGCGAGGCCCAGCCCCAAAGTGCCACTGGTTGATTCGATGATCCGGCCGCCTGGCTTCAGATCGCCGCGGGCGCGGGCCTGCTCGACCATGTGCATGGCGGGGCGATCCTTCATACCGCCGGGGTTGAAACCTTCGAGTTTCGCCCAGAATCCGCGCCCGGCGTCGGCGAACGGAGTGGACACCCACAGCGTGGGAGTGTGACCGACCATGGTGTTGGGCCCACGGTTTCGGCGCAGTACGTGAAATGAACGGGTGGACAGGGCATGATTCATCGATTTGCCGTTTCTGTATCCGCCGCGGCCGAGCGCGGCTACTGACCTGGACTGCGTTGGGACGCAGGCAGATCAGCGGCGCGTGATACAGATCCGGATGAGTAGTTCCTGTCCGGCGAGCAGGACACCATGGCGGTCCGGTGGACCTCGCTGCGCACGCACCGCGGCGCACGCGCACAACACCGTGCAGCCCACGATGAAGGCCACGACCGACAATGCGGCCGCGGGGGTGACGGAAGACCTGGGCAGCACGGCGGCGGTGAAGCCGTCCGGCATGTGTGAAGCCGCGTTGTCGCCGACGTGGGGGTGGTCCAGCATCATCGAAGCGGGGTCTGCGCCGATCGCAGCCGAGACCGGATGCGGCAGATGTGTGGGGTGATCGTGGCTCGTCGCCTGCCACTGCCCGGCGAGTGCTCCCGCCCACAACACGATCACCATCATGGCCGCCAGCCGTGACAGTGAGTGCATGCGAGCGCTCCCCGACATCACGATGTTTCCCACTGTAGCGCCGCGATTCCCTCGATTCTGGTTGTGCGCGAATCGAATCCAGCCTGTGACAGATCTGCGATCATCGGAATCTCCTCAGCCGCAGGCTGTTGGTGACCACGAAGACCGAGGAGAATGCCATCGCGGCGCCGGCCAGCATGGGGTTGAGCAGTCCGGCCGCGGCCAGCGGCAAGGCGGCGACGTTGTAGGCGAAGGCCCAGAACAGGTTGCCCTTGATCGTGGCCAGTGTGCGCCGGGACAACCGGATGGCATCGGCTGCCGACCGCAGATCACCGCGCACCAGCGTCAGGTCACTGGCCTCGATCGCCACGTCAGTTCCGGTACCCATGGCCAGGCCCAGGTCGGCCTGAGCCAGTGCCGCGGCGTCGTTGACCCCGTCACCGACCATGGCGACCACTCGGCCTTCATCCTGCAGGCGCTTGACCACATCGACCTTGTCCTGCGGTAGCACCTCTGCGTAAACCTCTTGCACGCCAACCTGTTCGGCGATCGCGCGGGCTGCGGCCTCATTGTCGCCGGTCAGCATGATCGGCTCCAGGCCGAGGGCACGAAGCTGCTCGATGGCCTCCTTCGAGGTGGGCTTGACCGCGTCGGCGACTACCAGCACCGCCCGTGCCTGTCCGTCCCACCCCACGGCGATCGCCGTGCGACCCAGGGCCTGAGCCTCGCGCATCGCGGTGTCCAGATCCGGAGGCAGCGGTTGGGACCAGTCCGCCAGCAGCTGGCGGCGGCCCACCACCAAAGCATGGCCGTCGACGACGCCCTGCACTCCGAGGCCGGCCACATTGGCGAACGCCTCGACCTGCGGCAGCTCCCCGACCTTGTCGCGGGCCCCCTTGGCGATGGCCCGCGCGATCGGGTGCTCGGAGCCGTCCTCGACCGCACCGGCCAACCGCAGTACCTCGGCGGGATCCTCACCGGCGGTGGTGATCACGTCGAGCAGAGTCATGGCCCCCGTGGTCACCGTCCCGGTCTTGTCCAACACCACGGTGTCCACGCGGCGGGTGGACTCCAGCACCTCGGGGCCCTTGATCAGAATGCCGAGTTGCGCACCGCGGCCGGTCCCGACCAACAGTGCGGTCGGAGTGGCGAGCCCCAGCGCACACGGGCAAGCGATGATCAACACCGCCACTGCGGCGGTGAAAGCCGCGGCCACCGATCCGCCGGTGCCCATCCAGAAACCGAGCGTGCCGACCGCAAGAGCGATGACGATGGGTACGAAGACCGCGGACACCTTGTCGGCCAGGCGCTGCGCCTGGGCCTTGCCGGATTGTGCGTCCTCGACCAGCCGGGCCATCTGCGCCAGCTGAGTGTCCGAGCCGATTCGCTTGGCCCGCACCACGAGCCGGCCGCCGACGTTGACCGTGGCGCCGACCACCTGGTCACCCGGGGCCACTTCCACCGGAACCGATTCGCCGGTGAGCATCGAGGCATCCACCGCGGACGAGCCGTCGACCACCTCGCCGTCGGTGGCGATCTTCTCCCCGGGCCGCACCACGAACTCGTCACCCACCGCGAGTGATTCGATGGGAATGCGTTGTTCCGCACCATTTCTCAGTACCGCGACGTCCTTAGCACCGAGCTCAAGCAGCGCCCGCAGCGCCGCCCCGGCCCGCCGTTTGGACTTCGCCTCGAAATACCGGCCGGCCAGGATGAACGTGGTGACGCCCGCGGCGACTTCGAGGTAGATGTTGCCGGTGCCGTCGGATTGGGAGATCGACAATGAGAACGGATGCGTCATTCCCGGCATCCCGGCGGTACCCCAGAACAGCGCGTACAGCGACCAGCCGAACGCCGCGATGGTGCCCATCGAGATGAGCGTGTCCATGGTGGCGGTACCGTGCCGCAGATTGGTCCACGCGGCGCGGTGGAACGGCAGCGCACCCCACACAACGACCGGCGCGGCCAGGGTCAGCGAGAGCCATTGCCAGTTGGTGAACTGCAGCGCAGGCACCATCGCCATGGCAACGACGGGGACGGTCAGCACCGCGGACACGATCAGCCGGGTGCGCAACGCGGCGGTCGGATCGTCCTCGACATGATTCTCGCCCGGTTCGGCGACGGGCAATTGCGCTGTGTAGCCCGCGGTTTCGACGGCCTCGATCAGCTGCTCGGGTGTCACCTCGCCCGCGACGTCGACGGTGGCCTTCTCGGTGGCGAAGTTCACCGTCGCGGTGACGCCGTCGAGTTTGTTGAGTTTGCGCTCGATACGTCCGGCGCACGACGCACACGTCATCCCGCCGATGTCCAGTACGACATGACCGGTAGCGGTGCTCATGGTGCCCCCTCGACGGTGAATTCGGCGGTGTGCACCGCGTCGCGGTGCTTGAAGTCCAGGAACAGCCGGTACGTGCCGGCACTGGGAAGCGTGGTGTGGAAAGCGATCTGAGGCCCCGACGCGGTGGCCGGGTCGGCCGCGTCGCTCATCGGATGGACGTGCAGGTACTCCAGATCGGACGCGCGCACTGCGACCAGGTGACCGTAAGCACCCAAGTACGGCTGAAGGTCGGTGACGGGCTTGCCGTCCCGACTGACCGACAGCGTCAGCTCCGAAGGTTGACCGGCCTTGGCCACCCCGGCGAGGGTGACGGTGTAGCCGTCGACGGTGGCCGTGGTCGTGGGCGCGGGCAGCGGCTGCGGCTGGTACTTCCCTCCGACGGTCATATCGGCACCGAGCGTGGTCGGACGGCCATCGGCAGGCACGAAGTCGGCGAACACCCGGTAGTCGCCGGGTTTGGTCAGATCCAATGGAACGCTCCACGTGCCCTGCCCGTCCAGCACCGGATGCACATGCTGGTATTCGGCCAGGTCGCGGCGCACGACGATCAGGTGCAGTAGCTTCTCGTGGCTCTCGACATACTCGGTCACCGGGGCTCCGGAGCCGTCGACGACGCGAAACCGCACGGGTACCGCGGCGCCGGGCGGCACCGCGGTCTCATCGAGTTGCAGCGTGTACCCCGCCCCGTGGTCCGCGACATGGCCTGCGTCATGACCTTCGGGTTGGATGCCCGCCGGAGTGACCGCAGCGCCGATTCCGAAGGACACGGCGAACACCACCACAAGTCCGACGACGAACCCGATGAGCTTCTGCGGCGCACTCATGATCGACCTCCGCTCAACCCGCGACGGCGTAGCCGGCCTCGGCGACCGCGGCGCTGATGGCGGACGGATCGAGCTGGTTCTCGCTGTCGATGGTCACCAACCCCGTCGCCAGATCGACCTCGACCGTGCGCACGCCGGGAAGGTCACCCACCTCCTCACGCACCGACGTGGCGCAATGCCCGCAGGTCATGCCGGTGACGGTGACGGTCTGGGTACTCATGCAGGTTCCTCCTGAAATCAGCTTCGTTGTTGACTCATACTATACCCCCCTAGGGTATGAAATCCCTATGTCCCCCGTCCCACTCCTGCACTATGGGCTGATGGAGCAGAATCCGGGTGGCTACCGCGCCCTGGTGGTCGACGACGAAGCCCCGCTGGCCGAGGTCATAGCCAGCTACCTGACCCGCGAACAGTTCGAGGTCACCCTCGCCCACGACGGATCCGAGGCCCTGCGGTTGGCCCGCGAGGTCGACCCCGACGTCGTCGTCCTCGACCTCGGCCTGCCCGGCATCGACGGTGTCGAGGTCTGCCGATCGCTGCGCACCTTCTCCGACGCCTACGTGGTGATGCTGACCGCACGCGACACCGAGATGGACACCATTGTCGGCCTGTCGGTGGGCGCCGACGATTACATGACCAAACCCTTCAGCCCACGGGAACTGGTCGCCAGGATCCGGGCGATGCTGCGCCGGCCCCGCGTCACCTCCCCCACCACGACCGACGGCCGGGTGTTCGGTGCGCTGCGCATCGATGTCGACGGCCGCCAAGTCTTCCTCCACGACGAACCGATCATGCTGACCCGCACCGAATTCGACGTGCTCGCCGCACTGTCGGCTCGCCCCGGGGTGGCGCTCAGCCGTCGACAGATCCTCGAATCCGTCTGGGAGACCACCTATGTCGGCAACGAACACCTCGTCGATGTCCATATCGGTCACCTCCGCCGCAAACTCGGCGACGACCCCGCCGATCCGCTGTACGTCATCACGGTGCGCGGAGTTGGATACCGCATGGGTACCGGGCAGGAAAACCCGCGATGAGTGTCGGATTGCGCACGCGCCTGCTGTTCGCCCAGGCCCTGGTACTGGTCGCCGGTGCGGGCACCACCGGACTGGTGGCCACCGTGGTCGGGCCGCCGCTGTTCCGTGAACATCTGCACCGCGCCGGAGTATCCGGCGACTCCGCTGAGCAGATGCATGCCGAGGAGGCCTACGTCTACGCCACGGTGATCTCGATCGGGGTGGCGTCGTGCGTGGCGATACTGGCGGCCCTGATCGTCACCTGGTACTTCGGTCGGCGTCTGCAGAAGTCGCTGACCCAGGTGTCGCAGGCCGCCACCGCCATCGCCGACGGCCACTACGACTCGCGGGTTCCGCCGGCACATCTCGGCGACGAATTCGACTCCCTGGCACATTCTTTCAACCAGATGGCCGGACGCCTGGAGGCCGTGGACGCCAGCCGCCGCAGGCTGTTCAGCGATCTTGCCCATGAGATACGCACCCCGGTTTCGGTGCTGGAGGCGTACTTCGAGGCCATCGAGGACGGTGTGAGAACCCTTGACCCCGAGACGGTCTCGATGCTGCGGCAGCAGACCCACCGGCTGGTCCGGTTCGCCGGCGACGCCGGTGCCCTCGCGAAGGCCGAGGAAACCCCGGCCACGATCAACCCGGTACCGGTGACGATGGACACCGTGGTGGCCGCCGCGGTCGCCGCGGCCCAGGACCGGTTCGACGACAAAGGCGTGACGCTGAATCAACGCGTGGACGAGCACCTGCCTTCGCTGTCCGCCGATCCGCATCGGCTGGCCCAGATCCTCGGCAACCTGCTCGACAACGCGCTGCGACACACTCCGGCCGGGGGCCGCGTGACGATCGACGCCAGCAACGGCCCCGACCGGAACGTCACGCTGACGGTGACCGATACCGGCGAGGGCATCCCTGCCGAGCACCTGCCCCACGTCTTCGAACGGTTCTACCGGGCCGACACTGCGCGCGACCGCGACCACGGCGGGTCCGGCATCGGGCTGGCGATCGTGAAGGCCCTGGTCGAAGGCCACCGCGGCCGCATCAGCGCGGCCAGTTCGGGCGCAGGCACCACCTTCACGATCATCCTGCCGACCGGTTAGAGCGAGCCCAGGATCTGCCGCATCGTGTCGATCTCCGCCTGCTGCGTCTTCACGATGGCGCGGGCCATCTCGACCGCGGCGGGATACTGACCGTCCTTGATCTCGTCCTGAGCCATGGTGATAGCGCCCTCGTGGTGGGCGATCATGTGCGTCAGGTACAGCTTCGCGGCATCGGCGCCCTGGGCGTTGCGCAGCGCGGTCATGTCGGTCTCCGACACCATGCCCTGCATGGCGGGCATATCACCCATGTCACGCTGCATATTGCCGTGCCCCATGTCGCCGTGGCCCTGCTGGGGCATCTGGGGCATCGAAGGCATCGGCGGATTGCCCCACTGCTTCAGCCAGCCCTGCATCTGCTCGATCTCCGGGGCCTGAGCGCCCTTGATCTGGGTGGCCATCTCGGTGACCCGCGGATCGATGTCCGGCTTGGCCAGCAGGACATCACTCATCTCGACCGCCTGCTGGTGGTGCGGAATCATGTGATGGGCGAACATCACGTCGGCATCGTTGTGAGCTTCACTGGTGACCGGCGCGCTCGCCGCCGCGGACGTGGTGGCGCTGTTGGTCATTTCCATGTCGGCAGTCCTGTCGGCCTTGTCGTTGCTACAACCGGCCACCAGGGCCGCCGCGACCACCGCGCCGGCACTCAGCATCATCAGTTTCGTCATGACTCCAGCGTCCCGGGACTCGATGTGGCTGCCCTAGTCGTTCGATGAAGATTCGATAAAGCTCGGCGCATTGGCCTGCGGATCTATGCGGGTCTGACCCGGAAGAGCTTCACGTCACTCTTGACGCCCTTGAGGTGACGAGCCCCGGCGAACGACCAGCTGAACCGCTCGTCGCCGCCGGCCTCGGCGACCGCCGCACGAGTGGACTCGGCCACCAACACGGTCCCCGGCCGCGCCGCACCGGTGACCCGGCTCGCCAGATTCACCGAGCCACCGAACCAGTCGCCGGCCCGGCTCACTGCGGGCCCGGTCGCCAACCCGACCCGCAACCGCGGGAAATCCTCGTGGGTTTCGGTGGCGGCCACCAACTCGCACGCCGCCTCGAGCAACGCCACCGGATCGGCGCTGACGAACATCACCGCATCGCCGATGGTCTTGATCAGCCGCACCGGGCCGACGGCCACCTCACGTGCCGCGTCGGCCAGCCGATTCGCCAGCCGCTCAAGGTCTTCGGGCTGCACGACCTCGCCGAGCCGGGTGAATCCGACGATGTCGGCGAATGCGATGGTGACCAACCGGGCACCTGGCAACAGAACGCCCTCAGCCCGTTCGGAGGCGCTGACCGCCTCGGTCTCCATCGCATGGCGCAGTTGCACGAACAGCATGTCCCGGATCATCGGCCCGATCAGCGGAGCGGCCTCGGCCACCAGCGCCTCACTGGCCTTGGCTGTCTCCAATTCCGTTGCGCCGGGCGTCAACACCGCCGCCAACGCCGCGTAACGCATCACCTCGGCGGCGCGGCCGAGACCCTCGGACAGCACCCGGGTGATCAACACGACCTGATCCGGATCGATACCCAGCTCCAGGAACCGTTCAGCGAAACCGACCGCCTCGGCATCCGCCCGCAGCAGCACTGCCGCGTCGGGGTCCTCGACGGTCGCCAACCCCATCGCTCGCTGCAGACGCTGCACCAGCGCGACGTCCAGTCCGGTCTGCTCACTGATCTCGCGGGTGGAGACGTACGTGCCGTCGTCCCCGGCCACCCGGCGCGACGCCAGCAACATCGGGGTGACGGCTTGGCGGATCTGGTCGGCGGTGATCCCGCGGGACAGCAGCCATTCCACCAGCTCGGCTCGCTGAGTAGCGGCTTCGCCGTCGAGCCCGTCAAGGAGAGTGGAGTCAGCCACCATCAGGTCAAGGTATACCCACGGGCGGCATGAACGGCGGGAGCTGTCGAAGCGGCCAGCAATGACGACATGTCCTGGGGGTAGCGCACGTCCACCACCACCGAATCCCCGAAGCGGTACGGCTTGCCGGCCACAAGTCCGCCGAACTGCTTACGCAGCCGCGACATCTCGGCGCGCACCGTCACCACCCGGGACCGATCGCCGTAGAGATCCTCCGCCAGCTCCGGCGCCGTCCGGCCCTGCTGGCTGGTGGCCAGGACCAACAGGATCTCGGCGTGGCGGCTGGAGATGCTGCGCCGCCAACTGCCGAACTGGCCGGCCATCTCCAGCGACGGTTCGCCGTCACTCAGGTCCAGGATGACCCGGGACGGCGCCGCACTGGGTTCCGCATCGTCGGCAACCCGGACCAGCCACCCGCCCGGCAGCGCCTCGACATCGCACATGCCCAACGGCGGGATCCACACGCGGCCGGGTAACCCGCTCTCGGGCAACAAGATCCGGTTGTGCAACGGCAAGGAGTCCACCGCCGCGACCCAGCCCTCGGCATCGACAGCCAGCGCCGGGCTGCCCACCCTGGCCAGAATGGGTGCCGCCACGGCGCGCAGTCGGTTCAATGTCCGGTCATGCGCCTCGCGCAGTTGCGATTCCGCGAGCCGCGCCACCAGATCCACCAGGGCAACCGTCGTCGGATGCACGGTGGAGGCCGGGCCGGACACGTCCACGATGCCGATCACCTGACCGGTACGGGGATCCTTGATCGGCGCACCGGCACACGTCCACGGATGGTGGCTGCGCAGGAAATGTTCGGCCGAGAAGATCTGCACCGCACGATGCGAAGCCAGCGCGGTGCCGATCCCGTTGGTGCCGACCGCGTTCTCGCTCCACGTCGCGCCCTCGACGAAACCCAGGCGGTCGGCGAGATTGAGCACCCGCGGTGAGCCCGAACGCCACAGCACCCGGCCCCGGGCATCGGCGACCACCAGGATGTTGTCGCCCTCTTCGATCACCGAATCCAGCCCGCGCGACACGTCGTCGAGCACCGCGATGAGCCCGGACTGCTGGCGCAGCAGGTCCAGCCCAGTCGTCTCGACCTGTGGCGGGATGTGACGGTCCGGGTTTATCCCCTTGGCCCGCAACCTGTTCCAGGAGTCTTCGATGACCGCGCGGGGGCGCGCGGGGGCACGGTCACCGGACATGGTGGCGTCGTAGACCGCGGACAAGAGCATGGCGTACTGCCGCGGATCCTCACCTGGGGATACCGCGGGCTCAGGTACCGATGAACCGGCCATCACCGCCGATTGTGCTCCACATCACACCTGGGCGCCAATCGCGGGTTACCGATAGACCAGCCCTCCATCGATCAGACCGGCCTGACCAGTCATGTAGTCGGCATCCGGTCCGGCCAGATAGGCGACGAATCCGGCCACGTCCTCGGGCGTTTCCGGTCGCCCCAACGCGATACCGCCCGCGTATTTCTGGAATGTCTCGCCTTCAGCGGCGCCGGTCAATTCGGCGAACCGCTTGTCGATCTCCACCCACATATC
This sequence comes from Mycolicibacterium porcinum, assembly GCA_001942045.1. Classification (GTDB taxonomy): domain Bacteria; phylum Actinomycetota; class Actinomycetes; order Mycobacteriales; family Mycobacteriaceae; genus Mycobacterium; species Mycobacterium porcinum_A. The sequence goes on from MSTD01000065.1 coordinate 16,030, forward strand.
GGTGCCGACGATGCCGGGACAGTAGGCGTTGACGGTGATCCCCGCCGACGCATACTCCTTGGCCGCGGCTTGGGTCAGCCCACGCACCGCGAACTTGGTGGCGCTGTACACCCCGAGCATGGCGAAGCCGTCGTGGCCGGCGATCGAGGAGGCGTTGATGATCTTGCCGGGCCGGCCCAGTTCGATGAACTTGGCCGCGGCCGCTTGGATTCCCCACAGCACACCGTCGACGTTGATCGACCACACCCGGGCGACATCGTCCGGCGTCACTTCGGCGATCGGCCCGACGAGGGCCACTCCGGCGTTGTTGACCATGATGTCGAACCCGCCGAGGGCCGCGGCGGCATGCTCCACCGCCGCATACACCGAATCACGGTCGCTCACGTCGCATACGAAAGTCGTTGTTTTCGACCCGATTTCGGCGATCTCCTCGGCCACCGCATCGATGCCGTCCGGTACCACGTCCACCAGTGCGACCTCGGCACCCTCTCGCGCCAACCGCAGCGCGATGCCCCGCCCGATTCCACGACCCGCGCCGGTGACCAGCGCTGCCTTGCCTTGCAGTGTCACGATGCGCCTCCGCTCGGGTCAACCAGCACCTTCATCTTCTTGCCTGCGTGCAGGGCCTCGAATCCTTCGTCGATCACGTCCTCGATCGCGATGGGTGTGACCCATCCCCTCGTGTCGTACACCCCTTGCGCCATCAGATCAATGACCGCCTCGAAGTCCGCCGAGGTGTAGCACAGCGAGCCCTGGATCCTGGATTCGTTCATCACCAGATTGAGCAACGGTGTCGGCAGCGGCTTCTCGTAGATCGCGACGCTGACCGTGGGTTTGCGCGCGCCCACGCACGCGGTGGCCGCCGCGATCGCGGGAGCCACACCGGCGGCGTCGAATGCCGCATCGGCGCCGCGGCCGTCGGTGTGATCGCCGATGAACGCCGGCACATCGGTGGTGGTCGGATCCAGGGTCTTGGCGCCGAGCGTCTCGATCGCGGTGCGCCGAGTGGGCGAGGGTTCCACGACGAACACATCGTCGAGCCCCTTGCCGCGCAACGCGAACCACAGGCCGATGCCGATCGGTCCGGCGCCGAAGATCACCGCGGTGTGCAGCGGACCGACCTCGCCGAGCGTCGCGGCGTGGTAGGCCACCGACATCGGTTCGACCAGCGCGCCGAGTTCGAGGGAGACGTTGTCGGGAAGCCGGTGCAGCATGTCCGTCGGGACCACCGTGTACTCGGCCATCCCGCCGTCGGACATCAAGCCGTGGAAACCGATCTGCTGACAGATGTTGTAGGTGCCGGCGCGGCACGGCGCGCACGTGCCGCATCGGTAAATCGGCTCGACCGCAACCCGATCGCCCGGGGCGAAATCGGTGACGCCCGCACCCACCTCGGTGATGGTTCCGGAGAACTCGTGCCCCATAGTGAGCGGCAGCTGCCGGCCGGTCAAGGGGTGCGGCTCGGTCGGTACGAAGATCGGTCCCGCATAGTATTCGTGCAGGTCAGTGCCGCAGATTCCGTTGAAACCCACCTTCAGTTTGACGGTTCCGGGGGCGGGGTCGGGTTCGGGGACGTCGGCGACTTCGACCTTGTTCGGTCCGTAGTACACGGCTGCTCTCATAGGGCCGTTCTAGGCGACCCGCGCGGTGCGCCGTAAGAGTTGCAAGACGTTGCGGTCTCAAACGCCGGTCACGTTGCAACCCCGTGCAACCCTTGTTGCGGGGTTGACCGCGGTGTGGGCTGGGCCACATGACTCAGACCACCGCCGCACCGCTGGCCACACTGTCACCACAGGAACGAGTTGACGCCTGGCTGGCTGATTTCGAATCCGCACTGGCCGAGCGAGACATCGAGCGCGTCGTCGGAAAGTTCGCCACCGACAGCTTCTGGCGTGACCTGGTCGCCTTCACCTGGAACCTCAAGACCGTCGAGGGCCACGACGGGATCGCCGACATGCTGACCGCCCGGTTGAACGACACCGACCCGTCCGGGTTCCGGACCGCCGAGGCCCCGACCGAGGAATTCGACGGAGAACACGTCGTCACCTCGGCGTTCATCGAATTCGAGACCGCTGTCGGCCGCGGCAAGGGACATCTGCGGCTGCGCGACGAACTCGGCTGGACCCTGCTGACCACACTGCAGGAACTCAAGGGTCACGAAGAGCGCAAGGGCGCGAACCGGCCGCTGGGTGCGGTGCACGGGTCCGACCCCGACCGGCGATCGTGGGCCGAGAAGCGCCTCGACGAGGACCTGACCCTGGGCTACACCGAGCAGCCCTACATCGTGGTGATCGGCGGTGGCCAGGGCGGTATTGCTCTGGGCGCCCGGCTGCGCCAGCTCGGCGTGCCCGCCATCGTCGTCGACCAACACGAACGGCCAGGTGACCAGTGGCGCAAGCGCTACAAGTCCCTGTGCCTGCACGATCCGGTGTGGTACGACCACCTGCCCTATCTGCCGTTCCCCGCCAACTGGCCGGTGTTCGCACCGAAGGACAAGATCGGCGACTGGCTTGAGTTCTATACCCGGGTCATGGAAGTGCCGTACTGGAGCTCGACCACCTGTCTGTCGGCGTCCTACGACGAAGACGAACAGCGGTGGACCGTCGAGGTGAACCGCAACGGCGAGCCCGTGACGCTGCGGCCGGCCCAGCTGGTGCTGGCGACGGGGATGTCGGGCAAGCCCAGCATCCCGACCCTGCCCGGTCAGGACATCTTCCGCGGCGAACAACACCACTCCAGCCACCACCCCGGCCCGGACCAGTACCTGGGGAAGCGCGTCGTCGTGATCGGCTCCAACAACTCCGCCCACGACATCTGTAAAGCGTTGTACGAGAACTACGTCGACGTCACCATGGTGCAGCGCTCTTCGACGCACATCGTGAAATCGGAATCGCTGATGGAGCTGGGCCTCGGCGACCTGTACTCGGAGCGGGCGGTCGCGGCCGGAATGACCACCGAGAAGGCCGACCTGACGTTCGCGTCCCTGCCCTATCGCATCATGGCCGACTTCCAGCGGCCCATCTACGACGCGATCCGCCAGCGCGACAAGGACTTCTACGAACGACTGGAAGCCGCCGGATTCGAACTGGACTTCGGGGACGACGACTCCGGCCTGTTCATGAAGTATCTGCGGCGCGGCTCCGGCTACTACATCGACGTCGGCGCTTGTGAGTTGGTCGCCGACGGCAGCATCAAACTCGCGCACGGCGAGGTGGACCGGCTGACCGAGGACTCCGTGATCCTGGCCGACGGCACCGAACTGCCCGCCGATGTGGTCGTGTACGCGACCGGGTTCGGGTCCATGAACGGCTGGGCGGCCGACCTGATCAGCCAGGAAGTCGCCGACCGGATCGGAAAGGTGTGGGGCCTGGGCTCGGGCACCACCAAGGACCCCGGGCCGTGGGAAGGCGAACAACGCAACATGTGGAAGCCCACCCAGCAGCCCAACCTGTGGCTGCACGGCGGCAATCTGCACCAATCCCGGCACTATTCGCTGTATCTGGCGTTGCAGCTCAAGGCCCGTTATGAAGGCCTGGCAACGCCGGTGTACGGACTGCAGGAGGTCCATCACCTGAGCTGACAGACCGACGACATGGCGCCCCGAACGTGACATAACCCCCACACCGTTCGGGGCGCCCGCGTGTGTGCGGTCTTGGTATCGGGTCTTGGTATACAGCAATGGTGCGCCGATGGATGTGGAGCCTGACTGTCCTGCTCGTGGTGGCGGTGACCGTGCTCGCCGTCGGGTATCGGGTGATGAACTCACGCAGCTTCGCCCTCACCGGACACCTGGTGCACCGGGTCGAAACCTCGGCCAAAGTGGTCGCCCTGACGTTTGACGACGGCCCGACCAGCTATACCGCGGAAGTGCTGCGGATGCTCGACGACGCAGATGTTCGGGCCACGTTGTACCTCACCGGCACCGACCTGACCGCCGCGCCGCAGTACGGTGCCGCGATCGCCGCCGCCGGCCACGAGATCGGCAATCACAGCTACTCGCATCGACGAATGGTGCTGATGTCACCGGGCACCGTGGCCGCCGAGATCGAGCGGACCGATTCCGCGATCCGGGCAACGGGTTACCAGGGCCAGATCACCTTCCGCCCGCCCTACGGCAAGAAGCTCTGGGCCCTGCCGCGGTACCTGGCCGCGCATGATCGGACCATGGTCACCTGGGACGTCGAACCCGATTCCGCCAGCGGGGTGAACGTCGACGCCATCGTGGCCGAGACCGTCTCGCGGGTGCGGCCGGGGTCGATCATCCTGCTGCATGCGATGTACGACAGCCGCGACGCCTCCCGGGCTGCGGTTCCCCGCATCGTCAACGAATTACGCTCAGCCGGTTATCGATTCGTCACGGTGTCCGAACTGCTGGCCACCCCATGACCGAGCTGTTACACGGGCTGGACCCGATCGTCGGCTCGGCACCGCGCATACTCATCTTGGGCAATATGCCCAGTGCGATGTCCCTGTCCTCGGGCCAGTACTACGGCAATCCGCGCAACGCGTTCTGGCGGATCACCGGCACTCTCTTCGCATTCACCGCCGATGCGCCCTATCCGGAGCGAGTGGCCACGCTGTGCGCACACCACGTCGCGGTGTGGGACGTGCTGCGATCCTGCCGGCGGGTGGGCAGCCTCGACTCGGCCGTGGAGCGTGACAGCATGGTGCCCAACGACTTTGATGCCTTCTTCAGCGAACATCCCACTCTTGACCGCGTGGTGTTCAACGGGGCCGCTGCCGAGGCGAACTATCGACTCCTCGTCGGCCACCTCCCACTTCCCAGTGTCCGGGTGCCGTCGAGCAGCCCGGCACAGACGATGGCATTCGCGGCGAAACTGGACGCGTGGAGAGCCGCTCTGGGCGGGTAGGTTCGGTCAAGCCAGCCGGTCGACGATGTCCTTGGCTTCCTTGAGCCGCAGCCCGGTTTCGTCGCGCAATAGCTTGATGGCCGCGATCTTCTGCCCTTGCAGCGCCAACTGGCGGACCATCTGACTGGCCATCATCTCGCTGGGGTGAGCCGGCGGCGGCACCGACACCGGGTGCCCCGCGGCCGCGGCCGCCCGTTCCAGGGCCGCGATCCGTCGCTCAAGCTCCGCTAGGCGTCGGCGCAGGTCGTTGCTCGACTCATCGTTGCGGCGGAAAAGGCCCATAGTGCCAGTGTGGCATCCCCGCCCCCGCGGCGTTGCTGCGTTCTATTCTCATTGCAGCAGGTTCTCCGATGGCGGGGGCTTCGAATGACGGAAACTGCGACGTGCCGCGCGTGTGGCACCGAGCCTCGGGCAGGCGCCCGGTACTGCGACGCGTGCGGAGCGCCCGTCACCTCCACACCTGGCGCCGAGTACAAGCAAGTCACCGTCTTGTTCGCCGACGTCGTGCGGTCCATGGACATCGCAGCGACGTTGGGCGCCGAACGACTCCGCGAAATCATGAGCGACCTGTTCAACCAGTCGGCCGCCGTGGTCCGCCGCTACGGCGGCACCGTCGACAAATTCACCGGTGACGGCATCATGGCCATCTTCGGCGCACCGGTCGCGTTGGAAGACCACGCTTTTCGGTCCTGCATGGCAGCTCTCGAGATCCAGCAGCAGACCGCACTGCTGGCGGCGCAGGTAAAGGTTCGCGACGGCCTCGACCTACGGGTGCGCATCGGACTGAGCTCCGGCCAGGTCATCACCGGCGAGGTCGGAACCGACACGATGAGCTACACCGCGATCGGCGAGCACGTGGGCATGGCCCAGCGGATGGAATCGGTCGCCCCGTCCGGCGGGGTGATGCTCACCGAGTCGACCGCACACCTCGTCGAAGACACCATGCTGCTGGGTGAGCCAGAGATGGTGCAGGTCAAAGGTGCCGATCACCCGATCCGCGCGCGCCGCCTGCTCGCGCTCAATTCCACCCACAACCTGCTCAGCGTCGGCGAATCGACCCTGGTCGGCCGAGGCTGGGAGTTGTCCGCCATCGAGGGCATCCTGGAGCGCTCGATCCAGGGGCACGGCAGCATCGTCCTGCTCGTCGGCGGGCCCGGTATCGGCAAGAGCCGGCTGGTCAGCGAACTCGCGGCGAAGGCCGCCAGCCGCGGCGTACCCGTGCACTCCACCTTCTGCGAGTCCCACACCACAGAGATCCCGTTTCACGCCATCGCCGGCCTGTTGCGGGCCGGGTTCGGTGTGGCGGAACTGGATCGTGAGGCGGCCCGGGCGAAGCTTCGGACCCAGGTTCCCGACGACAGCACGGAGAACCTTGAGCTGCTCGACGACCTACTCGGTATCGGCGACCCTGACGTCGTCCTGCCGGTGATCGACCCGGATGCTCGGCGGCGCCGGCTCACCACCCTGGTCAATGCGGCGTCGCTGGCGCGGCACACCCCGTCGGTCTATGTCGTCGAGGATGCCCACTGGATCGACAGCGTGAGCGAATCGATGTTGTCGGACTTCCTGACGGTGACGCCGCAGACTCCGTCCCTCGTGCTGATCACCTACCGCCCCGAGTACCACGGCGCATTGAGCCACGTCCACGGTGCGCAAACGATAGTCCTTGCACCACTGGATGATTCGGAAACCTCAGCGTTGATCAATGAGCTGCTGGGTACCGGTGACGGTGTCGCGGACCTGACCGAAACGATCTCCGGGAGAGCTGCCGGAAACCCGTTCTTCGCCCTCGAGATCGTGCGGGACCTGGCCGAGCGGGGCTTGCTCCGCGGCGAACGCGGCGCCTACGTGCTGTGCGAGGGGCATGGCCGGGTGAGCGTGCCGGCCACCCTCCAGGCCACCATCGCCGCACGGATCGACCGGCTGGATCCGGTGGCCAAGCGAACGCTGAGCGCCGCTGCGGTCATCGGATCCCGGTTCAGCGAGGGCCTACTCGCCTGTCTGGACACCGAGCCGGTGTTCGAGGATCTGATCGAAGCCGAGTTGATCGACCAGGTGCAGTACACCCCGCACGCGGAGTTCGCGTTCCACCACCCGATGGTGCGCACCGTCGCCTACGAATCACAGCTGAAATCTGATCGTGCCGAACTACATCGACGCCTCGCCGACACTATTGCCGAGCGTGAACCCGAACTGGCCGACGAGAACGCGGCATTGATCGCCGAACACCTGGAAGCCGCCGGCGACCTGCACGCGGCATACGCCTGGCACATGCGCGCCGGAGCGTGGGCCAACAACCGTGACACCGCCGCAGCCCAGATGTGTTGGGAACGCGCCCGCCAGATCGCCGACTTGTTGCCTGCCGACGACCCCAGCCGGCCCGCGATGCGGATAGCCCCGCGCACTCTGGTGTGCGGCAATGGCTTCCGCAGCAAGGTAAGTGTCTCCGGCGCCCGGTTCGAGGAACTGCAGGAGCTGTGCGAGGCGGCCGGAGACAAAGCCTCACTGGCCATCGGCATGGCCGGGTTGACGGGCGAACTGATGCTTCAGGGCCGGGTGCGCGACGCGTCACGGCAGGTGTCCGAGCACATGACCCTGATCGAGTCCATCGGAGACCCGGCGCTGACGGTCGGCCTTTCGGCGACACCGATCTCGCTCAAGATCGAGAGCGGTGAGATGGGCGAGGTCCTGCGCTGGTCGCAGATGGCGATCGACTTGGCCGACGGCGACACCACCAAGGGCAACTTCATCATCGGCTCGCCGCTCGCGGCAGCCTACGCGGCACGCAGTATCGCCAAATGGGCTCTGGGCCTTGATGGTTGGCGCGCAGACCTCGATCACGCACTTGCCATGGCTCGCAACACCGACAGATTCACCCACGCTCTCGTCATCACCTGGACCTACTTCACCACGGTGTCGTGCGGCGTACTGCTCGCCAGCGACGAAGCACTGCGCGACATCGACGAGGCGCTGCAGATCACCGAGGGGGCCGGCGACGACATCGCTCTCGGCCTGGCCCGGGTGACCATGGGATACGCCTTGCTGAACCGAGATTCGCCTGCCGACCGCGAGCGCGGGCTGGCGATTCTCGGCCAGGTTCGGCAGATGTGCGTCAGCGGGCGCTTCTACATGTCCGAGCTTGTCGGTATCGATGTGTACACCGCGCGCGAGCGGGCCAAGCGCGGCGACCGGGCCGGAGCCATCCGGGTGCTGCGCGAGGCGATCGATGACCTCTTTCACAGCGGGCAGCTTCCGTACAACATCCTGGCGACCGGAATCCTCGCCGAAGCCCTGCTGGACCGCGGGGCCGAGGGCGACGTGGCCGAGGCCGAGGCGGCGATCGCCAGACTGGCAGCGACGCCAGCCGAAGATGGGTTGATCATCCGCGACATCATGCTTCTGCGGGTACGCGCACTCATCGCCCGCGCAAAGGGGGACGACGCGAGCTACCACGACTTCCGTGACCAGTACCGGGACATGGCAACTCGACTCGGCTTTGAAGGGCACACGGCGCTGGCCTTGGCACTGCCTTGATCTCGCCCGATTCTCGCGCACTTGTCGCCCTGTCGCGGTATACTCGAACACATGTTCGACGGATTGTCCGATGTGGAGTTGATCGATCAGGTCAGCGCTGCCACGCGGGCCGAGTCGATGGCGATCGCGGCCCGGCTGGCCGCGATCGGGATGTTGGACCGCCTGCGTGAACAAGAACTGGCCGACAGCATTTACTGGCGCACCGACCTACGAAGAAGTCACAGCGGAGGTGTCGGCGGCGATGCGGATCAGCCGGGGCCGCGGCGGCACCCAGGTCCATCAGGCCCGGGTGTTGCGCGACAAACTCCCGTTGGTGGCGGCGCGGTTCGCCGTCGGCGACATCGACTACCGGATCGTGCGGATGATCATCGCCCGCACCGAGACCACCGACCCCTCGGTGTGGGCCGTGCTGGATGCCGAACTCGCCGCGCGGGCGCCGCAGTGGATGCGGTTGTCGGAAAAACAACTGCGCGAACGCATCGACCACCGGATCGCCACACTGGATCCCGACGGGGTGCGGATCCCGCCGGATCTGGCGCAGGACCGGTTCGTGCAGATCGAACCGGGCAGCCCCGGGCAGGCCATCATCGTGGCCAACGTGGACGCCGAGGACGGCGCGGCGCTCGATCAACGCCTGGACGCCTTGGCCGACACGGTGTGCGAGCACGATCCACGCAGCCGGGAGCGGCGACGCTCGGATGCGATCGGACCGTTGGCACGGTTGGAGGGCCAACTGGCCTGCCGGTGCGGCCGCGACGACTGCCCGGCGGCGCAGAAGCGGGCCGCGGCTGATGCGGCGGTGGTACATGTGTTGGCCGAACACGCCACCCTCGATGGCACGTCGAATGCTCCGGGGTATCTGCCCGGGTATGGGATCGTGCCCGCCGAGCGTGTGCGCGACCTCGCGGCCTCGGCCAAGATCAAGCCGGTGCGGGTGCCGAGCGCATCCAGCGCGCCGACCGATCCCGACACGGCCAGCGAAGAGCCTGAACCGCCTGGGGCGACCGACTCCAGCGTGCCGACAGAGACCAGCGCGCCAACCGAACCCGGCGAAGCGGCTGAACCCGGCGAGTCGGCTGACTTATCTGAGCCGGGCGAATCCGACGGGTCTGCTCAACCCAGCGCCCCCGCCGCCCCTGAGGGCTCCGAGCCGGGATATCGCCCGTCCGTGGCACTGTCGCAGTTCATCCGCTGGCGGGATCTGACCTGCCGCTTCCCCGGCTGTGACGCCCCGATCGCCCGCAGCGACATCG
>MSTD01000066.1 GCA_001942045.1 Mycolicibacterium porcinum
GCCCCGGACCCACCGGCGAACGAGCCCACTGGTGGTGGTACCCACCCTTCCAACCCCAACCACCACCGAAAGCCGCATAGCACGGGGTGCCGCAGTAGCCTCACCCATATGGCCATGGCCGCGAATCGGGCTGACGTCTTCGTCAAGCGCAACTCGTTGGCGCCGGCCGGGTTCTTCGCTGCGGAGGCGGCCGGACTCAACTGGCTGGCCGTCGAGGGTGGTGTGCCGTGTGTTGCGGTAATCGATTACGACGCAACCTCATTGACGTTGCAGCGCCTGCGCCCGTTATCGGCGTCGGCGCAGGCCGCTCGAAGATTCGGTGAGCAGCTGGCCCACACCCACGATGCGGGTGCATCGGCCTACGGGGCCGGGCCGGACGGTCATGACGGGGTCGGGTTCTTCGGCCCGATGTCACAGCCGTTACCAATGTCGTTGGGCCACCACGATTCCTGGGGCACTTTCTATGCCGATGAGCGGTTGTGTCCGATGGTGCAGCTGGCGGCCGGTCGGCTCAGCGCGGCGGCGCGCGACGCTATCGGGGCGGTGGCCGACCTCTGCCGCACAGGCTTGTTCGATGACGACGACGGGCCGGCCAGACTGCACGGCGACCTCTGGAGCGGCAACGTGATGTGGACCGCCGACGGCGCGGTGCTCATCGACCCCGCCGCACATGGCGGCCATCGCGAGACCGATTTGGCGATGCTGGCGCTGTTCGGCTTTCCGTTCCTCGATGATGTGTTGGCGGCGTACCAGTCGGTGCGACCGCTGAGCGACGGGTGGCGCGATCGGGTCGATCTGCACCAGCTCTATCCGCTGCTTGCTCACGTGGCGCTGTTCGGCGGCGGTTATGCGGGCCAGGCCGAGGCGGCCGCCAGGCGAGTCCTGGCAAGCGCTAGCAAACTACGGATCGAGTAGTTCGCACCGCAGGCAGCCCTGTGTTCGTACCTGCTGGTGCAGGTTGTGGCCGTTTAGGTGTCTTTCAGAATCAGTTGACAGATCGGCTGGCGTTTGACACGGCAAGGCCTGCATCCAGGACTGTTCAGCAACATGGCAACGGGTAGGCCGCAACAAAGCGGGCACTTGCCTGTTGCAAGCGCCAATATGATTCTGTCCAGCACAACGCTGGTTAGGTCAGTTTCAACTAGTTTGCGACAAATTGCGAAGGCGAATAGCGAAATATTTTCAGCAATGCAGTGATGAAGGTCACAAAGGTGCTACGTTGCCTGAGATCAACCTGAGAAACCGGCCGAAAGGACTGGTCAGATGGCAGTCAAGCACCGTAGGCAGCGGAGGCGCGTCAAGAGGGTTGCGACCCTCGGAGCGGCAACCGCAACAGTTACCGCGCTTACGGTGGGCGTTGCTCCGCCGCCGGCTCAGGCCGCAGCGGTCCAGCGGGACTTTTGGCTGAGCGCGGCGACGGGCCCCGACTACACGAAGCTCATCACCGACTCATCGAACAGCCTGAACAACATTCTGTTCGCAGCGGGGAACTTCGGTAATGCCGCGGCGAATGTGTGGAACCCCGTCGCCAACGCGGTCCCGGGCGGGTTGTTGCCGACGTTCTTCGCGGGCACCGAGCAACAGGACCTCACGTCCATCGCTGGCCTGCTTGGTGTTCTGGGTGACCTCGTCACCGGTCTCACCAGCTTGAATTTGGACGGCATCCCCGGACTGCCAGCGGATGCCGACACGGCGATCCTGGCAGGTCTGGTTCCGGGGCTGGCTCCTGCCGCGGGAGTACTGGCCTCGACGCTGGCTGCGTTGGGCCCGCTGATTCCGGTTGCGACGTTCATCGATTATCTGAACGGCTTGAACGCCACCCTCCAAGGCCTTAACTTGCCCTTGATCGGTGGCATACCCACGCTCGACTCGTTGATCGACGGCCTGGTGGTGAGCGAAACCACCCACGAATCAGGGTTCGCCTGGCCGATTCTCGGGGGAAGCGGCCAGACCAACATCACCAACATCTTCGCGCAGTTGCCCAGCTTGACGGTGGGAGACCTGGTTACCGGGATCGTTGACGGCCTGGATATTCCAGATGTGGGCATCGGCCCAATATCGGTTGAGAATCTCATCAACACGGCTGCAGGTTTGCTCGATCCACTGGACGCCATCGAAACCCCGTCCGTGACCGCGTGGGTCCCGGGTGGGTCCGGCAACTACAAGCTTCTTGGTGCCGAGTACGGCTGGCTGGCGACGATGCCGACGCTCGTGGTCGGCCCGTTCGACATCCTCGGTGTCGGTGCCGACACGGACACCGTCGTGGCCATCCCCATCTTTGCGCAGGGTGGCACGTTGCCGTTCGGGTTGTTCTCCATGGGGATGGTGACCACACCAGGAGCCGTATTCCCCACGGCGACCGGGCTTTCCACCTTGGGTGGCACCACGCTCTTCACGGCGGGAATCCCGGCATTGGGACTCAGCTACACGAGTTTGAATCTGCTCCAAGCGACATATGTCGGGACCAACGGATTCAACGTCAACAGCGGGACCACGGTCGGCACCCTGGTCACACCGTTCGGGGCGATTCCTATCGTCTACTCGCTGGGCTCCTACAACGCGGGCAGCACTGGGTTCGGGTTCACGCTGCCTTCGCTGTTCACAGTCGGGTTGGCTCCGCATTTTCAGGTCGGAACTGCACCGCTGCAGCAATCTGATGACGGGCTCATTCCGGCGACTCTGCTCAACTTGGGGATTACCGCTGTGCCGACCCAGTTAACCAGTGTCACTGAGCTTCTCGGACTACCCGACGTCGGCGGCGCCGTATCCGACGTTCTCACGCCCGTGTTCAACTTTGCGATTGCGCCGATCGGAGGAGCGATCACCAACGCGCTCAACGAGCAGGTCGGCCCGGTGACGAACGGGCTCGCCAGCGCCGTTGAACAGGTGACCGGGTTCATCGCCGACCTGTCGTACAACCTCCCGGGGGCGAACACGCCGGTTGTTGATCCCCCGGGCAATACAGCGCTGGTCGCGGACAACTCGCTCATGGCGAAGACCTCCGCGCCTGCGGACACGGCCATCGTCGAGCAGGAATCGCCGTCGATCGAAGGGGCGACAAAGAAACTCACCGCCGCGGCTGATGACGCACGCGGACAGGTGCACGAGAGAGTCACGGCAGCCGGCGAGCGGGCGAAGGCCTCGGCGGAGAAGGCGCGTGAGCGGACGGCCAAGGCGGTCAAGGACGCCCAGGACCGCGTGAACAAGCTTGCTGACGAGGGACGTAAGCAGATCAAGTCCGCGGCCGAGGGCATCCAGAAGGGCGCTGAGAAGGCGGTCAATGACGTGAAGGAGAACGTCAAGAAGGCCGGCGATTCGGTGAAGCCCGCCAAGGCTGAGAAGAAGACCGAGAAGAAGGACGCCGCCTGATGCCTAACTCGCCTGGTGCACCGACTCGACGGTGTAGAGGTGGGGGTCGTAGCTGATCGCGATGTCAGCGCACCGCCCCATGTGCTCCCGTGCCACGGGATCGCTGAGCATGGCGTGGAAGTCCTCGGCACTGCGCCACTGCCCGTAGTTGACGACGCGGGTGCCGTCGGTGCTCAGATGAATGTTGGCGGAGATGAATCCGGGCACGTGGCGCATCACGTCGTCGGTCGCCCGTCGAAGCAGCTCGACGAGGTCGGCCGCGCGTTGCGGCTCCACGGTGAACACGTTGATGAGGGTGGCGTGGGGGCTGTTTTCCTGAATGGTCGTCACGATTCCTCCTATGTCAGGTTCCTTACATGTCAACCGTAGCACTGATGTAAGGTTCCTGTCATGGCCGCGAATGTGGAAGCCGGCGCCGGCTACCTAGTCAAGCGTGTGCAGCAGAGCCTGCGCCGCAATTGCGATGCGGCACTGCGACCTACTGGATTGTCGATGGCGCAGTACACCGTCCTACGGGCGCTGGCCGACCACCCTCAAGCCTCGGCAGCAGAGCTGGCCAGACTGTGCTTTGTCACGCGTCAGTCGCTGCAAGATGTGCTGCGCGGGCTGCGCGCTGATGCCCTGGTGGAGGAATCGTCCGGATCGCAGCGGGGCCGTGCTCGGTCGTTGCAGCTGACCGCCGCAGGCAAGCGTCGACTCGGCGGAGCCCACGCCGCGGTGCTCCGTGTCGAGCAGGACATGCTGGACGGAATTCCTGGCAAAGCCCGACGGGAACTCGCGTCGTTGCTGTTGCGCTGCGCGGAGAACCTCGAGGCGGCCTCGTCAGAAACTACGATTGACGGGTGACTTCGGAAAGGCGTGGGCGCGGTCGACCCGCCGGACCTGGTGTCGATGTCGAGCAACGGCGTGCGGATCTGCTCGACGCTGCCGAACGGGCAATCCGCACCCACGGACCCGATGTGGGGATCGCCGAGGTGGCCAAAGAGGCCGGATTCGTCCGGTCGGCGGTCTATGCGGTGTTCCCGAATCGGGCGGCGATCCTGTCCGCACTCGGCAAGCGTCAGGCCCACCGCCTGCTGGCCGAGATCACCAGGCGTGCAGCGGGTTCCACCAACTTGCGCGAACGCATGGCGTTGTTCTTCGACGTTCTGTGCGGGTGGATGCAGGACGATCCGAATCTGTACCGGGCGCTGAGTGTGCACGCTGTCGGCGGTGACGAGATGCCGGGAATCTTCGACGAGCTCGCGGCCGCCGTCGAGGCCATGTTGACCGCGTCGATGGCTGCCGGTGGTGCCGACACCGCGCCTGCGGCACCGTGGGCCCGAGCCATCATCGGGTCGGCCATGGTGAGTGCGCAATGGTGGCTCCGGGAGTCCTCGATGCCGCGAGCCGAGCTTGTCGAACATCTGACGAAGCTGTGCTGGGACGGTGGCTCGGCCCTGCCGTTCAGTCCCTTCGACGTTTCGGCTATTGACAGCGGCCAGCCATAAAAGACACCATGTCTTTTATGGCTGCTCCCGCGTCACCACAGGTCGACGGTCCCTCGAGGTACTGGGAGGATGTCCCCGGCGAATATGACTTGAAGCTGACGGAGATCACCGGCACGCTCCCGCCGGGATTGACCGGAACGCTCTACCGCAACGGATCGGGCCGCTGGAACATCGGCGCGTCACGGGTGGACAGCCTGTTCGACGTCGACGGGATGGTGGTGGCGTTCGCGATCAATGGCGATGGTGTGCGGTTCAAGAACCGTTTCGTCCGCACTCAGCATTACCTGACCACCACGGCTGCCGGCCGCATGGTGAAACGCGGCTTCGCCTCGCAGCGCCCAGGAGGCGTGCGGGCCAACGCTTTTCGGCTGCCCGCCAACACCGCCAACACGAATGTGATGATCAGCCGGGATCAACTGCTCGCGCTGTGGGAGGGTGGGCGGCCGCACGGCATGGATCTCGACACGCTCAACACCATCGGGATGTGCAGCCTCGACGGCGTGCTCAAGGGACCGATCGGCGCGTACTCGGCGCACTACACCTATGACGCGACGACGGATTCCCGGCTCAACTTCGGGTTCGAGCCGTACTTCCCGCGTCTCGATCTGCGCCACGTCCGCAGTGCGCCGAACCGGGACGAAAAGATCAGGCGCCTACGGGAACTCGCCGGCGAAGCGATCCCGCGGGTCCGGTTGCGGCTCTACGAGACCGACAGCAGCGGGGACACCCGGTACCTCCGTGCGGTGCCGCTGCCCGGCATGGGGCTGCTGCACGACATGGCGCTGACCCCGCGCTACGCCATCTTCATGCTCTCCCCGCTCCGGATCAACCCGTGGGCCGTGCTGGGACGCCAAACCTATTGGGATGCCATACGGTTCGAGCCGAATGCGCCGTCCTACTTCATCCTCGCTCCGCGCGACGGCGGGAAGGTCCGGACGATCGAGACCGACCCGTTCTACATGTGGCACTACGCCAACGCCTATGAGGACGGTGCCGACGTGGTGGTCGAGTTACCCCGCTTCGCGCCCGAAACCTTCGGTGGGATGCAGTCCTGGGGAGCGGACAGCCGCAGCGACATGGCGCGGCTGTACGAGGATGTCCCGGCCGAGGACGTGCCGGATACCGTGCGGCTCACCCGCTTCCGCATCACCCGCGACGACCGGGTCCTGGCCGAACCACTGGCCCAATTGGGTTGCGAATTCCCGCAGATCGATCAGCGTCGCTCCACTCAACCGCACTCGGCGACCTACGTGACGGTGCCCAGCGACGGAGCGGGCGGCGGGGAGGGGATCGGCTGCTTCAACCACGCCGACGGCAGCGTGCAAACCTATTGCCCGCCCGGCCACAAGCTGGTCGAGCCGATCTTCGTGGCGCGCCCGGGCAGCACCGAGGAGGGCGACGGCTGGGTGCTGACCGTGGGCTACGACGAGGCGCAACACCGCAGCCGGCTCATGGTGTTCGATGCTCCGCGCATCGACGCCGGACCGATCGCCGAGGCGTGGCTGCCGTTTCACCTGCCGATGAGCTACCACGGTGCGTTCACCGAGCGGGTGGCCAGGTTCTAGTTGGGTGCCAACGCGCTTTCGGTCAGGCGGGTCAGCACCGGGGCCAGCAGTTGGGCGTACTCCGCTGTGATGTGGTTGTCGTCGCGGAACACCAGGGTGTTGCCGACGATCACCGGACAACGTTGATCGGTGCAGAAGTACTGGTCCAGCCGCGCGTACCGTCCACCGCCCGCCTGCACCGCCGCAGCTTCCGCAGTAATGCCGTTGTCGTTCACGGCAATCGAGCGGTTGGGGGCACACGCTGAAGCGTCGTCCATATGGGCCGACAAGCAGGTCGGCACGGTCGTGTGCGGGTCGGGCACGGGGCCGAGAACCAGCACCCTCGCGCCGGTGCCGCGCAACTGCGAGACCAGTCGTGTCAACGCGTCCAGCCAGGTCGGGTCATAGCTGACGAACCCGAAGTCGGCCCCATAGCGGCGCACCATGTCCAGCACGACCAGGGCCGGGCGTTCCGCGGCGATCCGAGTCAGCACGTCGGCCCGCCACTGCTGGCATTCGGTGAACTCGCGCTCGAGGTAGGGGCTGAGGATCGGGAGCTTCATCGGTGGGCAGGTGACTTTCGCGAAGGTCTCCAGCCGCCAATGCCGCTGCTGCGCGGCGGTTTCCAGGGCCGGTTGCCACATCCCCGCGTGGGAATCGCCGATCAGCGCGACTTTGGTGGTCGACGCGGTGTCGCCGGACGCGCAGTCCGGCACGGTGACGTCCTTCCAGGACAGCACGCAGCCGTTGACGAACACCTCGGGTTTGGTGATGTTGCCCAGCGACGGCGACAGATTCGACGGCACCGCGCGCAGACCAGCCGAGGTGGCGACGGCTGCCTGTATCTGTTGTTCGGGCGTCACAGCCCGCGTCGGAGCGGCAGCCGGGGTCGGCCCGATGACGGCGACCGGAACCGCTGCCGGTCCGGAGCCCGTCGGGACGGGACGCACCGCCAACAGCACCAGCCCCGCGCAGACGGCCACCCCGGTGGCCGTCGCACCGACGGCCAGGCTGCGCCACGATGAGCCGCGCAGCGCGGTGGCGAACCGGGCCGGATTCTCGACCAGATGCAAGGTCAGGATCGCCAGGCCCAGCGATATCACCATCGTCGCCAGCCGACCCGCCAACCCCAGGGCGTGGCCGAACAGTGCGGGCGCCAACAGCAATACCGGCCAGTGCCACAGGTACCACGAATACGAGAGCCGGCCGATGCCGCGCATCACCGGTTTCGACAGCAAGCGTCCGACACCCAGATCGGGTATCGCGCAACCGGCCCCGATCACCAGGGCGGTCCCCATCACGGGAAGCAGCGCGGCCGAGCCGGGATACGGCGTGGCGGTGCCGAGCTGCGTGCAGGTGGCCAGGATCAGTGCCAGCCCACCCCAGCCCACCAGGGCCGCGCAGACCGGTGGCAGGTTGCGCCAGTGCGTGGCCGTCAACGCGATCAGCCCGCCGGCGGCCAACTCCCAGGCGCGGGTCGGCAGGGAGAAGAACGCCCAGGGCGGCATGGTCTCGGTCCAGGACAGCGCGAGCAGCAGGGAGGCACCGGCCACCACCGCCAGCACGCCCGCGTACGGCACGGCCGACCGGGTGCCACGGCCGCGGCGGGTCAGCAGCCAGGCCGTGCCCAGGATCAGTGCCGGCCACAACAGGTAGAACTGCTCCTCCACACCGAGCGACCAATAGTGCTGCAGCGGTGATGCGGCCGTCTCGGCTGCCAGATAGTCCGTTCCCTCGACGGCGAAGCGGTAGTTCCCGACATATAGGGCGCTGGCGATCGCGTCGGCCAGCACCGACCGGGCCTGCAGCGGTGGGAGCAGGAGAGTGGCCGCCGTCGATGTCACCACCAGCACCAGTGCGGCGGCCGGAAGCAGTCGGCGGGCCCGGCCGGCATAGAACTGCGACATCCGAACGGTCCCGGTACTCGAGGCCTCGCGCCACAACAGCCCGGTGATCAGGAATCCCGACACGACGAAGAACACGTCGACACCGACGAAGCCGCCGCCGAAACCGGGTACCCCGGCGTGAAACAACACCACGGCCAGTACTGCGACCGCCCGCAGCCCCTCGATGTCGGGGCGAAACTGTTTGTTCGACAGGGGTTTTCGCCCGCTCGCGGTGCTGCCGCGGCGGGCCGTGGGCTCCGCGAGGGTCGTCACTCTGTTCACTCGAGTAACGATCGTCGCACGACTGGCGTCGTTGACCCTGGATTTGGGCGCCTGTTGCTAGCCTCGTGCCGATGGGACGATCACGCATTGCGGCACTGGCAGTGCTGTGCGGCCTGCTTTCGGGTTGTTGTGCTCCGACCGACACCGCCCAGTCTCCGAACGCGCCCGCGGTCTCGGCTCCGGCGTCGGCCACAACGCAGAAGCCGGCGGCGGCCGGCGGCACGTGCGATCTGAGCGGTCTTCCGCCCGAGGCGGACAAGACGGTTGAGCTCATTCAGTCCGGCGGACCGTTTCCGTATCCACGCAACGACGGCGTCGTCTTCGGAAACTACGAAGGCCGATTGCCCAAACATGAGCGCGGCTACTACCACGAGTACACAGTCCCGACACCCGGCAACAAGCACCGCGGCAAGCGGCGCATCGTCACTGGGGGAGCGCCACAGAACGACCCGCCCGAGTACTACTACACCGGCGACCATTACGAATCGTTCTGCCTGATCGGAGGCATGTGAAGACGTATCGGATCGATGGGGCCAAGGTGGCCTCCAAGGCGGACTTCTTCACCGAGATCGGTCGCGCGGTCAACGGCGACGGCGGTTACTTCGGCTCCAACCTTGACGCACTGGCCGATTGCCTGCGCGGCGGCTTCGGCACCCCCGAGAATCGCAAGTTCCGGTTCGTGATGACGTCGTACCGGAACATCAAAGAGGCGCTCGGACAAGACACCTGGAGCACGGTGTTGTCCATCTTCGCCACCGAAGGCGTCGACCTGTGGCTGGAAAACTGACGACCAACGGGTCCAGCAAATCACCTCGGTGACTGCTTACGCGCGTCGCTCGCGGGCAACAGCGCCGGCGCTGCAGGCTGGCAACGGGGTTCTGCGGCAACGGTGTTGAACATCGACGCGCATCCCGCAAAAACTGGCTACGCTGGCATTCTGCGTGCCTTTTGGTGCGGGAGGACTGGTGCGAAACAGGCGGGAGCAATAGGCGCGTGACCGAAGAGCTGTCCAGCGAGACGACGTGGCTGATGGCCCGCACCGAGGGATCCGCCGGCCTGTGGCAAATGCAGCCAGAGGTGATGGCGGCCGCGCTCCCGTACTACCGCGCGACCCTGACGCACTTTGTGGCACTGCACGGCGGCACCCTGTCGGCGAGGCAGCCCAGCTGCGACGGTTTCACCGCCAGCTTCCTCCGCGCATCCGACGCGGTGGCGTGCGCGCTGTATCTGCAACTCACGCCGTTGGATCCGTTCGAGCTGTGTATCGGCGTGCACACCTCGCGCACCGGCACGCAGCGGCTCCGGGATGTCGCGCATGTCGGGCAGACGTTGATATCCGGTACGACGGCGGCATTGGTCGGCGCCGGCCTTCCCTCCGGTGCCACGCTGAAATACCTTGGCGACCAACGCATGGGAGACACCGAGCCTCAGGAACGGCTGCTGCAGCTGTGCCACCCGGGACTACCCAAGTACGTGCTGCCGCCGCGGATGCCGAATGCGGTTCTTGCGGAGATCCTGGTGAACTGACGCTTCAGGTGAAGGCGAGCCAACTCGGCAGAGCCCGCTCGCGCGAATCGCACAGCACCTGACGGGTATCGCAGTTCCCGCGCGGTGATCCGGCGCCGCTCCACATGCCGCCGGAATCGCGGCGCAACACGATCGCCGACGAGCCACCACCGTCGAGCAGCAGGGCGTTGTCGGCGCCCAGCGCGCGGAACAGGTCCTGCATGTTGTCCGGCGTGTAGCTGCCGCCCTGGAAGACGTAGAGCTGATCGGCGGCCCGGTTGTAGCCGACGGCGGTGCGCGCCGCGCTCGGGCCGTTGTCGCTGAGCTGACCGGTGTCGCCCGGCGCCAGCAGCCCGATGCCGGCCACCGCGACGAACCGGGCGTTCTGATCCAACAGTCGCTGGATCACCGGGGTCGCCGAGTCGTAGTCGTCGGGTCCCTTGGGCATCACCACATATGGCGCGCCGCCCACCGGGAGGATCATCGTGGCCAGCGCCGACCAGTGCTCGTTCCCGCCGGACAGGCCCTGCTTGCCGGCGTAGGCCAGGGTGCCGGTCACCGCGGCGTTGGCCCGGCCCTGCCCGCGGGTGTTGTCGACGTAGGCGCCCAGCGGCGACGAACACTTGGTGTCGCGCCACGAGCCGCCCTTCTGCCCGCGCACGTCGAAGAAGTTGGCGTTGACCGCGATGGTCGGCTGCCCCAGGACCTGCCAGGCGGCCAGGGGCGCATAGGTTTCCGATGCCTGCCAGAGCCCCTCGCCGGTACGGGCACCCGGGGTCCGCTCACAGCGGGACTGATAGCCCTGATGACTGTCGACCAGCAGGCGCGGGCTGAGCCGGCTCGAGGCGTTCTTCATGACCATCAGGTGGCCGCCGTTGCCCAGCGTGTAGGCGCGTCCGTCGGCGGACAGGAACGGTGCGGCGAACTGGCCGCCGAAGTTGTAGACGAGGTAGGAGCCCTTGGTGTTGGCGATCGCCCCGAGCAACATTGTCCGGGCGTCCTCGGCGCGTGCGAGGGGGGAACCGCTGGTGGCTACCGCCGCACAGACGGCAACGGCGGACGCAGTGGCGACCGCACGTCGGAGGAGTTTTGCCAGGCCTGGCACGAACTACACAATAACCACACAGGAAACTCTGTCAACATGCGTAACAGCCTGGTCACGGTTGGATCAAGAGGCGATCGCACCCGGGTGATCGGTGTTAGCTGGTTCGGCCACACCAGGCTTGCGCAGCACCGCCGGCCGCAAATTCGCGGGCAGTGCACGGAGGCCTGCAGCGCACAGCGCGGTCACCGCGATCGCGCCCGCGGTGGTCGCCCAGACCGGGCCGGCCGGGAAGGCGGCCTCCAGCAGCATCGCCAGGCCGAAGATCACGAACAGCGCCGCCGCACCCAGCTGGATCACCCGCTCGGGCAGGTGCTTGCCGGCGATGGCCCCGACGACGATCGCGAGCGCATCGGCGGCCACCATGCCGATCGTCGAACCGATCCACACGCCCACCCAGTTGTTGTCAGCGGCCAGCGTGATGGTCGCGAGCATCGTCTTGTCGCCAAGTTCGGCGAGCAGGAAGGCCGAGGTGACCGTGAAGAACGCCGGGGCCGTCGAGCGCTGGGCCTTCGTCGCCTCATCGTCGGACAGCTTGTCGCCCCGCAGGGTCCACAGCCCGAAGAACACGAACGCCACCCCGGCGAGGATGCCGAGCAGGTGGGTAGGCAGGGCCGCCCCCAGATAGTGGCCGACGGCGACCGAGATCAGGTGAACGGCGGTGGTGGCCGCGGTGATGCCGATGAGCACCACCCACCAGCGGTAGCGCAGCGCGAAGGTCATGGCCATCAACTGCGACTTGTCGCCGAGC
This sequence comes from Mycolicibacterium porcinum, assembly GCA_001942045.1. Classification (GTDB taxonomy): domain Bacteria; phylum Actinomycetota; class Actinomycetes; order Mycobacteriales; family Mycobacteriaceae; genus Mycobacterium; species Mycobacterium porcinum_A. Next base: position 11,931 of record MSTD01000066.1, read on the forward strand.
TCGGCGACGAAGATGACAGCGAAGCTCAAGAGCAGAGCAGCGAGCACTCAACAACTCCTCGGTCGTTGGCTGCCGTTGGGGGCTGAATCAGATGCCTCCGGCCGGCAAACCAATGGTCTACGGCCGAAGGTCTCGCCCACCGGTCCGTGACCGGTTCGGATAACCGGGCCGTTTCCGCATCGCTGCGCGGCCAGTATGTCGAATATCCGATTGGGGGCTACTCCCCTTCGCTGGCACCCACCATACGCACGTCGGCCGGGACGATGCAAACCGTCCCGGCCGAAAGTGCTTATTCGACAATAAGTTTGGGGATCAACACCAGAAAGTTCGGGTCCCCTGACAATGTAGGTTCAGGCACCCACATATTCGGCGAGATGCTGTCCGGTGAGCGTGGCGCGTTCGGCCACCAGGGCGGCCGGGGTGCCCTCGAAGACGACGCGACCGCCGTCGTGGCCGGCGCCCGGCCCCAGGTCGATGATCCAGTCGGCATGCGCCATGACCGCCTGGTGATGCTCGATCACGATCACCGACTTGCCCGAATCCACCAGCCGGTCCAGTAGGCCGAGCAGCTGTTCGACATCGGCCAGGTGCAGGCCGGTGGTCGGCTCGTCGAGGATGTACGTGTCGCCCTTTTCACCCATCTGCGCGGCCAGCTTCAGGCGCTGCCGCTCACCGCCGGACAGCGTGGTCAGCGGTTGCCCGAGAGTGAGATAACCCAGACCCACATCGGCCATTCGGGACAGGATCGTTTGTGCGGCAGGAACTTTCGCCTCACTTTCAGCGAAGTACCGCTCCGCCTCGCTGACCGGCATGGCCAGCACCTCGGCGATGTTGCGGCCGCCGAGGGTGTACTGCAGCACCGAGGCGCCGAACCGCTTGCCCTCACACTCCTCGCACGTGGTCTCGACGGTGGCCATCACCCCGAGATCGGTGTAGATCACCCCAGCGCCGTTGCACGTCGGGCAGGCGCCCTCCGAATTCGAGCTGAACAGAGCCGGTTTGACGTCATTGGCCTTCGCGAAGGCCTTACGGATCGGGTCGAGCAACCCGGTGTACGTGGCCGGGTTACTGCGGCGCGATCCCCGGATCGGGCTCTGATCGACCACCACCACGCCGTCGCGGCCGGCCACCGACCCGTCGATCAACGAACTCTTGCCCGAGCCCGCAACCCCGGTGATCACCACCAGCGTGCCGAGCGGAATGTCGACGTCCACATCGCGCAGGTTGTGGGTATCGGCCCCACGAACCTCCAAGGCGCCGTTGGCTTTCCGCACGTCGGTCTTCAGCTTCGCGCGGTACCCCAGGTGGCGTCCGGTCACGGTGTCGCTGGCCCGCAGACCTGCCACGTCGCCCTCGAACACCACTTCACCTCCGGCCGCGCCGGCGCCCGGACCCAGGTCCACGACATGGTCGGCGATCGCGATCGTCTCCGGCTTGTGTTCGACCACCAGCACGGTGTTGCCCTTGTCCCGCAGGGCCAGCAGCAGGTTGTTCATCCGGGCGATGTCGTGCGGGTGCAGGCCGATGGTCGGCTCGTCGAACACGTAGGTGACATCGGTCAGGGACGAGCCCAGGTGACGGATCATCTTGACCCGCTGGGCTTCTCCACCGGACAGGGTGCCGGCCGGGCGGTCCAGGGACAGATAGCCCAATCCGATCTCGACGAACGAGTCCAGCGTGTGCTGCAACGCGGCCAGCAGTGGGGCCACGGACTTGGCTGCGGGCTTCTTCGCGAGTCCGTTCAGCCAGGCCGCGAGATCGGTGATCTGCATGGCGCAGGCCTCGGCGATGTTGACGCCGTCGATCTTCGACGACCGCGCGGTCTCCGACAGCCGGGTGCCGTCGCACTCCGGGCAGGTGGTGAACGTGACCGCACGCTCGACGAACGCCCGGATGTGCGGCTGCATGGCCTCGACGTCCTTGGACAGGAACGACTTCTGGATCTGCGGGATCAGCCCGAGGTAAGTCAGGTTGACCCCGTCGACCTTGAGTTTGGTCGCCTCCTTGTGTAGCAGTGCGTCGAGTTCCTTCTTGGTGAACTTGTTGATCGGCTTGTCCGGGTCGAAGAAGCCGCAGCCGCGGAAGATCCGGCCGTACCACCCGTCCATGCTGAACCCCGGGATGGTCAGCGCACCCTCGTTCAGCGACTTGGTGTCGTCGTACAGCGCGGTCAGGTCGATGTCGTTGACCGCACCGCGCCCCTCGCACCGCGGGCACATGCCGCCGACGATGTTGAACTCGCGACGTTCCTTGACCGTGCGTCCGCTCTTCTCCAGCGTCACCGCCCCGGCGCCGCTGATCGAGGCCACGTTGAACGAAAACGCTTGCGGCGAACCGATATGCGGAGTGCCGATGCGGCTGAACAGAATACGCAGCATCGCCCCGGTATCGGTGGCGGTGCCGACCGTCGAGCGTGGGTCAGCGCCCATCCGCTGCTGGTCGACGATGATCGCGGTGGTCAGCCCGTCGAGAACGTCGACCTCGGGGCGGGCCAGGTTCGGCATGAAGCCCTGTACGAAGGCGCTGTAGGTCTCGTTGATCAGCCGCTGGGATTCGGCGGCGATCGTGTCGAACACCAGTGAGCTCTTGCCCGATCCCGAGACGCCCGTGAACACCGTCAACCGGCGTTTGGGCAACTCGATGTCGACGTCCTTGAGGTTGTTCTCCCGGGCACCGGTGACCCGGATCAGATCGTGGCTGTCGGCGGGATGCATCGGCTAGCGCGACTCCTGGATACGGACCATGTTGCCGGCGGGATCGCGAAGGGCGCAGTCCCGCACGCCATATGGCTGCTCGGTGGGTTCCTGGACCACCTCGACGTCCCCGGCCTGCACCTTTTCAAAGGTGGCGTCGAGATCTTTGGTGGCGAGCAGGAGCGTTCCGAAAGTGCCCTTGGCCATCATCTCGGCGATCATGCGGCGCTCGTCGTCGGTGAGGCCGGGGGTGGCCGACGGCGGGTAGAGGACGACGGCGGTGTCGGGCTGGTTCGGTGGGCCGACGGTGATCCAGCGCATCTTGTCCTTGCCGACATCGAGACGGACCTCGAAGCCGAGGACGTCGCGATAGAACGCGAGCGACTCTTCCGGATCGTCGAGGGGGAGCATGCTGGAGTGGATGGTGATGTCGGTGTTCGTCATGGCATTCACGCTAAGTGCAGGCGGGTGGCGGGCGCTTCTCGATTCCTGATCGGTCTGGTGACCTGCTTCTCGACGCAGGACGGCATGCCTTCCGTGACTCCGGCGGTCTGCTGCCGATACGTGCTCGGTGGGATGCCGACGAGTTCGGTGAACCGGGTGCTGAACGTGCCGAGCGATGAGCAGCCGACGGCGAAGCAGACCTCGGTGACGGACATGTCGCCGCCGCGCAGCAGCGCCATCGCGCGCTCGATACGCCGGGTCATCAGATAGGAGTACGGCGATTCGCCGTAGGCGATCTTGAACTGTCGTGACAGATGCCCGGCGGACATGTTCACCCCGCGGGCGAGCGCTTCGACGTTCAGCGGCTGCGCGTACTCGCGGTCGATGCGGTCCCGGACGCGGCGCAGCAGCTTGAGATCGCCCAGCTGTTGGTCGGCCACAACGGCGATCGTACGTCTACGGCGCCAGCCGATACACCGCGCCGGCGTAGTCGTCGGTGACGTACACCGCGCCGTCCGGCCCGACCACCGCGGCCACCGGCCGCCCCCAGCGAGTCCCGTCGTCGTCCTGGAAGCCGCCGACCAATGTCTGCTGCGGCCCCAATGTGCCGTTGCGCCAACCGAAGAACGACACCTCGGGCGCTTGCGGTGTCTGCCGGTTCCATGAGCCGTGCACCCCGACGAGCGCGCCGAGGCCGTATCGGGGGAGTTCACCGAAACTCATCCCCAGCGGGGCCGCATGCGCACCCAACGTCTGCTCGACCGGTGCCAGCGCCGCACAGTCCATCTTGCTGCCGTCGGCATTGGTCTCCATGTCCCGGATGAAGCCGGCCGGCGGTGGACCGTCGGGATTGCAGTACGGCCAACCTAATTCGCGTCCCGGCGTCACCTTCGCCACCGATTCCGGCGGATGGTCGTCCACATAGTCCTGCCGTACCCGCCCTTGCGGATCCGGCACGTTGTCGCGGTTGTTCACCGCCGTCCACAGTGTGCCGTCCGGCGCCAGAGCCAGGCCGGTGCCGTTGCGCACCCCGGTGGCGAACGGGGCGGCTGGTCCACCGCCGGGCGGCACCCGCATGATGGTGGCCCGCGGCGGGGTGGCGTTACGATCCTCGGCCGAGACGTTGCCGGTGGAACCGATCGAGAAGTACACCGCGCCATCGGATCCCACGACCACGCTCTTGAGCGCATGGGAATAGGCACCGTGCAGTTCGGGGCTCTTGGCATCCGGCAGGCCGCCGGCGACGGTGTGGCGGTTGACCGCGCGGCCGTCGACGTAGTCGTAGGCGTCGACGCGGTTGCTCTCGGCGACGTACAGCGTCGACCCGGCGAAGAACAGCCCGTGCGGCTGCTCCAGCCCGTCGAGCAGGATGCGCTGCTCGGGGCGCACGGTCAGGACCTGGCCGGTGGCCGGGACCGACACCAGCAACGCGCCGTCCGGGGCGAACGCGGCCATCCGGGCCTTGGGCACCCGGGCGATCACCTCGATGGTCCAGCCGGCAGGGATCAGGGCCTGGCGCGGCTGGTCGAGCGGATCCTGGGCCAGCTCGTCGGGTACCTGCACGGGTGCGGCGATCAGTCCCGGGGGTGGCGTGCTCGGCGGTGGTGGTGCCGGTGGTGCAGGGTTGCTCCCGCACGCGGCCAGTGTGGCCGCCACGACGAATGCGAGCGCGCTACGCGCCGCCCAGACCCGCATTCATCTCCCAGACCAAGATCTCGGCGTCAGTATCGGCGGTGACCCGCCCGCCTGCGTCGGTGAGCCGGGCGGCATCCCCCTCGGCGAGCGGTCCCGCCCCGTCAAGCGTGACGGCCCCGCGCGCGACGAACAGGTGGACGTAGCGGGCCTGCGGCAGCTCGACCGAATCGCCGGGTCGCAGGCGGGCGCCGTACAGCGTGGCATTGCGGTTGTGCAGGGTGACGGCCGCGTCGACGGCGCCGGAGGCGATCGGCGTCAACGTATCGGTCAGCTCGATCTCCTGCTGCTGGTAGCTCGGTGTCACCCCGGCGGTGTCGGGCAGCACCCACATCTGCACGAAATGCACGGGCTCACTGGCAGATCCGTTCTTCTCGGAATGCTCGACACCTGTGCCCGCCGACATCCGCTGCGCCAGGCCCGGGTAGATCACCCCCGAATTGCCCATCGAATCCGCGTGGGCCAACTGACCCGACAGCACCCACGTGACGATCTCCATGTCCCGGTGCGGGTGAGTGTCAAACCCAGCACCCGGCGCCACAACGTCGTCGTTGTTCACCAGCAACAGCCCGTGGTGGGTATTGGCCGGGTCGTAGTAGTCGGCGAACGAGAACGAGTGCCGGGACTGCAGCCAATCGGTCGTGCTGGCACCACGGTCGCCCGCGCGTCGGATGTCGACTCTGGGCTGTCCGGAAGCCATGGCGTCAGCCTACCGACGAGCCTGGCTAACCAACCGGTAGATCGGTGGGCCTAGTCTGTCGACGTGGATATCAACGGAGCTAGCGCCATCGTCACCGGTGGCGCATCAGGTATCGGCGCGGCGACCGCCCGCCAGTTGGCCGCCAAGGGAGCCCGCGTCGTCGTGGCTGACCTGCAGGCGGATAAGGGCGAGGCCCTCGCCAAGGAGATCGGCGGCGCCTTCGTCAGCGTCGACGTCACCAACACCGAGCAGATCGAGGCCGCGGTCAACAAGGCCGCCGAACTCGGCCCGCTGCGCGCCCTGGTGAACTCGGCCGGCATCGGCTGGGCCCAGCGCACCATCGGCAAGGACGGCGAATTCGCGTCGGCGCACAACCTGGACGCTTACAAGAAGGTCCTGGCCATCAACCTCGTCGGCACCTTCGACTGCATCCGGCTGGCCGCCACCGCGATGAGCCGCAACGAGCTCACCGACACCGGCGAGCGCGGTGCGATCGTCAACATGACCAGCGTCGCGGCCTTCGACGGCCAGATCGGCCAGGCGGCCTACTCGTCGTCCAAGGGCGGCGTAGTCGGCCTGACCCTGCCGGTGGCCCGCGATCTGTCCGCCGTGGGCATCCGCGTCAACACCGTGGCCCCCGGCCTGATCGACACCCCGATCTACGGCGAGGGCGAGGCCTCCGAGGCCTTCAAGGCCAAGCTCGGTGAGTCGGTGCTGTTCCCGCACCGCCTCGGCAAGCCCGAAGAGCTGGCCTCGATGGTCGTCGAGCTGCTGACCAACTCGTACATGAACGCTGAGGTCGTCCGCGTCGACGGCGGCATCCGGATGCCACCCAAGTAATCCTCGCGAACAGACACAGAATCGCACTCTTCCCTGCGGAGGAGTGCGATTTTGTGTTTGGGCACAATCGTCGAATGGTCGACACCTGGTGGGGCGACACGCTGATCGGTCTCGGTGTCGCGCTGTTGGTGAGTTGGGTTGCGCTGGTGATCGCGCTTCTCGTCATGCGGCCGCGCGGCAACTTGTTCAAAGAAGCGCTGCGGATTCTTCCCGACCTGCTGCGGCTGATCCCGCGACTCGCCGCCGACAAGACCTTGCCTCGTAGCGTGCGGGTCCGGCTGGGACTGCTGGTCGTCTATCTGGCGTTGCCCATCGATTTGATCCCCGACTTCGTCCCGGTGCTCGGCTACGCCGACGACGCCATCATCGTGACCGCGGTGCTGCGCAGCGTCGTACGTCATGCCGGTGTGGCGGCAGTGCGGGCGCACTGGCCGGGCACTGACGACGGGTTCGACGTTTTGGCGCGGCTGACCGGGCTCAACCGCTGAAGAGACGCAAAACCCCCTTTCGACGCTGAAAGGGGGTTTTGAGTCTGGTGCGGCGGTTCTTACCAGTCCGACTCGTCGAACTTGATGACGCCGCGAATGTTGTTGCCGTCCAACATGTCCTGGTAGCCCTGGTTGATGTCTTCGAGCTTGTAGGTCCGGGTGATCATGTCATCGATGTTGAGCAGGCCCGACTTGTACAGCGCCGTCAGCCGTGGCGTCTCCACGTGCGAGTTGCCGCCACCGAAGATGTTGCCCTTCAACGTCTTCTGCAACATGGTGAACAGGAACAGGTTGAGCTTGACGTCGGCGTCCATCATCGAACCCATGCCCGTCACCACGCAGGTGCCGGTCTTGGCGGTGAGGATCATCGCCTCTTCGATGTACTCGCCCTTCATCTCGCCGACGGCGATGATGACCTTGTCACCCATCAGGCCGTGGGTGACGTCGATAACCGGCGCGATGGCCTCGGCCATCGACGGGTAGACGTGCGTGGCGCCGAACTTGATGGCCTGCTCACGCTTCCACTCGTTCGGGTCGATGGCGATGACGTGCTTGGCGCCCGAGATCACCGCACCCTGCAGCGCGCTCATGCCGATGCCGCCGACACCGACGATGACCACCGTCTCGCCGGGCTTGACGTCGGCGACGTTGGTGGCCGAACCGAAGCCGGTGGGCACCGCGCAGCCCATGATGGCCGCGGTCTCGAACGGGATGTCCTTGTCGATCTTGACGACCGAATCCTTGTGCACCGTCATGTACGGAGCGAAGGTGCCGAGCAGGTTCATCGGCGACACCTCACGGCCGCCGGCGTGGATCCAGCTCCGGCCGTCGGCGATGGCCTTGCCGCCGAGTAGCACCGCGCCGCGGTCACACAGCGAGCGGAAGCCCTTCAGACACGGCGGGCATTCACCACAGGCCGGGATGAAGGCGAGGATGACGTGGTCGCCCTCCTCGATGCCGGTGACGTTCTTGCCGACCTTGGTGACGACGCCGGCGCCCTCGTGACCGCCGAGTGCCGGCAGCGCCATCGGGGTGGCGCCGGTGGTCAGGTGGTAGTCGGAGTGGCACATGCCCGCGGCATGCATCCGGATCTGTACTTCGTCGGCGACGGGGTCACCGAGGTCGATCTCGTCGACCTTGAATGGCGAGTTGAGTTCCCACAGCAGGGCGCCTTTGGTCTTCATGGGAGGCGATAATAGAACAGGTTGCAGTACCGCCGAGTAACTGGGCTTTGACCTGCGGCGATTCAAGCTTGATTTCGTCGTTGGGTGACGGTTACGCGGTTGGCGCGATGAGAACCGCGCCCGTGGCCGGTCTACCCCCACATGACTGAGATCAACGCAAGCATCGTCCCGAACCTGTGGTTCGACCGGGAGGCCGAGCAGGCCGCGCAGCATTACATCGCCGCGTTCGGCGGCAACGGCCGCATCATCAACACCATCGCCTCCCATCCCGATTCGCCGTCTCCGCAGGATGTGCCGGTGGTGGTCGAATTCGAGCTGTCCGGGCAGCGCTTCGTCGGCATCAACGGCGGCCCGCAGTTCACGTTCAACGAAGCCGTCTCCCTCGAGGTCCGTGTCACCGGCCAGGAGGAGCTCGACCGGATCTGGACGGCACTGGTCGACGGTGGCGAGGAGCTGCCGTGTGGCTGGCTCAAGGACAAGTACGGGCTGGCCTGGCAGATCACCCCGACCGAGTACTACGACCTGTTGTCCCAGGGTGATCCCGCGGCCGACGCCCGGCTGATGTCGGCCGTGCTGAGCACCCACGGGAAGTTCAACATCGCCGAGCTCCAGGCGGCCTACAAAGGTTCGTGACGGGCGGCGCTAGGGCAGGACGACCGGCAGCCCGAACTTCTCGAAGAGCGACAGCTCCATGAACGCCACCACGTGCGAGATTCCTTCGAGCTGGACCTCGAGGACATGCAGCTGGAACGCCTCGTGCCGGCCCGTCTCGCGGTTGAGCATGTACATCGCCGCGGCGGGCTGGCCGTTGGCGCTCGTCGCGATGAACCGCATGTCCCCGGGTTCCTCGGCCGGACACTTGTACCGGGACAGGTCGCCGATGGCCTCCGGCCCCTGGTACCAGCTGTCGAAGGGCGGCATCTCCCAGATCGCCTCGGCCGTGAAGAGCTCGACCAGCTTGTCGATGTCGTAGGCCTCGAACGCGGCCATGTAGTTGCGCAGCAGGTTCTGGGCATGCGGGGAGTCCGGTGGGGCGATCTCGTCGTCCTGGCTGGGGCCCACCGCGTCGAGCTGGGCCCGGGCTCGCTGCAGCAGGCTGTTCACCGCGGCGGTGGAGGCCCCGATGGCCTCACCCACCTCGGCGGCCTTCCACTGCAGCACCTCACGCATCACCAGCACCGCGCGTTGGCGGGCCGACAGATGTTGCAGCGCCGCGACGAACGCGAGCCGGACCGAGTCGCGGGTCCCGACGATCGTGCTGGGATCCGCCGGATCGTCCGTCGAGTCCGGCAGCGGCTGCAGCCAGGGGATCTCGTGGTGCTCGGCGATCTCGTCGGTGGGCGACGAACTCGGGTTGCCCAGGCCCGACGGCAGCGGGCGGCGTTGCCGGCCGTCCAGCGCCGTCAGGCACGTATTGGTGGCGATGCGGTACAGCCAGGTACGCACCGAGGATTTGCCCTGAAAGCCCTCGTAGGACTTCCAGGCGCGCAGGTAGGTTTCCTGCACCAGATCCTCGGCATCGTGCAGTGAGCCGGTCATCCGGTAGCAGTGCGCCAGCAGCTCACGCCGGTAGCGCTGGGCATCGGCCAGGAACGCATCGGCCGGACTGTCGTCATCGAGGCGGTGAGCGAGGACCGTCACATTCGCGAGCTTACGCAGCACCCCCGACAACTTCGATCGAATACGCTCGCCAAGGTGACCAGCACGCGCAGTGAACAGACCTTCGACGGCGTCGGCGGGGTCCGCATCGTCTACGACGTGTGGACGCCCGACGTCGCGCCGAGAGGCGTCGTCGTCCTCTCCCACGGCCTCGGTGAGCACGCCGGGCGCTACCACCACGTGGCGCGGCGGTTCGGGGAGGCCGGGCTGGTGGTCTATGCCCTCGACCACCGCGGGCACGGTCGCTCCGGCGGCAAGCGGGTGTACCTGCGCGACATGTCGGAGTACGTCGGCGACTTCCACACCCTGGTCGGGATCGCCGCCGCCGAGTACCCGGCGCTGCCGCGTCTCGTGCTCGGGCACAGCATGGGCGGCGGCATCGTGTTCACCTACGGCGTCGAATACCCCGACGAATACACCGCGATGGTGCTGTCCGGGCCCGCGGTCGCCGCGCAGGCCGCGGTGTCCCCGGTGCTGGCGGTGGTGGCCAAGATGTTGGGCAAGATCGCTCCCGGGTTGCCGGTGGAGAACCTCGACGCCAACGCGGTGTCCCGGGACCCGGCGGTGGTTGCCGCCTACAACGCCGATCCGCTGGTCTGGCACGGCAAGGTGCCCGCCGGTATCGCCCGGGCGCTGATCATCGTGGGCGAGACCATGCCGCAGCGCGCCTCGGCGCTGACCGCGCCGCTGCTGGTGGTGCACGGGGAGAAGGACCGCCTGGTGGCCGCCGACGGCAGCCGCCACCTCGTGGAGTGTGTGGGGTCGTCGGACGTGCACCTCAAGGTGTACCCGGGCCTGTTCCACGAGGTGTTCAACGAGCCGGAGAAGGAGCTTGTCCTCGACGACGTGACGACCTGGATCGAGACGCATCTGTGAGAAAGCTTGTAGCGGTGGCGCTTTCGGTGCTGCTGGTGGCCGGCTGCGGGACGGAGTCCGCGAAGGAGTCCGCACAGCCGTCCTGGACCGACACCGACGTCTCGTTCGACGCCGACGGTCTCACCATCCACGGCACCTACCGGCACCAGGAGGCGAGGGGCCCGGCCGCACTGCTGATCTCCGAGAGCGGACCCACCGACCGCAACGGCGACAACAAGGTCGTCGGACCCGTCGGCAACATGCGTCAGCTCGCGGAAACGTTGTCGGACAAGGGCGTTGCCAGCCTGCGCTACGACAAGATCGGCACCGGCGCCACCAAACTCGGGCCGTACGAGAAGAAGCCCGCCGACGTGGTCAGCGGCGTCTACACCAGTGGGGCGCGCGCCGCCCTGCGCTTCCTGGCCGGCCAGCCCGACACCGACGCGGCCAAGCTGTCGATCTACGCGGTGGGCGAAGGGGCCGTCCACGCCATGACCCTGGCCGGTGCCGGTGACCCGAAGGTGCACTCGCTGGCCCTGTTCCAGCCGTTGTCCGGCCGCTACCTGGACATCATCACCAACCGGGTGCGGTCCGGCGCCACCCCCGAGGTGTTGACGGCCTGGCTGGGCGCCGTCGACGAGATCCGCACGAAGGGCACCGTGCCGGCCAACCTCCCCGAGGGCTTGAGCGCGATCGTCAACAAGGACAACCTCAACGCCATCATCGAGGCCGACAAGATCGACCCCGTGCAGCTGGCCGCCGCGCTGCCCGACGGCATGCCGGTGTTGCTCACCTGCTCGGATTCCGACTCTCAAGCCAGCTGTGCGATCGAACGCCCGCTGATCGACGCGCTCAAGCACACCGCGCTGACCCTCGTCGAGCTCAAGGGCGTCAATCATGTGCTGCGTGACGATCCCACCGACAGCATCGCCAACTACGGCAAGCCCGGATCGTTGTCACCGCAGGTGGTGGACGCGGTCGGCAAGTTTGTCGGTGCCGATGGCTAGGTTGGTCGCGTGAGCGACGACAAGATGTTGGCGCGGATCGCGGCACTGCTGCGGCAGGCTGAAGGCACCGACAACACCCACGAGGCCGAAGCGTTCATGGCGGCGGCCCAACGGCTGGCCACCGCGACGTCCATCGACCTGGCACTGGCCCGGTCGCATTCGGCCGAACGCACCAAGGCGCAGATGCCTGTGCAGCGCACCATCACCATCGGGGAGGCCGGCACCAAGGGGCTGCGTACGTATGTGCAGCTGTTCGTGGTGATCGGCATGGCCAACGACGTGAAGTGCGATGTCGCGTCCAACTCGACGTTCGTCTACGCCTATGGGTTCGCCGAGGACATCGACGCCACCCACGCGCTCTACACCAGCCTGGTGTTGCAGATGGTGAAAGCGTCCGAGAGCTACATCGCCTCGGGCGCGCACCGCCCGACACCGACCATCACCGCCCGGCTCAACTTCCAGTTGGCCTTCGGAGCCCGCATCGGGCAGCGGCTGTCGGAAGCGAAAGAAGAGGCCCAGCAGGAGGCCGACCGCAATGATCGCCCGGGAACGGCAATTGCGTTGCGGAACAAGGATGTCGAGCTGAAGAGCTTCTACCGATCGGCATCGCAGGCCCGGGGCACGTGGCGGGCCAGCAGTGCATCGGCCGGATACTCGTCGGCCGCCCGCCGGGCCGGGGACCGCGCCGGCCGGCACGCCCGGCTCGGGCCGCAGCAGGAGATCTCCGGCGCGCGCGGCGCCCTGGAGAAGTGAGCGCCCGCGACAGCCAGCGGGCCCGCGTCTACGCCGCGGAACAGTTCGTGCGGACCATGTTCGACCGTGCGGCGCAACACAGTTCGCGGGCCATCGACTTCTTCGGCACCTCGCTCACCTTGCCGCCGGAGGCGAAATTCGGCTCGGCGGACTCGGTGCAGCGCTACGTCGACGACGTCGTCGCCCGGGTCGGCGCCGGTCCGGTCGCGGTGCGTCCGCGCCGAGGCGCCACCGCGGCGCACTACGAGCTGAGCGACAGCAAGGCTGTCATCGCGGTACCGGAGCGCGACACCTGGGCGCTGCGAGAGTTGGTGATACTGCATGAACTCGCCCATCACCTCAGTCAAGCGGACCCACCGCACGGACCGGACTTCGTCGCCACCCACATCGAGCTGTGCACGGCGGTGATGGGACCGGAGGTCGGGCTGGTGCTGCGGATGGTCTACGGGAAAGAGGGCGTGCTCTGACTCTGCGGCTAGCCTGGCGAAGGTGACCGAGCCCGCTGAAGTTGATGCCATGTTCAACGAGGTGTTGCGCACCGAGGACGATGCGCTGGCCGCGGCGCGCCAATCCGCGCACGACGCCGATATGCCCGCCATCGAGGTGTCGGCCCAACACGGCAAGCTGTTGTCGCTGCTCGCCACGATCTCCGGGGCGCGCCGCGCGCTCGAGATCGGCACCCTCGCTGGCTACAGCACCATCAACCTGGCCCGCGGCGTGGGTGAGGACGGCAGCGTCGTCACGCTCGAGTACGAGCCGCGTCATGCCGAGGTGGCACAGGCCAATCTGGCACGGGCCGGGGTGGCCAACCGGGTCGAGGTGATCGTCGGTGCCGCACTCGACACGTTGCCCCGGCTGGCCGAGCGCGGCGACGTCTTCGACCTCGTCTTCATCGACGCCGACAAAGAGAACAACGTCCGCTACGTGGAGTGGGCGATCAAGCTGGGCCGGCCGGGCTCAATCATCGTGGTGGACAACGTCACCCGGTTCGGTCGGGTGCTCGCGCCGGCGGCCGACGACGCACAGGCGCGGGGTGTCCGCGACATGTTGGAGATGATGGGCGGCCATCCGCGTCTCGATACGGCGGCTATTCAGACGGTGGGCACAAAGGGCTGGGACGGCTTCGCCGTCGCGCTCGTAAAGTAGCCCTCAAACGCCGCGAGCGTGCGTGCCTACCGACAGACACGCACGCTCGCCACGATTAGGGCTAAGCCAGGGAATCCTGCGGCTCGCGCTGGATCGGCTTCGGCCACGGCTCGGGCTTCGGCCGTTGCCGCACCATCTGCGGCCACCAGAACCACTTGCCCATTAGTGCCGCGATCGATGGCGTCATGAAGGACCGGATGACCAGGGTGTCGAACAGCAGACCCAGGCCGATCGTGGTGCCGACCTGGCCGATCACCGCCAGCTCGCTGACCGCCA
>MSTD01000067.1 GCA_001942045.1 Mycolicibacterium porcinum
ACCTGGGACTGGAGCCTATCGTCGACCTCGGCATGCGGCTCGGCGAGGGCACCGGCGCCGCGGTGGCGCTGCCGGTCGTGCGGGCTGCCATCGCCACGCTGGCCTCGATGGCCACCTTCGACGAAGCCGGAATCTCCGAAGAGACACCGTGATCGGCGCACTCGGCGGGGCGTTCGCATTCGGCACGGTGGTGCCGGTCCGCACCTCCGTCGGCGTCGGCCGCGGCGCGCTCACGGCCCTGCCGGTGGTCGGGCTGGCGCTCGGCGGTCTGGCGGCCGCGGTGGTGACCGGCGGCCAGTGGGCGTTCGGCACCGGCGGTGCCCTGCCCGGCCTGCTGGCGGTGGCCGCGCTCCTGCTGGCCACCCGAGGGCTGCACATCGACGGGTTCTGCGACACCGTCGACGGACTGGGCTGCTACGGCCCGCCGGAACGGGCGCTGGCCGTCATGCGTGACGGTTCGGCCGGGCCGTTCGGGGTGGCCGCGGTGATCGTCGTGATCGGTTGTCAGACACTGGCATTCGCTCAACTCAGTGCGGTCGCGCTCGTCGTCGCCGTCACCGCGGGCCGGGTCGCCGCGGTGACCGCCTGTCGCCGTTCGGTACCGGCGGCCGCGGGTAGCTCGTTGGGCGGCGCCGTGGCGGGCACCCAGCCGGTCGCTGTGGTGGCGGCCTGGGTGATCGCCGTCGCCGCACTCGCCGCATGGGCGGGCCCCCGGATGTGGCAGGGCCCGGCCGTGGTGCTGGTCGCGGTGGGCGCGTCGGCGCTGCTGGTCGCGCACTGTGTACGACGCTTCGGCGGCATCACCGGCGACGTGCTCGGCGCGGCCGTCGAGGTGACGACGACGCTGACGGCGCTCGGTCTGGCGGCCGGCTAGTTCAGCCGGGCCATCCAGCCGTGCGTATCGGCGAAGGTGCCCCGCTGGATCCCGGTCAGGGTGTCGCGCAGGGCCATGGTGATCTCGCCCGGTTGCCCGTCGGCGATGGTGAACTCGCCATCCGCGTACTTGACGTGTGAGACCGGGGTGATCACCGCGGCGGTACCGCAGGCGAACACTTCGGTGATCTCGCCCGCCGCGGCCTTCTTCTGCCACTCGGCGACGTCGATCTTGCGCTCCTCGACCGCGAAGCCGGCGTCGGTGGCCAACTGCAGCAACGAATCTCGCGTGATGCCGGGCAGCAGCGAGCCGGACAGCTCGGGGGTGACAAGGCGGGCCGAGCCGCCGCTGCCGAAGACGAAGAACAGGTTCATCCCGCCCATCTCTTCGACGTAGCGACGCTCCAGCGCGTCCAGCCACACCACCTGGTCGCAGCCGTTGTCGGCGGCCTGGGCCTGTGCGAGCAGCGAGGCCGCGTAGTTGCCGCCGAACTTGGCCGCGCCCGTACCGCCCGGAGAGGCACGCACGTACTCGTGCGACAGCCACACACTGACCGGCTTGATGCCGCCCTTGAAGTACGCCCCGGCCGGTGAGCCGATCACCAGGTACCGGTACTCGTTGGCCGGGCGCACGCCCAGCCCCGGTTCGGTGGCGATCACGAACGGCCGCAGGTACAGCGACTCCTCGCCGCCGGCCGCGGGCACCCACTGGTCGTCGACCGCGATCAGCTGGCGCAGCGATTCGATGAACACGTCCTCGGGAAGTTCCGGGATGGCCAGCCGTCGCGACGAGGCCTGCAATCGCGCCGCGTTGGCCTCCGGCCGGAACGACACGATCGAGCCGTCCGCCCAGCGATAGGCCTTCAGTCCCTCGAACACTTCCTGCGCGTAGTGCAGGACGATGGCCGACGGATCGAGTTCGATCGGCCCGTACGGGACCACCCGCGGGTCGTGCCAGCCCTGCCCGGCGGTGTAGTCAATGGCCACCATGTGGTCGGTGTGGTACTTGCCGAAGCCGGGGTTGGCCAGAATTGATTCGCGTACCGCATCGGTCGCCGGATTCGCGTTGGCTGAAACCGTGAACTCGAGATGGCCGCTAGTCATGGAGCGATTGTATCGCCCGGGCGCTAACGTTTTCCCACGCGGGAGCGGGGGCTCAGCGGGTGTGCGCGGCCACGAACGGCGGCTTGACCACTTCGCATTCGACGGCGCGACCACGCACGTCCACACTCACCCGCTGCCCGTCGGCGATGTCGTGGGCGGTGTCGATGAGGGCCAGTGCGATACCGACTTTCAGTGACGGCGAGAACGTTCCCGACGTGGTGGTGCCGATCCGGGTGCCCCCGTCGAGCACCGCGAGATCGGCGCGGAGCACCCCGCGGCCCACGGCCTTGAGGCCGCGCAGCACCCGGGCCGGGCCGGCCTCCTTCTCGGCCAGCAGCGCGTCGCGCCCCCAGAACGCGTCCTTCTTCCACCCGATCGCCCAGCCGCAGCGCGCCTGCAGCGGCGAGATGTCGAGCGAGAGCTCGTGGCCGTGCAGCGGGTAGCCCATCTCGGTGCGCAGGGTGTCGCGGGCGCCCAAGCCCGCCGGTTCCCCGCCGGCCGCGCGCACGGCCGTGACGAGGGCGTCGAACACCACGCCGGCCCGGTCCCAGGCCGGCAGCAGCTCATAGCCGTGCTCGCCGGTGTACCCGGTACGGCAGACCCGCACGAACACACCGTCGTACTCGGCGTCGGCGTACCCCATGTAGTCCATCTCGGTGGGCAGCCCCAGCGCCTGGAGCACCTCGGCGGACTTCGGCCCCTGCACCGCCAGGACCGCGTAGGAGCGGTGCTCGTCGGTGATGGTCAGCCCGTCGGGCGCGTTCTTCTGCAGTTCGGCCACGACGGCGGCGGTGTTGGCGGCGTTGGGCACCAGGAAGATCTCGTCGTCGGAGACGTAGTAGGCGATCAGATCGTCGATAACTCCGCCTGATTCCGTGCAGCACAGCGTGTATTGGGCCTTGCCCGGGCCGATCCGGTTCAGGTCGTTGGTGAGGGCCGAGTTGACGTATGCCGCCGCGCCGGGCCCTTTGACCAGGGCCTTTCCGAGGTGGCTGACATCGAAGAGGCCGACGGTGCCGCGGGTGGCGTTGTGCTCGGACACGGTCCCGGCGTATGACACCGGCATCAGCCACCCACCGAATTCGGCGAAACTCGCCCCCAGTTCGCGGTGGCGGTCTTCCAAGGGTCCGTGCAGGAGGTCGTCAGTCACGGATTCACCCTAATCTGCCTGCCGGAACGGGCCGCCGAATTGCACACTGGTCGGGTGGTCGATTTCGATGCACTGGCTGCTGCCGGGATTACCGACGCGCGGGACCGTGCCCCGCTCATCGAGTACCTCGACGGGCTGGGTTTCACCGCCGAGCAGATGGTCGAGGCCGAGTCCCGCGGGCGGTTGTTCGGTCTGGCCGGAGATGTCCTGCAGTGGTCGGGACCGCCGGAATACTGTCTGGCGGACGTGGCCGCCGAGCTCGACCTGCCGCTGGAAGATGTCCAGCGGGCATGGGCCGCGCTCGGCCTGACCGTGGCCGGCTGCGAGGTGAAAACTCTCAGCCGGGCCGATCTGGAGACCCTGCGCACCTGGGCCGAGTTGCGGGTACTGGTCGGCGATGTCGAGGCCACCGGGCTGCTGCGCGTGATCGGCTCAGGGATGGCTCGCCTGGCCGAAGCCCTGTCGGCGATGAGCCGGGCCAGCACCCCCGATATCCAGCTCAACGTCACGCATGACGAGCTCGCCACCGCGAGGGCATACCGGACGGCCGCCGGGTTCATCCCGCGGATCGGCTCGATGATCGATGCGGTGCACCGCCACCATGTGATGAGTGCACGTAGCTACTTCGAGCATGTGGTCCGCGACGACTCGTCGAATGTGGTGTGCGGCATAGGTTTTGCCGATCTGTCTGGGTTCACCGCGCTCACCCAGATGTTGACGTCGGCCGAATTGTCGGCGCTGCTCAACGAGTTCAGCGCCACCAGCACCGAGGTGGTGCACGCCGCCGGCTGCCGCGTGGTGAAGTTCATCGGGGACGCCATCATGTGGGTCGGCTCCGAGCCTGCCGAGGTGCTCCAGGTCGCCGTGGACCTGGTGACCCACCCCCGGGCCGCCGAGACTCACCTGCAGGTGCGCGCCGGAGTCGACTTCGGCGAGGTGCTGGCCATCGGCGGAGACTATTTCGGCAACGCGGTGAACCGGGCGGCCCGCCTCGTCGCCGCCGCCGACCCCAGTCAGGTCCTGGTGTCCCAGCCCCTTCGTGAGCTCCTCGACGGGCAGGCGTTCGAGCCGCCTCGCTCTCTGACGCTGAAGGGATTCGCCACACCGGTCACGGCGTATCCACTGCGTCTAGGGTGGGCGGGGTGAGCCCAGCAAATCCCGGTTACCAGGTTCCCAATGTCACCGTCAGCTCGTCGCTGCCCAAACGCAAGAGCGACGCCGTGCTGATCGTTCCCGTGGTCAGCGGTCCGGATGACGACGCGACTGCCACCGTCGTGGCCAACCCGTTCCTCGACGCTGAGGCGGTCGGCGAGATCGAGGTCGCACTCGAGGCGCTCGGCGCCAAGGGGGGCACCGATCAGGTCACCAGAGTGGTCGCGCCGTCACTCCCGGTCGCCAGCGTGCTGGCCGTCGGCCTGGGCAAGCCGCGCGACGAGTGGCCAGCCGATGTGATCCGCCGGGCCGCCGGTACCGCCGCGCGGTCGCTGAACGGCACCGAGAAGGTCATCAGCACGTTGTCCGACATCGACCTGGAAGCCACCGTCGAAGGCTTGATCCTCGGCTCCTACCGCTTCAGCGACTTCCGCAGCGCCAAGACCGCACCCAAGGATGCCGGTCTCACCGCGATCGTCGCCCTGACCGCCGACACCAAGGCCGCGACCAAGGCAGAAGCCCAGCGCGCGGTGGACATCGCCTGGGCGGTGGCGACGGCCAGGGACTTCGTGAACACCCCGCCGAGCCACCTGTTCCCCGACGAATTCGCCAAGCGCGCAAAGGCTTTGGGCGAGGCTGCCGGCCTTGAGGTCGAGGTGCTCGACGACAAGGCCCTGACCAAGGCCGGCTACGGCGGGATCGTCGGCGTCGGCAAGGGATCGTCGCGGCCGCCGCGTCTGGTGCGGTTGATCCACCGGGGCGCCGGTAAGAAGCCCAAGCGCGTCGCGCTCGTCGGCAAGGGCATCACGTTCGACACCGGCGGCATCTCGATCAAGCCGGCCGCCAACATGCATCACATGACCTCGGACATGGGTGGCGCCGCGGCGGTCATCGCGACCGTGGTGCTGGCCGCCAAGCAGAATCTGCCGATCGACGTGATCGCGACCGTGCCGATGGCCGAGAACATGCCGTCGGCGACGGCCCAGCGTCCGGGCGATGTGCTCACCCAGTACGGCGGGATCACCGTCGAGGTGCTCAACACCGACGCCGAGGGCCGGCTCATCCTGGCCGACGCGATCGTGCGGGCCTGCGAGGACGAGCCCGATTACCTCATCGAGACCTCGACGCTGACCGGTGCGCAGACCGTGGCGTTGGGTTCCCGCACCCCGGGCGTGATGGGCAGTGACGAATTCCGCGACCGGGTCGCGACGCTGTCGCAGGCCGTCGGCGAAAACGGTTGGGCCATGCCGCTTCCCGAGGAACTGAAGGACGACCTGAAGTCGACGGTGGCCGACCTGGCCAATGTCAGCGGGTCACGCTATGCCGGGATGCTGGTGGCCGGAACGTACCTGCGTGAGTTCGTCGCCGACGGGGTGCAGTGGTCACACATCGACGTCGCCGCGCCGGCCTACAACACCGGCGGCCCATGGGGTTACACGCCCAAGGGTGGGACGGGCGTGCCGACGCGGACGATGTTCGCGGTCCTGGAGGATATCGCCGCGAACGGCTGATCATGTTGCCGCCCAAGGTGAACGAGACGTCGCGGATCGCCCGCGATCTCGCCGTCTTGTTCACCTTGGGCGCCGTGCTCGCCGGCTGTACCGAGTCGTCGAGCCCGCCCGCCGCCCCTCCGAGCACAACCGGGTCGGCGGCGCTTCCCTCTACCGCGCCGGCCGCACCGGCCGGCGCACAACCGCGTCTGGCTCCGGACCCGGTCCGACTGGCCGACGATCTGGTGAGCGATGAACGAGCCCTGCGCAACCCGTCCACTCCGGAGGCAGCTCGGATGCAGGCCGCCCGCCGCCAGCAGGTGGCCTACCGTGCGATCGGCCGTCACCCCGAGTGGGATGGCATCATCCGTCCCCGGGTCCCGGCGGAACTGGTCGCGTTCTACGACCGCAATGTCGACGCGCGGCGGCAGCTCGCGACGCTCGCCCATCCCAAGGACACGCTGCCTGCGTGGCGCATCGAGCCGCAGCCGCCGGCCGAGGTGCTCCTGGCGGCCTACCGCGACGCCGAGGCAGCCACGGGGGTGGGCTGGAATTTTCTGGCGGCGATCAATCTGATCGAAACGCACTTCGGCAGCGTGCGCGGTACCAGCACGGCCGGCGCCCAGGGGCCGATGCAGTTCATGCCGTCCACCTTCGCGGCGTACGGCCTTGGCGGCGACATCCACTCACCGCGGGACAGCATCATGGCAGCGGGTAACTACCTGGCCGCCAACGATTTTGCGAGCAACCCCGACAACGCCCTGTACCGCTACAACAACGCCGAAGCGTATGTGCGGGCGGTCAGCGACTATGCCGCCGCGATGGCCGCCGATCCGGCGGCGTTCGGCGCGTACTACCGCTGGGACGTCTATTACGTCTCAACGGCCGGTGACGTACTGCTGCCCGTCGGTTACGCCGCCGAAGCGCCGATACCGGTCGGTGAGTACCTGACCGCTCACCCGCAGTAGCGGTCAGAGCGACCCGGCCCGCGCCGCCCGGCGCAATGCCGATGGCACCAGCCGCGCCACGCCGTAGGCCGCGTAGGCCTCCGGAGTCACCGGGCGAACCGCCTTGCCCTTGACGACGGCCGCGACGATGGCCTTGGCCACCTTGTCCGGCCCGTAACGCCGGGCGGCGAAGGCCCTCTTGGTCGCCGCGCGCATCTGCTCCACCTGATCCTGTTTGTCGGCGGGGACGTCGAAGCGGGTGGTGTCGATGATGTTCGTGTCGATCATGCCCGGGCAGATCGTGGTCAAACCGACTCCCGCCGAGTCCAATTCGGCACGCAGACAGTCGGAGAACATGAACACCGCGGCCTTGCTGGTGGAGTAGGCGTTCATCGACGCCGACGGCGAGTAGGCCGCCATGGAGGCCACGTTGACGATGTGGCCACCGGTGCCGCGGTCGACGAGGCGTCGGGCAAATGACCTGCAGCAGTTGACGACTCCGCCGAAGTTCACGTCGAGCACCCGGTCGTACTGCTCGGCGGGGGTGTCGAGGAACTTGCCGCCGTGGCCGATTCCGGCGTTGTTGACCACCACATCGGGCACCCCGTGGGTGGTGCAGACCTGCTCGACGAAGGTCTCCACGGCTTCGGCGTCGGACACGTCGAGTGCGTAGGCATGCGCCACGCCGCCGCGGGCGGCGATCTCGTTGGCCGTGGACTTGGCCGATGCCTCGTCGATATCGCTGACCACGAGTTCGGCGCCCTGCGCCGCGAAGGCCAGTGCGGTGGCCCGGCCGATGCCGCTGCCCGCACCGGTCACCGAAACCAGTGTGTCGCTGAAAGGTTCACGCGGGCGGCCGACCTGGGCGCGCCGCAGCGCCCGGGACGCCGGGGCACCTTCGATGTGATCGATCAGTTCGGCTGTCGCGTTGGCGATGGCTCGCCAGTGCGAGAACGGCGCCCAGTGCCCGGCTTTCAGGTCGCGGCGCCACAGCAGCGGCACCCACTTGGACGCCTCGTCATAGCCGTGCCCGCGCACCACGGGATCGTGGTCGTTGCAGATCAACTGCACGGGCACCGTCACGTAGTGGTCGCTGCGCAGTGTCGTGAACGAGCGAATTGCGTTGGCGCGGTAGATCTTGAGCGAGTTGGCCGCGTCGATGTCGAGCGTCTCGGACTGGAATTTGGGGCCCGGCGTGTCGATGGCCTGAAGGCGGCGCGCCGCACCCCGGCGCATCAGCGCGGGCGCCAGCACCGGGACGGAGAACGGAATCCAGTAGCTGAACCGCGATGCCAGGTTCACCGCCTTGGCGAACCGGATGGGCCGGTACGGGCGGGCGAGCCGGCCGCGCACGAACGAGCCGTAATGGTCGGTGCTGGGTCCCGACACCGACGTGAACGACGCCACCTTCTCGGAGGCCTCGGGACGGCTCAGGTACTCCCACACGCCAACCGAACCCCAGTCGTGGGCCAGCACGTGCACGGGGCGCCCGGGGCTCACGGCGTCGATGACCGCGGACAGGTCATCGGCGAACCGATCCATCCGATAGGCCCTGACGGCTTTGGGAACATCGGAGGCGCCGGCGCCTCGGTTGTCGTACCGCACGATGTGGAAACGGTCCCCCAGCTCACCGGTCACGCCGTTCCACAACACGTGCGAGTCGGGCCATCCGTGCGCCATCACCAGCGTGGGGCGCTGCCGGTCCCCTTGTTCGTAAACCGCGATGCGGGTTCCGTCCGAGCTGACGACGAAGCGCTCCATAGTCCACCCCTCCACGAGGTATCTGTGACGAACAGTATCCAATACCGGAGGTATCGGCTTACTCCGACTCTAGCGGTCGTCCAGCTCACGGCGCACGGCGCGCTCCCGTTCGATGCGCCGCCGCGCGTCGTAGTCCCGCATGCGTTGCGGATAGCCGACCTTCTGGACGTCATACACCGGAATCTGTAAGCGGCCACTGAGCCGGCGGGCCCCGGCCTCACCACCAGCGCGACGGCGGGTCCATTCCCCGTCCGCAGCAACCAGCACGACGGTCACGTCGGTGACGGTGGTGCGGGGCTCCACGAACGCCTCGACACCCGTGTGCTCGGCCACCCATTGCTGGAGATACCGCAGATCCTCGCCCGCGTCGGCGCCGGATCCGCGCACCGAGCGACCTCGGCGGAACGCATCGAACAACCCCAACGGAACGCTCTCCTCAGTTCTGGGGAAGTTCGTCGAACTGCCCTGCAAACTCTCCCTCGATAGTGCCAGAGCTCAGAGCAACCCTGAGTGCGTGCGAATGGTGCTGCAGTGACAGGATGGTTCCGACAATCCACCTAGGTGCCGTACCCAGTGCACCTAGCTGTGGTAAGCCAGAGTTCGAGTCGTCACAAGTGACCGTCCGAGGAGTCAAAACACATGGCCATCTCCGTCCAGATGCCCGCGCTAGGTGAGAGCGTCACCGAGGGGACCGTCACCCGCTGGCTTAAACAGGAGGGCGACACCGTCGAACTCGACGAGCCGCTGCTGGAGGTGTCCACGGACAAGGTCGACACCGAGATCCCGTCGCCCGCCGCAGGCGTGTTGACCAAGATCGTCGCCCAGGAGGACGACACCGTCGAGATCGGTGGCGAGCTCGCGGTCATCGGTGAGGCCGGTGAACAAGCCGAGGCAGCGCCGGCCCCGGAGCCGGAAGCCAAACCGGAGCCCGAGCCGCAGGCCACCCAGCCGTCGGCCGCCCCGGCCGAGACCGCCGCTCCGGAGCCCGCCGCCCCGGCACAGCCGGCGCCGGCCGCCCCCGCCGCCTCGGGTCCGGCCACCACCGTCGTGATGCCCGAGCTGGGTGAGTCGGTCACCGAGGGCACGGTCACCCGGTGGCTCAAGAAAGTCGGCGACTCCGTCGGCGTCGACGAGCCGCTGGTCGAGGTGTCCACCGACAAGGTCGACACCGAGATCCCGTCGCCCGTCGCCGGCACCCTGCTGGAGATCACCGCGCAGGAGGACGACACCGTCGCCGTCGGCGGCGAGCTGGCCAAGATCGGCGATACCGCTGTTGCGCCGGCGTCTGCCCCGGCCCCCGCAGCACCCGCTCCCGAACCGAAGCCGGAACCCAAGCCCGAGCCCAAACCGGAGCCGAAACCCGAACCCAAGGCCGAGCCCGCACCCGCGGCTGCGGCTCCTGCCGCGCCTGCTCCCGCGGCACCGGCAGCACCGGCGCCCGCCGCCGGCGACGGCTCGCCGTACGTCACCCCGCTGGTACGAAAGTTGGCCGCGGAGAACGGCGTTGACCTCGCCACCGTGAAGGGCACCGGGGTCGGTGGCCGCGTCCGCAAGCAGGACGTGCTCGCGGCCGCCGAGGCCAAGAAGGCTCCCCCGGCGCCCGCCGCACCGTCCGCACCTGCCGCCCCCGCGGCCGCGGCTTCGGCGCCTGCCGCGGCAGCGCCGGCACCGGCCCTGGCCCACCTGCGCGGAACCACGCAGAAGGCCAACCGGATTCGCCAGATCACCGCGAAGAAGACGCGCGAATCGCTGCAGGCCACAGCTCAGCTGACGCAGACCCACGAGGTCGACATGACCAAGATCGTGGCGTTGCGGGCCCGGGCCAAGGCGGACTTCGCCGAGCGCGAGGGCGTCAACCTCACGTACCTGCCGTTCATCGCGCGCGCCGTGATCGATGCGCTGAAGATCCACCCGAACGTCAACGCCAGCTACAACGAGGACACCAAGGAGATCACCTACTACGACGCCGAGCACCTGGGCTTCGCGGTCGACACCGAACAGGGTCTGCTCTCGCCGGTGATCCACAACGCCGGTGACCTGTCGCTGGGCGGGCTGGCCCGGGCCATCGCCGACATCGCGGCGCGGGCCCGGTCGGGCAACCTCAAGCCCGACGAGTTGTCCGGCGGCACGTTCACCATCACCAACATCGGCAGCCAGGGCGCGCTGTTCGACACCCCGATCCTGGTGCCGCCGCAGGCGGCGATGCTGGGCACCGGTGCCATCGTCAAGCGGCCGCGGGTGATCTCGGACGCCTACGGCAACGAGTCGATCGGTGTGCGCTCGGTGTGCTACCTGCCGCTGACCTACGACCACCGACTGATCGACGGCGCCGACGCCGGTCGGTTCGTGACCACCATCAAGCGCAGGCTCGAAGAAGGTGCTTTCGAGGCCGACCTCGGGCTGTAAGGGCCGTTAGGAGGAGCTCCCCACTGTGGCGGATGCCGTCATCGCGATAGCGGGATCATCCGGTCTGATCGGTTCGGCGTTGGTGTCAACGCTGCGCGCCGCCGATCGCCGGGTGCTCCGGATCGTACGCAGGGCACCATCGAACGGCGACGAGCTGTTCTGGAATCCCGACACCGGGGAGTTCGACGCCGGCGCGCTGCAGGGCGTGGACGCGGTGGTGAACCTCTGCGGCGTCGGTGTCGGCGACAAACGGTGGTCGGGCGCCTTCAAACAGAGCCTGCGCGACAGCCGGATCGGGCCCACCGAGGTGCTCGCCGGAGCGGTGGCCGACGCCGGCGTACCGGTACTGATCAATGCCAGTGCCGTCGGCTACTACGGCGACACCAGGGATCGGGTGACCGACGAGTCCGCACCCGAGGGGCAGGGTTTCCTGGCCGGATTGTGCGCGGATTGGGAAGCCGCCACCGCACCTGCCGTCGCGGCCGGGTCGCGGGTGGTGCTGTTGCGCACCGGCCTGGTGATGGCGCCGTCCGGCGGCATGGTGAACCGCCTCAAACCGCTGTTCTCGCTGGGCCTGGGCGCGCGGCTGGGCAACGGCAGGCAGTACATCCCGTGGATCAGCCTGGAGGACGAGGTCCGCGCGGTGCTGTTCGCGATGTCGAACGAAAGCCTGTCCGGCCCGGTCAATCTCACCGGACCGGCCCCGGTGACCAATGCGGAGTTCACCGCGGCACTGGGCCGCGCCCTCAACCGGCCCACCCCGGTGATGGTCCCGGGATTCGCACTGCGCACCCTGCTGGGCGAGATCGCCGACGAAGGACTGTTGGTGGGCCAGCGTGCCATCCCCGCGGCCCTGGAACGCGCCGGCTTCGACTTCCATCACAAGACCGTCGGCGAGGCGCTGGCGTACGCCACAGCTGCGCCCAAGGACTAGCGTTCGGACGTCGCCGGGCGGCGTCAACCCCTGCGCCGGGCAGCATTTTTGCGCGCGAGTAGCGTGGATGATCATGGCAGCATCCATCCGCTCGGCCGCCGCCGCGCCGCTCGAAGTGCGGCGCCTGGGCACGCTCGACTACGCAGCCGCCTGGGAGCTACAGCGCGAGATCGCCGATGCCAGGGTGGCCGGCGGTCCGGACACGCTGCTGCTGCTCGAGCACCCGGCCGTCTACACCGCGGGCAAGCGCACCGAGCCGCACGAGCGCCCCTTGGACGGCACCCCCGTCGTCGATACGGACCGCGGCGGCAAGATCACCTGGCATGGTCCGGGACAGCTCGTGGGCTATCCCATCATCGGGCTGACCGAGCCGCTGGATGTGGTGAATTTCGTTCGGCGCCTTGAGGAAGCACTCATCAGCGTGTGCGCTGATCTCGGATTACAGACCGGCCGGGTCGAGGGACGCTCGGGTGTATGGGTTCCGGACGACGGGCTTCGTCCCGCCCGCAAGGTCGGCGCGATCGGGATCCGGGTGTCCCGGGCGACGACGCTGCACGGGTTCGCGCTGAACTGTGATTGCGACCTGTCGGCGTTCTCGTCGATCGTGCCGTGCGGGATCTCCGACGCCGGCGTGACGTCGCTGACCGCGGAACTCGGCCGCCGCATCACCGTCGAGGAAGTCACCGACCGGGTCGCCGCCACCGTGAGCGACGCGCTGGACGGACGGCTGGAAGTGGCCCTGAACGTAGGATGAACTCGTGACTGTGGTGCCTGAAGGTCGGAAGCTCCTGCGTCTGGAAGTGCGCAACGCGCAGACGCCCATCGAACGCAAGCCACCGTGGATCAAGACCCGGGCCAAGATGGGTCCGGAGTACACCGAGCTCAAGGGCCTGGTGCGGCGCGAGGGCCTGCACACGGTGTGCGAGGAGGCCGGCTGCCCCAACATCTTCGAATGCTGGGAGGACCGGGAGGCCACGTTCCTGATCGGCGGTGAGCAGTGCACCCGGCGCTGCGACTTCTGCCAGATCGACACCGGCAAGCCGGCCGAGCTGGACCGTGATGAACCGCGCCGGGTCGCCGAGAGCGTGCAGGCGATGGGGTTGAAGTACTCGACGGTGACCGGTGTGGCCCGCGATGACCTGCCCGACGGCGGGGCATGGCTGTACGCCGAGACGGTCCGGCAGATCCATGCGCTCAACCCGAACACCGGGGTGGAGTTGCTGGCGCCTGACTTCAACGGCAACCCCGACCAGTTGGCCGAGGTGTTCGAGTCGCGCCCAGAAGTGTTCGCGCACAACGTCGAAACCGTGCCGCGCATCTTCAAGCGGATCCGTCCGGCGTTCCGCTATGACCGCAGCCTGGCGGTGATCACCGCCGCCCGCGACTTCGGTCTGGTGACCAAGTCCAACCTGATCCTCGGGATGGGCGAGACCATCGACGAGGTGCACACCGCGCTGCGCGACCTGCACGACGCGGGCTGCGACATCGTCACCATCACCCAGTACCTGCGGCCGTCACCACGCCACCACCCGGTGGAGCGCTGGGTGCATCCCGACGAGTTCGTCGCACTGTCGAGCTATGCCGAGGGACTGGGATTCGCCGGCGTGCTGGCCGGTCCGCTGGTGCGCTCGTCCTACCGCGCCGGCAGGCTCTATGCGCAGGCCGCGCGGGTTCGGTTCGCGGATCGTCCCCCCGTATCCTGATGTAATGGCGAAAACCCGCAATGCCGCAGAGACCAAGGCGGCAAAGGCCGAGGCGAAGGCTGCCCGCAAGGCGGCCTCCAAGCAGCGGCGTAGTCAGTTGTGGCAGGCATTCCAGATCCAGCGCAAAGAGGACAAGCGCCTCCTGCCGTACATGATCGGCGCGTTCGTGTTGATCGTGGCTGCCGCGGTAGTCGCCGGCCTGCTCATCGGCGGGTTCACGATGTACACGCTCATCCCCCTCGGCATCGTGTTGGGCGCGCTGGTCGCGTTCATCATCTTCGGCCGTCGCGCGCAGAAGTCGGTGTACACAAAGGCCGAGGGCCAGACGGGTGCGGCAGCGTGGGCGCTGGACAACCTGCGCGGCAAGTGGCGCGTCACCCCCGGCGTCGCGGCGACCGGTCATTTCGACGCCGTGCACCGCGTGA
Source organism: Mycolicibacterium porcinum (assembly GCA_001942045.1). Classification (GTDB taxonomy): domain Bacteria; phylum Actinomycetota; class Actinomycetes; order Mycobacteriales; family Mycobacteriaceae; genus Mycobacterium; species Mycobacterium porcinum_A. Next base: position 13,946 of record MSTD01000067.1, read on the forward strand.
TCGGCCGGCCCGGGGTGATCTTCGTCGGCGAGGGCTCGGCCAATCGGGTCAAGCCCCTGCTGGCGCAGGAGAAGAAGCGCACGGCGCGTCTGGTCGGCGACGTCCCGATCTACGACATCGTGGTCGGCAACAGCGAAGGCGAGGTGCCGCTGTCCAAGCTGGAGCGGCATCTGAACAAGTTGCCGGCGAACATCACGGTCAAGCAGATGGACTCGATCGAGTCCCGGCTGGCCGCGCTCGGCACCAAGACCGGCCCGGCCGGGATGCCCAAGGGCCCGATGCCCGCGGGCGCGAAGATGCGCGGGGTGCAGCGGCGCGTTCAGCGCAAGTAACCGCGCTAGCGCCGCACCACCGCGGTGAAGGTCAGCCGGTCGTGCAGACCGCGCAAGTCGCTGTCGGAAACCAGCGGCGGGATCACCAATGCGATCAACACCACCCGCAGGAACGCCCGCACGATGCCGATCCGATCGCGCCCGTCGGCCGGCACCACGGCCAGGCCGACGGCGAGCTGGCCCGGGGTGAACGAGAACAGCCGCACGGCGATGGTGCCGAGCAGCATCCAGATCACCAGGACAGCCGTGGAGAGCATCGGCAGCGAAATGAAGCCGAGGGCCATCACCAGACCGGCCAGCCCGTAGGCCACCAGCCAATCGATGCACAGCGCACCGAGCCGCCGGCCCATCCGAGCCAGCGAGCCGGGCCCCGACTCGGGCAGACCGAGGCGCTCACCAGGGTATTTGCCCCGGCCGTCCTGGCCGTCCTCGCCGTCGCCGGCGTCGAAAGGTCCGGGTCCGGACAGCCAAGTTCCCATCGTGCGCGCCATAGGGCAAGGATAGGCGGAGCCGCTTCAGCGACGGTCAGTAGCTCACGTCACAAAGAACGGTCATCGCGTAACTTGCGCGCAACATATGGTTGACGACTGCGCAACATCGTGTCCTTAGCGTCAACCCGCGGGTTACCAGTAAAGGAGAACACTCAGTGGCAGAAAAGACGTCCGACGACATCTTCAAGCTGATCAAGGACGAGAACGTCGAGTACGTCGACATTCGCTTCTGCGATCTGCCCGGCGTCGTCCAGCACTTCTCGATCCCGGCGTCGGCGTTCGACCAGAGCGTCTTCGAGGATGGCCTCGCGTTCGACGGCTCGTCGGTCCGCGGTTTCCAGTCGATCCACGAATCCGACATGATGCTGCTGCCGGACCCCGATACCGCGCGCATCGACCCGTTCCGCGCCGCCAAGACGCTGAACCTGAACTTTTTCGTGCACGACCCGTTCACCCGTGAGGCGTACTCCCGCGACCCGCGCAACGTGGCCCGCAAGGCGGAGAACTACCTGGCCAGCACCGGCATCGCCGACACCTGTTTCTTCGGTGCCGAGGCCGAGTTCTACATCTTCGACTCGGTCTCGTTCGACTCCAGGATGAACGGCACGTTCTACGAGGTCGATTCCGAGTCCGCGTGGTGGAACACCGGCGAGCCCGCCGAGGCCGATGGCTCCCCCAACCTCGGCTACAAGGTTCGCCCCAAGGGTGGGTACTTCCCCGTCGCCCCGTACGACCACTACGTGGATCTGCGCGACGAGATGTCGACCAACCTGATCAACGCCGGGTTCACCCTCGAGCGCGGCCACCACGAGGTGGGCACCGCCGGCCAGGCCGAGATCAACTACAAGTTCAACACGCTGCTGCACGCGGCCGACGATGTGCTGCTGTTCAAGTACATCATCAAGAACACCGCGTGGCAGAACGGCAAGACCGTCACCTTCATGCCGAAGCCGCTGTTCGGTGACAACGGTTCGGGCATGCACGCCCACCAATCGCTGTGGAAAGACGGCAAGCCGCTGTTCCACGACGAGTCCGGCTACGCGGGCCTGTCCGACATCGCCCGCCACTACATCGGCGGCATCCTGCACCACGCCCCGTCTCTGCTGGCGTTCACCAACCCGACGGTGAACTCCTACAAGCGTCTGGTGCCGGGCTACGAGGCCCCGATCAACCTGGTGTACAGCCAGCGCAACCGCTCGGCCTGTGTCCGTATCCCGATCACCGGCAACAACCCCAAGGCCAAGCGCCTCGAGTTCCGTTGCCCGGACAGCTCGGGTAACCCGTACCTGGCGTTCGCGGCCATGCTGATGGCCGGCATCGACGGCATCAAGAAGAAGATCGAGCCGCTGGCCCCGGTCGACAAGGACCTCTACGAGCTGCCGCCGGACGAGGCCGCCAACATCCCGCAGGCCCCGACCTCGCTGGCCGCGGTGATCGACAAGCTCGAAGAGGATCACGAATACCTCACCGAGGGTGGCGTGTTCACCGAGGACCTGATCGAGACCTGGATCTCCTACAAGCGGGAGAACGAGATCATGCCGATCCAGATCCGGCCTCACCCGTACGAGTTCTCGCTCTACTACGACGTTTAAGTCGTAGCGCGAACAGACGCAAAACTGCCCCTTTTCTTCGGAAAAGGGGCAGTTTGCGTCTGCTCACGGGGGTAGCCGCACAATGGACCGATGCGTGTTCTGGTGCAGCGGGTGACATCGGCCAGCGTTGCGGTCGACGGCGAAGTTGTCGGCGCGATCGAGCCGAACCCGCAGGGGCTGGTTGCCCTGGTCGGGGCGACCCATGACGACGACGCCGCCAAGGCCCGGCGGATGGCCGAAAAGCTCTGGCAGTTACGGATTCTCGATGGCGAGAAGTCTGCGTCGGACGTTGCCGCACCCATTCTGGTGATCAGCCAGTTCACGTTGTACGCCAACACCGACAAGGGCAGGCGCCCGTCCTGGAATGCGGCCGCGCCCGGCCCCGTTGCCGAGCCGCTGGTGGCCGCATTCGCCGACGCGCTCAAGGAGTTGGGTGCGGTTGTGCAAACAGGAGTTTTCGGGGCGCATATGCAGGTGGAACTGGTCAATGACGGACCGGTAACGGTGTTGCTCGAGCTGTGAGTTTCCTGGCCGTCTGAGCGTATTGTCTGCCTATGACGACCAATCTGGACACCCGACTCGGCTCGCTTTCGCCCGCCGTCATCAGTTTGTTCCGTGTCGTGTTCGGTCTCCTGTTCACCATCCACGGAGCATCGAAACTATTTGCCTGGCCCGTCGATTCCGGTAGTGGCGCCACCCCGGTCGGCACCTGGCCGTACTGGTACGCCGGCGTCATCGAACTGGTACTCGGCCTGCTGATCCTGGTCGGGCTGTTCACCCGCATCGCGGCGTTCATCGCGTCCGGCGAGATGGCGTTCGCGTATTTCACCCAGCATCAGCCCAAGGGCCTGTGGCCGATCGAGAACGGCGGCGAGCTCGCCGTGCTGTACTGCTTCGGCTTCCTGCTGCTCGCCGCGATCGGCGGTGGCGCTTACGCATTGGATGCGGCGCGCGGCAAGAGCAGAACCTAATCCAGCGCGAGGTCTTTGCGGAACCGCTTGAGCCCGTCGATCTTCTCGGCGAGGGTGGCGTCGGGGCCGGAGTAGAACATCCAGGGCATGGTGATGATGCCCTGGATACCTCCGGCCTCTGCCCGTGCGTAATGCTCGGGCGTGAACGCATCGGTGAGCGGTGTGATGACGGTGAAATCGTCCATCGTCAGACCTTTTTCGGCGCGTAGGTCACGTAGCCGGTCGACCCGCTGCAGGGCGGCGTCGGTGGAGATCAGGTCGCCGATCCAGCCGTCGTGGCGCGCCGCGCGGCGCAGCGCGATATCGGACAGCCCGCCGACATAGATTGGGATCCGCGGCGGGGTGGGCTCCATCTCCAGTCGCGGTGTGGAGTAGAACTCGCCGTCGAACTCGGTCCATCCGGGCTCCCACAGCTTCTTCATCAACTCGAGCATCTCGTCGGTGCGCTTGCCGCGTCGCGCGAACTGCTGCCCCAACAGCTCGAACTCCTCTTCGCACCAGCCGACGCCGATGCCGAGTTCCAGCCGCCCGTCGGCCAGATAGGCCGCGGTGCCAATGGCTTTCGCAGCCGAGTACGGATCGCGCATGGCGGGCAGGTACACCGTCGTGACGAACTTGAGCCGGGTGGTGACGAGCGCCAGCGCGCCGATCATCACCCACGGGTCGGGCCAGTCGGTGAACGCCTCCCAGCGCCGCTTGCCGTCCTTGGTATAGGGATACGGCGTCTTCAGCGTCTCCAGGTTCACCACGTGATCCGGGATGCCCATCCCGTCGTAGCCGAGATCGTCTGCGGCCCTGGCTACTTCGACGGCCTCCCGGGTATCCATGAAGGCCATGCTGACGTAGAACTTCATCCGGCGTCCCGCGCCCAGGCCGGGGTGATGAAGACGCCTTCAGCCTCGACGGTGATGCCGTCGCCGTCGCTGATGTGGCCCCGCGCAAAGGTTTTGATGCCTTCGGTCCGGTCGATGTAGGCCTCGGCGCGCAGCGGTCCCAGCGGTGTGCCGCGGTTGTACCGGCAGGTGATGGTCCCGGTGTAGCGCGGCTCGTTCAGACCGCCGCTGGCCACCTCGCCGAGAATGTGGTCGAGCACCAGCGCGCAGATACCGCCGTGCACCCAACCGAGCGGCCCTTCATAGGCCGCGCCCAGCACGAATTCACTCCAGCAGCTGCCATCCTCGGCATGCTCGATCACCAACGGCGGGGCCAGTGCGTTGCGCAGTCCGACGACCGGATTGGCCCACACCACGGGGCGGTTGGTCTCGGCGTGCAGCATGGCGTGCGGCCCGTCGCGCTGTTCGCGGCGCAGCGAGGCGGTGACGGCCTCGAGGGCCGCGGTCGCCTCGGCAATGGTCTGCGGGTCCACTTGGGTCCGCACACCGGCGTCCACGAGCTCGCGCATCGCCCGGGCAAAGGGTTCATAGAGCGCTTCGAGCCGGTCGTGCTCGGCGGCGGAGATGACGTCGAACGTGTGCTGCATGCGGACTCCCAGTGAATTGGTTATACGCCCTTATTAACACCACCCACTGGGGCGTCCTGCACGCGGGGCGGCCCAACCACTACTCGCCGCCGAAAATCTTCCGGACCACACCCTTCGCCCGGCGCGTCACCCGCAGGTAGTTGTCCAGGAACTCCCCGCCGTCGTCGCTGCCCCACCCGGCCGCCAGAGCGACCGCATTGAGCTGACGGCCCGGCCCGGGCAGCTGATCGGTGGGCTTGCCGCGCACCAGCACCAGGGCGTTGCGCGCCCGGGTGGCCGTCAGCCAGGCATCGCGCAGCAGCTCGACGTCGCTCTCGGCGACCAGCTCGGCCGCCCCGATCGCGTCGAGCGTCTGCAATGTCGAGGTGTTGTGCAGCGCAGGGACGTTGTGCGCGTAGCGCAGCTGCAACAGCTGCACGGTCCACTCGATGTCGGCCAGCCCGCCGCGCCCCAACTTGGTGTGCGTGTTGGGGTCGGCGCCGCGCGGCAGACGTTCGGCGTCGACCCGCGCCTTGATGCGCCGGATCTCCTGGACGGCCTCCGCCGAAACCCCGCCGGACGGGTACCGGGTCTTGTCGGCCATGAGCAGAAACCGGTCGCCGAGTTCCAGATCGCCGGCGACTCGATGCGCCCGCAGGAGGGCCTGGATCTCCCACGGCTGGGCCCACTGCTCGTAATAGGTCGCATACGATGCCAGCGTGCGGACCAGGGGCCCGCTTCGGCCCTCGGGACGCAACCCCGTGTCGACCTCCAGCGGCGGATCGGCGCTCGGTGTCCCCAGCAGGGCCCTGACCTGTTCGGCGATGCTCACCGACCACCGCACGGCCGCCGAGTCCTCGACGCCCGCGGTGGGCTCACATACGAACATCACGTCGGCATCGGAGCCGTAACCGAGCTCGCCCCCACCGAGGCGGCCCATGCCGATGACCGCGATGCGTGCGGGCACACCGGTTTCCGGCGTGTTGGCCCGGATCACGGCATCCAGGGCCGCCTGCAGCACCGCGACCCACACCGAGGTCAGTGCCTTGCAGACGTCGGTCACCTCGAGCAGGCCCAGCACGTCGGCCGAGGCGATGCGGGCCAACTCGCGGCGGCGCAGCGTGCGCGCGGCCGCGATGCCGCGCACCGGGTCCGGGTGCCGGCCGGCCGAGGCCACCAGCGCGCGGGCCACACTGTCGGGGTCGCCGTCGAGCAGTTTGGGCCCGTTGGGCCCGTCCGCGTAGAGCTGGATCACCTCGGGGGCCCGCATCAGCAGTTCCGGGATGTAGGCCGAAGTGCCGAGTACCCGCATCAACCGCTTGGCCACCGCCCCCTCGTCACGAAGCGTCGACAGGTACCAGCGTTGCTCGGCCAACTCGTCACTGATCCGGCGGTAGGCCAGCAGGCCGGCGTCCGGGTCGGGGGTGTCCGACAGCCAGTCGAGCAGGGTCGGCAGCAGCACCTGCTGCACCGTGCCGCGCCGCCCGGTCTGACCGGTGAGGGCGGCCAGGTGGGTCAGCGCGCTCTGCGGCCCCTCGTAACCCAGTGCGGCGAGCTGACGTTCGGCCGCCTCGGTGCTCATCCCGGCGCCGATGCCGACCGCCGGTTGGCCCACCGATTCCAGCAGCGGCTGGTAGAAGAGCTTGGCGTGCAGACGCGACACCCGCATGCTCTGCCGCTTGAGTTCCTCGCGCAGCACGCCCGCGGCGTCGTGGCGACCGTCGGGGCGCACGTGCGCGGCGCGGGCCAGCCAGCGGTAGGCCTCGTCGTCGCTGTCGTCGGGCAGCATGTGGGTGCGCTTGAGCCGCTGCAGTTGCAGCCGGTGTTCGAGCAGCCGCAGGAACTCGTAGGACGCGGTCATGTTCGCGGTGTCGTCACGCCCGATGTAACCGCCCTCGCCGAGGGCGGCCAGCGCATCGACGGTGGATGCCACATGCAGTGAGTCGTCGTTGCGTCCGTGCACCAATTGCAGGAGCTGAACGGCGAATTCGACGTCGCGCAGCCCGCCGGTGCCGAGTTTGAGCTCGCGGGCCCGTACGCCGGCCGGGACGAGTTCCTCGACGCGGCGGCGCATGGCCTGCACCTCGGGTACGAAATCCTCACGCTCGCAGGCGGTCCACACCATGGGCGTCAGGGCGTCGATGTAGGCCTTGCCGAGTTCGGCGTCGCCCGCGGCCGGACGCGCCTTGAGCAGTGCCTGGAACTCCCAGGTTTTCGCCCAGCGCTGGTAGTAGGCGATGTGGGATTCCAGGGTCCGGACCAGCTGGCCGCGTTTGCCTTCGGGGCGCAGCGCGGCATCGACCTCGAAGAAGGCTTCGGCGGCGAACTGCATCATCTCGCCGGCGACCCGGGTCGCGGTGGCGAGGTTGTCGTCGCCGTCGCCCTCGGCGATGGCCTCGCCGACGAAGATGACGTCGACGTCGCTGACGTAATTCAGCTCGCGCGCACCGCATTTGCCCATGGCGATGACCGCCAGCCGGGGTTCGGTGCCGTCCTCGCACACCACCCGGGTGGCGACGGTCAGGGCGGCGCCCAGTGCGGCGTCGGCCAGGTCGGACAGGTGTGCCGCGACGTCGACGAAGGGCAGCACCGGCTCGTTCTCCACCGTGGACGCCACGTCGAGCGCGGCCAGGACCAGCAGGTGGTCGCGGTAGAGGTCTCGCAGCGCCGGCACGGCACTGCTTGTGCCCCTGCCGATCTCAGCACTGCGGGCCGCGGCGGTGAAGATGCCGTGCAGCTCCTCGACACCGGGGAGTACGACATCGCCGGCAAGCAATCGCCACGACTGCGGGTGGGCGATGAGGTGGTCACCGAGGGCCAGGGAGGATCCCAGCACCCCGAACAGCCGGCCCCGCAAGGCCCGGTCGGTCAGCAGTTGGCGGTTGAGCTCGTTCGCCCCGGATCCGAGGGCATCGGTCAGCCGCACCATCGACAGCAGGGCGATGTCGGCGTCCGGGGCCCGCGACAGCGACCACAGCAACTCGACGTGCGACTCGGTGTTCCAGCCGAGCTGTTCCAGGTGCGCCGACGCCTGCGGATGCACCAGACCGAGCCGACCGACGCTGGGCAGTTTCGGGCGATCGGTTGCAGGCTTCGGCACGTTCACGACGTTATCGCACGACCCGCGCGCATGGCCTCCGACTCTAGAGCGAGAGGTAGTTCTTCAGCTCGTAGGGCGTGACGTGGCTGCGGTAGTTCTCCCACTCCGCGCGCTTGTTGCGCAGGAAGTAGTCGAATACGTGCTCCCCCAACGCTTCCGCGACAAGCTCGGAGTTCTCCATCGCCTCCAGGGCATTGCCCAGGCTGGACGGCAGCTCGCGGTAGCCCATGGCGCGGCGCTCTTCGGGTGTCAGGCTCCAGACGTTGTCCTCGGCCTGCGGGCCCAGCACGTACCCCTTCTCGACGCCGCGCAGACCGGCGGCCAGCAGGACCGCGAAGGTCAGGTAGGGATTGCATGCCGAGTCGGGGCTGCGGACCTCGACGCGTCGCGAGGAGGCCTTGCGCGGGGTGTACATGGGAACCCGCACCAGCGCCGAGCGGTTGGCCGCGCCCCACGAGGCCGCGGTGGGCGCCTCGCCGCCGTGCACCAGACGCTTGTAGGAGTTCACCCACTGGTTGGTGACGGCGCTGATCTCGCTGGCGTGCTCCAGGATGCCCGCGATGAAGGACTTGGCCACATCCGAGAGCTGCAGCGGGTCGTCGGGGCTGTGGAAGGCGTTGGTGTCGCCTTCGAACAGGCTCATGTGCGTGTGCATGGCCGAGCCCGGGTGCTCGCCGAACGGCTTGGGCATGAAGGACGCACGGACGCCGTCGGCCAGGGCGACTTCCTTGACCAGGTAGCGGAAGGTCATCACGTTGTCGGCCATCGACAGGGCGTCGGCGTAGCGCAGGTCGATCTCCTGCTGGCCGGGTGCGCCCTCGTGGTGGCTGAACTCCACCGAGATGCCCATCTGCTCCAGGGCCTCGATGGCGTGCCGGCGGAAATTGGGGGCCGAATCGTGCACGGCCTGATCGAAATAGCCGCTGTTGTCGGCCGGTACGGGCACCGAGCCGTCGTCGGGACCGGGCTGCAGCAGGAAGAACTCGATCTCGGGGTGCACGTAGCAGGTGAAGCCGAGGTCGCTGGCCTTGGCCAGCTGGCGCCGCAGCACGTGCCGGGAGTCGGCCCACGACGGCGAGCCGTCGGGCATGGTGATGTCGCAGAACATGCGCGCCGAGTAGTGCTTGCCGGCGCTGGTGGTCCAGGGCAGCACCTGGAACGTCGACGGGTCGGGCCGGGCCACGGTGTCGGACTCCGAGACGCGGGCGAATCCTTCGATCGAGGATCCGTCGAAACCGATGCCCTCCTCGAAGGCACCTTCGAGTTCGGCAGGGGCGATCGCTACCGACTTGAGGTAGCCGAGGACGTCGGTGAACCACAACCGAACGAACCGGATATCGCGTTCCTCCAGGGTGCGCAGCACGAATTCCTTCTGGCGGTCCATGAGCGCAGCGTAGGCATCGGCTGTTAATTCTGTGTTACGAGCCTGCAAGAGTTAGCAGGAGAGATCCCCCGGCGAGGTCTGGTCGACGAAGAATTTCAGTACCGCGGTGTCCACGCAGGCGTCCCCGTTGAACACCACGGTGTGCTGCGTTCCGGTGAAAGAGATCAACGCCGCACCCATTTGCCGGGCCAGGTCCACCCCGGCCTGATACGGCGTGGCCGGGTCGCCGGTCGTGGACACCACCACGACCTTGCCCGGCCCGGGCCCGGTGACCGGGTGCGGCGACGACGTCGCAGGCACCGGCCACAGCGCGCAGATGTCGCGCGGCGCATAGCCGGTGAATTCGCCATAGGACATGAACGGGGCCACGGCCCGCAGGCGTTGGTCGGCCTCGGCCCACACCGCCGGGTCGGTGGGGAACGGCGAGTCGACGCAGCGGATCGCGGTGAACGCATCCTGCAGGTTCTGGTAGTGCCCGGATTCGTCTCGATGCCAGTAGTCGTCGGCGAGCAGCAGCAGGTCACCTGCGTCGGTGCCGCGGGTCAGCCCGAGCAGCCCGCTGGTCAGGTAGGGCCAGTACCGCGCCGAATAGAGGGCGTTGCCGGTACCGGTGATCGCGTCGGCGTAGCCGAGTCCGCGCGGGTCGGAGGTGGAGCCCGGCGTCGTCACCAGCGGATCGACCAGCCGCTGGAACCGGCCGACGAACTGAGCGGGATCGGTACCGAGCGGGCAGTCGGTCGATTTCGCACAGTCGGCGGCGTAGGTGTCGAACGCCTTCTGGAAGCTCTCGAGCTGGCGGATGTTCTTGGTGATCGGATCCTGGCTGGGGTCGACGGCCCCGTCGAGCACCATGGTGCGCACCCGGTCGCCGAACTGTTCGGCGTATGCCCCGCCGAGCTCGGTGCCGTAGGAGAAGCCCAGATAGTTGATCTGCTCCTCCCCCAAGGCGGCCCGCACCGCGTCCATGTCACGCACCGCCGAGGCGGTACCGACGTTGGCCAGAAACGGTGCGCCCATGCGGTCCAGGCACTGCTGGGCGAACTGTCGGTAGACGTCTTCGATGTGGGCGACTCCGGCCGGGCTGTAATCGGCCATCGGTTCGCGGCGGTAGGCGTCGATCTCGGCGTCGGTGCGGCAGCGCAACTCCGGCGTGGAGTGCCCGACGCCCCGCGGGTCGAAGCCGACCAGGTCGAAATGATCGGTAAGCGGGGAGCCGGCGAGCGCGGCCCCCATCCCGGCCACCGTGTTCACCGCCGAGGCACCGGGACCGCCCGGGTTGATGAACAGCGCGCCGATCCGCTGACCGCTGGCCGGTATCCGGATGACCGCCAATTGCGCTTGCGCGCCTTGCGGATCCGGTGCATTCCAGTCGATGGGCACTGCGACGGTGCCGCACTGCGCGGTCGGGATCCTGGCCGGATCCTGCACCCAGCGGGCGCAGCTTCCCCATTCCGGCCCCGATTCCGGATCAGCCTGCGCAACGGGACAGACCACGGCGGTGGCACCGAGCAGCGCCACCGCCAAAACACGTCCCGCCC
>MSTD01000068.1:0-5894 GCA_001942045.1 Mycolicibacterium porcinum
ACCGCCGCCGAATCCCCCGGGGATGTGTCGAGCGCCGCCGCCATGGTCGCGGCCGCTCCGATCACCGGGGGCAGCGGTCGCCATTTGCATCAGGGCAGACGGGGTGAGGGCAGCGCTGCCGATGCACATGCCTGTAGCAAGCACGCAGATCCCGGCGATGGAAGTGACGCTACGAATCCACACAATGCCCTCCCGGCGTCGACCGTGACCATGCAAGTCGCAACGAAGATTGAGAATGGATACAGGGTGCGTAGCCATTCGATCACGCACATTTATATTGCGCAGCAGTACCGGCGAAGTTGGCTGCGCTCTCCTTTGGTGCCGCGTCCGTGCCGATGAATCATCCATGGTGGCCCGGGGGACCCGTCGGTAACGTATGTTGACTTGCGGAGTCGCAGTTGAACAAGAAACCGATCTCCGTCAGTTGACGAAATTCGTGCGAACGCTGCCATAGTGCATGCAACGGTTTATCGATTGAGCAAACTCGATGCATTGGCCTCCGTATCGAGGTGTACCGGTCGCTCATATTAACGGCATTTGGGCCGCCGGTTGAAGGTTCGAGGATTCTGGGGCGCTTAACTCACTTTCGTGAGGGTGAACCCTGTGGTCACGGTTCCCGGTGTGCCATCGCACTCCGGACCATAGTTACTGGTTAAAGTGCCCCGCAGAGTCGTCGTATCCCACGTGTAGACCTGATCTGCCGGGTAGGCGTTGCCCTCGCAGATGTCTCCAACCGGGTTGGTGACGCTGAGGATCCACTGGCTACCATGAAGAATTGCATCGCCTTGCACATTTCCCTTCTCGCCGACGATGTGGGCAACGCATCCATCTGTTGCGCAGTTCGATGAAACCGTCACCGTGGCGATGTCGCCTATCTCGGGATCGTATCTGTACACACCGTTGAAGCCTTCCTCGGCGAACGCCGGACCTGCCGAAACCAGACTCAGGCTAACGATAACTGCGGTTGCGGTCGCATAGTTGGTGATATTCATGGAACTACCCCCTGAATATTGGCGGTGTGCTTGCACAGGAAGAAATACAAAGCTAGCCAGGTCGCCAGATTACCCGCGGATTTTCCATATCCTCGAGGACGTCCCACCAAGGCATTCTGCCACGTATGTCATCCCGACGGATTTGATTTTCGGACAACTACGGCGACTACCACGTGGTCGACATCGACATCCCCTTTCTAAGCCGCCGGCACCGCTAGCTGACCCTGCCGTCGATTCGCCAAGAACGGCGACTGTGTATTCCTACAACGGTGGCATAGCGGTCGTTGAGCGCCGCGCAATGAGGCATGCGGAACGGGATGATCGTCGACCGTTATTTGCCGACCGGGGTTTGATTGCCGGGGAAGAAGTGGCGTGACCAGCCCGAATAACACGATGTGGGAAGCCGTTTCATCGCTTGGGGACGCATTACACACCAGCGGTCGGCGGTTCGATACCGTCCGCGCCCACCAAGTAAGTCCCCGGTCCTAGGACCACACCGGCTTCGCACGTTTGAGTGTGAGTTCCTGGCCGCGCATGACGGTCTCGCCCCAGCACGACGGGCTGTCCTCGGAGAACTTCATGTTGACGAATCCGGTGAGATCGGGCCGGATGACGTATTTGAACGGAACGGGGCCGGTTTTCTGCGCGAGTGCGCCGGGCTTGCACGGCATGCCGGGGTTGACGCGCTCGCCGACCCACGCGCCGTTGTGCCGATCGGCGGCGGAATCCCACGCCAGGTCCAGTTGCCATTCGCCCTCACGTTCGGGCGAACGCACCCGCAAGCACCGGGGTCCGCAGCCCGACAGGGTCCAGTCATAGGGCTCGGCTGCGGTGCCTGGCGAGGGCTCCGTCACGGTGTAGACGCCGGCGCGAGGCAGCGGCGGGGCCGGCAACTCGGGGGCCGCGGCGGGTGGGCCTGATGACCTGAGGCCGCCGAGCGCGAATCCGATTGCCAGCGAAACGGCAACCAGGACAATGGCGTCTTTCAAAAGGGGACCTCCGAGTCGGATCATATCCACGGACTCGGCGACACCCTGCCGTACCACTCGAGTTCAGGCCCCGGCGAAGAATTCCAGTGCGATGCCGTCGGGATCGCGGAAGCTGAGGCCCGACCCGTACGGGGCGTCCACGATCCCGCCGTGGGCGATGCCCAGCCCGTCCAACCGGTCCACCCAGCCCTCTAGGTCCGCCCGCGACGGACAGCCGAAGCCGACGTGGTCCAGCCCGACCCGGAACTCGCTGAACCGCTCGTCGGGTGCGGGGTCACGGTGCTGGTGGATGCCGAAGAGGGTGCCTCCCTCCAGCAGCCACACCAGATGGTGGAAGCCGGCGTCAGTGTCCTCGTCGAGCACCGGATCGGCACCGAACAGCGTGCGATACCACGGCCCGCTGACCGCCAGATCGCGGACGGTGACCGCCACATGAGCGAGCGCTGGGAACGTCATCTTCGCCTCCTCGGTCAGACCACTCGTTTGCCGAAGCGGTCACGGATCCGCATGTCCCACAGGTACAACTGGTAGCCCAACACCCACACCTCACGAGGGATCACCCGATCGGCGGCTCGCAGGCCGGTCAACAACCACTCGAATCGCCGTTGCTGATCGGCCGTCCAGCTCATCCGCATGTGGCTGCGGAACTCGGCGGGCAGGAACCCGGTGGTGGCGAACAGGTTGAACCGCCCGGCAATCAAGCGGATCGGTGCCGGCAGGAACGCCATCGCGGCCACCCCATGCAAGTGCTCCCGCACCGGCGGGTCGATCCGCAGCTCCTGCAGCGACTGCTTCCAGTACGCGTCGAACGCGTGGCGGTCCTCGGGCCACATCTCGTCGCGGACCTGCAACGTGGTGCCCAGCGTGCGGGCGTCGGCATAGACCGCGTCGGCGGACTCCTCATCGAGCGGCCCGTAGAGGAACTCGTGCATGTCGACGTAGTACCGGTAGAGGCAGGCGGCCACCCACAGCTGCAAACGTGGGTGGAAAGCGTTGTAGGACACCGGGCTTGATTCTCGTGACCGGACCAGCGCGTGTACCTCGTCGATCTGGGTGCGCAGCAACGCCCGGTCTGCTTCGGTGCCCATGGCGGCCGCGGCCAGGTAAGTGCCGGTGGTGCGGGCCCGTTTGAACGGATGCTTGTAGACGTTGCCGCTGTCCACCGGGCTCTCCAGCACGCCGTACCCGACGCCGGGGGAGGACAGCTGCATGATGACGTTGGCCGCGGGCAGCAGGGCCGCCGCGGGGTTGAGCAGATCGGTGACCCGGCGCGGGCGTCGTGGCGGACCCAGCCTCATGAATTCGAGTAGATCACCTTGTGAGACGCTGCCGGGGTGTTTGCGCCGAGAAGTGCCGGTATCGCTGTGGGATTCCTGGCCGACCTGCTGCTCGGTGATCCACGCCGTGGGCATCCGGTGGCCGGGTTCGGTGCTGGCGCAGCCCGGTTGGAGAAGCTGACCTACGCCGACAGCCGCGGCCGGGGTGTGCTGCACACCGGGCTGTTGCTCGGCGGGCTGGCCGGGTTGGGCTGGGCCGCAGGGCGCGGTGACCGAATGTGGGTGACCGCGGCGGCCACTTACGTCGCGCTCGGCGGCACCTCGCTCAACCGCGTCGGGCATCGGATGTCGACGCTGCTCACCGCCGACGACGCGGCGGGTGCCCGGCGACTGCTGCCCTCACTGTGCGGGCGGGATCCCGCCGCGCTGGACGCCTCGGGACTGACCCGGGCCACCGTGGAATCGCTGGCGGAGAACACCTCTGACGCCCAGGTGGCACCGCTGTTCTGGGCGGCGATCGGCGGAGTTCCCGGCGTGCTGGTCTATCGGGGTGCCAACACGCTGGACGCCATGATCGGGCACCGCTCGCCGCGGTACAACCACTTCGGCTGGGCTGCAGCAAGATTCGACGATGTGCTGAACTATGTGCCGGCCCGGCTGACGGGCGTGCTGACGGCGCTGTGCGCGCCGGTGGTGGGCGGGTCGCCGACCGCTGCGCTGCGCGCCTGGCGGCGCGATGCGTCGCGGCATCCCAGTCCGAATGCCGGGGTAGCCGAGGCGTCGTTCGCCGGGGCGCTCGGGGTGCGGCTGGGCGGCCCGACGCAGTATGCCCACCAGCTGGAGATCCGGCCCACCTTGGGCGACGGGCGCATCCCCGAGGTGGCCGATGTGGCGCGGGCGGTGCGACTGTCGCGCGCCGTGCAGGCCGCGTCGGCGGCGGTCGCGGTGCTGCTGGCGCTCAGCGCCGCTTTCCGTAGCGGTCGGCGATCTTCTCCTCGGTCGTGAGCTCGCGGGGCGGCTCTTCGGAGGCGGCCTGCGAGGCCGCCCGTTCGCGTCGTCGCTGCTGGATTTCGGCGTACACGAAGTAGCCCAGTCCCAGCGGGGCGACGATCCCGAACGCGATCCACTGGATGCCGTACGACAGGAACGGTCCGGCATCGAGATGCGGCAGGGGGATTTCCCCGAGCCCGCCGGGCTGATCGGCCACCAGCTGCAGATACGAACCGGTCAGCGGAACACCGGTGAGCGTGGAGATCTGCTCGGGGTTGATCGAATACACCTGCTGCGCGCCGTCGTCGCCGCGGAACGGCTCCTTACCCGGCAGGCGGGCCTCCGCGTCACGCAAGCGGGCGGTGATCGTTACCTGGCCGGGCGGCGCGGCCGCGAACTGCGGCACCTTGTTCCCGTCGATCGGGGTGATGAAACCTCGATTGACCAGTACCGTCGGCCCGCCGTCGACCGCGAACGGGGTGAGCACCTCGAAGGCGGGTTCACCGTCGACCACGCGTAGCCGAACCAGCACCTCGGCCTTGGGCAGGTAGTGACCGGTCGCGGTGACCCGCTGCCACTGGGAGTCGGGTGCGGCCGAATCCTGCTGGGGGAGAAGGGTGCTGACGGGAACGGGATCGGCCTGCAGCGAATGGCTGATCTGGTTGTTCTCCCGCGAGGTCTTCGTGTTCTTGCCCAACTGCCACGGCGCCAGCACGGTGAAGCACAGATAGGCGAATGCGGCAACCACGATGAACAAGGCCACCCACTGGGGCCGAAGCAGGAAGGTCAAACGCCGCATCGGACTAGGTCTCCTCGAGGACTTTCCGCTCCGCGAGCGCCTCGTCGACCCAGGCGTGCAGTCCGGGCAGGGAGGCCTCGATCACGGTGAACACGTCCTCGAAGTCGGCCTTGCCGCCGTAGTACGGATCCTCGACATCGAGAGCGTGCGCGCCCGAGCGCGGGTCGAACGAGCGCAGCATGCGCAGTCGGTCGCCCGCCACACCCAGATCGGTCAGGATGCGCAGATGATTGCGGCCGAGTGCCACGACCAGGTCGGCGCCGAGATGGTCCTCGCAAACCTGGGCGGCGACGTGATCGCTGGGATAGCCGCGCTCACGCAACACCAGGCAGGCGCGCTCGTCGGCACCATCCCCGGCGTGCCAGCCGCCGGTGCCGCCGCTGGTCACCCGGACCACGTCGGCCAGGCCGCGCTCGCTGATCTGGTGGGCGAACATCTTCTCGGCCATCGGCGACCGGCAGATGTTGCCCGAGCACACGAACGTGACGTGCAGACTGTGCTGATTCCCCGGTCGCTCTGCTCCTGCCCGCCGGTCAGACACCGAGCACCTCCCGAAGTGCGGTGACGTCATCGACATGGGCGTGCGCCGCAACCGCGGTGGGCCCGGTGAAATCGGTGGCGCCGTAGCCCCAGCCGACCACGACGGTGTCGATGCCGTGCTGGGCGGCACCCTCGACGTCGTGCATCCGGTCACCGACCATCAGGACGCGCTCCGGCAGGGGCTGCAGCTGGGCCAGCGCATGGGCGACCACGTCGGCTTTGGCGGCCCGGACACCGTCGGGGCTGGCCCCGGCGATCACCTCGAAGTAGCCGTCCAGGCCGAAATGCTCGAGGATGCGCCGCGCGG
>MSTD01000068.1:5904-11640 GCA_001942045.1 Mycolicibacterium porcinum
TCGACGTCGCGACGGCCAGCCGGACCCCGGCGGCCCGCAAATCGGCCAGCACCGCCTCGACGCCGTCGAACAGGCTGTTCATCGCCCAGCCACGGGTCGTGTAATCGGCGCGGTAGGCCGCGATCGCGGCGTCGGCATCGAAGCTCGTCTCACCCAGGCTCAATGCCTGCAGCGTCTCGTGCATCGGCGGGCCGACGATGCGTCCGGCCAGGTCACCGCCGGGCACATCGGCACCCACGTGCGCCAGCGCGTGACGGAAACTCGACACGATTCCGGCCGCCGAATCGGTCAGGGTGCCATCGAGGTCGAACAGCACCAGCTGCGGTCGGGTGAGTTCCAGCGTGTCAGTCACGTGCCCATTCTCCCGTATGCCGCGCACAGACCTCCGACCACTAGTGTCGTGCTGTGCCAAACCCACCCCGCGCAGGCGCCCGCTACCACGGCGACCAGGCCGCATTGCCGGGCATGTTGGACTTCGCGGTCAACGTCCGTCCCGGTGGTCCGCCGTCCTGGCTGACCGACCGGCTCGCGGCCCGGCTGCCGGACCTGGGCAGCTACCCGAGCGCGGCGCTGGTCGGCCGCGCCGCCGACGAGGTGGCCCTGTTGGCCGGCGGGGCCGAGGGATTCGCGCTGCTCGCCGGTCTGCGGCCGCAGCTGGCCGCGCTGGTCGCTCCGTCGTTTACCGAACCCGAGGCGGTGCTGGCGGCGGCCGGGGTGCCGATTCACCACGTGGTACTGCCGTACCCATTCACCCTGACCGCGGCTGGCGTGCCCGACGAGGCGGACCTGGTGGTCGTCGGCAACCCGACCAATCCGACCGGCGTGCTGCACCGCCGCGAGGAGATCCTGGCGTTGCGACGGCCGGGCCGGCTGCTGGTGGTGGACGAGGCGTTCGCCGACGGCGTTCCCGGTGAGGCGCATACGCTGGCCGGTGAATCGCTGCCCGACGTGCTGGTGCTGCGCAGCCTGACGAAGACCTGGGCGCTGGCCGGGCTGCGGGTCGGATACGCGCTCGGCGCGCCCGACGTGCTGGCCCGGCTCACCGCGCCGCGCCCACACTGGCCGCTGGGCACGCTGCAGCTGGAAGCCATCGCCGCGGCCAGCAGTCCCGAAGCGGTCGCCGAGGCCGCCGCCGCGTCCCGGCGTCTGGCTGAGCTGCGGGCCGCGATGGTCGCCGGGCTCGATGGGCTCGGGCTGGGAGTGGTGGCCGGTGACGCGCCATTTGTCCTGTTCACGGTGCCCGACGCCGAGCTGATGCGAAAACATCTGGAAAGCAAAGGCATTGCGGTACGCCGTTGCGATACGTTCGTGGGCCTGCCGGAGAATTACCTGCGTGCCGCGGTGCGGCCGGAATGGCCCGCACTCATCGACGCCATGACGGAGGTGCTGCAATGAGCGGGCGAACGGCCGGGGTGCCGTTGGCGGACGTGATCGCCGTACTGGACGCCGCATACCCGCCGCAGCTGGCCCACGATTGGGACTCGGTGGGCCTGGTGTGCGGCGATCCCGACGAACCGGTCGAATCGGTGACGATCGCCGTCGACGCGACCGAGGCCGTGGTCGACGAGGTGCCCGAGCGCGGGCTGCTGCTGGCGCATCACCCGCTGCTGCTGCGGGGTGTGGACACCGTCGCGGCCGACACCGCCAAGGGCGCCCTGATCCACCGGCTGATCCGCACCGGGCGGGCCCTGTTCACCGCGCACACCAACGCCGACGCGGCCTCGCCCGGCGTATCCGACGCGCTCGCCGAGGCGCTGGGCCTGACCGTCGAGGCCGTGTTGTCCCCGGCGGCGCCGGGTCCCGACCTGGACAAATGGGTGGTCTTCGTGCCGGCCGGGGACACCGCCGCCGTGCGGGAGGCCCTGTTCGACGCGGGTGCGGGGCGCATCGGCGACTATTCGCACTGCAGCTGGAGTGTGGCCGGGACCGGGCAGTTCCTGCCGCACGACGGCGCCGCCCCGGCGATCGGGGAGGTCGGCACCGTCGAGCAGGTGGCCGAGGACCGGGTGGAGGTGATCGCCCCCGCGAGACTGCGCGCCACCATCCTTTCCGCCCTGCGCGCCGCGCATCCCTACGAGGAACCCGCCTTCGACATCTTCGCGCTGGCTCCGATCCCGGCTGGCGTCGGCATCGGCCGGATCGGCGCGCTGGATCAACCGATCTCGTTGTCGGCCTTCGCATCCCGAGTGCGTGCGGCACTGCCGGCCACCTCGTGGGGAGTGCGAACCTCGGGTGATCCCGAGGCCATGGTGTCGCGGGTCGCGGTGTGTGGGGGCGCCGGTGATTCGCTTCTGGGCACGGTGGGCCGGGCCGGCGTACAGGCTTATGTCACATCGGATTTACGGCACCACCCGGCCGACGAGCACCGCCGGGCCTCTCCGGTCGCGCTGATCGATGCCGCGCACTGGGCCACCGAGTTCCCGTGGTGTGCCCAGGCTGCCGGGCTGCTGCGCGGGCATTTCGGTGCTGCGTTGGAGGTGCGGGTGTCATCGGTGCGTACCGATCCTTGGAACCTCGAGTGCTGATAGCTATCAACTACATGAAAGTCAGGGCATGAAAGCCGAAGTAAAACAACAACGTTCGCTTCTCGCGCTGACCGAGGTCGACGCCGAACTCGGGCGGCTCGCGCACCGCGCGAAGAACCTGGCCGAACAGAAGAAGGTGGACGAGGCGCAGGCCGAGCACGCCGCGGCCAGCGACGGGGTGGGCGTTCTGGGTATTGCGCTGGAAGACTTGGAAGCCCAGGTGAGCAAGCTGGAGAGCGAGATCGACTCGGTACGCCAGCGTGAGGACCGCGACCGCGCGCTGATCGACGGCGGCACGGTGGGCGCCAAGCAGGTCGCCGAGATCCAGCACGAACTGGAAACGTTGCAGCGCAGGCAATCCAGCCTGGAGGACTCCCTGCTGGAACTCATGGAGCGGCGCGAGGAACTGGCGGGCCAACAGGCCGAGGCCCTGCAACGCATCGACGATCTGCAGACCGCCCTGTCCGAGGCGCAGCAGGCCCGCGATGCGGCGTTGGTGGAGATCGATCAGGCCAAGCATCAGGCGGCGACCCGCCGCGAAGGTCTCGTCGGCCTCATCGATCCTGAACTGGTCGCGCTCTATGAGCGTCTGCGCGCCCGGGGCGGCGCGGGGGCCGGGCTGCTCCAGGGTCGACGGTGCGGAGCCTGCCGGATCGAGATCGACCGCGGTGAGAGTGCCCGGATCGCGGCGGCCGCCGAAGATGACGTGCTGCGCTGCCCCGAGTGCGGGGCAATCCTCTTGCGGATCAAGCAGTGAAGGTTCTCGTCGAGGCTGACGGTGGCTCCCGGGGCAATCCAGGACCGGCGGGCTACGGCGCGGTCGTGCTCGATGCCGACCACGACGCCGTGCTGGCCGAGCGCAAGGAAGCCATCGGCCGGGCCACCAACAACGTCGCCGAATACCGCGGCCTGATCGCGGGTTTGGCGGCGGCCACCGAGCTGGGCGCCACCGAGGTGGCGGTGTCGATGGATTCCAAGCTCGTGGTGGAGCAGATGTCGGGGCGTTGGAAGGTCAAGCATCCCGACCTGGTTCCGCTGCAACGCCAAGCCGCCGAACTGGCCGCCGGCCTCGACCGGGTCAGCTACTCGTGGATCCCGCGCGAACGCAACAGCCATGCCGACCGGCTGGCCAACGAGGCCATGGATGCCGCCGCCGGGATCCTCGGTGAGACGTCGGCACCCGAACCCGTCCCGGAACCCGTTGTCGCCGAGAAGCCGACGCTGTCGGCGCCCGGGTGGACCGGTGCCACCGGGACGCCCACCCGGTTGCTGCTGTTGCGGCACGGCCAGACCGAACTGTCCGTCAACCGGCGCTATTCGGGCCGCGGCAACCCGGCACTGACCGAAGAGGGGCGCAGGCAGGCCGACGCCGCGGCGCGCTATCTGGGATCGCGAGGCGGGATCTCGGCGGTGGTCACCTCACCGCTGGGACGGGCGTACGAGACGGCGACCGCGGCGGCCAAGGCGCTCGGTGTCGATGTCCGCGTCGACGACGATCTGATCGAGACGGACTTCGGCGAGTGGGAAGGACTCACGTTCGCCGAAGCGGCGCAACGGGATCCGGAGTTGCACCGGCGCTGGCTGCGGGACACCAGCGTCGAGCCGCCCGGCGGTGAGAGCTTCGATGCGGTCGCCCAGCGGGTTCATCGGGCGCGCAACCGGATCATCGCGGAGTACGGTCCGGCAACGGTTCTGGTGGTCTCCCACGTGACGCCGATCAAGACGATTCTGCGGCTGGCGCTCGACGCCGGCGAGGGCATCCTGTACCGGCTGCATCTGGATCTGGCCTCGCTGTCGATCGCCGAGTTCTACGCCGACGGCGGATCGTCGGTCCGGTTGGTGAACCAGACCGCCTATCTGTAGTCAGGCGTGCAGATGTAACTGTTCGCCGTGCGGACCGAAGATGGTGATCGCCTCGACCGGGCCGTCGACCACCCCGAACCAGTGCGGTGTCCACGTCGAGAACTCCACGGCCTCACCGGGATTGACGACGAAGTCCTGTTCGCCCAGGATCAGTCGCAGCTGCCCGGACAGCACGTACATCCAATCCCGCCCCTCGTGCACCGGGAACTCGGTGGGAGGCTTGCGGCGCTTGGCGCTGATCCGAATCTTGTAGGCGTGCAAGCCGGCCGCCGGGCCCTGCCGGGTCAGGGGCCAATAGGTGATGTTGTGATGGGTATGTGAGCTGCCGGTGACCCGGGGGTCCTCGGCCTGCGGCGGGCGCAGCAACTCGTCGGTGGTCACCGAGAGTGCAGCGGCCAGCCGGGGCAGGTGGTCCAGGGCCAGGCGGCGCTTGCCGGATTCCAGCCGGCTCAGGGTCGAGACGTCGATCTGGGCGCGGCGGGCGACGTCCTCGAGGGTGAGCCCGCGTTGTGCCCGCAGCTCGCGCAACCGGCTGCGGACCAGGGTGTCGATGTCGTCGGATTGGGCAACCTTTGCCTCCATGGCAAATTAGCTTGGCACTTTGCCATGTTTTGGGCAAGCTCGACGGCATGGAAAACATCTGGGATTGCGTCATCGTCGGCGGCGGTGCGGCCGGTCTGAGTGCGGCGTTGGTGCTGGGCCGGGCCCGGCGGCGGGTACTGCTCGTCGACGCGGGGAATCAGAGCAATCTGGCCGCACACGGAATCGGCGGTCTGCTGGGCAGCGACGGCCGCGCGCCCGCCGATCTGTATGCCGCCGGCCGCGCTGAACTGACCGCGTACCCCACGGTGGAGGTGCGCACCGGCGAGGTCGTACGCGGGGAGCCGGGTTTCACCCTGGAGCTCGCCGACGGCACTCGTGAGCAAGCCAGGACGGTGCTGCTGGCCACCGGCATGGAATACCGGGGGCCGCACCTCGACGGGCTCGAAGAGCTATGGGGCCGTTCGGTTTTCCACTGCCCGTTCTGCCACGGCTGGGAAATGCGGGACGCCCCGGTCGCGGTGATCGCCCAGGGGGACCGCGCCGTGCACTCGGCGTTGATGATGCGCGGCTGGACCGAGGACCTGGTGGTGCTCACCAACGGGGACAGCGGCCTGGACGACGCACAGGTCAAGCAGTTGGACGCGGTCGGCATCGGCATCGACGAGCGCCCGATCGCCCGACTCGTCGCGCACGACGGCGAACTGACCGCCGTCGCATTCACCGACGGCACCACGCTGGCTAGGCGCGGCGCGCTCGTCGCCGCCACGCTGCACCAACGCTCACCGCTGGCCGCGCCTAGCCAGCG
>MSTD01000068.1:11650-24247 GCA_001942045.1 Mycolicibacterium porcinum
GATTGTTCGCCGCCGGTGACCTCGGCGCCCAGGTGCCCCAGGTCGCCACGGCTGTGGCCTCGGGCAGTCAGGCCGGGGCCGCCGTCGTGCAGCACCTGCTCGGCGAAGACGTCGGGCTCCCGGTGCCACCATGGCCCGCCCAAACGGCCGTCACCGCCCAATACTGGGAACGGCATTACGGGCAGCGCGGCCGCATCTGGAGCGGACGCGTCAACGCACAGCTGGCCAAGATCGCCGCCGACCTGACCCCGGGCCGGGCGCTGGATCTCGGCTGCGGCGAGGGCGGCGACTCCGTATGGCTGGCCGAACAGGGCTGGCAGGTCACAGGAGTCGACGTCTCCGACACCGCGCTCGCCCGCGCGGCTGCCGAAGCGCGGGAACGGGGCGTGGCCGACCGCATCACGTTCGAACGCCACGACCTGTCCGAGAGCCTGCCCGACGGACGCTTCGATCTGGTCTCGGCCCAATTCCTGCAATCGCCGATCGCCATAGACCGGGCCAGCCTGCTGCGCCGGGCCGCCGGGGCGGTGGCCGACAGCGGCCTGCTGGTCATCGTCGACCATGGTGCCGCGCCGCCCTGGGCCCCTGAGCATGTCCGGAATTTCCCGTTCCCCAGCGCCGAGGACGTGGTCGACTCGCTGAACCTCGACGAGGCGCAATGGGAACGCGTCCGGGTGGGTACCGAGGAGCGGGAGGCCACCGGCCCGGACGGGCAGCGCGGCACCCTGATCGACAACGTGATGGTGCTGCGGCGGGTGGGCTGAGCCGGACTTGTCGTACCGGTGTGGCATAGTCGAAAACATGTTCGATATGACGGACTTGGCGCAGGTCAATCCGCATGCTGACGAGGCCGAGTTGCATCGGCGCATCGAGGAACTCGAGCGGGCGAAGTCGGCCGCGGCTGCGGGCCAGGCCCGGTGTGCGGCGTTGTTGGACGAGAAGCGCCGGGCCGACGAAGCTGCTGCGGGCGTGCCGCGGGCCAAACGAGGTCGGGGGTTGGCCTCGGAGATCGCGCTTGCTCGCCACGATTCGCCGACATGTGGCAGTCGGCATCTCGGCTTCGCCAAGGCGTTGGTGTACGAGATGCCGCACACGTTGGCCGCGCTGGAGTCCGGGGTGCTGTCGGAATGGCGGGCGACCTTGATCGTGCGGGAGTCGGCATGCCTGAGGGTCGAGGATCGCCGGGCGCTGGATGCCGAGATGTGTGGCGATGTCACGAAGCTTGACGGTCTGGGGAACGGGCGGATCGAGGCGGAAGCCAAGAAGATCGCGTATCGGCTGGATCCGCAGGCGTTCGTCGACCGGATGGCGAAGGCGGCCGAGGATCGAACTGTCTGGATCCGGCCGGCGCCTGACTGCATGGCACGTGTCACGGTGTTGTTGCCAATGCCGAAGGGCGTCGGTGTGTACGCAGCGCTGAAGCGATCTGCTGACACGACGTTCGACGGCCGGACCCGCGGCCAGGTGATGGCCGACACGGTGTACGAGCGCGTGACGGGTCGGCCCGCCGACGTGCCGGAGCCGGTGGCGGTCAACCTGGTGCTGTCCGACCAGACGCTGTTCGGCGACGACGAGAACCCGGCCGTGGTCGAGGGATACGGGCCCGTTCCGGCGTCGGTGGCCCGCAACTTGGTAAGTGATGCGGTGGCCGACGAGCGGTCCCGGGCGACCCTGCGACGGCTCTACCGGCATCCGGTATCCGGCGCGTTGGCGGCGATGGAGTCGCGGTCGCGGCTGTTCCCCAAAGCGCTGGCCCAATTCATCGGGTTGCGGGACCAGACCTGCAGAACCCCGTACTGTGACGCGCCGATCCGTCACCATGACCACGCGCAACCCCATGCCGGTGGCGGTCAGACCAGTGCGCTCAACGGGCTGGGGGAGTGCGAGCGCTGCAATTACGTCAAAGAATCACCGGGGTGGTCGGTGACGACAGCTGACGAGAACGGTGTTCACACAGCCGAATTCGTCACCCCGACCGGGGCGGTGTACCGGTCCACCGCCCCGCCGCCACCCGGGCCCATCGAGCACTACGAGAGCGTGACCGAGCTACGGGTCGCGATCGAGTTCGCGCGCTGCGCGCCCGCCGCTTAGTCACTGCGGCTCAGTCGGTGCGCTGAGTCAGCCGGACGCTGTTGCCTGACGGATCCCGGAAGCCGGAGTCGATGCCGTAGGGCATCTGGTTCGGCGGCTCGGTGAACTCGACGCCGCGGGCGGTCAGCTCTTCGTAGGTCTTCTGGCAGTCGTCGGTGGTCAGAAACACCGTGCCGGCGAAGCCTTTTGCGGTCAGGTCCTGGACCTGTTTGCGGGTCTGCTCATCCATCACCGGTTCACCGGGCACGGCCATCAACACGATGCCCACATCGTCCTGCCCGGGCGGACCGACCGTCAGCCACCGGAAGTCACCCATCTCTTCCGGAAACGAAACATCTTCGCGCACTTCCATTCCCACCTTCTCGGTCCAGAACTTCAGCGCGACTTCCTGATCGTGAACCCACAGATGCGTGTAAGCGATTTTCATCATGAGCAGACGCTACGTCCGCTCCGGCCCGGCCGTCTTCTCCGTTTGTGCTGTCTTGGCCCGGCCGGTATGCGGCCGCCGGGTGTCGCGCGCCAGGATGCAACTGGGCACCGGGGCACGCAGCATGGCCGGCGGCAGACTGGCCCGGTAGGCGGCCGGCGGCTTGCCATACACCCGGGCGAAGTTCGTGGTGAACGAACCGACGCTGTGCAGGCCGACCATCACGCAGACGTCGGCGACCGAACGGTCGGTGTTGCGCAGCAGTGCCGCGGCCCGCTCGAGGCGCCGGCTCTGCAGATAGGCCCGCGGCGACTCGCCGAAGGTGCGGGTGAACATCCGGCTGAAGTGGGCCCGGGACAATCCGGCGGCTGCCGCGAGATCGTCGACGGTGATCGGATCCGCATAACGGGCGTCCGCGAGGTCCTTCGCGCGGAGCAAATATCGTGCCGGTGGCACCTGTGCCATGAAAATAAGGGTACGGTGATCAGCGCGAACGAGTTGGCTGGGCGGCCGCGGCACCGGTGAAACCGGGGTCGAGGAAAGTCCGGACTTCACAGAGCAGGGTGATTGCTAACGGCAATCCGAGGTGACTCGCGGGAAAGTGCCACAGAAAACAGACCGCCAGAAATGGTAAGGGTGAAACGGTGCGGTAAGAGCGCACCAGCACCCCGGGTGACCGGGGTGGCTAGGCAAACCCCACCCGAAGCAAGGCCAAGAAGGCCGCAACCTGGTTGCGGTCGCGCAGGCGCCTGAGGGCTGCTCGCCCGAGCCTGCGGGTAGGCCGCTTGAGGCACCCGGCGACGGTGTGTCCAGATGGATGGTCGCCACCTTCCCCTCCGGGGGAAGGGACAGAATCCGGCTTACAGGCCAACTCGTTCGCCCCAGCCCTCAGTGGGCCTTGCGCACTGCCTTGTCCAGCTTCTTGAGGGCGTCCTGCAACAGGGCCCGGCTGCGCTGCGCCAGGTCGTCCTCCTGTTGATACAGCAGCCCGTAGGTGAAGGTGTCCTCGCCCGCGGCATGCGCGGCATCGGCCTGGGTGCTCAGATGAGCCTTGCTCACCACACTGTCCTGATGATCGCCGAGCAGGGTCTGGATGGTCTTGGCCCGGTCGGACACCTTGTCGGCCCCCGTCGCCGCAGCGGTGTAGCGAAGCCGCTTGGCGCCCTTACGGATTCGATGCAGCGCCTCGTCCTTCTCCTCGGCGCTGGCCTCGGCATCACTGTCGGCCGCGGCAGCCGTCTTGGCAGCCTTGCGAACCCGCTTGTACGCCGCATCGATGCTCACCGAATACTTTGCGGCGTCGGCGGATTCCGGCTGCTCGGCGTTCACCAACTCTTCGAGCGCGTCCAACAGCCGGAAGTAACGCTGTGAGCGCATCGCCAACAGGGAACGCCGCCAACCCGCGGCATAGCGGCGGTTGGCGCCCTCGACCAGACGCTGGCGCACCGGGCCGCGGATCAACTCGGCGGGCATCTCGTCGAGCGCATGCTGATAACGCTCGGCCAGAACCTCGGCATCGCGGGCCACGCCGAGCACCGCGGCCAGCGCACGCAGCTCGTCTAGGACCCAGCCGTCGTCGTCGAGCCCGAAGGCGTCCTTCGACTCCTGCAGCAGGCTGCGGATCTTGCGGGTGGTCACCCGCATCTGGTGGACCGAATCGTAGGCGTCGGCGCGCACGGCGCGGTCCCACACCAGCAGCGCCTCGATCTGTTCGGCGATGGCCCGGTGCACCGGATCGGCCGGGGGAGCAGGCGCCGGAGCGGTGTCGGTGCCGAGCACCTTGGCCAGCTTCGAACCGTGTCCAGCCGGTTCCGCGCCGGCATCCGCCAGCCGGTTGGCCAGCCGATCCATCAGGTCGTCCGGCATATCGGCGGTGAGCAGCTCCAGCTCCCACTCCCGCCAGCGCTGTTCTTCGCCGCCGATGGCCGAAGCGGTCACCCGGTCATCGCAGAACTCGGCGAGCGCACTCCCGTCAGGCCCGTGTAATACCTCCACGCTCCGCTCAGTGCTGATCCGCGCGACCGGGGACAGCGGACGGTCCCGCACGATGGCGAGCACGACGTCCCGCAGATCCTCGGGCACGGTGTCGGTTGCCGTGCCCAGTGGGGCGCGCACCTCGGTGCGGGTGTCGGCCCCGGCCGGGAGCTTCAGGTGCCAACCCGCGTCGGGACCACCGGTGCGGCGCCGCAACGTGATGCGGTGCGCGGCCAGATCGCGATCCGGGGTGTCGAAATACACCGCATCGAGGTGCTGGGTTCCGGTGCGGGCCACCTCGGCGATGGCAGACAAGCCCTCGAACGACGGCGAGACGGTGTTCTCGGTGACCGCGAACTTCCGCTCGATTTCGGTGTACCTCGCGGTCTTGGATTTGCCGGGGGCCATAGTCACCTTCGCTGTGCACCGGAGGCGGGAGATCGGATGGCACCAGCGTGCCACATTCGGGTGAGCGTCACGACCGGTGTCTGGTCACAGCAGCATCAAGACTTGACGCGTCGTCCACCATGCTGTCGGCCATGTCCGCCGGCGTCTCCTACTGTTGCTGCATGGCGGCTGAGACAACAACGACGAACGCCGCTACCGGACGCGGACGCCCGCGGCTGGAGCGGCCACGCCGACCGGGCACGACCGCCCGCGAACAGATTCTCGACGCCGCCGCGGAGCTGTTCACCACCCACGGCTACGCCAGCACCTCGACCCGGCGCATCGCCGACGAGGTCGGCGTCCGGCAGGCCTCGCTCTACCACCATTTCGCCACCAAGGACGACATCCTCGACGCGCTCCTGGCCGGCACGGTCGACAATGCCCTGCAGCTGGGCGTCGAGCTGCTCGACAGCGCAGGGCCGGCGGCGCAGCGCCTACACACGCTCGCCGTCGCCGATGCCCATCAGTTGTGCGCGAGCCGGTGGAACCTCGGCGCCCTGTATCTGCTGCCCGAGCTGCGCACCGACCGGTTCGAACCGTTCCGCCACCGCCGTGCCGAGCTCCGCGAGGTGTACCGCAAGCTGTCGGAGGCGGTGATCGCCGAATGTGCAGGCCCGCTCGATGCCGCTGACCTGCCGTTCCGATTGGTGGAATCGGTGGTCAACAGCCGCTCGGACGATGTCGAGGGCGCACCGTCGCAACCCTGGGTGATCGGGGAGGGCGCCCTGCGGATCCTCGGGTTCGGTGGCGACTTCGGCCCACTGGTGGCCGTTACCGCAGCCCGGCTGGGCGTGCGACCGCCGCAAAGCCCGGCCCGCTAGAGTTCGGGCCGTGACCGAGCCCACCTATGAAGCCATCTCGTTCGAGCAGTCCGGCGCCGTCGCGCGCATCACGCTGAACCGCCCGGACGCGGCGAATGGCATGAACGACACCATGACTCGCGAACTGGCCGACGCCGCCCGGCGCTGCGACACCCCCGGGACCAAGGTGGTGGTGCTGACCGGAGCGGGCCGGTTCTTCTGCGCCGGGGGCGACCTGAAATCCTTCGCCACCGCGCCCGACCGCGGCCGCTTCATCAAGGGCGTCGCCGACGACCTGCACCAGGCCATCTCGTCGTTCGCCCGGATGGACGCCGTGCTGATCACCGCGGTGAACGGCACCGCCGCCGGCGCCGGATTCAGCCTCGCGGTCACCGGCGACCTGGTCTTGGCCGCCGAGTCCGCCACCTTCACCATGGCCTACACCAAGGTCGGCCTGAGCCCCGACGGCAGCGCGTCCTACCAGCTGCCGCGACTGGTCGGCCTGCGCCGGGCCCAGGAGCTCATCCTGACCAACCGCACGCTCACGGCCGCCGAGGCGCAGGACTGGGGCCTGGTCACCGAGGTGGTCGCCGGCGACGAACTCGATGCCCGGGCCACCAAACTGGCCGAGCAGGTCGCGACCGGATCCGGTGGATCCAACGGTGCGGTCAAGTCACTGCTCGTGTCCTCGTTCAAGAACAGCCTCGAAGAGCAGATGGCCGCCGAAGCCCGGTTCATCGCCGAGCGAGCCAACTCCGCCGACGGCCGCGAAGGCGTCGACGCATTCCTGGCCAAGCGCAAGCCCGACTTCGCCTAAGCCTCATTCGGGAAAGCTCAGGCGTAGCCGTCGATCACGACGGTGTTCATGTCGGGGACGTCCTGACGCAGGGCCAACAGCACACCGGGCGCGGAGACCAGTCCGAGGATCGCGCTGAAGGGGACTTCGGATACCGGCTGGCAGGTCGTGTTGCTGAACATCCGTAAGCGCGAATGATCGTCGGACCTGGAGTCCGGGCCGTAGTCGTAGAGCACGAAGCCGTCGCGCAGCGCCACGTAGCCGACCCTGGACTCCCTGCGGTTGGGCAGCAGCCTACCGCCGGGGTATGTCGGCGTCGTGGTGGTGCATCGCGGTTTCCCGTCGCTGCCGTACACCGACAGCACGGCGTCCCTTGTGGGTGGCTTGCGTTCGTGGCGGACGAGGAAGTCTTCGGCAGGTGCCGGTGTGGTCAGTGCCTCGACATCCGCTGGCAGCGCCGCTATGAGTTCCTGACCCGGATCGACGTAGAAATCGTTCGCGCGGTGTGGGTCGTTCGCATCGACCCGTAGGTACAGGCCGTCCGAGCCCGTCGGAAACGGGTAGATGGAGAAATCTCGCCAGGACTCGTCATCGAGAGATATGTCCGCCAGGTAGGTGTACTCCCAGAGTTTCTCACCGTTGCGCGGATCGGCCACGAGGATCCGGTGGTCCACCACGCGATGCCCATCGGTCTCGCGCTCGCACCACAACAGGGACGTGAGCCGGTTGCCGGTATCGGCGGCGCGCTGCTCAGAACAATCACCCCGGGGATTGGGCACCGACCACATGGCCTCCCCGGTGCGGGCATTGAACCGGGTCCAGGTTTCGTCGGTGCGGTCGACGAGGAACGGATCGGCGTCATAGAGGCCTGATTCAGCCACGAATGCCGACGTCAACCGGGCGTCGCGGCGGGTCCACAGACGTTGTCCGGTGATCGCATCGATACCCACCAGAACAGTTTCCGAGCGGGCCGGCGCTGCGCCGAGGTCCGCTACGAGCACGGTGGCGCCCTGGTCGTAGACCCGCGCCGACATGGCGGACTCTGCGGGCCCGGTTCTGCGGTAGTGCCAACGCTCCTTGCCGTCGGCCCCATATGCCGTGACGGCGCCGGCGTAACTGACCACGAAACCCGGGCCCGCAGGCCAGATTTCGTAATTTCGCTCGTCGAAGGCCGGGCGTGCCCCGGGTAGCTTCAGCGTGAACTTGTGTTGACCGAGCGCGGTCGGATAAGGCGGAACATCGACT
The DNA here is from genome assembly GCA_001942045.1 of Mycolicibacterium porcinum. GTDB lineage: Bacteria > Actinomycetota > Actinomycetes > Mycobacteriales > Mycobacteriaceae > Mycobacterium > Mycobacterium porcinum_A. The sequence continues at coordinate 19,431 of MSTD01000068.1, forward strand.
TGGTTCGCGGTGGTCGCGTCGATGAATCTGCCGTCGTTACCGGCAATCCCGGCGGCGACGGTGACGACGGTCGACATGACGACGGCGGTGATGACACCGACCACCAGCATCGGTGTGACGCGTCGAGTCCACCACGGCAGTCCGAAGCCCACGAATACCGTGGCGATCGCTCCGAGGGCGGCAAGTACCCAGGCGCCGATCGCTGCCGGGAGAGCCGCGGTGATGGGGCCCTCGCGCATGACATCTGCGACATAACCTGGCAGGCCGGTGCTGAATGCGGCGAGGAACACGAGCGCGCAGATTGCCACGACGCCCACCGACGCCCAACGGTGCGACACCACGGAACTCCGCTGCCGCAGGGTGCGCTGAAGGGGGATCAGAAGCAGGACAGCGACGACGCCTGCGGCCACCGATGCGAAGGCCGCCGTGTTCCACGGATGCTGGTGGACCCCCGAAGGGGCCGGTGGATCCCCGATCAGACCGAACCTGGCGTCGAGGCGACTCCAGGCCGCCAGTGCGATTGCCCACAGCAGCAAGACAATTGCGGCACCGGCGGCGAAGGATGCGGTCCGACTCGGTACGGCGCCGTCAGCAGACACACCCTGGTCGCTTTTCACGCGTCCAATCGTCACACACGCCAGGGCACCGCCAGATCAACAAAAACGTCGCTGAACTCGTTCGGCAGCGACGTTTTCGTCGATCTCGGCGTTCGCCTAGTAGCTGTGCTCTTCGGCCGGGAACACCCCGGTCGCCACATCGTGCGCGTATTGCGTTGCCGCACGGCTCAGTTCGCCGCCGACGTCACCGAAACGCTTGACGAACTTGGCGGTCTTGCCGCTGGTGAGCCCGGCCATGTCCTGCCAGACCAGCACCTGGGCATCGCAATTCGGGCCGGCACCGATTCCGACGGTGGGGATCGTCAGCTTGCCGGTGATCTGGGTGGCCAACTCGGCGGGCACCATCTCCAACACCACCGCGATGGCACCGGCTTCCTGCACGGCGATCGCGTCGTGGATCGTCTGCTCGGCAGCGTCGCCGCGGCCCTGGACGCGGAAGCCGCCCAGCCCGTTCACGCTCTGCGGAGTGAAGCCGATGTGCGCCACCACCGGGATGCCGGCAGCAGACAGCGTCGCGATCTGATCGGCCATCCGCTCACCACCCTCGAGCTTGATGGCCTGCGCGCCGGTCTCCTTCATGAAGCGCGTGGCAGTGGCCAGCGCCTGCTGGGGGCTGGACTCGTAGCTGCCGAACGGCAGGTCGGCGACCACAAGGGCATGCGGGGCGCCCTTGACGACCGCGCGGGCCAACGGGATCAGCTCATCGATCGTGATCGGCACGGTCGTGTCGTAGCCGTACACGACGTTCGCCGCCGAATCGCCCACGAGCAACACCGGAATATTGGCCTCGTCGAACACGCGTGCGCTGGAGTAGTCGTAACAGGTGAGCATCGCCCACTTGTGGCCTTCGGACTTCCACTTCTGCAGCGTCAGCGTGCGGACCTTGGTACGTGGCTTGGCCGCCACGGACTCTGCGGCCGAATCGGAAGCACCATAAACAGACTGTTCAGACATCATCGTCCCTTGTGATGGTCGGTTCGAATCCTCGAGGCCGCCTGGCGGTCCCCGGGTTCGTCGGACATCTGCCAGTGTGCCACCGCGGAGAATGAAGGCAAAAGCGACGTTCGAGTGGATTTCCTCACAGTTCGCCCGCCGCGACCTACCATCAGCGCATGCAACGGCTCAGCGGACTCGACGCCAGCTTCCTCTACCTCGAAACGGCCGCGCAGCCCATGCACGTGTGCTCGGTGCTCGAACTGGACACCTCCACCATGCCGGGCGGCTACACGTTCGACCGGATGCGCGACGAACTCTCGTTACGGATCAAGGCCATGCCGCACTTCCGGGAGAAACTGGCCGACAGCCGGTTCAACCTCGACCACCCGGTGTGGGTGGAAGACAACGACTTTGACGTCAACCGGCATCTGCACCGGATCGGGCTGCCCGCCCCGGGCGGGCGCGCCGAGCTGTCCGAGATCTGCGGCCACATCGCGTCGCTGCCCCTGGACCGGACCCGGCCGCTGTGGGAGATGTGGATCATCGAGAACGTCGCCGGTACCGACGCGCACGAGGGCGGCCGGCTGGCACTGATGACGAAGATCCACCACGCCGGGGTCGACGGGGTGACCGGGGCCAACCTGATGTCGCAGCTGTGCACCACCGAAGCCGACGCGCCGCCACCGGATCCGGTGGACGGGGTCGGCACCGCCTCCGGCGCCGAGATCGCCATCAGCGGAGCGCTCAAGTTCGCCGCGCGTCCGCTCAAGCTGGCCAACGTGCTGCCCAGCACGGCGACGACGGTCGTCGACACGGTGCGCCGGGCATTCAGCGGGCAGGCGATGGCGGCGCCGTTCAACGCCCCGAAAACCGCGTTCAACAGCAATATCACCGGCCACCGAAGCGTCGCGTTCGCCCAGCTGGACCTCGCGGACATCAAGACCGTCAAGAACCACTTCAACGTCAAGGTCAACGATGTGGTGATGGCGCTGGTGTCCGGCGTGCTGCGCACATTCCTGCACGACCGCGGCGAACTGCCGGACAGTTCCCTGGTCGCGATGGTGCCCGTGTCGGTGCACGACCGGTCCAACCGGCCCGGGCGCAACCAGGTGTCGGGAATGTTCTCCAAGCTGGAGACCACGATCGAGGATCCGGCCGAGCGGCTCATGGCCATCGCCGCCTCGAATTCGGTTGCCAAACAACACAGTTCCGCGATCGGAGCGACGCTGCTCCAGGACTGGACCCAGTTCGCGGCACCGGCGGTGTTCGGGGCCGCGATGCGCGTGTACGCCGCGAGCCGGCTGTCCGGGGCGAAACCCGTCCACAATCTCGTCATCTCCAACGTGCCCGGGCCCCAGGACCCGCTGTACCTGTTGGGCTGCGAGGTCAAGGCGATGTACCCGCTCGGCCCGATCTTCCACGGATCGGGTCTCAACATCACCGTGATGTCGCTGACCGGGATGCTCGACGTCGGCATCATGTCCTGCCCGGAATTGCTGCCTGACCTGTGGGATATGGCCGACGATTTCCACGTCGCGCTCGACGAACTGCTCGCCGCTACCCGATAGCGTCCCCGCGCGTCGCGACCGGGCGCGGCCTGCGGCGATGCGACGTCATGGCAGCATGGTCAGCCATGAAGTTACCGATGAGGTTCGGCGCGCTGCTGGCGGTGACGGCGGTGGCCGCGGCGGGCTGCACCCAGGTGGTCGACGGGGAAGCCAAGATTGCGGTCCCGCGGCCCGGCACCCCGGTGCAATGGCTGCCGTGCAACGCCGGCTCGGGTGATCACGTCCAGATCCCCGACAACGCCGAATGCGGGATGCTCTCGGTGCCGGTCGACTACTCCAAGCCTGAAGGCGAAGTCGCGCGGCTGGCGATGATCCGCTTCCCGGCCGCGGGCCAGAAGATCGGCTCGCTGGTGATCAACCCCGGTGGCCCCGGCGAATCCGGGGTGGAATCAGCCGTCTCCCTGCTGTCCGGACTGCCGCAGTCGGTCAAGGACCGCTTCGACATCGTCGGCTTCGACCCGCGTGGGGTGGGATCCTCGACGCCGGCGGTGTGGTGCAACTCAGACGAGGACAACGACCGGCTGCGCGCCGATCCGACGGTGGAGTACACCCCCGAAGGTGTTGAGCACCTGGAGAACGAGACGAAGAAATTCGTCGACCGCTGCGTCGAGAAGATGGGCAAGGAGTTCCTGGAGAACGTCGGCACCGAGAACGTCGCCAAGGATCTGGACGCCATCCGGGTCGCCCTCGGCGATGACAAACTGACCTACCTGGGTTACTCGTACGGCACCCGCATCGGCGCGACCTACGCCGAGCAGTTCCCGGAGAAGGTCCGCGCGATGATCCTCGACGGGGCGGTCGATCCCAACGCCGATCCGGTGGAAGAAGACATCCGGCAGGCCGCGGCGTTCCAGAAGGCCTTCGACGACTACGCCGCCGACTGCACCACCAAGAACCCCGATTGCCCGCTGGGCACGGATCCGGCCAAGGCAGTCGAGGTGTACAAGAGCCTGATCGATCCGCTGGTGGAGCACCCGGCCAAGACGCGCGATCCGCGCGGACTGAGCTACAGCGACGCCACGGTGGGCACGATCCTGCCGCTGTACTCGCCGAACCTGTGGCGGCACCTTACCGACGGCCTGACCGGGCTCAAGAACGGCAACGGCGACGTGATGCTGGCATTGGCCGACCTGTACATGGGCCGAGATGCCAAGGGCCACTACAACAATTCCACCGATGTGCGCGTCGCGGTCAACTGCGTCGACAAGCCCGCGGTCACCGACCGGGCCACGGTCGTCGAGGAGGACCGACGGGCCCGCGAGGTGGCGCCGTTCATGAGCTACGGCGAATTCACCGGGCACGCGCCGCTGGGCACCTGTGCGTTCTGGCCGGTGCCCCCGACCAGTAAGCCGCACGAGATCTCGGTGAAGGGCCTGCCCCCGACGTTGATCGTCTCGACCACCAATGACCCGGCCACGCCGTACCAGGCCGGTGTCGACCTGGCCCGCCAGCTCGGTGGCACGTTGGTGACCTTCGAGGGCACCCAGCACACCGTGGTGTTCCAGGGCAACAAGTGCATCGACGACCTCGCGGCCACCTACCTCGTCGACGTGACGGTTCCCCCGCCGGGGACCCGCTGCTGACCGATCCGGCCGCGTAGGTCACCGGATGGTCTCCGGCCGATTGCTGCTCGGCCTCGGGCACAGACCCGGTGTGGGTCGGCGTGCGACCATGACTGCCGTGCGGTGGGCGGGCG
>MSTD01000069.1 GCA_001942045.1 Mycolicibacterium porcinum
GCAGCCCGCACTCGTTCGATTGGATGGTGGTGGTCTGGGCTCCTGCCAGCACACCGTCAGGCTGCGGCATCAACGACAACGCCGTATCCATCGCCTGCTGCCCGACGTTCGGCGCCTCGCAGGGCAGCGAGCCTCTCCCCGGATCGCCCTGCCACGAATTGTTGAGATAGCGGAACACCGCCGTCATACCGCCGCCCTCGGTGTACGCCACGGCATGGTTGGTGCCGTCCATGCGCGTCGACGTCGCAACGCATCCCGAGGGCGTGCAGGCCGACCGGAATGCCCACCAGTAGCTGGCGATCTGGTTGCCCGCCGCCGGCCACGGATTGCCGTTGAGGGTGGCGTGCGGGTTGTCGTAGTCGAGGCGGTAGAGACCGTCGAAAACCGGGGCCACGGGTGGCGGGGTGGCCGCCGCGTTCGTCACACTCGCAACGGCGGTGGCGGGCGACGAGCTCGGCTGCTCACTCGCCGTGGCGTCGGCGGCAGGCCACAGCTGCCACAAGCCGATGCTGACGACGACCCCGGCGGCGACGATCGCCGCGACGGGCGCCCACCTCGGCAACTCGGGTAACCGGAACCCACTCGCCTGGTGGCCGAATACCGGCGCGGCCGGTGCCTGCGTCAAAGTCAGTGCGGGCATCGGGGTTTCATCGGCCAGCGCATGGGCGAAAGCGCCGCAGCTGGCGAAGCGGTCGGCCGGGTTCTTGGCGAGGGCCTTGGCGAACACCGGGTCGAGATCGGCCAACTCGGGACGGATGTCGGCCAAAGCCGGCGGCTTGGAGTTGACGTGGCGGCTGACCACGACGGCGGGGTTGGGGTGCGCGAACAGTTGCGTCCCGGTCAGCAGGTGGTACGCGGTGCAGGCCAGGGCGTACTGGTCTGCACCGGCGTCGGCATCCTCCCCCACCAGTTGTTCCGGTGCCGCATATCCGGCGTTGTCAGCAGCGCCTACGCCGCGCGCGATTCCAAGGCCGGCGAGCACAGCTCGCGCCACCCCCTCACCGTCGACGTCGGCGAGGACGATGTTGCCCGGCCTGACATCGCGATGCAGCAAACCATGCTTGTGCGCATAGTCGAGTGCCCCGGCAACCGCGATGACGATGCGGCAAACCTGTTCGCGCGGCAGGCCGTTGGGATACCGCTGATCGAGAAGACCAGCGACATCCGTGCCCTCGACGAACTGCCTGGACATCCAGAGCCGGCCGTCGGCCTCCCCGTGCCCGCAGACCTTGGCAATGCTGGGATGCCACAACGAGGCGGCCACGTCCGCCTCGCGGTGAAACCGCTCCCGGTAGTCGGGCTCGGCGGACCACTCGGTGGGCAGCACGGTCAGCACTTCGCGTCCGCGACGTCTGGGATGCTGAGCGAGGTAGACCTCCCCTGCCCCGCCTGACCCCAGCGATCGAACGATCCGGAACACGGAGAACGTCTCACCGACGTTGAGCGGCATCCACGAATCCTACGAACTGGCCTGCGGCGCGTGCGTCCGGTGTCCAGATCATCGCTGCCGTCTCGCTGGGCGGGTTTGCTTTTGTTGCCCCACAATGCAAGTCAGACCGAGGGATTTGTGTCTGCGCGCATCGGTCCGCTAATGTTCGGGCTTCGCGACGGGCGACGATCTCGCTCGTGGCGCGCGGATGTAGCGCAGTTGGTAGCGCATCACCTTGCCAAGGTGAGGGTCGCGGGTTCGAATCCCGTCATCCGCTCAACAGTGTGATCGTGGCATCGATCAGCGACTGACCACGTACCGTTCGCTGCCCACGATCGCATCCTGAATCCGCAAGGTCAGCGCGGGATCCCACGCGCGCGGCGCCAAGATGTCGACCCAGAGATCGGCGGCGTCCGGGCCGAAGGCGTGCCCGTATCCGTAGGGCACGTCCGCGGAGAAGATCATGTCCAGCGTCACCCGCCAGAACGTCACGAACGGCAGCCATCGCATCCCCGGGTCCACATCGGGTCCCAAGGGCTCCCGCAGCCAGTCCGGGCGGTGAAACAGCAGGTCAAATGACCACCAGGTGATCGGGTCACTGGCGTGCTGCCAGAACACCACCCGCGGAAACTCCCACGGGCCAGGCAGATTCACATCGGACGTCCGGGACGCGAAGCGGATGTGGTGTCCCTGGTCGATCACCGGCAGGCGCTCGAACGAGCCGGGGTCGCGGTTGGCGGTGATTCTCCCCCACGGCTGGGCGAAATTGGGTGTCCCGACCAACAGCGCACCGTCGGTGCGGGCGACGATGTCCGCACCCGAGGCGAACGCCGACTGTCCGCCGAAGGAACCCAGGCTCTCCCCGAACACCACGAGTTTCGGGCGCTTGGCTTCCGGCAGCGTGGTCCACACCCGGTGCACCGCCTCGAACAACGCCTGTCCCGCCAGCGGCGGGGTTTCCCGGTCGGCGATGAAGGACAACGCGCTGGGCAGGAACGAATACTGCATGGACGCGATCGCGGTGTCGCCGTCGTTGACGTATTCGAGGGCGGCCGCGACGTTCGGGTTCACCCACCCGCGGCCGGTCGTGGTCACCACCGCGAGCACCTTGCGTTCGAACGCGCGGGTGCGGTGCAGTTCGGCGATGACCTGCTCGGCGATGCCGTCGACGCTGTCCGCGGAGGTGCGGCCGGCGTACACCCGGATCGGGGTGAGCGCCGGTCGCCCTGTCACCGTCGAGATCTGTTGGGCACTCGGGCCACCGGCGACAAAGTTGCGCCCTTCCCGCCCGAGGGTGTCCCACGCCTGCGCCGACGCCGGCGAACCGGAGCGCTCCGGCGCACTCGGTTGCGTCACGCCCTCGGCGGTGCTCTTGTCAGCTGCCTCCGCCGAGCGTTCGGCCATGCTCAGCAGTCCGCGATGCAGGGCGCCGTCGAGCCCCATCACCACCAAGGTCACCACGATGGCCACCGCGGTCAGCCGGGCGACGGGTCCGGGCACGACCCGCCCACCGACGTCGGTCAAACGATTGGTGGCCCAACGCAATCCACGTCCGATGGCGATGAGGGCGATTGCGATCGCCACGGCGATCAACAACACCAGAATGTAGAAGGACCGCTCGGTGCGCGGCATCCCGATCAGCTCGCGCAGGATCTGCTGCCACCATGACCCGAGCACCAGGAACGTCGGGACGAGCACGACAGCGGTACCGGCCAGCGTCCACCACCCGATCCGGCGGGTGCGCGATGACCACTGTGGGCGGATCCCGCAGCGGCGCACTACCCACGCGATGGCGCACCCCAACCCGTACCCGATGCCGAGGCTGATACCCGTCGCGACTCCTTGCAGATACCAGGCGCGGGGCAACAGCGAGGGGCTCATCGACCAGGCGAAGAACAGCAGGGCGACGGCCAAGCCGATCGGATGGAGGGTGCGCCAGGCACGCAGCACGAGGTACCGCCCTTCATTCAGTTGGGTATCGAGACTGTAGTGGACCGCGTGATCGCCAGCCGATTGCTAAGGCTGGACTGACAGCTTCGGATTCCGTGGCGGGCGTTAGAGTCGAGCGTGCCCAGGATCAGCGCCTCATCGGTCGAAGAACACCGCGAGCTGGTCCAACAGCGCATCTTCGAGGCTTTCGCCACACTCATGGCCGAGTACAGCTTCGATGCCATCACGATGGCCAAACTCGCCGCCGAGGCGGGCATCGGCCGCACCGCGATCTATCACCACTTTCCGGACAAGGAATCGGTGGTGATCGCCTTCGCCTCCCACGAGACGACGCGCTACCTCGACGGACTGCGCGCCGCGCTGTCGGAGGTCGACGATCCGGTCGCCCGTCTGGGCGTCTACATCCGGCATCAGCTGGAGGCCGGGCAGGAATTCCACATGGGCATGGGCATGCAGCTCTACGGCGCGTTGTCGACCGAAACCATGCTGGCCATCCGCGACCACGTCGTGGCGGTGGAAGACGTGCTGCGCGAGATCCTGGCCCAGGGTGTGGCCAGCGGCCAGTTCGTCGTCGACGACGAGCCCGCCACGATGTCGTTGATTCATGCGTGCCTGGCGCCGCGGCACCTTCCGGTCGAGGCCATCGAACGGTTCGTCCTGCGCGCACTGAGCGCGACGGTCTAGTCACGACTCGCTCGAAAAACGTAAGCCCCCGAACCCGTCGGCACCGTGTTAGGTTTCCGACAGGTTGTCAGCATCATGCTGACAAGCTGTCAAAGTTGAGCCCTACCAAGTGGAGCGAGTATGCCGCCGAGCGCCGTCGCAACCGAGTCCGTCCGTTCACTGTCCGCGGCGATGCGTCAGGACTCGACCGACCAGCACGACGCCGCCGAGCAATCGCCGTTTGTCACCGAACTGCTGAGTGGCCGGGTCAACGAGCGGGGCTACATCGACTACCTGCTGCGGTTGCGCGCGATCTACGCCGCGCTGGAAACCGCCGTGCGCGAGCACCGCGACGATCCCCTCGTCGGCGCCGTGTACGACCCGACCCTCGAACGGCTGAGTGCCATCGACGCTGATCTGGAGCACTGGGCGCCCGGCACGGATCGCGATGTCGACTCACCCGCCGTACGCGCCTATTGCGCCCGGTTCACCGATGCCCCGTGGGGCGGCGCACTGGTGGCGCACCACTACACCCGCTACCTCGGCGACCTCTCCGGCGGCCAGGCCATCGGTCGCATCTTGGGGCGGTCCTTCGAGCTCGACGGCGACGGTCTGGCCTTCTATGACTTCCCAATGCGGCCCAAGCCGTACAAGGACGCCTACCGTGCCCGCCTCGACGGACTCGAGCTCGACGCGGATGAGATCGACCGCGTGGTCGACGAGGTGAAACTGGCCTTCAGTCTCAACCAGCGCGTCTTCGACGAACTCGCCGAGCAGCTGCCGTCCTACCGGCGCTGACCTCACCCCAACCCCCGTATTGACGATCCGCCAACACATAGGAACTTCATACCCCAAATCAGCTGAAGTTAGCTTACGCTAACCATACTTAGCTGCTGGGGGCAAAGCGATCGAAAGGAGGCGCCGGGCCGCCTGCACGCACTGCACCCCGGACTACGCCGATGACCATGTGCACTCCCAACCCCAAGGCAGCAAACAGCTCCGTCGCCACCCTGTTGGGTGGACCGCGATGACCGCCCCGGTCTGGATGGCCGTACCGCCCGAAGTGCACTCCGCGCTGCTGAGCAGCGGCCCCGGCGCCGGCCCGCTACTGGCCGCGGCCGGAGCCTGGAGTTCCCTGAGCACCGAATACTCTTCTGCGGCAAGCGAATTGACCGCCCTGATCGGCACCGTGCAGGCCGGCGCCTGGGAGGGCCCGAGCGCCGAGCGTTACACGGCGGCACACGTGCCCTACCTGGCCTGGCTGAGTGAGACGAGCGCGAGCACCGCCGGGGTGGCCGCGCAGATCGAGACCGCCGCCGCCTCCTACACCGCCGCCCTGGCCGCGATGCCGACACTGGCCGAGTTGGCCGCCAACCGCACGACCCTCGGTGTGCTGGTGGCCACCAACTTCTTCGGGATCAACACCGTCCCGATCGCAGTCAATGAAGCCGACTACGTACGCATGTGGATCCAGGCAGCGACGACGATGACCCTCTACCAGGGCGCCACCGAGGTCGCGGTCGCCACCACACCGCCGTCCACCGCAGCACCGCTGCTGGTGGCGCCGGGAATCGGAGAGGCCGGCTCCGCATCGGCCACCATGACGCAGTCCGCGGCCGTAGCCAGGGCCTCCGAGTCCGGTTCTTCCCTGAGCTTGAGTGACTTGATCAGTTCGTACGAGGAGTTCGTCGAGTGGGTGAAGGCCAACGATCCGATCGGGAACTGGTTGGCCGGGCAATCTGAGCACTTCTACGGAATGTACGACCAGCTCAGGGAATTCATTCTCGAGCCATGGCGGATTCCGCAGGTGCTGGCCGAGATCATCGCCGACCCGTCATTGCTGTTCAGCACCTACATCAACGTGTTCTTCCTCGGTGCGTACACGGCGGTGTTCGCCGTACTCGGAACCCCCTTGTACGCCGCGGCGGTCGCCGCGGCCTCCCCTGCCATGCTCGGCATGCTCGGGCTCATCTCACTGGCACAGGCGTACGACGTCCCGCTCGACCCGCCGGCCGAGGAGATCGCCCCACGTGCCGAGCAGCCCGCGGTGGCCGCGTTGCCCGGCTCCCCGCCGCCGGCATCGGTGACCGCGGGCGCCGCACCTACGACGGCACCCACCGCCGCGCCGGCCGCCCCCGCACCGTCAACTCCCGCTCCGATGCCTGCCGGTGCCGAGAGCGCCCTCTATGCGGTGCCGGGCGGGGGTTCAGGATTCGGCTTCGGCTCGACATCGAAGTACAGCGCCACAGCGAAGGCCTCGGACTCGGTCGGGGCATCAGCCGCTGCCGCCGCGACCGCGGCCGCGATCGACAAGCGACGGGCGCAGGCCCGCAAGCGTCGTGCCGGGACGGCCAAGGACCGCGGCTACCGCTACGAGTTCATGACCGCCGACGGCGACGCCGCCGCACCGCCGCCCGACCAACCCGCCACCACCCGGGTCTCCAGCACCGGCACCGGCAATCTCGGATTCACCGGCACCGCAGTGAAATCCGCCGTCGCCGGCCCGGCCGGGCTGACCACCCTGGCCGACGACACGTTCGGCAACAGCACCGCCACTCCGATGCTGCCGGGCAGCTGGCAGAGCCGGGCCGGTGAGGTGCCCGGCACGGACAACGAGGCCGGCGCCTAACCGATCTATGTTGAGGCCGTGAACAATTGGTGAGAACTGGCGCCGCCGGCCGTCTCTGAGGTCCGGTTCCGGCGACTCGTGGCGATACTGGTGACTCCGAGCGAAGGGAGCACCGCGTGACGGCCGACACCGCGCAGCAGGCCGGCGGCTGGGAAAGCACGCTCCCCCACTTCTCGACCGTGGAGAAGCACGGCGCCATCACGGTGCCGGTCTCCCACCCCTCGGAGACACTGCGGTTCTTCGCCGGGCTCACCTTCGTGTTGTGGGCGCTCGTCGCTGTCGGGGCCGCGTTCTGGTATCACACCATGCAGACCCACGCCCCGTCGCCATGGCTCGGTTTCGCCACGATCCTGGGTTCGTTCCTGCCCGCCATCCTCTCCACCATCGTCGCCGACGAGGCCCGCGACACATTCGGGCAACGCCGGACCGGAAATCGGATCGCACTGATTCCGACTCTGTCCGGTGTCGCGGTCGGGTTGCTCGGCGCCGCAGTGTGGTTCAGAGATGTCAGCGGCGCTGTCATCGCCCTGGTCAGCGTGGTGTGCTCAGCCGGCGCGGCGATCGCCACCCTCACGGCATGGCGGGGCGTGCGCTACCTCCGGCGGCGCCAGGACCGGCTGGCGGCGTTGCGGAACCACGGCGTTCGTTCCACGGGTGAGCTGCGCAACGTGAAATTCCTGAAACGTTGGACCGCGGACGACCCGCAATTCACCGTCACCGTCGCATTCGAAGGTCCGACCGGACGCCGGGTGGTGACGGCGAACATGGTCGCCGATCACGCCCGGGTTCCGCTGGCGGGGTCACGTGTCCTCGTCTTCTGTGCACCGCACGACGCCAGCGATGACGTGCTGATCGAACTCGACCCCGCCGATCCGCCCAAGTTCGACCGCGATCCCGGTGGCCGGTACCGCAAGCCGAGCGGCACTTAGCCGTTACGAACCGCCAATTCCCGCAGCACCAGATCCGTTGCGTCCCAATCCATGCACTTATCGGTGACCGACTGGCCGTAGGTCAGCGGACGGGCGTCGGGCGACTGGGCACCGGCGATCAGGAAGCTCTCCAGCATCACCCCGCTGATCGGCAATCCGTCACGTACCAACTGGGCCACCTCGGCGGCCACCGACGCCTGGCGGATGTGGTCCTTGCCGGAATTGGCGTGGCTGCAATCGATCACGACCCGACCGGGAAGCCCGGCAGCGGTCAGCTTGGCGGCGGCATCGGCCACCGCGTCGGCCCCGTAGTTCGGTCCGTCGGTCCCGCCGCGCAGGATCACGTGGCAGTCCTCGTTGCCTTCGGTACTCACCACCGCGCCGCGGCCCATGTCGTCCATACCGAAGAAGACATGCTCGGCCGCAGCGGCTTTCACGCCGTCGACCGCGACCTGGATGTTGCCGTCGGTGCCGTTCTTGAACCCGACCGGCATTGACAGTCCCGACGCCAGCTGACGGTGCACCTGCGACTCGGTGGTGCGGGCGCCGATCGCGCCCCAGGCGACGGCGTCGGCGATGTACTGCGGGCTGGTCGGCTCCAGGAACTCACACCCGACCGGCAGGCCGATGTCGATGATGTCGAGCAGCAGTTGACGGGCCACCCGCAGGCCACGCGCGACATCGTAGGTGCCGTCCATGCCCGGATCGTTGATCAGGCCCTTCCACCCGATGGTGGTGCGCGGCTTCTCGAAGTACACCCGCATCACGATCTTGAGCTGGTCTTTGAGCTCATCGGCCACCTTGACCAACCGGCTGGCGTATTCCAGCGCAGCCGCGGGGTCATGCACCGAACAGGGGCCGACGACCACGAGCAGCCGGTCGTCCCGACCGGCCAGGATGTCGGCGATCTCGTCGCGGTCTCGGGACACCCGCTCGGCGCGGCGCTCCCCCAACGGGAACTCGGTCAACACATCGTGCGGGCTGGGGATCGCGCTGAAACTGCGGACCCGTCGGTCCGATGTGGCGGGGGCGTTGGCGATCTGCGCCAAATTCATTTTTCAGGTGCCTTCCTGGTGGTGGGCACCTGCGAGAGTTCCGGCGCCCTGTAACGACGAAAGGCAGCGACCGATGGTCACTGCCTGGGCTCCGGGTGGATGCGTGCTTAGTGCTGCGCTTTATCGGCTCCGCCCGGAGCCTCGATAAAGCGCCAATAGCCGGCACACACACCGATAGTCACGTCGGCCAGGCTACACGACCGCCGACGCCGGATCACAACCGGGCAGTTCACAAGCGTGGTTTGTGACCACAACCTACGATCCTGAGCATGCCGCTCAGCCCAAGGATGCCCGAGCTGGCAGCGTTCGAAGTGCTGCTGGCGATCGCGCGCACCGGCAGCCTCGGAGCCGCCGGCCGCGACCTCGGGCTCACCCAGCAGGCGGTATCTGCGCGCCTGGCGTCGATCGAGGCCCAGACCGGGGTGCGCCTGGTGCAGCGCAGTCCCCGTGGATCGCGGTTGACCGCGGCCGGCGCGGTGGTCGCGGAGTGGGCCGACCAGTTGCTCGACGTCGCCGGGCGCGTGGACGCGGGGCTGGCCGCGATGCGTAGCGAAAGCCACAGCCGGATCACCGTGGCGGCCAGCCTCACCATCGCCGAGCAACTCATGCCACGGTGGTTGGTATCGCTGCAGGCCGATGCGACGCGCCGGGGTGTCACCGCACCACAGGTCATCCTCACTGCGGCCAACAGCGACCAGGTGATCACCGCGGTGCACGACGGTTCGGCCGACCTCGGTTTCATCGAATCCCCAGGCGCCCCAGCCGGTTTACACAGCCGGGTGATCGCGCGTGACGAGCTGGTCACCGTGGTGCCGCCGGAGCACAAATGGGCGCGACGATCGGCCCCGATCAGCCCCGCCGAACTCAACGAGACCGCCCTCGTGTCACGCGAACCAGGTTCGGGCACACGGGAAGCCCTCAGCACTGCACTGCGTTCTGCACTGGGACCGGCGAGCCGCCAGGCCGACCCGGTGATCGAATTGTCCTCTGCGGCAGCGATGCGCGCCGCGGTGCTGGCCGGAGCCGGGCCTGCGGTGATGAGCAGGCTGGCCGTCGAGGACGACCTGACCCTGGGCAGACTACGCGAGGTCCCCGTCGTCGGGCTGGATCTGCGTCGCGAGCTGCGCGCGATCTGGTCGGGAGGGCGCACGCCGCCGGCCGGGGCGGTGCGCGAGCTGCTCAGCCACATCGCGTCGCACTGATGTCTCCGAGACCGGCGAAATGGTCGCTCCTACCGCGGTTTTACAACCATTTCGTCGTTCTCGGTGTGGTCAGCCGCGCAGTAGGCGGCCGGACCGCACACCACGCATCGTGTTGGTGGCGACCGTCGCCCAGGCGCCCAACAACAGCACGTACAACGCCACCGCCAGCCAGGAGATGGCCACGGCACCGGTCGCCGCACCCAGCGCCGAGGCGCCCGTCACGCAAGTACCGACCGGGAAGGTGAAGCTCCACCACGTCAGGCTGAACGACAAACCCCGCCGCGCGGCATGCACCGTCAGTGCGGTCGCGAGGCAGAACACGAACACCCCGAAGCCACCCATCACCAGGCCGTAGATGATGCCGAAAGCGTGCAGGGCCGAGACCGTGCCGGCGTCGGCGAGCACCGAACCGGAATGGGCGGCAAGCAGATTGGCGGCGGTGATCGACTGGCCGACGACACCGAGCACGATCCACACCGTGGGGATCGCCTGCACTTGGCTGAAGCCGCCGTGCATGAGCCGCGAATACACCATGGTCGTGGTGATCAGGCCGGCCAGCAGACTCAGACCGAACATGGCGTAGCAGGCCACCAACAAGGTCATCCCGGCCTGCCCCGGCCCGAGGTGCGACAGGAGCAGGGCGCCGGTGGAGGCTGAGACCATGGGCGACACCACCGGCATCATCCAGGCCGGGACCGCCTCCACGTCGGCGTGATCTGTGCGGGTGATCATCGCGAACGGAAGCCACAGGGCGACAACCAATCCCAGCGCCGTACCGGCGGCCCACAGCGTCACGTCCAGGGCCAACGCCGCGGACGGACCGATGATCGGAGGGCCGAACAGCAGCGCCCCGGCACCGACGGTGAGCAGCGCCATGGCCGGCGCCCCGTAGAACTGCCCCACCACGTGATGGGCGGCATAGGCTTTCGCCTGCTCCCGATGCCGGATCCAGTGCGTGGCGAATGCCGCGGTCAGCACCACCAACACGGTGCCGGCCAGAATCCACACCGCGGTGGCGAATCCGTGTAGGCCCGGCAGCTGCAGCGGCAGGGTGGCTGCGGCGGTCGCGACGATGCCGGTGCCCATGACCGAGGCGAACCAGTTCGGGGTGATGTGCCGGAACGCCGAACCCGCACTGTCCAATTCGGCCAGTAGCGCGGTGTGGAACGGCCTTTCGGCGGTATAGCCGGCTGCGTAAGTGGTCACCTCACCAATCGTGGTGGGCCGCTCCGATCACCGGTAGACGCCACGATGTTGTGGCGTCACAAACCAGGCTTGTGACTCAGACGTAGCGGTTACGGCCGGCTTGCGCACCGGCCACCATCTGCACCAGGTAGACCACCAGAACCATGACGAACGGCGCGGTCCAGCCCGCGGTCAGGTCATGGAGCAACCCGAACGTGAACGGCCCCACACCGGCCAGCAGGTAGCCGAAGCCCTGCGCCATCCCGGACAGCCTCGCGGTGTCCTCGGCGTTCCGGGCCCGCAGCGCGATCACGGTGAGCGCCAACGAGAACACGCTCATCCCGATGCCGACGAAGAAGCTCCACAGCAGCGGCGCCGCGCCCGGATTGACGAGCAGACCGATCATGCCGACCATCCCGACCACCCCGAGGCCGACGATCCACCCGCTCTGGTTCTTCTGCTTGGCCGCCAGCGGCGGCACGATCAGGCTGATCGGCACCGCGAGGATCGACACCAGCCCGAGCAACAGCCCCGCGTCGGTCTTGCTGACCCCGCTGTCGATGAACACCTCGGGCAGCCAACCCATCATGATGTAGGCCAGGAACGACTGGCAGCCGAAGAACAACGTGACGGTCCAGGCCAGCGGGCTCCGCAGCAGGGAGCGTGCGGATCCACCCGTGGCAGCTTCCTCGGTGCGGGCCTGGCTGATACCGCGCGCGCCCACCAGCCAGAACAGCAGCGCGACGACAGCCACCAAGGCCCAGGAACCCAGCGCCCCGCGCCAGCCGCCGAGCAGAGGCTCCAGCGGCGGGGTGACCGCGGATCCCAGCGCGCCGCCGCCCTGCAGGGCTGCGGTGTAGACACCGGTCATCAGACCGATCTGGGCCGGGAACGAACCTTTGATGACGACCGGGATGAGCACGTTGACCAGCGCGATGCCTCCGGTGGCCACCAGCGTCCCGCCGATCACCACATAGGGGCCGTCGAGCACGCGGGTGACCAGGCCGATGCTGAGGATCACCAGGGCGACCGAGATCGCCCGGCCCAACCCGATCCGGCGGGCCAGCCACGGCGCGGTCAGACCTGCGGCGGCGAAGCACAGCCCGGGCAGAGTGGTCAGGACACCGGCCCACACGGCCGAGGCGCCGAGCGATTCACGCATCTCCCCGAGGACGGGCCCGACGCTGGTGATCGCCGGGCGCAGGTTCAGCGCGGTCAGGATCACCGCGACGACCAGGAGGGCGCCGCCTGCCGCCATCGTCCCCGGGCGGACCTCTACGGCACCGTCCAGCTCGAGCTCCAGATCGTGCTCGTAACCGTTCAGGGATTCATTGCGCAGGGTCCGACTCACCCGGCTATGATGCCATACATCCCATGATTGGATGAAAGGACTTTTTGTGCCTCTCGCCACAACGCGACGCACGGGCCTGGTCGACCAGGTCATCGAGCAGCTGCGCACCCTGGTCACCTCCGGCGAATGGCCGGTCGACAGCCGGATCCCCACCGAGCCCGAACTGGTCGAGGCGCTGGGGGTCGGGCGCAACACGGTGCGTGAGGCCATCCGGGCGCTGGCACACAACGGCATCTTCGAAGTCCGCCAGGGTGACGGCACCTACGTCCGCGCCACCAGCGAGGTATCGGCAGCGCTGCGCCGGCTGTGCGGATCCGAGCTGCGCGACGTGTTGCAGGTGCGGCGCTGCCTCGAGGTGGAGGGCGCCCGACTGGCTGCCACCGCGCGCACCGACGAGGACCTGGCCGAGCTGCGCGCCCTGCTGGCACACACCGACACCACCGACCACGCGCAGTTCACCCACTCCGACACGGAGTTCCACCTGGCGGTGGTGCGCGCGTCGCACAACCCGGTGCTGATCGAGATCTACCGCGGGCTTCTCGAGGCGATCACCGCCAGCGTCGCGACCACGAGCGCAGGCCCGGGCGGCATGTTCCCGCACGACGAACTGGTCGAGGCGATCGCCGCCGGCGAAGTCGAACGCGCGGGGCGCGAGGCCACGGGCTTTCTCGACGAGCTCCTGGCCCGGATGCCGGCTCCGGACTGCTGACCTTCGACTCAAGTCACATAAGTGCGCAACTGCGCACTTATGTGACATACTGGCGGGGTGACGAGCCATCCCCTGCGCATCAGCTTGTTCCGGCGTCTGTACGCGGCGCAGGTCGTGGCGCTGCTCGGCACCGGTCTACTGACCGTCGCCCTGGGGCTGCTGGCGTACGACATCGCCGGAGACGACGCCGGTGCGGTGCTCGGAACCGCGCTGGCGATCAAGATGATCGCCTATGTGTGCGTCGCTCCGGTGATGGCTGCGGCCACCTCTCTGCTGCGGCCCCGGTCGGTCCTCGTCGCGACGGACATCCTGCGGGCCGGCGTCGCCCTCTGCCTACCATTCGTCGAATCCGTCTGGCAGATCTACCTTTTGGTATTTCTACTGCAGGCCGCATCCGCCACGTTCACACCCGCCTATCAGGCGGTGATCGCATCGGCACTGACCGACGAGCACACCTACACCAGGGCACTGTCGTTGTCCCGCCTCGCCTACGACCTGGAATCGCTGGCCAGTCCGGTACTCGCGGCCACCCTGCTGACCGTCGTCGGCTACCCCACCCTGTTCCTCGGAACCGTCGCCGGATTCCTGTCCTCGGCTACCGCGATCTCGCTGGCCCGCATCCCCCGCACCCCGGAAACCGCGCGTCCGGCTCGGTTTCGCGACCGCACCCTGGCCGGCGTCTGCGTGATGTGGCGCTCGCCGCAACTGCGGGCCCTGCTGGCACTCAATGTCGTCGTGGCAGCCGCCACCGCGCTCGTGGTGGTCAACACCGTGATCTATGTCCGGCCCCTGCTCGACGGTCGGGACAGCGGTCTTGCGTTGGCACTAGCCAGTTTCGGCGGTGGTTCGATGTTGGTCGCGCTGACGTTGCCGCGGCTGCTCAACTCGATCCCCGACCGCGCGATCATGCTCACCGGCGCAGTCGTCTGCGCCGGGACACTGGGCGCCACAACCGATTTCATCCTTGCCGCACCTTCCGGAGCGTTCGGCTGGATCACGCTGTGCACGCTGTGGGCGATCACCGGTGCAGGCACCTCGATGATCAACACACCGTCAGCCCGCCTGCTGCGCCGCAACTCGACCGACCAGAACCGCACCGAGGTGTTCACCGCACAGTTCTCGCTGTCACACTCCGGGTTCCTGCTCACCTACCCGGTGGCCGGCTGGGTCGGCGCCACGCTCAACCAAGCTATTGCCGCCCTCCTACTGGCCGCGCTGGCTACACTCGCGACACTGGCGGCAGTCACGACGTGGCCGCGTCACGGGAGGGAGTTCCATGGCACCGCAGCCCGGGAGTCCATCGTCGCGGCCGCAGGACAGCCTGGTCCATGAGGGCGCGCCCAACCAGGAGCGGCTCGACGTCGCCAGCGAGACGTTTCGGATGTTGTCGGACCGCACCCGGCTTCACCTGCTGTGGCTCCTGACCCAGGGCGAGGCCGATGTCACCGCACTGGCCGAGGCCACCGGAGGATCCCGCACCTCGATCAGCCAGCACCTGGCGAAACTCCGTTTCGCCCGCATGGTCGACACCCGCAAAGACGGACGCCGGGTCTACTACCGGCTGCGCGACGGGCACCTGAGCCGTCTGGTCCAAGAAGGGCTCAACCACGCCGACCACCGCGTCACCGGGGAACCGTCGCACCCCTGAACTCAGAACGGCGCGTCCTCCACGCGCGCCCGTCTCAGCGGCAGCCGCAACAACAACCGCGCTCCGCCCAGCGGACTCTCCAGCAAAGCCGCTGTACCACCGTGCAATTCGGCCTGCTGGGCCACCAGAGCCAGGCCCAGACCGGACCCTGAACGCGACGCGGTCGAGCCCCGGGCGAACCGCTCGAACACCTCGGCCCGCTCCGCCTCGGGCACCCCGGAACCGTTGTCGTCGACCACGATCTGCACGTCGTCGGCCGAACTGACCGCGCTGAGCCGGATCTCGGTGGCGCCACCGTGTTTGACGGCGTTGGCGATGGCATTGTCGATCACCAGACGCAAGCCCGCCGGCATGCCGAGCATCAGCACCGTCGGCGAGGGCATCAGCGTCGCCCGCAAGCCCGGATAGGTGCGCAAGGCGTCGTGCGCCGCGCGGTCGAGCAGCTCGGTGACATCCATCGGCACGAAGTCCTCGACCGTGGTCAACTCCCCCTGCGCCAACCGCTCCAGCGCGGTCAAGGTGCCCTCGATCCGACTCTGCGTGCGCAGCACGTCCCCGATCACCTCCTGGCGCTGATCGGCGGTCATGTCCAAGGTGGACAGCACTTCCAGATTGGTGCGCATCGCCGTCAGCGGCGTGCGCAGCTCGTGAGAGGCCACCGCGGCGAAGTCGCGGGCCGACTCCAGTGCGGCCTTGGTGCGTTCCTGTTCGTTGCCGATGCGCGCCAGCATGCCCTCGACCGCCTCGGCGATCTCCACTGCCTCGCGCACACCGCGCACCTGCACCTCGTCGGGCTTGGACTGGGCGTTGATGGCCCGCGCCTGCTGCGCCAGCAGCCGGAACGGCGTGATCATCACCAGCGAGATCATCCAACCCACCACGATGGTGCTGCCGATGACACCGCCGCAGATCAGCAGCACGCGCAGGTGCAGCTCGTCGATCCGGCGCTGGGTCTCGGCCAGCGGCGCCCCGAGCGCGATGCTGGCCGGACCGGCGGTGAACGTGCGCACGCGGTACTCGACCCCGTCGATCGTGGTGTTGGCGTAACCGTTCTCCAGCTTGGGCAAGACGATGTCGCTGGGGACCGAGACACTGACACCGCCGATGTGTGCGGTGCGGACCAGGCCGCCGTCGTCGGGCATGGACTTGTCCGCCGCGCCCTGCTTCGTCGCGCTGAGCAGCGTGCTCACGTCGCCGAGACTGCTCAACGAATCGAGACGCCGGTCCAGCTGGCTGTACTGGTCGTTGGTGACGCCGAGCCACACCCAGGTCCCGAGCGTGATCACGGTGACCACCACCGACAGCGCACCGACGATGACGATGGTGCGCAGCGACAGCACCCGCATCACCGGCCGCAGCACCGGCCGCAACAGGTTGAGCACGCGCTCTTCGAGATTCACCGGCGCTATCTTGCCCGATCCGCACGGGCGGATGCCCGGCGCTCCGGTCGCCGACGCCCGACCATCGTCAACTTTTGGTTGACGACCCGCTATCGTCAACCTAGAGTTGACGCCATGACCAAGCCAGTCACCCTCACCAACCCCGTCCGCCTCGACGACCTCATCGGCGCGATCAAGAAGGCGCACACCGAACCCCTCGAGCAGTTGATCGACGCCGTGATCGCCGCAGATGCCCTCGGCGACATCGCCGACCACCTCATCGGACATTTCGTCGACCAGGCCCGGCGCTCCGGCGCCTCCTGGACCGACATCGGCAAGGCCATGGGCGTCACCAAGCAGGCCGCCCAGAAACGGTTCGTACCGAAGGTTCCCGATTTCGACCCGGCCACCCTCGACCCCAACGCCGGATTCGGCCGGTTCACCCCGCGCGCCCGCAACGTGGTCGTCGTCTCCCAGAACACCGCGCACGCGGCAGGCAACGCCGAGATCACGCCCGAGCACCTGTTGCTGGCACTGTTCGCCGAACCCGACGGCCTTGCCGCCAAACTCCTTGCGGGGCAAGGCATCACCGAGGAAGCGGCCCGAAATGCCATTACCCTGCCGCCGCGCGCCGACGAGGTCCCTGCCCTGATCCCGTTCAACGGGGGCGCCAAGAAGGCACTCGAACTGACCTTCCGCCAAGCACTTCGGCTCGGCCACAACTACATCGGCACCGAACACATCCTGCTCGCGCTGGCCGAGGCCGAAGACGAGGACGGACCACTGCACCGCCTCGGCGCCGACCCGCAACGGTTCGAGACCGACCTGGCCGCCGCGCTGGCGCCGTTCATGGCCAAAGACCAGGCCGCCGAAGAATGAGCCGGGAATGAAAGCGGCCGGCCATCCGTAGAACCAACCGTGATACTCAACGACGCCGCACGCGAACTGATCGGCGCAGGGGCCGACGCCACGCTGGTCACGCTGAACCCGGACGGCAGCCCACAGGTCACGCTGGTCTGGGTGGCGTTGCAGTCCACCCCCGACGGCGATGAACTCGTCACGGCCCACCTGTCCGAACACAAGAAGATCCGCAATGTACGCCGCGATCCCCGGGTCGCGGTGACGATCATCGACCCGGGTCGGGTGGGTGAGGCGATGCGCCCCTATCTGGCGATCACCGGCACCGCCCGCATCGTCGAAGGCGGCGCACCGGAACTCCTCAAGGAACTGGCCCAGACCCTGGCCGCTCCCGACGTTCCGTTCCCGCCGAAGGACGCGCCGCCGGGGTGGCTCACCCGGATCCGGATCGACAAGGTCGGCGGCGTCGGCCCCTGGGTGTCCTGACCCATCCGGCTGTAACACGTTTCACTCTGTGCGATCATGCCTGGCATGCCTCGCTGGTTTGCGCTCATGTTCACGGCCATGGTGGTGGCTGTCACCGCCCTCGTGGCCCCGCCGGCGGCCTCGGCCGACGAAGGCACACCCATCGGCAACATCGGCGACACGCTGCGGGTCCAGACCGCCAACGGCATCATCGCCGACGTCACCGTGCACGACGTGCTCGCCAGCGACGTCCCGCCCGGCTGGGGCTGGAACGGCTCTCCGCGGTGGCGCGCTCAGGGCGGCCCGTGGCGGGTCCCCATCACAGTGACCACCATCCAGGCGCCCAACCCGTACGCGATGGCGCTGGCGTTCACGTTCAACGGCGTCACCCCGTACGCGGACGCCTACGCGCCCAAGCACACCGACGCGCCCAACCGGCTCGAAGAGGCGCTACGCAACGCGCCCCCCGGCGCCACCGTCAACGGCGACGTCTACTGGGACGTCTACCGCGCGCTGGTCACCAACGTGGTGCTGACCGACACCAAGTCGGGCAAACACCTGGCGCAGTGGAATCTGTGGCAGCCGGGCGCGCCCCTGCCTTGATGGTCACCCCGGCCACGGCAGCCGACATCCCCGAGGTCGCCGCCGTCGCGGCCGCCACCTTTCCGCTCGCCTGTCCCCCATCGGTGACGCCTGACAACGTCGCCGCCTTCATCGCCGAGAACCTGTCCGAGGAACGCTTCGGCGAGTACCTCGCCGACCCGAAGCGGATCGTGCTGGTGGCGCGGCAGGACTCAATATCGGGATACGCCATGCTGATTCACGGTGTGCCCGACGACGACTCCGTCCAGCGTGCGGTGGCGGTGCGGCCCGCGCTGGAACTGTCGAAGATCTATGTGCTGCCCGATCACCACGGCGCCGGCGTGGCCCAGGCCCTGATGACCGCGGCCCTGGACGCCGGGGCGCGATCCGGCGCGAAGTGCGTGTGGCTGGGCGTCAATCAACTGAACGAACGCGCCCAGCGCTTCTACGGCAAGAACGGCTTCACCGTCAGCGGCACCAAGACCTTCCGGCTCGGAACCCGTGTCGAGAACGACTACGTGATGGTCCGTCCGCTCTAGGCGGTTTTCTGGGCCGCGGCGGTCAGCGCCAGTAGCCGCGAGGTGGCCCGCAGGTACTTCTTCCGGAAGCCACCGGCCACCATCTCCGGGCTGAAAATGGTGTCCAGCTTGGTGCCGGATGCCAGCACCGGGATACCCGCGTCGTACAGGCGGTCGGTCAACGCCACGAGCCGCAGCGCCACACTCTGATCCTCGATCGGGTGCACCCCGGTGATGAACACCTCGGTCACCCCTTCGATCAATGCGTGATAGCGCGACGGGTGCATGGTGGCCAGGTGCGCACACAGCCCGTCGAAATCGTCGAGGGTCGCGCCGGTGACGCCCTCGGCCCGCTGCGCCACCTCGTCGTCCGACAACGGCTCGGGGGCCGGCGGCAGGTCGCGATGCCGGTAGTCGGGTCCCTCGATCCGCACCGTGGTGAAAATCTGGGCCAGCGTGTTGATCTCCCGCAAGAAGTCCTGGGCGGCGAACCGGCCCTCGCCCAGCTGTTCGGGCAGGGTGTTCGAGGTGGCCGCGATCGACACCCCGCGCTCCACCAACGCCGAGAGCAGCCGGGAGATCAGCGTCGTGTTGCCCGGGTCGTCGAGCTCGAACTCGTCGATGCACACCACCGAGTACTCCGACAGCAGGTCGATGCACTCGTTGTAGCCGAATACGCCGGCCAGCTGAGTCAGCTCGCCGAACGTGGCGAACGCTGTCGGCGCATCCCCCTTCGACAGCGTGTAATACGTCGAGGCCAACAAGTGGGTCTTGCCGACGCCGAACCCGCCGTCCAGGTACAGCCCGACCCCGGGCAGCACCTCGCGCTTGCCGAACAGCTTCTTCTTGCCCGCCCGTCGAATCGCGGCCTGCTCACAGAAGCTGCGGCAGGACTCCACCGCGGCAGCCTGCGACGGTTCGGCGGGATCCGGGCGGTAGCTGTCGAAGCTGACGTCGGCGAACGTCGGCGGCGGGATCAGCTGTGCAACCAGCCGCTCCGGCGTGACAGTGGGATGACGATCGGCGAGATGAGCGACGCCGCTGGACCCGTGCATTCAGGCAGCGTAACGACGTGCTCCAATTCAGTTCATGTCCGATGACACCGCCGGGACTGACCTGACCGTGCTGGGAAACGTCGACAACATCGCCGACGGCCAGCTGGCCGACTACTACACATATCCCGATGACCTGCAGAGATGTTGGGTGCGGGGCAACATGATCAGCAGCCTGGACGGCGGTGCCACCGAGGACGGCAAGTCCGGTGGGCTGGGCAGCCCGGGCGACCGGGCTGTGTTCAATCTCATGCGGCAGGCCGCCGACGTCATCCTGATGGGCGCGGCAACGGTGCGGATCGAGAACTACTCCGGCGTGCAGCTGTCGGTCGCGCAACGGCAGCAACGCCAGCGTCGTGGACAGGCCGAGGTGCCGCCGATCGCCGTCATCACCGCATCGGCCGAGCTCGACCACGACGCCAAGTTCTTCACCCGCACCGAGGTGGCGCCCCTGATCCTCACCGCCACCAAGACCGTCGCCGACGCACGGCACCGGTTGGGCATGGTCGCCGAGGTGCTCGACGCCTCGGGCGCGGACCCCACCCGCGTCGACCCGGCCGTGGCATTGCGAATCCTGGCCGAGCGAAAGCTCTTCCGGGTGCTGACCGAGGGCGGCCCGTCGCTGCTGAGCCTGCTCATCGAGAACGACCTGCTGGACGAGCTGTGCCTAACCGTGGCGCCGATTCTGGTCGGCGGGGTGGCCCGGCGCATCGCCACCGGTCCGGGCCACGCCCACACCCGGATGCGGCCGTCACACCTGCTCACCGACGACGAGGGCTACCTCTACACACGCTACGTCCGCGGGTAGTGCAGAACGTGTCGCTACTGTGGTCGGCATGCGTCATCAGCTGGTGAAAGCCCTGAGGAGATCGGCGGTCGCCGCGCCCGTCCTGTCGTTAATGCTCACCGCCTGCTCACCGCTGTTCGCCGCAGATCCGCGCTACGCCACCGACTCCGGCGCTCACCCGCAGGGACAGCCCGAGACCACCTCGGCCGCCCCGCCCGGTCCACCCGGCATCGAAGCCCCCAAGAACGACCTGTCCTGGCGGGACTGCACCCCCCGCCTGTTCAACGGCGCCGGGGTCCAGCCGCCCGCCGACGTCACGCTGGAATGCGCGAGCTACGACGCCGACCTCGACTCGATCAACGGGGCCACCGGCACGATCAGCATCGGCGTGGTACGGGCCCGCTCGACGCAGACCCCGCCCGACGCGGGCCCGCTGGTGATGACCACCGGATCCGACATCCCGACGTCGGTGCAACTGCCGTCCTGGTTGGCGCGTTCGGGAACCGACATCCTCAAGTCCCATCCCATCGTCGCCGTGGACCGGCGCGGCATGGGCATGTCCGGCGCACTCGACTGCCGTGACGTCTACGACCGCCAGGAAATGCTGGACCAGACCCAGTTTCAGGCCGGCGATGATCCGGTGGCCAACCTCGGCGCGGTCACCATGACCGCCACCACCAGTTGCACCGACACCATCGCCCCGGGCGACTCGGCCTACGACAACGCGCACGCGGCCGAAGATCTGGAGCGGCTGCGCAGCACCTGGGACGTGCCGTCCCTGGCGCTCGTGGGCATCGGCAACGGCGCTCAGGTGGCCCTGGCCTACGCCGGTTCGCACCCCAACAAGGTGTCGCGACTGGTCCTGGACTCCCCGTTGCCGCTGGCGATCGGTGCCGAGGCGGCCGCCGAGCAACGCGTCAAAGGCCAGCAGGCCGCGCTCGACGCGTTCGCCGCGCAATGTGTGGCCACCAACTGCCCGCTGGCTCCCGACCCGAAGGGCGCCGTCGACGCGCTGCTGGCCGACGCGCGCGCCGGCCGCGGCCCCGGCGGGGCCTCGGTGGCCACCCTGACCGACGCGATCGTCACCGGAATGGGCTTCCCCCAAGGCGACCGGATCGCCGCGACCAACAACCTGGGGACCGCCCTGGCCGCGGCTCGCGCCGGTGATGCCGGCCCGATCTCTGCCCTGATCACCCAGGCCGACGGCCTGCGCCAGACCGACGGCCAGTTCGTCAATTCCTGCAGCGACGCGCTGAACCGCCCGACCCCCGACCGCGTCCGCGAACTGGTGGTCGCCTGGGGCAAGCTCTACCCCCAGTTCGGCGCCGTCGGTGCGCTGAACCTCGTCAAATGCCTCAACTGGCCCAGTGGCACGGCACCGAAAGACCCGCAGAACCTCAAGATCCCGGTGCTGCTGCTCGGGGTACGCAACGACCCGATCGTCGGCAGCGAAGGCGTCGCGGCCGTCGCCGCCACCATCATCAATGCCGGCGCCAACAACCGCCGGGTGATGTGGCAGGGCATCGGGCACGGCGCCAGCATCTACACCGCGTGCGCGCTGCCCCCGCTGACGGGCTACCTCGACAGCGGCAAACTGCCCGAGACCGACACGTACTGTCCCGCCTGACGCCGGGCCTGATCGGCGGCGGTATAAGGTTCGCTGGTGGCCGAAGCAGAATCCACGACCAATCCAGTCAGATTCGGTCTTCTGAACCTTTTCCGTCCTCGCACCACCCCGCCGAGCACCGCCACGGTGCTGCGCTCGGTGCTGTGGCCGCTCGCGATCCTGTCGATCATCCATCGCAGCTACGTGCTGGCCACCAACGGCTACATCACCGACGACTTCGGTCCGGTGTACCGCGCGGTGTCCAACTTCCGGCGGCACTGGGCCATCTACAACGAGCACTTCAGCTACGTCGACCCGCACTACCTGTACCCGCCCGGCGGCACACTGCTGCTGTCCCCGTTCGGCTTCCTGCCGGAGTTCGCCTCCCGGTTCTGGTTCGTCGCGATCAACGCGGTGGCCGTCATCATCGCGGCCGCGCTGCTGGTGCGCCTCTTCAAGTTCTCGCTCACCTCGGTGGCGCTGCCGGCTCTGCTGCTGGCCATGTTCTGCACCGAATCGGTAACCAACACATTGGTTTTCACCAACATCAACGGCTGCATCCTGCTCGCCGAGGTGCTGTTCTTCACCTGGCTGCTGTCCGGCAAGGTGAGCCATCAGTGGTGGGCCGGCGCGGCGATCGGCATGACGCTGGTGGTCAAACCTCTGCTCGGCGTGCTGCTGCTCCTGCCGCTGCTGAACCGGCAGTGGCGCGCATTGGTGACGGCGATCGCCGTGCCCGTCGTGTTCAACGCCGTCGCCTGGCCGCTGTCGGCCGACCCGATGGGCTTCGTGCGCAACACGCTGCCCTACATCATGGAGACCCGCGACTACTTCAACTCCGCCATCCTGGGCAACGGCATCTACTACGGGCTGCCGATGTGGCTGATCGTCGCGCTGCGGGTGACGTTCGTGGTGCTCGCCGCGGTCAGCCTGTGGCTGCTGTACCGCTACTACCGCGAGCGCGATCAACTGTTCTGGATGCTGACGTCCTCGGGCGTGCTGCTGATCACCTCGTGGCTGGTGCTCTCGCTGGCCCAGGGCTACTACTCGATGACGCTGTTCCCGTTCCTGATGACCGTGGTGCTGCCGAACTCGGTACTTCGCAACTGGCCGGCCTGGCTGGCGGTCTACGGATTCATGACGATGGACCGCTGGCTGCTGTGGCGCTGGCCCACCACCGGGCGGTTCCTGGAGTACATGAAGATCACCTACGGGTGGTCGCTGATGCTGGTCGTGGTGTTCTGCGTGCTGTACTTCCGGTATCTGGACGCCAAACAGGACGGCAGGCTCGACGACGGTATCGACCCGCCGTGGCTGAGCCGTCCCGAGGCCAAGGACAAGGAAGCCGCGTCAGTCTGAGGTGAACTGCATGACCTGGCCCGCCAGGGGGGTGTCAGATGTTCTGTGTAGGTCCTAACGGAAGGATCTCAGAACGTGAAGGATGGCAAGGACGTGGATGTGACGCTGGCTGAGGCTGGGTCCACGGTGGAGATGGCTGAGGCGCTGCGGGCCTCGGGGGCAGTCGATGAGCTGC
>MSTD01000070.1 GCA_001942045.1 Mycolicibacterium porcinum
CTCGTGACTGTTGACCGATGCCGAATGCACCCGCAGGGAGTTCAACGCCAGCACGCCGGCCGCCTTGGACAGCAGGCCGCGCCGGTCCGCGGCGATCATCGTGACGTTGTAGATGTGTGGGCCGTCGCCCGGCGTGAGTTCGACGTGGACCCCGGCGTCCGATGCCAGTTCCATGAACCGCGGCTCGATGGGATCGGGCTGCGGCAGTGGTTCGCCCGCCATCACCAGCCGGCACCGTCTGACCAGGTCACCGATCAGCGATGCCTTCCAATCCCCCCAAACCCCGGGTCCGGTAGCCAGTGAGTCGGCCTCGGCGAGCACGTGGAGCAGCTCCAGCAGCACCATGTCACCATCGAGAGCGTCGGCCACGGCGTCAATGGTCTTGGGGTCCTGCAGATCTCGTCGTGTCGCGGTGTCGGGCAGCAGCAGGTGATAGCGGACGATCTTCGACAGCACCTCGATGTCCGATGGCCATAGACCCAGCCGGGTACCGATCTGCGTGGCCAATTCCGCGCCGATGACGCTGTGGTCACCGCCGCGGCCCTTGCCGATGTCGTGGCACAGCGCGCCCAGCAGCAGCAGGTCCGGACGTGACACCCGGGTGGTGAAAGCGCCTGCCCGAGAGACGGTTTCC
Organism: Mycolicibacterium porcinum; assembly: GCA_001942045.1. Lineage (GTDB taxonomy): Bacteria > Actinomycetota > Actinomycetes > Mycobacteriales > Mycobacteriaceae > Mycobacterium > Mycobacterium porcinum_A. Next base: position 635 of record MSTD01000070.1, read on the forward strand.
ACCAGGTGGCGGTCGACGGTCCAGGTATGCACGACATCCCGTGGCGGCAGGTCGCGCACTGCGCCCCACTCCGGGAACAGCCGACCCCACAGTCCGGTCCGGTCCAGGGCCTCGATGGTGGCCACCGCGGCGGGACCGGACGCGAGCAACACCAGCAGGTCCTTGAGGGCCTGACGCGGCCACGGCGTACGCAGTTCCGGTGCGGTTTCGGCCAGTCTGCTCAACGTGGAGACCGCCATCGGCAGCCCGGCGCTGGCCGATGCGGCCGCGACCCGCAGGATCAGACCCGGATCCCGCTCCGGGCGGGCGTCGCGGGCCAGGATCACCTCGCCGGCGTACTCGATCACCCCTTCGTCGAGCGGACGGCGCACCGGGCGGCGGAGCGCGGCGAAGCCGCGTCGCGGCAGGGCGTTGGCGGCGGTACGGATTCCGGAGTCGACGTAGTAGCTGACCGTGCGCGCCGCGTCGGAGAGCGTGCGGGCCAGATCGAACCGGTCCCCGATCCGCAACGCCGCGCCGATCTCGTCGGCGTGTTGCGCCAGCAGCAGTTCCCGCCCCCGACCGGAGGCCCGGTGCAGTTCGGTGCGGACATTCAGCAACGCCAGGTGGGCATCCCCCAGGGTGCCCGTCGGTGAGGCCAGCGCCCGGCTCGGATACACGTCGGCCAGTTGCGCGATCGCCAGCGCGTTGAGCAGTTGAACGTCCCGCAGTCCGCCCCGGCCCGACTTCAGGTCCGGTTCGGCGCGGTGCGCGATCTGGCCGCTGCGCTCCCACCTTGCCTGCGCGTGCTCGACGAGTTCGTCGAATCGCGAGGCGATCCCGATGCGCCACTGCCGGCGCGCCCCGCCGACCAGGAGTGCCGACAGATCGGCATCGCCGGCGATATGACGCGCGTCGAGCATCGCCAGACCCACCGCGATGTCCTCACCGGCCACCTTCAGCGCCTCGGGCACGGTGCGCACGCTGTGGTCGATCCGAATATTGGCGTCCCACAAGGGATACCAGAGTTTCTCCGCGACCTCGGAGACGAGTTCGACCGGCATGTTGTCATGCAGCAGGGTGAGATCGAGGTCGGAGTACGGCAACATCTCGCCGCGGCCAAGACCACCGGTGGCCACGATCGAGAATCCGCTGGTGGCCGTGATCCCGATCTCGGTAGCCTTTGTGGCGAGCCAGAATTCGTGCAGGTCGAGCAACGCGCGCCGCAAGGCGGCCGCATCGAGTTGGCGCGATCCCCCGCTGAGCAGCTGCTGAGTGGCCGCCGTCAGATCGTTGGCGGGCCGGGATGAAGCCGCCGGAGCCTCCTGAGCGGAGGCTCCGGCGTAATCTGGGTTGTTCTCTGTCATTTCGACTCCTCCCCCGGCCGATCACCGGGTAGTGCTCACGCGATTGCTGGCCAGGGAGAAGACGTCTCTATGGACGCCCCGGCTACAGCGCGTCAGCTCCCCGCTCACCGGTGCGCACCCGAACCACGGTGTCGACCGGGCTGACCCATACCTTGCCGTCGCCGATCTTGCCGGTCCGTGCCGCCTGCACGATGACGTCCACCACCTTGTCGACCGCGGAATCGTCGACAACGACCTCGACCCGGACCTTCGGCACGAAATCGACCGAATACTCAGCACCGCGGTAGACCTCGGTGTGGCCCTTCTGCCGGCCGTACCCCTGGACCTCGCTGACCGTCATTCCGAGAATGCCGGTTTGCTCCAAACCTGTCTTGACGTCTTCCAGCGTGAACGGCTTGACGATCGCAGTGATCAGCTTCATATTTCCTTATTCCTCCCCGCCGTGACGACCAAGAACAGAACCCGTTCCGACAGCGACGAAGTCGTAAGCGCTCTCCGCGTGCTCGGACTCGTCGATACCGGATGCTTCCTCTTCTTTGTCCAGGCGCAGGCCCACGGTGTATTTGACAATCAACGCCAAGATAGCGGTACCCACCGCCGAATAGAGCAGAACAGCACCTGCCCCGACCGCCTGTCGCCACAGCTGGTCGAACCCGCCGCCGTAGAACAGGCCCGCAACTGCGGCGGGCGCTTCCTTGGTCGCGACCAGGCCCACGAGCAACGTGCCGACGATGCCGCCGACCAGGTGCACGCCCACGACGTCGAGCGAATCGTCGAAGCCGAACTTGAACTTCAGGCCCACCGCCAGCGCGCACAGCACACCGGCCGCCGCACCGATCACCAGCGCGCCCACCACATTCACCGACGAGCAGGACGGGGTGATCGCCACCAGTCCGGCCACGATGCCCGAAGCCGCACCCAGTGAAGTCGCGTGTCCGTCGCGGATACGCTCGGTGAGCAGCCAGGCCAGCATCGCCGTCGCGGTTGCCACCGTGGTCGTGACAAAGGTCGAACCGGCAACTCCGTTGGCCGACACCGCGGATCCGGCGTTGAACCCGTACCAGCCGAACCACAGCAAGCCGGCACCGAGCATCACGAACGGGAGGTTGTGTGGCCGCATCGGCGTGGTGGGCCAACCGAGCCGCTTACCGAGGATGATGGCCAGGACCAGGCCCGCCGTTCCCGCGTTGATGTGCACCGCGGTACCACCGGCGAAGTCAATTGCCTTGAGTTGGTTGGCAATCCAACCGCCGTGGTGAATCACGGTCTCGCCGTCGGAACCCTTGACGTCGAAATCGAAGACCCAGTGCGCGACCGGGAAGTAGACGACAGTGGCCCACAGCGCGGCGAACAGCAGCCAGCCGCCGAACTTGATGCGGTCGGCGACTGCGCCGGAAATCAGCGCGACGGTGATGATCGCGAACATCAGCTGGAAGCCCACGAACACGGTGGCCGGGATGGTCCCGACCAGCGCGATGGGCGCATCGGCCGAGCCGTTCGCACCGATGAGGCCCTTGAGACCGAAGAACTGTGCCGGATTGCCGATGACGCCGGCGGTGTTGTCACCGAACGCGACCGAGTAGCCGTACAGCGCCCACAGCACCGTCACGACACCCATCGCGCTGACGCTCATCATGATCATGTTGAGCACGCCCTTGGCACGCACCATGCCGCCGTAGAAGAAGGCCAGACCCGGCGTCATCAACAGCACAAGCGCGGCGCTGGCCAGCATCCAGGCTGTGTCACCGGTGTCCGGCGCACCCAATATCGGGAATTGCTCCACTCGCAGTTTCCTCCTTCACCACGCCACGGCCGCAAGGATTTACGACCATTGACCTGGTCCAAGACAATGCTGAGTGGATGTTTCAGCCACGGCGCCGTTGCGTTTCGCTCGTGTGAACGGATAGCCGGGCTGCGTTTCGCCGGTGTTACACCGTGCGTTTCGCCGGAGTTTTCAGCCCAACAGGGCGTCGACGAAGGCCCCCGGTTCGAACGGCGCGAGGTCGTCGGGTCCTTCACCGAGCCCGACGAGTTTGACGGGAACACCGAGTTCCTGCTGGACGCGGAACACGATCCCGCCCTTGGCGGTGCCGTCGAGCTTGGTCAGCGCCACCCCGGTGATGTCGACGACCTCGGCGAACACCTTGGCCTGCGGCAGGCTGTTCTGGCCGATGGTGGCATCGAGCACCAGCAGCACCTCGTCGACGGCGGCGCGCTTCTCCACCACCCGCTTGACCTTGCCGAGTTCGTCCATCAGGCCGGTCTTGGTGTGCAGGCGGCCCGCGGTGTCGATCACCACGACGTCGGCACCGGTCTTGATCCCGTCGTCGACGGCGTCGAAGGCCACCGACGCCGGATCGGCGCCCTCGGGGCCGCGCACCACGTCGGCCCCCACCCGCGACCCCCAGGTCTGCAGCTGGTCGGCGGCAGCGGCGCGGAACGTGTCCGCGGCACCGAGCACGACGCGACGGCCGTCGGCCACCAGAACCCGGGCCAGTTTGCCCACCGTGGTGGTCTTGCCCGTGCCGTTCACGCCGACCACCAACAGCACGGACGGCTTGTCCGCATGCGGCAGCGCCTTGATCGAACGGTCCAGCTCGGGCCGCAGCTCCGACATCAGTACCTCGCGCAGCACGGCGCGGGCGTCCGCTTCGCTGCGCACGTTCTTGCTCGCCATCCGCTCACGCAGGGCGGAGACGACGGATTCAGTGACGACCGGGCCGAGGTCGGCGATCAGCAGGGTGTCCTCGATGGCCTCCCATGAGTCCTCGTCGAGATCGCCACCGCCGAGCAACCCGAGCATGCTGCGGCCCAATGCGTTCTGCGATTTTGCGAGCCGGCCCCGCAACCGGTCCATCCGCCCCTCGGCCGGGGCGATGTCCTCGACGGCCGCGGCGACCGGATCGGGTGTCTCGGTCGGCTCGACAACCGGTTCCGGCTCGGCCGCTTCTTCCGGCTCGACAGCCTCTTCCGGTTCCGCCGGCTCAACCGGTTTCGGCGGCACGACCGGCTCGGCCGGAGGTTCTGGCAGCTGAACATCAGAGATGGTGCGTTTGGGAGCATCTCGCGGAATCGTGGCGTCATCGCCGACCGCGGGCAGCCCGCTGGTGTCGATGCGCTCGACCGTCGGCGTGCCCGACTGGCTGAATGTGATGCCGGAGGACGCCGTATAGCCACCGGAACGGTCCAGCGGTTTCGTCGCGTCACGCTCGGACAGGCTGATTCGGCGCCGTCGATACCGCACCAGTCCGACCGTGAGAGCGACGACGACGAGAACGGCGACGACCGCGATAGCGATCCACAGACCCAACAACGCACCTTCTGTCACGCCGCCATTGTCTCAGGGCGGCGGTGCGGGAACGATCTGCCCCGTTTTCCCATCTCCGCCGCCCGACCCACTGATGCCAGAGTCGGCCGGAAAGATCGGCATTCCGAATTTCCCACAATCGCGGTACACTCACGTACCGCGACGGTATTTCGCCGTCTCCGCACACACGTTCCAACGCTTCAAAGGCAGCCGTAGATTTCATCTACGGCTTCGCTGCATTGCCCGATAAATCACTGGATAAAGCCAATCTAACTGCAGATTTCAATTTTCCTTCGCAGTTTCTCCAATTCGCTGACAACTGATACAGGCCTGGTCCACGATTCCAAACGGGTCGGGAATGACTTCAGCGTTCGGTCGGCATGTGGTCCTTCCCTCGGGATTTCTCGGTAAGGGAGGGCAAGGATGCACATTCGCGTGCTTCGGGCGGCAGCACTGACGTTGGTCGCCCTGGCCGGCACGGTCGGGCTGGTGCTGCAGGCGAGCATGACAACGCTGGTTCAGCTGGCGGCGACGGCGCTCATCATGGGCGGCACCGGGATGAAGGCCCTGGGCGACCCGCACCAGTGGGGTGCAGGCAGCTACGTGGACCAGGTGAACAACACCTACCTGGCCGACCGGCACCTCGACGAGGACGACTTGAAATGGGTGTCCACACCGGAGCAGTTCTGGCCGGCGACCGGCTTGACCGACATCAGCTTCGACACCTCGGTCGCTCGCGGTGTGCTCAGCCTCCACAACGCTGTCCTGAGCACACCGGGAGAAAAGGTCGTCGTGGGTTACTCGCAGAGTGCCAACATCGCCACTCGGGAGAAGCGGAATCTGACCGAACTCCGCGCGCAAGGCGCCACGGTGCCCGCACCCGACGAGCTGTCGTTCGTGTTCGTGGCCAACCCCAACCGGCCCAACGGCGGAATCCTGGCCCGGTTCGAGGGCCTCTACATCCCGATCCTCGGAGTCAGCTTCGACGGCGCCACGCCCGATGACGAATACCAGACCACCGACATCGCCCGCCAGTACGATCTGATCGCCGACTTTCCCAAATACCCACTCAACCTGCTGGCGGATCTCAACGCCCTGATGGGCTACTTCTACCTCCACCCGAATTACGGGTCCTCGGTGGTCGACCTGAACGACCCGAGCAGCTACGACTCCTACACGTCTGGCAACACCACCTACTACCTGATGCACACCGAGCACCTTCCGCTGCTGCAGCCGTTGCGCGACTTGGGAATCCCCGCACCGGTGATCGACCTGGCCGAGCCCACGCTGCGGGTACTGATCGAGCTCGCCTATGACCGCACGCCCGCCAACATGGGTGTTCCGACCCGTGCCGGGCTGATACCCCACATCGACTTCGACAAGTTGGCATCGGACCTGAGGGCCGCCGCCGACGAGGGTGTGCGCAACGCGCTCGCCGACCTAGGGATCAACGTCGGCGACGCTGCCGATCGCCGCACGGAAAACATTGCCGCACTGGATAAGCCGGCGCCCGACAAGGTGACACCCCAGATTTCGACGCCGGAAGGTCCACAGCCCGAACGCACCCGGCCGCGGGCGCCAGGCCCGCAGCCCGCAACGGAGATCGACGTCGACACCGCCGACGCTGCGGTCAAGGCTGAGACCGATATCAAGACCGAGGCCAAGACCAAGACGCCGCCGAAGCCGAGAGCCACCGCTGAGCGAATCCGCCAGTCAGTGCGGCACGCGCTCGCACCCAAGACGTCCGACGTCGGCCAGGCCGATGAGCCGGGCGCCGACCCGCGTCCGAACCACGGGGTTGCTCGTTCCGACGAAAGCGCTTCGGCCCAGCCCAAATCCGCAACCGCGGCGACGAGAAACAGCGGTACGCACCATAAGCCGCGCCGCAGCCTCCGCGCCGGACACTCCGACGCGGCATAGCAACCATCGGCCGAGCGTGCGGGCAGTGTGGATCCACGGGGGAATCCGCGCCGTCCGCACGCTCGGCACTCCGTGGCGGAGATTCGAGTAGTCCACTACGCATGCGCAGTAAATGGTCGGCTTGTGATCATCTGACTACCTCAGCCGGCAACCCGTCGGCGAGGCCGAACCCGGACACAAGGCACACCGCCATGACTACCAACTCAGCGGCCGTCGGCACCACGACGGCGTCGCGCCCAAAACGGCGACGCACGAGCACCAAGAAATCGAAAGTGATGACGCCGACCATGATCGGTCTGATCGGCACTCTCGGTGGGGCACTGATCGCCGCCATGCCCTCAATCCTCGACAAGATCAATCCTCCCGACCGCAACATCGCGTCGGCACCCATCACCGAGGTCCAGAACACTGGTTATGTATGGGTCGACTCGGTGAAGTTCAGCGATTCCGGAACGAAGGTGACGGTGTCGGGCACGGCGGTCCCCCGGGTCGAAGCGGTCGGGGTGATGATCAGCCCGCCGGACGCCACTGATCCGACGTGGTCCGCGGGGACGAAAGTCTCGGACGGCAAGTGGAGCGTCATCGTCAATGCCAACCAGAAGATGCCGTCGGATGTCGAGATCAAGGCGTTCTACAAAGAGCGCATCACGTCCGCCACACCGGTCACGAAGGCGTCGTACGTGATATTCAAGCTGGCCCCCACGACGTCGACACCGCCGCCGACGACTCCCGCACAGGGGGACGGCTGCGCCTCACAAGCCGGCGAGGGATGCTTCACCGGGCCCGGCTGGGGACCACCGTCGATCTATCGAACAGGTCCGTAGTCAACCCGAATCAGCCTGAGCTGGTCGCCAGCTCTTGGCCCCGCATCCGCTGCGAGATCACGGTGGTGATGCCGTCACCGCGCATGGTCACACCGTAGAGCGCGTCGGCGACTTCCATCGTCGGCTTCTGGTGGGTGATCACGATCAGCTGGGACTTCTCCCGCAGCTGTTCGAACAGGCTGATCAGCCGGCGCAGGTTCACATCGTCGAGGGCGGCCTCGACCTCGTCCATCACATAGAACGGGGACGGCCGCGCCCGGAAGATCGCCACCAGCATCGCCACCGCGGTCAGCGACTTCTCGCCGCCGGACAGCAGCGAGAGTCGTTTGATCTTCTTGCCCGGCGGACGGGCTTCCACCTCGATACCGGTGGTCAGCATGTCGGCGGGATTGGTCAGCAGCAGCCGGCCCTCACCACCCGGGAACAGCGTGGAGAAAACCTGCTCGAACTCGCGCTCCACGTCGACGTAGGCCTCGGTGAACACCTGCAGAATCCGGGTGTCCACGTCGGCGATGACATCGAGCAGATCGCTGCGCGCGGCCTTGACGTCCTCAAGTTGCGTCGACAGGAAGTTGTAGCGCTCCTCCAGCGCGGCAAACTCTTCCAGCGCAAGCGGATTCACGCGACCCAACTCCGAGAGCTCGCGTTCGGCCTTCTTGGCCCGACGCTCCTGGGTCGGCCGGTCGAACGGCATCGGCGCAGGCGCGGTGACCTGTTCGCCGCGCTCCCGCGCCTGCTCGTACTCCGCCATCTCAAGGTCACTGGGCGGCAACGCCACCTGTGGGCCGTACTCGGCGATCAGGTCCGCGGCGGGCATTCCGAACTGCTCGAGGACCTGGGCCTCGAGCTGCTCGATGCGAAGCGCCGCTTGGGCTTTGGCCATCTCATCGCGGTGCAGGGCATCGGTGAGCGCAGTGATCCGTGCGTTGAGTTCGGCGACAACCTCACGCGCCTGGGACAGTGCGGTGGCACGCAACTGACGCTCGGTGGCCAGCTCGTCGCGCATCCGCGAGGCCACCGACACCACGGCGCTCAACCGCTGGGCCACAACACGGCCGGACTCCGACACGGCAGCCGCCACCCGCGCCGCGTGCTCGCGGGCCTCGCGGGCCCGTTGCGCACGCACCCGGGCCTCGCGCTCGGCCGCAGCGGCCCGGCGCAGTGAATCAGCGCGTCCGCGAACGGCATTGGCCCGTTCCTCGGCCGTGCGCACCGACAGTCGGGCCTCCACTTCGACTGCGCGTGCCGCCTCGGCGGCGGCCACCGAGGCCTGGCGGTCCACGGGCTCGGCCTCGAACGTCGGCAACTGTTCGGCGTTGCGCAACCGCGATTCGAGTTCGGTGAGTTCCTCGACCGTCTTGGTGCGCCCAGCTTCGAGTTCGTCGCGTTGGCGGATCAGCCGCTGCCACTCTTCGTCGGCCCCACGGGCGTCCTGGCCCAGGCGGCCGAGTTGCTCATAAATGGCCGAGATTGCGGCATCGGACTCATTCAACGCGGCCATCGCCTCTTCGGCCGATTCCTGTCGGGCCGCCTGTTCGGTCAACGCACCCGACAACGCCGCGGCGAGCTCACCGGTCTGCCGCTCGGCAACCTCCAGTTCCGCCCGGGCCTTGTCGATTTCGGCACTGATCTCGAGGGTGGAGGGCTTGCGGTCGGATCCACCGCTGATCCAGCCGGCACCGACCAGGTCACCATCCGCAGTCACCGCACGCAGGTCCGGCCGCGCCGACACCAGTTGCACCCCGGCGGACAGATCGGTCACCACCGCCACCCCGGAGAGCATCGCGGTGATCGCCCCACGGAGCCGCTCCGGAACGGACACCACATCGTTGGCCCAGACCGCCCCGTCAGGCAGCGTTCCCGACGGCGCCGAGCCGTTGACCTTCCAGTCCCCCAGTAGCAGGGCCGCGCGACCACCGTCGGATTGCTTGAGCGCGGCCACGGCGGCCGCGGCGACACCGAAATCCTCGGCGGCCAACGCATCGGCCGCCGCACCGAGAACCGTGGCCACCGCCACCTCATGCCCCGGCTGCACCTTAAGGTATTCACCGATGGTGCCGAAAAGACCTGCGCCACTGTGGTTCTTCTGTAACCAGGCGGCACCGTCACGCCGGTCCAGGCTGACCGACAGCGCCTCGATACGGGCCCGCAACGAGGCCACCTGCCGTTCGGCGGCGCGCTCGGCGGCCTGCAGTTCGGCCACCCGTTCGTCGGCGACCCGCAGCGCGGCCACCGAACGGTCGTGCTGTTCGTCCAGGCCCAATTCTCCGGCGTCGAGTTCGCTGACCCGGTTCTGTACGGTCTCGAACTCGGCCTGCGCCTGTTGGGCTTTCGCGGCGGCTTCCTCGATGTTGACCGACATGCGCATCACGCCCTCGTCGATCGACTCGACCCGCGTGCGCATCGTGTCGACCTGACCGGCCAACCGGGCCAGGCCTTCACGACGGTCGGCCTCGGCCCGCGCCGCGGCCAGATGCGCCCGCTCGGCCTCGGCCGCGATCTGTTCACGTTCGGCGAGCTCGGCACGCGCGGTCTCCAAGACGATGCGCGATTCCTCCAACTCGCCGAGCAGCTCCATCTCGAGCTCGGCAACCTCGTCGGCCTCGGCCTCGAGCGCATCGGGATCCTGCCCGGTGGAAACCTCTGTTTCGGACTCGAACAGCTGCGCCCGGTCCGTCGCGATCCGCACGGTGGCGCTCACCCGTTCGGCCAGGGCCGAGGCCCGGAGCCAGGTCTGCTGGGCGGCCTCGGCGCGGCGGGTCAGTTCGGCCACCGCGGCCTCGTGCGCCTGCAGTTCGACAGTCGAGGTCTCCAGCCGGACCGTGGCCTCGTCATGCTCCCGGCGCAGGGTGGTCTCGGCCTGATTGGTGTTGTGGAACTCGACCTGACGTCGCACCAGGTCGTCGGCGGCCAGCCGCAGCCGGGCGTCGCGCAGATCGGCCTGGATCGTCGCCGCGCGCCGCGCCATCTCGGCCTGGCGGCCCAACGGCTTGAGCTGGCGGCGCAGCTCGGTGGTCAGGTCGGTCAGGCGGGCCAGGTTGGCGGCCATCGACTCGAGCTTGCGGACCGCCTTTTCCTTGCGTTTGCGGTGCTTGAGAACGCCGGCGGCCTCCTCGATGAAGGCGCGGCGATCCTCGGGGCGCGACTCCAGGATCTCGGCGAGCTTGCCCTGGCCGACGATCACGTGCATCTCCCGGCCGATGCCGGAGTCGCTCAGTAGCTCCTGAACGTCCATCAATCGGCAGCTGCTGCCGTTGATCTCGTATTCGCCGGCACCGTCACGGAACACCCGGCGGGTGATCGACACCTCGGAGTACTCGATCGGCAGCGCGTTGTCCGAGTTGTCGATGGTCAGCGTCACCTCGGCACGGCCCAGCGGCGCCCGCGAGGACGTGCCGGCGAAGATGACGTCCTCCATCTTGCCGCCGCGCAGCGTCTTGGCGCCCTGCTCGCCCATCACCCAGGTCAGGGCGTCCACAACATTGGACTTGCCCGATCCGTTGGGGCCGACGACGCAGGTGATACCCGGCTCGAAGCGCAGAGTCGTCGGCGAGGCGAAGGACTTGAAGCCCTTCAGCGTCAGACTCTTGAGGTGCACGGCGATTTACCCTACCGCCGACTCGGCTACCGTTCGGTGAACCCCACCATCGGGGCGTCGGCATCGGTCCAATCTGCGACGACGTTGTCCACCGACCCGGGGGTTTCACCGCTCCGCAACAGCTCAAGCAATCGCTGACATTTCTCGCGCGGGCCCTGGGCCACAACATGCACGCGGCCGTCGGGCCGATTCGAAGCAAACCCGGTCAGCCCCAGCTCCAGCGCTCGTGACCGGGTCCACCAGCGGAACCCCACACCCTGCACATGACCGTGCACCCAGGCGCTCAACCGCACCTCGGCATCGGGCCCGGCCGCGGGGAGTTCCGGCCCGGTCATCGAGTGGCGACCTCGAACTTCACCTCGGTGCCGGATTTCAGGGTGCGGCCCACCGTGCAGACCTGGTCGATCGCGCGCTCGACCACGGTCAGAAGCCTGGCCACCTCGGATTCCGAAAGCCCCGAGACGTCGATCTCGAGTTTCTCCTCGAGCAGCGGGTAGCGCTCCTGCTCCCGGTCCGCGGGTCCCGACACCCGGATCGTGGCCGGATAGTCGTCGCCCAGTCGGCGACGCAGCGGCTGATCGCTGGACATCCCACTGCAGGCGGCGAGGGCGATCTTCATCAGCTCACCAGGGGTGAACACGCCCTCGACGTCCTCACTGCCCACGAGAACCTCTGCGCCACGCGAACTACGCCCGACATAGCGCCGTACACCGGTGCGGTCAACCCAAAGTTCGGTCATGCGGTATTTCTACACGTCGCGACATGCCGTTATTCCGGCGGCAACGATCGCGCAGCCAGCCTGCGGCCACGTTCACCACGGCGGTGAACCACCCAGCGACGATAGACTCGGCCTACCGACTTCGCCGAGGAGCACCGTGACGTACCCGCCGAGCAATCCGCCCACCCCGCCATCGGGCTCTCCCGAGCCCTGGCAGCAGCCGTATCAGCCGGGCGGCCCTCAGGGATATCCGAACACCGGTGCCAACCCTGAGCAGCCCTACGGCACGCCCTATGGCGCGCCTCAGCAGCCGTACGGCTCGCCCTACGGAGCGCCCCAGCAGCCCGAGCAGCCCTACGGCTCGCCTTACGGGGCTCCCCAGCAGCCTCAGTCTCCATACGGAACTCCGTACGGTGCACCTCAGCAGCCCTACGGCTCGCCCTACGGAGCCCAACCGCCTTACGGCGCGCCGCAACAGCCGTACGGCTACCCGACTCCTCAGCCGCCGAAGAGCGGTAACGGTAAGTGGTGGGCCGTCGCCGCCGCAGTCCTGCTCGCGGTGATCCTGGTCGGCGGCATCGCCATCTTCGCGTTGAGCGGCGATTCGAAAGACGGCCGCAACACCGCGGGGTCACAGTCGTCCAGCGAGAGCGCGGCCGAGCAGGAGGTCAGGGATTTCCTCGATGAGGTGATGTCGAGCAGCAGCGACCTCAGCGAAGCCCTGCCGTATTTTTGTCAGGCGGATCAGGATCTGTTCGACAAGATCGGCGGCCTGGATGCCATCGACATTCCGAAGACCACCGATTCCAGCGGTACGGCAGAGATCACCAAGATCACGGTGAACGGGAACAAGGCCGTCGTCGACATCTCCAGCAGCGCGGGCCCCGGCAAGTTGTACCTGCGCAAGGAAAGCGGTTCGTGGAAGATCTGCATGTCCGATATGCCGGGCATGCCCAGCATGCCCTGATCTGCTCCGAGTCAGCCCCGGGGACGGGGCTGACATTTCGGGCAGTAGAACGACGATCGGTTCATGAACTTGTCGCGACGCATCACCGCGCCGCACCGCCGGCACGGCTCTCCTTCGCGGCCGTAGGCGTCCAAAGACCGCTCGAAGTAACCCGATTCGCCGTTGACGTTCACATAGAGCGAATCGAATGACGTGCCGCCCTGGCTCAGGGCGTCGGTCATCACCTCGGCGGCGGCGTCGAGCACTTCGGCCAGCCGGCGGCGCGGCAGGAGCGCGGCGGTTCTGGCGCCGTTGATCTTTGTCCGCCACAGCGCCTCGTCGGCGTAGATGTTTCCGATGCCGGACACCACGGTCTGGTCGAGCAGCTGACGCTTGATCTCAGAGTGCTTGCGCCGCAGCACGGTTACCACGCTGTCGCGGTCGAAGAGCGGGTCGAGCGGATCGCGGGCGACGTGCGCGACGGGTTGCGGCACGGCGGTGCCGTCCACCGTCACCAACTCGGCCAGCTGCCAACCTCCGAACGTCCTCTGGTCGACGAAACTCAGGGCGGTGCCGTCGTCGAGCAGTGTCGCGATCCGCAGGTGCCGGTCGTCGAGGAGGGGACCCAGCAGCATCTGACCGCTCATCCCCAGATGCACCACCAGGGCGTCGGTCGCGTCCTCGCCGCCATCCTCCCCCAGGGTCAGCCAGAGGTACTTGCCCCGGCGGCCGGTTCCGGTGATGCGGGCGCCCAGCAGCCGCGCGGTCAGATCGGCGGGGCCGGCCTCATGACGGCGGACGGCACGCGGATGATGTACGCGCACCGCCGAAATCGTCTTGCCCGCAACATGTTCCTGTAGCCCGCGGCGGACGACCTCTACCTCGGGCAGTTCGGGCATCGGTGCTCACGCATTGTCGAGTGCGTTCCAGGCCGCGGCAGCCGCCTTGAGTTCGGCCTCTTTCTTGTTGCGCCCCACGCCCCGGCCGTATTCGACGTCGGCCACCACCACGACGGCGGAGAACTCCTTGTCGTGATCGGGCCCGGTGGAGGTCACCACGTAGCTGGGGGCCCCGAGTCCACGGGAAGCCGTCAACTCTTGCAGGCTGCTCTTCCAGTCCAGCCCGGCTCCCAGCGTCGGTGCGGTGTCGAGCAGCTCACCGAACAACCGCAGGATCACCTCACGCGAGGTCGTCAGGCCGTGCTGCAAATAGATTGCGCCGAGCAGAGATTCAACGCCGTCGGCGAGGATGCTGGACTTGTCGGCGCCGCCGGAATTCTCCTCGCCCTTGCCCAGCAGCAAGTGACTGCCGAGTCCGCCTTCGGTGAGCCCGCGGCCGACATCGGCCAGCGCCTGGGTGTTGACGATGCTGGCCCGCAGCTTCGCCAGGTCACCTTCAGAGCGTTCGGGGTGGCGGTGGTAGAGCTCCTCGGTGATCGTCAACCCGAGCACCGCATCCCCGAGAAACTCCAGCCGCTCGTTGGTCGGCAGGCCACCGTTCTCGTAGGAGTAACTGCGATGTGTCAACGCGATGGTGAGCAGTTCGGCCGGAAGTTCGACACCGAGTGCCTCCAGCAGCGCCGCATGCGGCTCGGTCACTCGTCGCCCCTGGGCTGCTCGTCGTCAGGCAGCATCGCAGCCAGCTTGGCCCAACGGGGATCGATCTTGTCGTGGTGGTGACCCGGCTCGGCAGTGGCCAGCGCAACGCCGCAGTCGGGGCACAGGCCCGGGCAGTCCGGACGGCACAACGGCGAGAACGGCAGGGCCAATCCGACCGCATCGATGATCGGCTGTTCCAGGTCGACCGTGTCGTCCTGGCCGGAGGCGCCGACCCGACCCATCTCGTCGGCCTCGGTGGTCTCGTCGGTGGTGCTGTCCGGGTATGCGTACAGCTCGGTGAGATCGATTTCGACATCGCCGGTCAGTTCGGTCAAACAGCGCGCACATTCGCCGACCGTGGGAGCCGATACGGTCCCGCTGACCAGCACCCCCTCCGACACCGACTGCAACTGCAGGTCGAGTTCGAGTGGGGCGCCCTTTTCGATCGCGATCAGCTCGGCACCGATCCGCACTGGGCTGGGCACGGTCTCCCGGTAAGGCAGGAACGAACCAGGCCGCCGGCCCAGCCGGGAGACATCGATCACCAGGGGCGATCGGCGGTCACTACGCTTTTCCGGCCGCTCCCGCCCGGCCGATCTCGCATGCGTCGCCATGCATCGATCCTACGGCGGGGTCAGAGCGCACCACGCGGCAGTGCGCGCCGACACCGTACCGTCGTCAGCGGGTGGCGTAGTCGTGCGTGCCCGCGGTCGTGCGCAGCTGATGACGTCCTCGGCCGACGGAGCGCAATGTGCCGTTGAGGAAGTCCTCGAACTCGGCGAGTTTGCTGTCGACGTAGATGTCGCATTCACCGCGCAACCGGTCGGCCTCGGCGTGCGCCGCGTCGACCAGCCGGGTGGCCTCGGCCGTTGCCGTGGAGACGATCTCGGTCTGCGACACCAGGCGCTGCTGCTCCTTGATGCCCTCTTGCACGGCCTTCTCGTAGGACAGGTTGCCGTTCTCGATCAGGCGATCGGCTTCGGCCTTGGCCCGGCCCGTGCTCGCGTCGTACTCGCGCTTCGCCACGGCCGCCAGGCGAGCTGCCTCTTCGCGCGCCTCGCCGACCATGCGCTCGCTGTGCTGACGGGCCTCGGCGACCATCCGGTCCGCCTGGGCCTTGGCATCGGCGAGCAACCGGTCGGCCTCGCTCCTGGCATGGTTGAGCATGCCGTCGGCGTCGGCGTTGGACTTGGACATCACCGACTCGCAGTGTTCCTTGGCCTCCCGCAGCAGCGAGTCGCGTGCGTCGAGGACGTCCTGCGCGTCATCGAGCTCGCCCGGGATTGCGTCCTTGATGTCGTCGATCAACTCGAGAACGTCCCCGCGAGGCACGACGCAACCGGCGGTCATCGGCACACCGCGCGCTTCTTCGACGATCGCGCCGAGCTCGTCGAGCGCTTCAAAAACTCGGTACACGGCAAAACCCTCCAGGTCGTCGTTGTTAGTGACTAGTGTGCCTGGTGTTACGCCTGTGACTTGGGAGCACAATCGGTGTGTCGCCCCCGGGTGTCCTCAACTCACGGTTGTGGCAAAGTCACCGCATCGCGGCGGCGATCAGGTCCCGCGCGCGGTCGAGCATCGACGCGAACGGTCCGACAGCGAAATTCAGTCCCGCCGATTCCACCCCGGGGTGCGGGCGGGTAGGGGCGATCGCCTCGGCGGCCTGCACGGCCTTGACCATCCGTTCCAGGTCGTCGGCATCGAGTTTGCGATGCAGCTTGTCGAACTCTTCGTGCTCCTCGTGTTCGGCATAGTCGACGACGGCCTCGCGGAACTTCGTGAGTTCAGCGATGAATTCGGCCGACTCGACGTCCATGCTCTCGAGCTTCGACAGCTGCTCCTTGGCGGCATGCTCTTCGTGCAGGCGCGCGTCGACGATCTCGTCGCCGTCGGCCACCTCGCGGCGCACCCGGGGGTGCACGACCATCTCCTCGGCGGTCTCGTGCACCGCCAGCAGTTGCCGCAATTCGACGAAGGCCTTTTCACGAGCCTCGACGGTGGAGGCCGAGAACACCTCCTCGAACAAGTCCTTGATCAGGTTGTGCTGATCTTTGAGGAACTTCACGACATCGTCGGTGGATTGAACGAATGTGTTGGGCACAGCGGAACCTCCGCGGATCGGCTTTCGAGTCGGGGCGCATGGGCTGAGCGCCACGCGATCCACATACCCGTCCGTGGGCCGGGCTAACCGCGGAGTTTCTCCTCCAGCCGACGATTCACCGGCTCGGGAAGCAGCGCGGAAACGTCGCCGCCCAACGAGGCGACCTCTTTGGCCAATGACGACGACACGAACGAGTACTGCGGCGTGGTGGCGACGAAGAACGTGTCGACACCGGCCACATGCTTGTTCATCTGCGCCATCTGCAGCTCGTATTCGAAGTCGGTGCCGGTGCGCAGACCCTTGACGATCGCGGTCAGCCCGCGGGCCTTGACGAAATCGACCACCAGGCCCTGACCGGACTCGACCCGCAGGTTCGGCAGGTGGGTGGTCGACTCGGCGATCATCGCCATGCGCTCGTCGAGGTCGAACATGCCCTTCTTGTTCGGGTTCACCAGGACCGCGACCACGACCTCGTCGAACTGTGCCGCCGCACGTTCGAAGATGTCGACATGACCAAGGGTCACCGGGTCGAAGGAGCCGGGACATACCGCGCCACTCATGGGTGACGACGCTACAGGCCGCGCAATCAGCGGATCCGCTAGCCCACTTCGGCGAGTTCGACCCGGGTGTCGCCATAGCGCCGGGTACTCAACTCATCCCAGCCCGCAGGCCATTTCACCGTCCCACTCGACGCGCGCCGCTCCACCAGGACGAAACTGCCGCCGGTCACCCAACCGGCGGTGGCCAGCACCGTGAGCATCGCATCGACCGCAGCGTCATCGAGGTCGTATGGGGGGTCGGCGAAAACCAGATCGACCGGCCGCGCGGTGCCACCGGCCAGCACCGCCTCGACGCTGCCGCGCCGCACCGTGGCAGACCGGACGCCCAGCGCGGTGATGTTCTCTGCGATCACCGCGGCCGCCCGCGCATCCGACTCGACAAAAGTCACCGAGGTCGCACCACGCGAAATCGCTTCCAGGCCAAGGGCTCCCGAGCCGGCATACAGATCCAGCACCGACAATCCGGCGAAGTCCAGCCGCGCCGTCAACGCATTGAACACGGCCTCGCGAACCCGGTCGGAAGTCGGCCGGGTTCCCTTGCTGGGCACCGCGATTCGACGCCCACCCAAACTGCCGGCGACGATGCGGGTCAGGTCGATCCCCCGGTCGCCTCGCTGCGACCCGCCGAACCGGTCACCACGATCAGCAGGTCGCCGCCCTCGACTTGGGCGGTGGCCGCGACTGCGACGCGTTCGACGGTGCCGGCCCTGGGCGCGGTGATCGCGGCTTCCATCTTCATCGCCTCGATGGTGGCGATGGTGGCGCCGGCCTCGACGGTGTCGCCGGCGGCGACTCCGACGGTGACCACACCGGCGAACGGTGCCGCGACATGATCGGGGTTGTTGCGATCGGCTTTCTCGGCGGCCGGGACCTCACTGGCGATGCTGCGGTCACGCACCGTGATCGGACGCAGCTGACCGTTGAGGATGCACATCACCGTGCGCATGCCACGTTCGTCGGCATCGGAGATCGCTTCCAGACCGATCAGCAACTGCACACCACGCTCAAGCTCGACGCGATGTTCCTCGCCGTAGCGCAACCCGTAGAAGAACTGGTTGGCGCTCAGACCTGAGGTGTCGCCGTAGGTTTCGCGGTGGTTCTCGAACTCCTTGGTCGGCCCGGGGAACAGCAACCGGTTCAACGCCGCCTGCCGCTTGGGACCGGGCGCGGCCAGCAGCGCCTCGTCCTCGACCGAGAGCTCCTGGATCGGCTTGGCCGGCCCCCTGCCCTCAAGTGCCTTGGTGCGCAACGGTTCCGGCCATCCACCGGGCGGATCCCCGAGCTCGCCGCGCAGGAACCCGATCACGCTGTCGGGGATGTCGTATTTGGCCGGATCGGCGGCGAACTCGGCCGCGCTGACCCCGGCACCGACCAGCGCCAGCGCCAGGTCGCCGACCACCTTGCTCGACGGGGTCACCTTCACCAACCGGCCCAGCACCCGATCGGCGGCGGCGTAGGCGGTCTCGATCTCCTCGAACCGGTCCCCCAGTCCGAGCGCGATGGCCTGCTGGCGCAGGTTGCTCAGCTGCCCGCCGGGGATCTCGTGGGTGTACACCCGCCCGGTCGGGGCGGGCAGACCACTTTCGAACGGTGCGTAGACCTTTCGCAGCGCCTCCCAGTAGGGCTCCAGGTCACACACCGCGCTCAGCGACAACCCGGTGTCGTACTCGGTGTGCGCGGCCGCGGCCACGATCGAGGACAACGCCGGCTGACTGGTGGTACCGGCCAACGGCGCCGCGGCCCCGTCGACCGCCGAGGCACCGGCCTGCCAGGCCGCCAGGTATGTCGCCAGCTGCCCACCCGGGGTGTCGTGGGTGTGCACGTGCACCGGCAGGTCGAACCGCGAGCGCAACGCACTCACCAGAAGGTGCGCCGAATGCGGACGCAACAACCCGGCCATGTCCTTGATCGCCAGCACGTGCGCGCCGGCGTCGACGATCTGCTCGGCCAGCTTCAGGTAGTAATCCAGCGTGTACAGATTCTCGCCCGGATCGGACAGATCCCCGGTGTAGGACATCGCCACCTCGGCGATCGCCGTGCCGGTCTCGCGGACCGCATCGATCGCCGGGCGCATCGACTCGACGTTGTTGAGCGCGTCGAAGATCCGGAAGATATCAATGCCCGTGGCGGTGGCTTCTTGGACGAACGCCGAGGTCACCAATTCCGGGTACGGCGTGTACCCCACCGTGTTTCGGCCTCGCAGCAGCATCTGCAGACAGATATTGGGCACCGCCTCGCGCAACGCGGCCAACCGCTCCCACGGATCTTCCTTCAAGAACCGAAGCGCCACATCGTACGTCGCGCCACCCCAGCACTCGATCGAGAGCAGCTGCGGCATCGTCCGCGCCACATACGGCGCCACCTTGAGCAGGCCCGTGGACCGCAACCGGGTCGCCAACAACGACTGATGGGCATCGCGGAACGTCGTATCGGTGACCCCCAGCGCCCTGCTGTCCCGCATCCAGGCCGCGAACCCTTCGGGGCCCAACTCGACCAGACGCTGCTTGGAACCCGCCGCCGGCACCGTCGACAGATCCAGCGATGGCAGCTTGTCCTGCGGATACACCGCCGAGGGCCGCTCCCCGTTCGGCTTGTTCACCGTGACATCGGCCAGGTAGTTCAAGATCTTGGTGCCGCGGTCGGCCGGGGTGTGCGCGGTCAGCAGTTGCGGACGATCATCGATGAACGACGTGGTGACCCGTCCAGCGCGGAAATCGGGATCGTCGATCACCGCCTGCAGGAACGGAATATTGGTCGACACACCGCGAATCCGGAACTCCGCCAGCGCACGCTTGGCGCGGGCCACCGCCGTGGAGAAATCCCGCCCCCGACACGTCAGCTTGACCAGCATCGAGTCGAAATGCGCCAGCACCTCGGCCCCGACATTGGTGCCACCATCCAGGCGAACACCGGCACCGCCGGGAGACCGGTAGGCCGTGATCCGCCCGGTGTCCGGACGGAACCCGTTGGCCGGATCCTCGGTCGTGATCCGGCACTGCATCGCCGCCCCACGGATGACCAGCGAATCCTGGCTCAACCCCAGATCGGCCAGGCTCTCCCCGGCCGCGATCCGCAACTGCGAGCCGACCAGGTCCACGTCGGTGATCTCCTCGGTCACCGTGTGCTCCACCTGAATCCGTGGATTGCACTCGATGAACACGTGATGACCACGCTCGTCGAGCAGGAACTCGATGGTGCCCGCACAGCTGTAACCGATCTGACGGGCCAGGGCCACCGCATCCGAGCAAATCCGCTCGCGCAAACCAGGATCCAGATTCGGCGCCGGCGCCAGCTCGATCACCTTCTGATGACGCCGCTGCACGCTGCAATCCCGCTCGAACAGGTGCATCACGTTGCCCTGCGTATCGGCCAGGATCTGCACCTCGATGTGACGCGGGTTGATGACGGCCTGCTCCAGATACACCGCGGGATCGCCGAACGCCGACTCCGCCTCCCGCGAAGCCGCCTCCACCGCCTCAGGCAGCGCCTCGGGATCGGTCACCCGCCGCATACCGCGCCCGCCACCGCCGGACACCGCCTTGACGAACAACGGGAACGTCATATCGGCTGCCGCAGCGACCAATTCGTCCACCGAGGACGACGGCTCCGACGATGCCAGCACCGGCAACCCCGCAGCCTTGGCCGCCGCGATCGCCCGCGCCTTGTTCCCGGTCAGTTCCAGCACCTGCGCCGAGGGCCCGACGAACGTGATCCCCGCCGCCGCGCACGCCGACGCCAGTTCCGGGTTCTCCGACAAGAACCCATAACCCGGATACACCGCGTCCGCACCGGAATGCTTGGCGACCCGGATGATCTCGTCCACCGACAGGTACGCCCGTACCGGATGACCGATCTCACCGATCTGATACGACTCGTCGGCCTTCAAGCGGTGCAGCGAATTGCGATCCTCATACGGATACACCGCCACCGTCGCAATGCCCATCTCATAGGCGGCACGAAACGCACGGATAGCGATCTCGCCACGATTGGCGACTAGCAGCTTGGAAATCACGGGGTAGACCTAACCGACAAGTTATTGCGGAAGTGTTACAGCAGCGTTGACCAGTATTCCCAGAAACGCACCAAGATCAACAGCACAAGTGAGGTGAACCAGAGCGCCACGAGCGACCACCGCCACTGGTAGATCGCCCGGGCGACCGAGTTCGTGCGCAACGGCCGGAGTGCGATCGAGCTCGTCACCACCAAGAGCGGGATGGTCACCGCCCACACCACCATGCAGTACGGGCAGAGGGCGCCGATGCGGTAGAGGCTCTGGAAGATCAGCCAGTGCACCATGACGGCACCGAGCAGGGTGCCGGCGGCGAACCCGGCCCAGTACCACCGGGGCAGCCGAACACCTGCGACGGCCAGCACACCGGTGACCAGGGTGACCGTGAACGCGACCACCCCGATCAGCGAGTTGGGGAATCCGAAGACCGATGCCTGCCACGTCGACATCACCGAGCCGCACGAGATCACCGGGTTCAGGCTGCAGGACGGGACGTAGGACGGGTCGATCAGAAGCTCGATCTTCTCGACCGTGAGCGCCATCGCCGCCGCCAGGCCCAAGACACCTGCGATGAGGACCCAGATGGCACCGGCCTTGCCGACGGCTACTCCCGGGGACTCATCAGTCCCCTGTTCGTCCAGCTCGGCGGCGGTTTCACTCATGGGTTGGCCGGCGCCGAGCTGGACGAACAGGGG
>MSTD01000071.1 GCA_001942045.1 Mycolicibacterium porcinum
CCCGGTGACCGCCACCCGGGCCAGGCCCACCGCGGCCGGCGCGGCCCGGCCCAGTGTCGGGGCCTGATTGGGACGCGGTGGACGGCGGCCGGAGCGCACCGCGGCGACCGCGTCGGCGAACGGTCCGCCGGACTTGTAGCGCATCCCCGGGTTCTTCACGAGGGTGATCTCGATCAGTTCGCGGACATTGGGCGGCAGATCCGCGGGCAGTGGCGGCGGCGTCTCCTTGATGTGCTTCATCGCCACCGTCAGCGCGCCATCGCCGGTGAACGGACGCTTGCCCGAAACCGATTCGTAGCCAACGACTCCCAGCGAATAGACGTCGCTGGCGGCGGTGGCGTCGTGGCCCAGGGCCTGTTCGGGCGCGATGTACTGGGCGGTGCCCATCACCATGCCGGTCTGGGTGACCGGGGCGGCGTCGACCGCCTTGGCGATACCGAAGTCGGTCAGCTTCACCTGGCCGGTCGGGGTGATCAGGATGTTGCCGGGCTTGACGTCGCGGTGCACCAGACCCGCGGTGTGGGCGACCTGCAGGGCCCGCCCGGTCTGCTCGAGCATGTCGAGGGCGTGGCGCAACGACAGCCGGCCGGTGCGCTTGAGTACCGAGTTCAGCGGCTCGCCGTTGATCAGCTCCATCACCAGGTACGCGGTGCGGCCCTCACCGTCCAGCTCGGTCTCGCCGTAGTCGTACACGCTGGCGATGCCGGGGTGGTTGAGCATGGCCACGGTGCGGGCCTCGGCGCGGAAACGCTCGACGAACTCGGCATCGGTGGAGAACTCGGCCTTGAGCACCTTGACCGCGACGCGCCGGCCCAGACGTGAGTCGACGGCCTCCCAGACCTGACCCATGCCGCCCGTGGCGATCAGGCGCTGCAGCCGGTACCGCCCGGACAGCGTGACTCCAACCCGGGGACTCATGAATCCTCCCGTAGCGCCGCGGCTATCGTGGCGCGTCCGATCGGGGCGGCGAGTGCGCCGCCGGTGGCCGACAACCGGTCCCCGCCGTCCTCGATCAACACCGAGACCGCGACCTTCGGGTCGGAGGCCGGTGCGAATGCGATGTACCAGGCATGCGGCGGAGTGTTACGGGGATCCGTCCCGTGCTCTGCCGTACCGGTCTTCGAAGCGATCTGCACGCCGGCGATGGCTCCCTTCTGCTGAGTCACCTGCTCGGCGGCGACCATCAAGTCCGTAAGTGTAGCTGCGACCTGGGGTGACACCGCCCGGCGCTCTTGGGCGGGCGCGGTGGTGGCGATGGTGGTCAGGTCGGGTCCTTTTAGGCTATCCACAAGATACGGGCGCATCGCGATGCCGTCATTAGCGATGGTTGCGGCCACCTGCGCGTTCTGCAGTGGTGTCAACGCGACGTCGCGCTGTCCGATGCTGGACATGCCGAGGGCGGCCGCGTCGGAGATGGGTCCGGTGGTGGACTCGGCCACCTGCAGCGGGATGGCCGGCGGGGGTGAGTCGAGCCCGAAGGCCTGGGCGGTGGACTTGAGCTTCTCGGCCCCGGTCTTGATGCCCAATTCGACGAATGCGGTGTTGCACGATTTCGCGAATGCCTCGCGCAACGTGGCGGTGGCACCGGTCCCGCACGAGGCCCCGCCGAAGTTCTCCAGCGTCGCGGTGCTGTCGGGCAGCGGGATGCGCGGCGCCGCGGTCAGCTGCGTGTCCGGGGTACTGCCGGACTGCAGCGCGGCCGCCGTGGTGATCACCTTGAATGTCGAGCCCGGAGGGTAGGTCTCGGAAATCGCCCGGTTGAGGAGCGGGGACTGGTCGTTGTCGCGCAACTGCTGCCAGGCCTGGCTCTGTGCGTTCAGGTCGTGGGTGGCGAGCTGGTTCGGGTCGTACGACGGGGACGACGCCATGGCCAGGATCTTGCCCGTCGAGGGCTCTAGGGCCACCACGGAGCCCTTGCAGGGGCCGTCACAGCCGTGCTGAAGCGCATCCCAGGCCGCCTCCTGCACCTGCGGCTTGATCGTGGTGTCGACATTGCCGCCACGCGGATCGCGGCCGGTGAAGAAGTCGGCGAGCCGGCGGCCGAACAACCGTTCGTCGGAGCCGTTGAGGATCGCGTCCTCGGCCCGCTCCAGCCCGGTGCTGGAGTAGCCCAGCGAGTAGAACCCGGTCACCGGCGCGTACACCTCAGGATCGGGATAGGTGCGCAGGAACCGGAACCGGCCGTCCGTGGCGACCGAATAGGCCAGCAACTGGCCGCCCGCGGTGATCTGGCCGCGCTGGCGCGAATACTCGTCGAGCAGCACCCGCTGATTGCGCGGATCGGCACGCAGCCCGTCGGCGGTGAAGACCTGGGTGATCGTGGCATTGGCCAACAGCAGCACGATCAGCACCATGATCGTGACTGCAACCCGGCGCAGGGAGGTGTTCATACCTTCTCGATCACCTCGGTACTGGCCGCGGCGATCGGAGTTGGGTTCGGCGTCGGGGTGGTGGTGATCGGCCGGCGGGCGGCGTGCGAGATACGCACCAGGAGGGCCAGCAGGATGTAGTTGGCCAGCAGTGAGGAACCGCCGTACGACATCCACGGGGTGGTCAGGCCGGTCAACGGGATCAGTTTGGTGACGCCACCGACGACGATGAACAGCTGGATGGCCAGCGTCGAGGCCAGTCCGGCGGCCAGCAGCTTGCCGAAGCTGTCCCGCACCGCGATCGCGGTCCGCATGCCGCGGATGATCAGGATCGTGTAGAGCATGAGAACGCCTGCCAGCCCGACCAATCCGAGCTCCTCGCCGATCGCGGCGACGATGAAATCGGTGGCTGCGGCGGGCACGGTCCCGGGCTGTCCGTTGCCCAGCCCGGTGCCGAAGATGCCGCCGGTGGCGAAGCTGAAGAGCGATTGGACCATTTGGTAACCGGCGCCGTCAGGATCGGCGAACGGATCCAGCCAGGTCTCCACCCGGACCCGAACATGGCCGAAAACCTGGTATGCCACAACGCTTCCCGCGGCGAACAGGGCCAGCCCGAGGACCACCCAGCTGAGCCGTTCGGTTGCGACGTAGACCAGCACCAGAAATGATGCGTACAGCAGAAGTGAAGTGCCCAAATCTTTTTCGAAGACCATCACGCCGACCGAGGCCGCCCAGGCCAGCAGCAGGGGAGCCAAATCGCGGGGCCGCGGCAGGTCGAGTCCCAGGAAATGCTTTCCGGCACTGGTGAACAGGTCGCGCTTGGCCACCAGAACCGCGGCGAAGAAGATGAGCAGCAGGATCTTGGAGAACTCGGCCGGCTGAATCGAGAAGCCGGGAAACTGGATCCAGATCTTGGCGCCGTACTGCTCGGAGTACTTGGCCGGTAGCAGGGCCGGAATGACAAGCAGCACAAGGCCGGTCAGTGCACAGATGTATCCGTACCGGGCCAGCATGCGATGGTCGGTCAGCAGCGCCACCACGACCGAGAATCCGATGACACCCACCAGCGTCCACATCATCTGCTGATTTGCGGTGCCGCCGAGCCCATCGGAGGCCGTCTCACCCTTGGCCAGATCGAGCCGGTGGATCATCACCAGGCCCAGGCCGTTGAGCAGCGCCACGACCGGAAGGAGCAGCGGGTCGGCGTACGGCGCGAACCGCCGGATCGCCAGGTGGGCAGCGCCCATCAATGCGATGAAAGTGACGACGTAGCTGACCAGGTCCCAGCTGATGCCCTGTTCCTGGTTGGCCTCGACGATCAGCAGCGCGACGGTGGTGATGAAGGCTGCGAACCCCAGAAGCAGCAGTTCCGCGTTGCGCCGATTGGGTAGCGGCGGCATGACGGTAACCGGCGACTGGGGTTGAGTTGTCATGACACCGCTCGGCAGTTCGTCCCCGGTTCGGGTGGTGGGGGAGGCAAAGCGGTGACGGTCGGCGACGGTGACGGCGCGGGTGTCGGGACCACGGGCCCGGGTGTCTCGGGTGCGGGAGTCTCGGGGGCCTGCGGTTCCGCGCCGGGCGTCGGGGCCGGGGCAGCGGTGGCGGTCCCACCGGGCGTGGGCGACGGCGACGGAGACGGGCTGGGGGACGGCGCGGGCTTCGACGTCGTGGTGGCGGTGCGCGGTGCGCACACCGGCAGGACGGAGCTGCGGGCCAACTGGGTGATCTGCTCGATCGCCTCATCCTGGGTGCCGCCGATCAGACCGGCTTTGACCGAGGCCCGTTCCGAGGGACGCAAATCGTCGATCGCCATCAATCGACAGCCGCGTTGGTCCTGCGTGTCGTCGGCGCTGATCAGCGACAGTTCGTTGCGGGCGTTGAGACACCCCAAGCGATACGGCTCCTGCAGCGAGAGGCCCAGAAAAGTGCCCTGCACCCCGCGCATGATCGACACCGTGCCCTCATGCTCGGCGACGTAATAGTTGTTGCGGATGATCTCCCGGCCGATCGCGAGCCCGGCGATGAGCACCAGTACCAGCAGCACCGCGGCGATGAGGAACCGGCGGCGCGATCGGGGCCGGCGATCCGGCTCGGCCGGTTGCGGGACCACCCGCTTGGGCTCGTTGCGGCGCGGATTGAACGCCGAGGCCCGGCCGGCGGCGGTATCCGGCGGCGCGCTCTGGTCGTCGTCCCCGGACACGGCGCCGGCCAGGATCGGCTGCGTCTGCCCGTAGTCGTAGTCGACGACATCGGCGACCACCACGGTCACGTTGTCGGGGCCGCCGCCGCGCAACGCCAACTCGATCAGCCGGTCGGCGCTCTCGGCGACATCCTCGATCTGCAGGGCCTCGTGGATGGTCTCGTGGCTGACCGGGTCGGACAAGCCGTCCGAGCACAGCAGGTAACGATCACCGGCCTTGGCTTCGCGCATGATCAAGGTCGGCTCGACCTCGTGCCCGGTCAGCGCCCGCATGATCAGCGAGCGCTGCGGATGGCTGTGGGCTTCCTCGGCGGTGATACGACCTTCGTCGACCAGCGTCTGGACGAACGTGTCGTCCTTGGTGATCTGGGTCAGCTCACCGTCACGCAGCAGGTAGCCGCGGGAGTCGCCGATGTGCACCAGACCGAGCCGGTTGCCCGCGAACAGGATCGCGGTGAGCGTCGTGCCCATGCCGTCGAGTTCGGGATCGGCCTCCACATGGGCCGCGATCGCCGCGTTGCCCTGCCCGACCGCGGCGTTGAGCTTGCTGAGCAGATCGCCGCCGGGCTCGTCGTCATCGAGATGGGCCAGCGCCGCGATGACCAACTGCGAAGCCACTTCACCCGCGGCATGGCCACCCATGCCGTCGGCCAGCGCCAGCAGCCGCGCCCCGGCGTACACCGAGTCCTCATTGTTGGCGCGAACCAGCCCGCGATCACTGCGCGCGGCATATCGGAGAACGAGGGTCATAGTTTGTCTCGCGCTCCTCGCGTGCGCAGTATCGATGCTGCTCCTCGCGTGCGCAGTGCCCGATCTGCTCCTCGCGTGCGCGGCGTCACGGACGCAACTCGATTACCGTCTTACCGATTCGAACCGGTGTGCCGATCGAAACCCTTACCGCTGTTGTCACCTTCGCCCTGTCAAGGTATGTGCCGTTGGTCGATCCTAGGTCCTCGACGTACCACTCCGAACCTCGTGGCGAGAGCCGGGCGTGGCGCGTCGAAGCGTAATCATCGGTGAGCACCAGGGTGGAGTCGTCGGCACGGCCGATCAGCACCGGCTGGGTACCCAACGTGATGCGGGTTCCGGCCAGTGCGCCCTCGGTGACCACCAATTGCCGCGCGATATGGCGTCGGTCCCGGCTCGGAAGCAGGGAACCGCGGAGAGCCAATCCCCGGCGGACCATCACCGCGCCGGTGGGCGCGTAGATATCGGTCCGCAGGATGCGCAGCACCGACCAGATGAACAGCCACAGCAGCAGGAGGAAACCGACACGCGTCAGTTGCAGCACTAACCCCTGCATCTGACGTCCTCTCCGTATCCGCCCCGCTGGTATCGCTCAGCTACCGTCGGCAACGTCACGATACTTGGACGCCGATCGCCGTGAGGGCGAAGCGGGGTGCTTGCCACTCAGGTGTGTCCGGTCTCAGACGCTCAGTGCACGCGCACGATGATCTCGGAGTGGCCCAGCCGGATCACGTCGCCGTCCGCCAGCTGCCACTCCTGCACCGGAGCGTTGTTCACCGTGGTGCCGTTGGTGGAGTTGAGGTCCGACAGCAACGCGACCTGCCCGTCCCACCGGATCTCCAGGTGCCGCCGTGACACGCCGGTGTCGGGGAGCCGGAACTGGGCGTCCTGGCCGCGGCCGATCACGTTGGCGCCCTCGCGCAGCTGGTAGGTGCGACCACTGCCGTCGTCGAGCTGGAGGGTGACCGCTGCGCCGCCGGCCGCGTAGTCGCCACCGCCGTAGCCGCCTTGCTGACCGCCGTATCCCGGCTGACCGCCCTGCGGCGCGCCGTAGTCGCCGCCGTAGCCGCCCTGGTCGCCGTAACCCGGCTCGCCGTATCCGCCCTGCTCCGGGTAGCCACCCTGCTGAGGCTCGGCGTAGCCGCGGCCGTAATCCTGCTGCTGGCCGTACTCCTGGCGCCCGTAGGGCTGCTGGCCGCCGCCGTAGCCGCCGCCCTGCTCGGGGTAGCCGCCGCCCTGGCGCGGGTCCTGACGTCCGTAGTCGTACTCGCCGCCGCCATACCCGGGTTGACCACCCGGCGCGGGCTGGCCGTAGCCGCCGCCCGGCTGGCCACCGTAGCCACGGTCATAACCGCCGCCCGGCTGGCCGCCGTATCCGGCGGGTGGACGCTGCTGCTCGTAGGACTGCGGGGGGTAGCCACCCTGGTCCGGGTAGCCGCCTTGATCCGGATATCCACCCTGGTCCGGGTAGCCGCCCTGATCGGGGTATCCGCCCCGGTCGCCGGCGCCGTAGCCGCCGCGCTGAGGGGGGTAACCGCCCTGGTCCGGCGGAGGGTAGCCGCCCTGATCAGGCGGGTACTGGCCGCCGCGCGGATCGTCCTGCGGGTGGCCGTAGCGGTCGTCGTAGTAGTCATCGCCGGGGCGTCCTTGTCCCTGGCCGCCGCGGTAATTCGGATTATCGGTCATAGGTGGTTCTCCTGATTCTGCGGTGAACGCATGGTCGCCTTTGGCTCGCGCGGATTCGCCAGCGGTCGAATCGGGGTTGACCGCGCCGTGTGCGCGGAACTGTCCGGTGTGCAAGTTCGGTGATTGCTCGAATCTAACGACCACATCACCATACGTTTGCCACCCCTGATCACGAATGAATCCCCCCAGATGCTTGGCGAACGCGGTCGAGGTCAGGTCAGTATCGGCGCTTACTTTCTGATAGTCAGTGCCACTGAGCGTAATTACGTAGTCGTTCGGTGCCAAAACTTGTCCCCCGGCCACGGTACGGGCTCTGGACTCGGCTTCCCGGCACAACGCGGTCTCTACTTCCTGGGGCACTATCGAGCCGCCGAAGACCCGGGCGAACGCATCGCCGACGGTCGACTCGAGTTTGCGTTCGATGCGGTCGACCAGACCCATGTCACCGCCCGCCTTGTCTCGTTGTCGTTCGTCGCCTCGGCACGGTCACCCGTGCTCCCGCGTGTCGCTCTGGCCACACTGCTCACAAGCATGGTATCGGCCTGGTGCCGTTATGCGGGACCAACAGAACTCTGAGAATCCGATCGATGCAGGTCAGTGACCTGATCTAGATGAGCTTAAGGATCTTCTGACAATCTGTCGGCGGCCCGATCGGCCTGCTGATCGGGCGGTTTGGGAACGACGCGCTCGCAGTGTTACGCTGCCTCGGTCATTCGGGCGAGTGGCGGAATGGCAGACGCGCTGGCTTCAGGTGCCAGTGTCCTTCGGGACGTGGGGGTTCAAGTCCCCCTTCGCCCACAGAAGCGGTCCTAGTACCGCGACGAAGGCCGCGAACTCAACAGAGTTCGCGGCCTTCGTGTTTCCATACGACTGCGAGCGGTGGCTTGCGATTTGCGGAGCTATCTGGGCAGGAACGTCCCACGGATGAGCGTCAAGGCCTCGTCGCCGAACACTTCGGTCGGAAACCGCCCCGCGATGAGGTCGGTGAGGTAGGCGACCAGTCCGTGCGGGTGGTAGTCGTTCGTCAGTCCGTCGGCGATGACGACAGCAGCCCAGCCATTGGGATCGTCGCCGTCGGTATGCCAATAGCCGGTTTCCCCGCCCGGCGCACCACCCCATCCGTAATACGGCACCGGATCGACGTCTTCGAGCACCATCGGCACGGTGGACCGGTCCGGGTGGATCCAGTGGTGGTGGGCATACGTGTCACGCAGGCCGGTCAAGGACTGTCGGCAATATGCACCACCCGAGATCAAGTCATCCTGGGTGGGGGCCATCAGCCCCAGGTATCCACCGAATGATCCGCGGCCGTAGGTGCTGACGAGTTGCTTGTAGTCGTCAGGCAGGGCATGCCCCAATACCGCCTCGGCCGCACCGAAGTCGTAGTTCGGCACGGACTTCGGCGGAGGCACGAGCGAGATCAGTTCGTCGAGCGACACGGTCAGACACTAGGCGATGGTCGGTGTGGGTAAAGCCAGCATGCGGGTGACGTTCCGACGTGTCTGGGGGAGCGGGCCGCGGCGCCTGGTGTGCGAGACTCGGCCGCGTCCCACAATCGCGAGCATCGGAGTACAGACGTGGCGCAGCGTAGAACGACGGCGGGAGCGTCCGGGCACCCGGAATTCACCCTCGAGTACGAGCCCGACGTCGTTACTGAGCTCGGCATCGAGTGGCTCGCCTCTTGGCTGGAGGACTGCATCAGGAGCGGCACCCGTTTCTCCGTCGGAGAGACCATCGCCATCGGGTGGCTGAACTGCTACGTCACCGATCACGGCGACGGTACGTTGGGACTGTCCGAGCCGGATTTCGAGAACGTCCCGCCGAACCTCATCACCGGTGTATCGAACACAGTGACCCAGCTGTGGTACCAGCGCGAGGTTGCCGACAGTGTCGGTCTCGCGGCAGAACTCGAGTTTCCGCGCTACGACCAGTTCGCGATGACCTGCGAGCGATTCGTGAGCGTGGACACCGTCTTGATGCATCGATACACCCACGAGGAGGACGAGTCCGGTTGGTACATCGGCTGTGCCGATGACGACCACGACCACGACGAGGCGAAGCTGCGATATGCGACCTTGTACGAGCTGGCCGTGGCCAAGCCGGCCATCGTCGGTTTCCTCGCACTGCCGCCCGACTGTTCGGTACTCCTAGGCGGCGGGGCTCCGCTCGTTGTGCGTCAACGCGAACCGTTGCCCGTGCGGGAGGGCTCGCTGCTCGCCACGATGTTCGGAGACGACGCTGTAGTGAGCGACCAGACGCCGTAGGCGCGTTACCCGGTTGCCCGCATCTACTTGCGCGCCAACAGCTCCAACAGATAGTCGCCGTACCCGGACTTGGGGATTTCCTTGGCGCGCGCGGCCAGTTGATCGTCGTCGATGTAGCCGGCCCGCCACGCGATCTCTTCTGGCACACCAATTTTCAGGCCCTGACGGCGTTCGATGGTGCGCACGAAATCGCTGGCATCAAGGAGGGAGTCGAAGGTTCCGGTGTCCAGCCAGGCCGTCCCGCGGGCCAGCACCTCGACCGAGAGCCGGCCCTGTTTCAGGTAGGTCTGGTTGATCTCGGTGATCTCGTACTCACCGCGGGCCGACTTCCGCAGCGACCGGGCGATCTCGATGACGTCATTGTCGTAGAAGTACAGCCCCGGCACGGCGTACTGGGACTTGGGTACGGCTGGCTTCTCCTCGAGCGAGAGGGCAGTGCCGTCGGGGCTGAACTCGACGACGCCGTAAGCCGTCGGGTCGGCCACCCAGTACGCGAAAATCGCTCCGCCGCTGACGTTCTGGAACCGACGCAGGCTGGTTCCCAAGCCCGGACCGTAGAAAACGTTGTCGCCCAACACAAGTGCCACCGAATCGGTGCCGATGTGCTCCGCGCCGATCATGAACGCCTGGGCCAGGCCCTCGGGCTGCTCTTGGGCGGCGTAGCTCAGGTTCACGCCGAACGCCGATCCGTCACCCAAGAGGCGTTGGAACGCCGGGGCATCGGTGGGCGTGGTGATCACCAGGATGTCGCGGATGCCCGCCATGATCAGGGTGGACAGCGGGTAGTAGACGAGCGGTTTGTCGTACACCGGCAGCAACTGTTTGCTGACACCCGTGGTGATCGGATGCAGCCGGGTGCCGGATCCGCCGGCCAGAAGAATTCCGCGCATGACGCTCGTCACCCTATCGCGCCGGTGTCGGCGGACCCGTCGGATTGAACCGGCTCAACGCAGCACGTAGGAGGTCATCGACAGCGACCCGTAGGTGTAGCCGGTGACGAGGGTGTCGACCGTGCGAGCGGAATCCGCTGCGGCACCGGCGAGCCCGGCGAAGTACAGCATCGGGATGAAGTGGTCCGGGGTGGGGACGGCGGCCGAATAGTCGGGATGCGCCTCGAGGGTGAGCACGTCGGCGGGGGAGTGGATGAGCTGTTCGCGGGCGGCGTCGTCGAAGCGTCGGGCCCAGGCGAAACCGTCCTCGGGCTGCGCGGGGTCCATGCCGGCGAGGTTGTGCACGATGTTGCCGCTGCCCACGATCAGCACACCGCGCTCGCGCAGCGGCGCCAGCTTCGCCCCGAGTTGCAGGTGGTAGGCCGCGGGTTCGTTGGCGTTGATCGCCAGTTGCACAACAGGTATGGACGCGTCGGGGAAGGCGTGCACCAGCACCGACCAGGTGCCGTGATCGATACCCCAGCTGTCCACGTCGGCACCTACCCAGGTCGGGCGCACCACGTCGCTGACCTCGTCGGCCAGCTCCGGCAGTCCCGGTGCCGGGTACTCGACCTCGAACAGTTCGTGCGGGAATCCGTAGAAGTCGTGGATGGTGCGTGGCTGCGGCATCGCGGTGACCGCGGTGGCGTTGATGTACCAGTGCGCACTGATCACCAGGATTGCCCTGGGGCGGGGCACGGCCAACCCGAAATCGCGCCAGGCCGTGGTGAACCGGTTGGACTCGAGCGCGTTCATCGGGCTGCCGTGGCCGATGAATGCCGCGGGCATCGGGGCTGATGCTGGACCCATGACTGCAGCCTAGGTCGCCCGGTTGTCCCAATGGTCCGTGCAGACCAGTTCGCTGAGTGGCCGGCGGCGCACCGGGCCGTGGGATCCGCGTGGCCAGCCCACCACGACGTGGCCGGCCAGCATCCAGTCCTCGGGCACCCCGACGGCCTCGCGCAGGAGCTGTTCTCCGCCGTAGGACGCCCAACTGGTCAGGCAGGCGCCCAGGCCCTGGGCTCGAGCGGCCAGCAGGAAGTTCTGCATGGCCGGGAAGATCGATCCGCCGAGCAGTAGTTCGGAGGCGGTGGGGAAGCGCTGCTGGGTGAACAGCACGGAGGTGAACTCGCCTGCCCGGTCGTGCAATTCATAGGTGGCGCGGTTGGTCCTGGCTCGCCGGCTGGTGTCGTCCTCGGCCGGCCGCGTCATGCCGTAGACCGGTTCGATGACTGCGAGCGCCTGCGCGGCGGCCTTGGCCACGACGGCGCGTTGCTCGGCCGACCTCAACACCACGAACCGCCAGGCCTGCGCGTTCGCTCCCGAGGGTGCCCACGCTGCGGCCTGCAGGCAGCGGGTGAGTGTCGCGTCGTCTACCGGTTCGCCGGTGAACCGCCGGATGGTTCGCGATGTCGACATCACTTCCCAGATGTCGTTGCTGGTGGAGTGGGCAGGGGACATGGCCCTCCTCAGATCGCGATCCATCGGATGTGCCGACCATATGTGGTGGTGCCCACGCCCTCGCATCCGCCTGACCCACCATGTCGCGGTGACCCGGCCGCTGCTGCGGTAGCGTTTCCGAGTGTGCAGGCCAGTGTCGGCCTACACACCTCAGTAGTTCGCGCTGTTCGAGCTGCCGGAGCACGTGACGCGCAGCGATCACGTCCGGCGGGGATTTGGTGTTCTGATGCCCGATCTGTATCCCGTCGACGATCCCGACGACGCGGATCCCCGATTGGCGCCGCTGCTGGCCTGGCGTCAGCAACTGGTCGACTCCGGCAAGGTCGCGGCACGCAGTTTCAAAGAGGCCCATCTGCGTCTCGTGCTCCGCTCCGGTCGCACCGAGGTCGAGCAGATCCGGGAGATGCTGCCGGGATCGGTGGCCGAACATGCCGAAGAGATGGCCCGCGTCCTCGCCGAGCTCGAGGCCGGGTCCCCGGTCACCCCGCCGGAGCCCGGGGTACCGGCAGCCGGTGACGTACACGCCATCGCATTCCGCCACGACGCGGCGCGCCCCGGCGTGGTGGATCTCAGCTGGCCGGACTATCAGGCCAACGGGGGAGTGGCGCTGTACCGGGTAGTCAGCGCCGACGACCGGGCGCCGAAGTCTCCGGAGAACGCCGACCTCGTCGCGGCGACACCGTTGTCGGCGGCGAGCGACGACCGACCGATGACCGGTCCGGTGCGCTACTACCAGGTGTGGGTCATCACCGGGACGTCGCGTGCGGACGCGCTCAGCACCCGGCCCGTGCTCTATGCCAGTGGCGTATTGGTCGCCCCGGTCAGCGACATCACCATCCGTGAGGACAACGGGCTGGTGATCGGGAAGTGGACGGCACCGCCCGCGGCGAGTTCCGTGCACGTGTACCGCATCCCGATCGGCGACGCGGCGGACGAATCCGGGTTCGACGAGTCGCGGTACCGGATCTTGGCCGACGGCGAGCACCGGAGCGGCTTCGTCGACTCCGGAGCGGCCCGGGGGATGCGGTACCGCTACCGGGTGCGCTGTGCCGTCGAGGTCGACGGAGGCGTGCGGCTTTCGGAGCCCACCGACGTCGATGTCGAGGTGTCGGCGGTGCTGGCCGCGGTCACCGACATCGCGGTCGACACCAGTTTCGACGGCGAGACGTTCGACGTGTCGTGGGCTGCTCCCGGAGCGGAGGTGGCGGTCTACCTCAGCCGGACGGGTCCGAGCGCCGGCGGGGTCTCCACCGAGCTCCCCGAGAATGCGCTCGACCAGGTAGGGCTGACGCCGGACCTGCGGCTGCGCCAACCGGTGACTGATCGGGCGCAACCTGACGGGAGCCACCGCACGTTGATGGCAGGGGTGGCCTGGCCGCAGGGCTGGAGCCGCGCCTACGTCACGCCGGTGACGATTCTTGCCGGGCACGCCGTGCTGGGCCGCACCGTGTCGGCGGTGCGCACCGGCACGATCCGCGACATCGAGCTCGTGGAGTACTGCAACAAGCAGATACTGACGTTCGAGTGGCCGGACGGCGCTGCCGGGGTGGTGGTGACCTTGGCCGCCAAGGGCCATGACCCTCGCGCGGGCCTCACCGGCAAGTCGTTCGAGATCACGCTCGAGGACTACGAGAAATACGGCGGCATGCACCTGACCGGAGCGCTTCCGGTGGACGGATGCTCCCTGCACCTGGCACCGGTGGCGTTCTCCGGCGGGCGGCGGGTGACCGGGCCGGTGGCGAGCATCGAGTACCCGGGCATGTTGCGGCTGCAGTATGCGGTGCGAATCGGCCGGGACCCCAACGGTTTTCCGACGACAGCCACCGTCGCGGTGCGATCCGAGCACGAGTTGCCGGGCTCGCCTTCGTTCGTGTTGGTCAACAACCCTCAGCGCATGCCGTTGAGCGTGCACGACGGCCAGCCGGTCGATGTGGCGCCGTTGGATGCGCAGGGCCAGTTGGCAGACCAGCCGTCCAAGCAGTTGCGCTGGACGGCGCTCACCGCGTCGGGCACCGGCGAACTGTGGGCGGCCAACGTCAGCGGCCTGCACGGCTGGATCCGGTTGTTCGTCAACATTGCGGATCCGGTTCGGCTGCGCACCGTGGCCCTGCTGGATCCACCGGCGCAGACCCTGCAGCTCACCGCGACGGTGTTATGACGTCGCGCTACGGCCAGCTGGCCTACACGTCGTTCGACGCCGTCGGGAATGTCGGTGGCTGGCAGGTCAAAGAAACCAGCGGCGGTCTCACGCCCACCGAGACACAGGCGCTGATCGCCGGAGTTCACACCGTGTTCCGGACCGTCGGTCCGACGCCCGATTTCCCGACCTCTGAGCAGCTCGAGCAGGGCCCTCGCCGGCTGGCCTACCGCCACCTCGAGGACGGCGCCGGGTACTGGCACACCTTCCCGGCCGGCCCGGACAGTACGGGCCGGCCGGGGAATGTGTTCGCCCATGCGTTGTTGGACCGGGCGCCCGAGACCCACCCGCGGTCGCGGGCCATCCAGCGGTGGCGGTCTTCGTACTGGCTGCAGCCTTATGGTGCCGCCGCGGTGGCCCGGGCCGTGCTGCCCGGGGTGCTGCCCGAGCTGGGGAATGTGGTGACGAAGGACAGCGTGGTGGCCTTCGCGCTGGATCCCGCCCACTGGCGGTTGGCGACGCTGTTCGCACTGCTGGATGCGGTGGCCGCGGCGCTGGCCGGCGGGCCTCCGGTGGTGTTGGGCACGCAGTCCCCGGATGTGGCGGCGCAGTGGATCGGCCTGGTGAGTTTCCTGATGTCGCCGGGTACCGCAGCGAACTTGAGCTTTTCCACTTTCGACCGTGCCGAGCAGGTCGCGCCGCACAACGGCCAGGTGCTCAGCGCGATACCGATCGAGGACGTGGCTGCCGTCGAACCGGGCCTGGTGGTGATCAGCGAATCCGAACCGGTATCGCTGGGTGAACTCGGCGGCGATCCGCACCGGACCGCAGGCGGACACCGCATCGAGGTGACGCGGTGGTCGGTGATGGCGCAGGTGGTGCTGCTCGAGGCGGCCGCGGCCCGGCGGGTGCTCGACGATATCGACACCTTCTCCTCACAGGTGCGCGATGACGGGCTGGATCCCGCGTGGCCGATCGCGATGGCGGTGGCCCGGCACCCTGAGTTCGCCGACGCGCAGGTTGAGGCCCATGAGGTGATCGCCGCGCATTCCCCGTCGGGCGCGCTGGTCGGATCCGAGGCAGCGCACACCATCGCCGATGTGCTCTCGTCAGTGGTCGGTGTCACGACGGCCGATGCCTGGCGGGCTGTGCATGAGTTGCCCGCCGGCGCCGGCGCGGCGTTCGCCGATGCCACTTACTTCGCCCGGGCGATCGCCGATGACGCGTGGCTGGCCCAGAGCGGCCCAATCCCGTTGGGGCCGAGAATGTTTCACGGGAAACCAATACCTTCGTCGTTGCGGAAGGCGATCGGACCGGCCCTGGAGAACGGTCAGGCCCAGGGGCCTGACCGGTTGCTGCGGGTCGTCGACCTGCTGTTGCGAGCCGGGGTCGCCGACGACCGCCTTGGAGCGGCGCTGACCGCCGGTGTGCTACCCGGTCTGACGGACCCGGGCGTGCGGGGCCGCATCGGGACCGACGACCGGCTGTCCCTGGCGACGTGGTTGCTGGCTGACGGCGGAGTCGGGGGCAGCGCCATAGCTGATGACGTGCTGGACTGGCTGGCCGAGGCGGCCGCTGTACCCGAGCCGGCCGAGCTCGCGCAGGCTCAGCCAGGGGACTCGGTGTGGACCCGCGCCGCGCTGCGAGGGCTGCGGTCGCAGCGGAGCGGACCGCAACTCGCGGGCGATCTCGGCGCGCAGCTGTGGTGGCTGCGTACGACGGAGCCCGGGCAGTTCGCCTCGACTGCCGCGGCGTCGGTTTGGAACCCGTCGGATCTGCTGCTGGCCGTCGGCACTGACCCGATGCCCGGGACGGCTGCGCTACGCACCCTGGTGGGCGCGGCGGACTCGGCCGCGCTGCACCAGCTCGCCGGCAAGGTGATCGAGGACAATGGCGACAACGTGGCGGTGGCCTGTGCGGCCGTGCGCCACATCGAGGCGCGGGAGTGGCTGGATCGGCGGTTCCTGCACACCCACCAGGGTTCCTACGTGCCGTTGTGGGATCACGGCCTGGCCGGTTTGCAGCCGAGCTCGGTGCACCCGGATTTTTCGGTGCGGCTGCTGGCGTTCGCCCTGTTGGGCGTGCTCACCGGCCAGCCGTATCCGGAGATCTGCAACGCGTTGGCAGCTGAAAATGGTTGCGGTGCAGAGGCGGTGGCCAGAGTGTTGCCACTCGTCGACGGTGGCGAGCTGGCGCCGGTGAAGGTGGTTGCGGTCAGCCTGCTGCGTGCCGCCGCGGCCGAGGCCGCCGCGCATGTGCTCGACCCCGTGGACCAGCTCGCCGGTGCGCTGGCCGGCCAGGTGGCGGCCACCATGGGCGGCGCCGACGCGGAATCCGTGGTGATGTTGATGGCGCAGTTGTCGGGCGATGCCTCTGAAGGGACTATGCGCGGATACCGCAAAATGGTGAACAGGCTGGTGACGCGGCGGGGCGAGCAACCGTCGCTGGCGGAGCGACTGAGGGGGAGCCGGGGCTGACATGAGCAAATGCCCGCGGTGCTTCACCCCGCTGAGCCCGAACAACCACCTGTGGACCCTGCCCGCCCAGGCCGGCGGCACCCGCTACCGCGACGACGTCGCGTCCGCCTATGTGGGTGCACCCGCCGATTGCGGTCCGCTGTACACCTGGACCCGCACGCCCGGCTACAACGGCCCGCCACCACCGGTGTCCGAGGCCAGCCGGGCACTGCAGGGGCATGCGGTGGAGATCTGCCCGGTCTGCCACTTCACGCTGCCCGACGGCTTCCGGGAAGGACACGCCATCTGCATCGCGCTCGCCGGCGCGCGGGCCACGGGCAAGAGCCTCTATATCGCGGTGCTGGTCAAGCAGCTCGAGCTGTTGTGCGAGCGGTTCGGTGTGGTGATGGAACCGGTCACCCGCGCCACCGCGCAGAATTACGCCGCCAACTACGAAGGGCCGCTCTACGTGCAGCGGGGCCTGTTGCCGCCTACTCCGACCGTGCACACCCAGGCGCCGAATCAGCGTGAGCCACTGGTGTTCTCGATCGGCGTCTGGCATGGGGTGCGTCGCTTCCTGGTGCTGCGCGACGTGGCGGGCGAGGACCTGGAGAACGGTGATTTGCGAGCGCCGCCGTTCCAGTTCTTCGGCCATGCCGACGGGGTGTTCTTCATGTTCGACCCGTTGCGGGTCAAGGCCATCCGCGATCAACTGCAGGATCTGCTGCCACCCCAGCCGTTCAGCGGCGGGGAACCGCGTGCGGTGTTGGGCAATGTGCTGTTGGCGGTCAACCCTGGCCAGCCCAGGCTCGCGGTGATCCTGTCCAAATTCGACGTGCTGCGGGCGCTGCGTGATGTGCAGGGGTCGGAATGGGCGCTCGTCATGTCGAACGGGGGAGCGGCGTTCCTGCGAGACACCTCCGACGGCAAGCGGTACGACGACGTGGACGGTCAACTGCTCGACCAGGAGGTGCGCAGCCTGCTGATCCGGCTGCACGGCGGGTCGATCGTGGCCGGCGTCGAGAATCCGGCCGTGGGTCCACGGTTGATGAGCCGGTACTTCGCGGTCTCGGCCCTCGGTCACGCGCCTACCGGAAACCATCTGCACGCCAGGGGCATTGCCCCGTTCCGGTGCGTGGATCCGGTGCGCTGGGTGACCTCGCAGTTCGGCGTGCTCTAGTTCGGCGGCCCGGGTTATCGACCGGCCTCTCGGGGCCCGCTGAGTCCGTGGCTATGGTGGGCTGACCGAGCAGAGAGGTGACAGGTGGGCAAGAACGAGCGCACGAAGATCGTCATGAGTGACGTCGAGATCGCCGAATTCATCGAACGCAGCCGGACCGCCACGATGGCCACGGTGCTGCCCAACGGTCGGCCCCACCTGGTCGCCATGTGGTACGCCGTCCTCGACGGCGAGATCTGGTTCGAGACCAAGGCCAAGTCGCAGAAGGCGGTCAACCTGCGTCGCGACCCGACGATCACGGTGATGATCGAGGACGGCGACACCTACAACACCCTGCGCGGCGTGTCGATCGACGGCACGGCCGAGATCGTCGACGATCCGGAAACCCTTCTGCGCGTAGGGATCAGCGTGTGGGAACGCTACACCGGTCCCTACACCGACGAGATGCGCCCGTTCGTCGACCAGATGATGAACAACCGCATCGCCGTGCGGGTGGTGCCCAACCGGCAGCGCAGCTGGGACCACCGCAAGCTCGGGTTGCCCGAGATGCCGGTGGGCGGCAACACGGCTCAGTATCTGAACGCCTAAGTCGGTCGCGGGCGCGGCTTGAGCCTGCCGTTGGGGAGCGGCGGTGCGGGTAGCCGTGCGAGGGGGCCTTCGTAGCCCTGCACATCGCCGAACCGGGCATCGTTGGCCTGCCACAGTTCCCGGTACGTCGCGATGTCGTCGTGGCTGCGGCCGACGAAGTTCCACCACATCACCAGCTCCTCGGTGAACGGCGGCCCGCCCAGCAGGATTGCCCGGGCCGGGCCGTCACCGCGGTTGGCCAGCTGCAGCTGCGGCCGCCCCGGCGCCTGGTAGGCCAGGTCGGCGACGGCCAGCGTGGTGCCGCACACCTCGATCGCCCCCTGGTCGAGCAGGACGCCGTGTTCGAAAGCCGGGTCGACATCCAGCGTCAGCACCGTGCCCGGATCGAGGTCGATCTGCGCGCCCAGCAGTGGCGTGAAGGTATGCACCGGTGACGGTGACTCGACCAGCTCGCCCAGAAACACCCGGATGGTCGCGCCGTCGACGAGTTGCGGCGGCGGTGCGTAGTGGGCGAAGTCGCGTCCGGTATCGCGGGCGGAGTCGGGCAGGGCCACCCACAGCTGCACGCCGTGCAGGAGCGTCGTATCCGGTGTGGAGACCTCCGAGTGGCAGATGCCGGCGCCCGCCGTCATCAGGTTGAGCTCGCCCGGGCGCACCATGGCGTGCACGCCGGCGCTGTCGCGGTGTTCGATCAGGCCGTCGAAAAGCCAACTCACCGTTTGCAATCCGGTGTGGGGATGAGGCGCCACGTCCATGCCCCGGCCTGCGGCCCGCACGTCGTGCGGTCCGTAGTGGTCGGCGAAGCACCACGCACCGATCATCGACCGGTCCCGCTGCGGCAGGGTGCGCCGGACCAGCATCGCCCTCGGCCCGCCGAGCGGCACCTCGCGCGGGTGCAGTACCCCGGTGAACTCCGAGTTGGCGCAGGTGACCTCGGCGGGCGCCGTATCGGTATTGCTCATGATCCTCACGGTAACCGCGTTGAGCCGGACCGGACGCGGTTAGCATGACCCGCATGACCGGGGGACTGACAGCCGAAGACGTTCGCAGCACCGAATTCTCAAAGCCGCCGCTGGGCAAGCGGGGTTACGACAAGAAGTCGGTCGATGATTTTCTCGCGCTGGTGGCCCGGAGGCTCGACGGTCGTGGGCACCTCGGTGCCGATGATGTCCGCAACATCGTGTTCCCGAAGCCGCCGATGTTTCAGCGTGGATATGACGAGGACGATGTCGACGCGCTGCTCGATGCGGTGGTTGCCACCCTCGAGCGGTAGTTGAAGGAGAAGTCAGGGGACGGTGCCGTCACTGCGCCTCTCGGCGAGTGGTCGCTCGAAGCGACGATTCTGGTGTGGGGCCCGGGGCAATGCCCGACACCGTCCCGCGGTGTAACGACATACCCCGGGCCCCTATTCCTCCCCCAGTGGAAACTCGCCCCTGCCCTGCCGTCCCCTCGAATCGGCAGGGCAAGGGCCAGACAAAAAGTACTGGTGTGTTGCGCCGGATCGAGACTCAGGCGGCTTCGGGGAAGACCAGGCCCAGCTTGCGCACCGGGTAGCCATTGCGCTCGGCCAGCGATCGCAGCTGCTTGAGTGCGAAGGTTCGGCCGCGGCCACCCTCGGGAATCATGATGCCGGCCCAAAGTCCTTCGGCGCGGGGCAGTTCGCAGGCCTCGCGGGCGCACAACCAGCGCCGCGGGCATTCCCGGCAGATGACCTTCGCCTGATCGTCGGGGGTGGAGGTCCACCGCTCCGGGTCGCTGGTGCACACGCCGAGCGGGATGCCGTTGGCCATGAGTGCGTTCATGCTGCTGCTCCTGTCGGTGCTTTCTGTTGCGGTGTGTTCCGCGTTGAGGTGAACGCTATAGCAAGAACCGTAGCGATGCAACAGTTGAGTTGGAAAACGTCGCACTGGGGCTACGGAAACTTGCGTGTGCAACGAGGCGAAGCGACCAGGAAAAAGCACGGAAGCATTCAAAACTGCATGTCAAAGGCATGCCGGGAGCTACGGTACGAGCCGTAGCGCCGGTTCGGTTTCGTCGCGCGGAAGTTGTAGCGCCGGGTTGTTTTGCTGGAATCAGTTTGGCAACCAAGGCGTAGCGTCGCTGCGGTCGAGGGTTAGGATTGTGTTGTCACGACATCACTTGTAAGCGGCCGAACCGAGCAGAAACATCAGCGAGGAACTCAATCGGAGATGACCGACGCGGAGTACGACCTCGCCACCGGCGAATTCGATGTGGGGCTCATCCGGGCCGGCGCGGCAGCTGCCGCTCGCCGGCGTGAACTCGACATCAGTCAGCGCAGTCTGGCTGCCGACGGCATCATCAATGCCGGTGCACTGATCGCTTTCGAAAAAGGCCGCAGTTGGCCGCGGGAACGCACGCGGCTGAAACTCGAAGAAGTACTGCGCTGGCCGCCCGGCACCATTGCGCGGTTGCGGCAAGGGGGTGCGGTAC
>MSTD01000072.1 GCA_001942045.1 Mycolicibacterium porcinum
CACCACGACCACGCGTGCGCCGCGGCCCATCCCGCCGCCCAGCACGGCCCCTCCGACGGAGGTCTCACCCGGGCCGACCGAGACCGTCACCTACGAGGTCACCGGTGAGGGCCGGGCCATCAACATCACCTATCTGGACACCGGCAACATGCTGCAGACCGAGTTCAACGTGCCACTGCCATGGAGCAAGCAGGTGGAACTCGCCGCACCCGCGACCGAGACCGCCAGCGTGAGCGTGGTGAACTTCGGCCCCGACGTGGCCTGCACGGTGAGCGTCAACGGCGTGCAGACCCAGCACCGCACCGGGTCGGGCATCACGATCTGCGTCGGGACGCCCTGAGCCCGACGGCTCAGGGAGCCGGTACCGCTGGGCCAGGGTGCCGCGCGGGCACCCGCACGGCGAGCATGCCCGCGAGCCCGACGGCCAACACGAGGACCAGGCCGCCCATCCCGGCGCGGTCGGCGCCGAAGAAGTCGATGAAGGTGAAGAACAGCCACGGGGCCAGGAACGAGGCAGCGCGTCCGACCGTCGTGTAGAGCCCGAACGCCACGCCTTCCTTGCCGTCCGCGGTGATCCGCAGCATCAGGTTGCGTGCCGCGGACAGCGTCGGCCCGATGAACAGGCACAACAGCAGGCCGCACACCCAGAAGGCCACCGGTCCGGACAGCACCAGCAGCGCCAACCCCACCGCGATCAGGCAGACCAGCGATCCGACGATGACCGGCTTGGAACCCACCCGATCGTCGAGCATGCCACCGGTGACGGCCCCGACCGCCGCGATCACGCAGGCACTGATCCCGAACAACAGCACGTCCGCCTGCGAGATGCCGTAGACGTTGACGCCCAGCACCGCGCCGAACGCGAAGACCCCGGCCAGCCCGTCGCGGAACACCGCGCTCGCCACCAGGTAGTAGACGACGTTGTGGTCGCGTTGCCATTCGCCGCGGATCTCGGTCCACAACTTGCGGTAGGCGCCGAAGAAGCCGATGCGTTCGGCCGGGGCGACATCGGTCACCTTCGGCACCATCACGAAGATCGGCAGCGCGAACAACACGAACCAGACCGCGGTGAGCAGCATCACCGCCCGCACGTTCTGCCCGTCTGCGGCCGGAATGCCCAGCAGCCCACGGGTCTCCCCGTCTCCGGCGATGAACCCCACATAGGCCAGCAGCAACAGCACCACACTGCCCCCGTAGCCCAGCGCCAGGCCCAGCCCCGAGATCCGGCCGGACGTGTTGGGTGTGGACAGCTGCCGCAGCATGGCGTTGTACGGCACGGTGGCCAGCTCATTGCAGGCTGCGGTGCACGCCAGCAGTACGAGGCCGGGCATCAGGTAGCGGTGGTCGTCCCGGATCAGGCTCATCGCCGCCGTGAACGCCACGGCCGCTCCGGTCATCACGGCCAGCACCCGGCGGCGTCGCTGCGGGGCGTCGACCCAGATGCCGGTGACCGGGGCCAGCAGGGCCACCACCAGACCGGCGACCGTCATGGCGCGGCCCAGCCAACTGGCCGGCGTGGTGTCTCCGGGCAGTCCCGCTCCGACGCTGCCGGTCAGGTACACCGAGAAGACGAACGTGACGACGATGGCGTTGAGGCCCGTCGCACCGCAGTCCCACAATGCCCACGCGAGCACCCTCGCTCGCCCTGGGTTCGTCATGCCCGCCACCCTATGGCCTCGCGCTCCTCTTAGGATTGGCCGCATGCCCGTACCCGCACCCAGTCCGGATGCCCGTGCCGTCGTCACCGGCGCCTCGCAGAACATCGGCGAAGCGTTGGCCACCGAACTCGCTGCCCGCGGCCACAACCTGATCATCACCGCGCGCCGCGAGGAGGTGCTGGCATCCCTGGCGCAGCGCCTCACCGAGCGTTACGGGGTGACCGTCGAGGTGCGAGCCGTCGATCTCACCGATCCCGCCGCGCGGGCGACGCTGTGCGACGAGCTGGCCTCCCGCGAGATCTCGATCCTGTGCGCCAATGCGGGTACCGCGACGTTCGGCCCGGTGATCGACCTCGACCCGGCCGGCGAGAAGGCCCAGGTGCAGCTCAACGTCCTCGGCGTGCACGACCTGGTGCTGGCCGTGCTGCCCGGAATGGTCAAGCGCGGCTCCGGCGGCATCCTGATCTCGGGATCGGCGGCAGGCAACTCGCCCATCCCCAACAACGCCACCTACGCGGCATCCAAGGCGTTCGCCAACACGTTCAGCGAATCGCTGCGCGGCGAACTCAAGGGCGCGGGCGTCCACGTCACGGTGCTGGCGCCCGGCCCGGTCCGCACCGACCTGCCCGACGAGGCCGAGCAGTCCCTCGTGGAGCGGCTGATCCCCG
Organism: Mycolicibacterium porcinum; assembly: GCA_001942045.1. Taxonomy (GTDB): domain Bacteria; phylum Actinomycetota; class Actinomycetes; order Mycobacteriales; family Mycobacteriaceae; genus Mycobacterium; species Mycobacterium porcinum_A. Next base: position 2,327 of record MSTD01000072.1, read on the forward strand.
ACTTCCTGTGGATCTCAACCGAATACACCGCCAAGCTGTCACTCGACGGCCTGGAGAAGAACAAGATGCGCGTGGTCCCCGGCGTGACGTCCAAGGCCATGTCGATGGCCAGCGGCTACGCGCCGCGCGCCATCGTCACCCCGATCGTCGGCGCGGTCTACAAGAAGCTCGGCGGCGGCTAGGCTTTGGCGCTGCTCGCGCCGCTGCTCGCGCCGATTTCGACACCAGGGCTGCTGATCTCGCGGATCACGACCCTCTTGTCGAAACCGGCGCAGCGGCTCCAGCCTGATTCGCCGCTCAGCGGCTCCAGCCTGATTCGCCGCTCAGCGGCGGCGGCCCGTCCCGAAGATGCTGCGGGTGATCTCCCGGCCGATGACCGTGCCCGCCGAGCGCATGGCACTCTTGAACGCCGAGCTCTTGAGCACCTGCTCGAGCATCCCCGGTTCTTGGGGCTGCGCCGGCGCCGGCATCGCCTCGATCTCGCCCGAGGCCTCGACTCCGCCGAACCCGCCCGGATCCTCAGGCGACGGCGGCGGGGCCATCTTCGCCGCCAGCCGCTCGTAGGCGGAATCTCGGTCCACGGTCTGGCCGTAGGTGGCTTGCAGCGGGCTGGCCTGTGCCGCGGTCTTGATGGCATCGTCGCCGATCGCGGCCATCAGCGACCGCGGTGCCCGCATACGGGTCCAGGCCACCGGTGTCGGGGCGCCCTGCTCGGACAGCACGGTCACGATCGCCTCGCCGATACCCAACGAGGTCAGCGCCTCCTCCAGGTCATAGACGTCGGTCTTGGGGTAGGTGCGCACCGTCTTCGACAGCGCCTTCTGGTCGTCCGGGGTGAAGGCGCGCAACGCATGCTGCACCCGCGCACCCAGCTGTGACAGCACCTCGTTGGGCACATCGGTGGGCAGCTGCGTGCAGAAGAACACGCCGACGCCCTTCGACCGGATCAGCTTGACCGTCTGCTCGACCTGCTCCAGGAACGCCTTGGACGCGTCGGCGAACAGCAGGTGCGCCTCGTCGAAGAAGAACACGAGCTTCGGCTTGTCGACGTCGCCGACCTCGGGCAACGTGGTGAACAGATCGGCCAGCACCCACATCAGGAACGTCGAGAACATCACCGGACGCGCGGCCTGGGCTCCCAGCTCCAGCAGGCTGATGATGCCGCGGCCCTGCGCATCGGTGCGCAGCAGATCCTTGGGCTCGAGCTCCGGCTCGCCGAAGAACGTGTCGGCGCCCTCGGCCTCCAGGTTCACCAGGGCGCGCAGGATCACCCCTGCCGTCGTGGCCGACACCGCTCCCAGCGCCTTGAGCTCGGGCTTTCCTTCATCGCTAGTGAGGAACTGGATCACCGACCGGAGGTCCTTGATGTCCAGCAGCGGCAGGCCCTTCTGATCGGCCCAATGGAAGATCAGGCCGAGCGTCGACTCCTGAGTTGCATTGAGGCCCAACACTTTCGACAGCAGAATCGGGCCGAAGCTGGTGATGGTGGCGCGCACCGGCACCCCGATGCCCTCGGTGCCCAGCGACAGGAACTCCACCGGGAACGCGGTCGGCGTCCAGGTGTCACCGGTGTCCTTGGCGCGCTGTTGAATCTTGTCGTTGTCCTCGCCGGGCTTCGACAGCCCCGACAGGTCACCTTTCACGTCGGCCATCACCACCGGGACGCCTGCCGCCGACAACTGCTCCGCGATCACCTGCAGCGTCTTGGTCTTGCCGGTACCGGTGGCACCCGCGATCAACCCGTGCCGGTTGACCGTCGCCAACGGGATGCGAACCTGCGCCGCCGGGTCGACGGCACCGTCGACTACAACGGTGCCCAGCTCCAAAGCCTGGCCTTCGACTGCGTAACCGGCAGCGATCTGCTGCGCGGGGGTGGCTGTCGATTCGGTGGTCATGCCGCGGTCCTCCCAGTTGTCGCGAACGAGCCAATCGGGGTCTGACACTACTTGCCGGGCGGCGCGCGCGGTGGGTGTGACGGCTCGTCGCGCGGCGTAGGAATACTGTGGATCTTCGTGCGAGACGAACTGGTATGGATCGACTGCGAGATGACCGGCCTGGACCTCAAGTCCGATCGGCTGATCGAGATCGCGGTTCTGGTCACCGACGCGGACCTGAACATCCTCGGCGACGGCCTGGACGTGGTCATTCACACCGACGACGAGGCCTTGTCGTCCATGGTCGACGTGGTCAAGACGATGCACACCCGGTCCGGGTTGATCGAAGAAGTCCGAGCGTCGACCGTCGATGTGGCCACCGCCGAAGAGATGGTGCTCGATTACATCCGCGGACACGTCAAGACGGCCAAGGCCGCTCCCCTGGCCGGCAACTCGATCGCCACCGACCGCGGCTTCATCGCCCGCGACATGCCCAAACTGGACGATTACCTGCACTACCGGATGATCGACGTCAGCTCGATCAAGGAGCTGTGCCGCCGTTGGTACCCGCGGATCTACTTCGGCCAGCCCGAAAAAGGCCTCGCCCACCGCGCCCTGGCCGATATCCACGAGTCGATCCGTGAACTCAAGTACTACCGCTCGACCGCGTTCGTCGCCCAGCCCGGGCCGTCTACCAGCGACATTGCCGCGATCGCGGCCGAGCTCGGCCCGCCGAAGGATGACTCGCCAGAAACCGATTCGGCTGTAGAGCACCCGAGCAGTTAGTATCTACGAGCCGCATACGCTCCAGAGGCGCGAGCGGCGATGGTGGCTGTAGTTCAGTTGGTAGAGCACCAGGTTGTGATCCTGGCTGTCGCGGGTTCGAGTCCCGTCAGCCACCCCGATAACGGGAACGCCGTCTGCGCAAGCAGACGGCGTTCTTGGTTTCGGCGCAGAGAGCTCACACTTTCGCGTCCGGATCCCAGGTAGCCGGCAACAGCGGCACCGTTGGGCCCTCACCGAACTCGGCATCGGCCAATGCCGTCAGGCCCGTCGTCGTCGCACCCGGCTTGTCCCGCACACCGGAAAAGCCGAGCGGCCCCGCACCCCGATCCGACACCTGCGCCGGGCTCAGCGGCAGGCCGGGCTCGATGTCCATGTACTCGTTGCCGCGGCCTCGTTCCCGTATCGCCGCGCGTCGGCGTCGTCGAGCCCGCGCCTCGCGGGCCTGCTCCCCGGCCCCGGCGGCGGCCAGGTCGGGCTCCGGGGATTTGCGCTTGGCGGCGGTCGCGGATTTGGCCCCTGCCACGGCGGGGACAGCGGCGCCGGGCGAGCCAATCAAGTACGGCGGGAAGAACCCCGGTCCGCCCCCGGGTGTGCCCGATGGCGCCGGGCCGGTGGTGACGGTCGCGGTCGCCGACACACCGGTCGACGGGGCCGAGGGAGCGGAGGAGGCGATCGGGGCCGATGGGCTGCCCGGCACGGTCGATCCGACCCCGGCGGCGGGCCAGGACCCTGGATCAGCTCCGGCCGGAGCCTCCGCGGCACCGGCAGGTTCGACCGCCTGGATCGCGGCCAGGCCCGCGATCGCCCACCCGAGGTTGGCGGTCACCACGCCCAGGGCCGGCTGAATCAATGCCGGGGACAACTGGACCACGACCTGCAACAGCTGTGCGGCATGGAAGGCCATGTCGGCCAACACCATCGGCAGGTTGGTCAGCAGGGCAGCGGGGTCGTTCAGCAGATTGTCGATCAGCAGACCGATGTTCTCGATCTGCTCATGGCCGACTTCCAGCCACCACCGCGGGTCGAGTGGGCTCAGGTCTCCGTGGCCATGGTCGTCGTGATCGTGGTCATGATCGCCGTCGTGGTCGTGGTCGTGGTCGTCGTGCAAGATCCTCGGCGCCGCCGGTGTAGCCGGGGTGGATGCCACCGCAGCCTCCGACACCGCCTGATAGCCCTCCATCGTGACGGCAGCCTGGATCCACATCCGCACATAGTCGGCCTCGTTCACCGCGATCGGAATGGTGTTGATCCCAAAGAAGTTGGTGGACACCAGGATTGCATTCCTGGTGTGGTTGGCGACCAGCTCGGCCAGGGTGGGCATCGCCGCCAGGGCACCGGCATACGCGCCGGCCGCGGTTTCATGCCGAGCCGCGATCGCTGCGCTGTCGGCGCTGGCCTGATGCAGCCACGCCAGATACGGAAGATGGGCGACGACGTACCGTTCGGCGCTCGGGCCCTGCCAAGCTCCGGCCTGCACCGAACCGAGCACCATCGCGAGTTCTTCTGCCACCGCGGCATATTCGACACTCAATGATGACCACGCGCCAGCTGCGGCCAGCAGTGCACCCGGACCGGGGCCGCTGCTCAGCAATGCCGAATGCGTCTCAGGCGGCGAGGCCATCCATACCGCGGCCATAGAACCCTCCTTGTAGACCGGCTACCCGAAGCGTTCAAGTTATTGAATATGATTGTCATTATCAATCAATTCATCGACGACTCATAGAAAGGCCTACGGAAGCAGCGTCAGGTTGCCCAGATCGGCGAGTTCTACCGCACGGAGTACTTGTCGAGCACGGATTTTCGAACTCACGCGCCGCGAGGTGCGCAGCCCAGGCACGCCCAAGGGAGCCAAAGGCCGTGTGGCCGAACGGCCCTCACGACCTTGGAGGTATCACAACGGCCGGAGTCCCAGCCGCGAAACTGAGTTGCGGACTATTCCGCCGCGTCGGCCCGTCGCCGAATCCGCGGCGCCAGCTGCACGATCTCGGGGACCACGGTCGGATTCTCGTACGCGGTGGCCACGAGCGACACCAGGGTGTTGGCGACGTCGCGCAGGGCCGACATCCGGGCGGGCAGGGCGCCTTGGGCCACCCATGTCTTGACCAACTGGTCCAGCAGGTCGCGGTCGGCGCCGCGCAGGATCTCGGTGTCATCGGTGGGGCCGACGCCGACCCGGATCAGTGACAGCTCAGGGTGTTCGACGCGCCAGGAATGCAGGATCTCGTCGAGAGCGGCCTTGCTCGCGCTGTATGCCGCCACACCGGCACGCGGACGGCCCACGTCATAGCTGGACGCCACCAGGACGACACCGTTCTCGGCGAGCCGGGGCGTCGCAGCGCGCAGCACGTTGTTGGCACCGACGGTGTTGACGCTGAACGCGTGCAACCAGGTGGCCACATCGGTGTCCTCGATGTAGGCGAACGGGATCACCGTGCTGGTGAACACCACGGCATCGAGACCACCCAAGGCGTCGGCCGCGTCGTTGACCACGCGGTTGATCGCCGCGGCGTCCTCGACATCGAGTTCGAAGGCGTACCCGCCGATCGCCTCGGCCAGGGAATTCAGCAGGTCGATGCGCCGCGCGGCCACGGCGACCTTGGCGCCGCGTTCGGTGGCACTCATCGCGACCGCGTGGCCGATGCCCGACGAGGCACCGACGACGAGGAGACGCAGCGCTGCATCGGCTCGCTGACCGCTCATTCTGGATCAACCTCCATGGTTCATCTCGAGGTGTTAGGTCACCCTTCGCTTGTCGGACATTACCGGGTGCGATGAATTCCGGACGCTCGGCGGGTCCACTTAAGAGAACGAGATTCTCCGAGCACCGATCAGGAGCCCTACATGACGACAGGAAAACCTCCGATAGTCGACCAGCAGGCCTGGCGTACCGCACTCGACGACCTGCGACGCCGAGAGAAGGCCGCCACCCGGGAACTGGACGCGATCGCCGCGGCGCGGCGCCGGCTGCCGATGGTGGAGTTGCCGGAGTACACACTGATCGGCGCGGACGGCCCGGTGCGCCTGGCCGACGTGTTCGACGGACGCGCCCAGTTGATCACCTACCACCACATGTGGACCGACGGTGCCGAATGGCAGTGCGGCGGCTGCACGAGTTTCACATCGCAGTTCACCCGCCTCGACTTCCTGGACAACTATGACGCCCGCTTCGTCATCGTCACCAACGGGCCGATCGAGGAGGCGCTGGCGTACCGCGACAAGGTCGGCAACCGCATGGACTGGTACTCGTCGTCGGAGAGTTCCTTCGGGTCCGACGTCGACGCCGCGCCTGGCGACGGCTTCGCGGTCAACGTGTTCTTCCGCGACGGGGAAACCGTCTACCGCACCTGGCACACCGACGGCCGTGGCACCGAACAACTCAGCCACTCGTTCGCGTTGATCGACCTGCTGCCGTGGGGCCGGCAGGAGGAATGGCAGGACTCGCCCGACGGGTGGCCTAAACACCCGACCTTCTCGGGCTGGCTCGACAGCCCCGACGTCGCCAACCTGTACGGAAAGGACTCCTGATGACTTCGTCGACCGACACCACGGCAACAGACAGCCAGCGCTACGTCGTCACCCGCACCATCGCCGCCTCCCCGGCTCAGGTGTTCGCCGTCCTGGCCGACCCGGCCCGGCATTGCGACACCGAGCCGGGCGACTGGGTGCGCGACGCCATCGACCCCGAACCGATCACCCGGACCGGCCAGATATTCGCGGTCAACATGTTCCTGCCGGCGGCCGGCGGCCACTACGTGATGCACAACCTGGTGACCGAGTTCGATCAGGACCGGACCATCGCATGGTTGCCCGGCCAGCTCGACGAGCAAGGTCACCATGCGCCCGGCGGTTGGTGGTGGCGGTACGACCTGGTCCCCAACGGGGACCAGACCGACGTCACGCTCACCTACGACTGGACCGACACCCCGCAGAGCTTCCGGGACCAGATCGGCGGAATGCCGCCGTTCGGCACCGACTTCATCGAAGAATCGCTTGCGGCACTGGACCGTTCGTCGACATAGTCAGGCGGGCACCCGGTCCAGGAAGCCGAGCACGGTCTGGATCCGGCCGTCGCCGTCAGTAGCAAGCACGTCGAACCCGACCACCACCGGATCGGCATCGCGCGGGCCGAGGCCCCACTGGAAGCGCGCCTGCCGGTGGTGGGCATCGGGTCCGCTGACGAGCGTGAACACGAACCCCGGAAACTGGGTGTGCACGGCCTCGATCGCACCGGAGATGCCGTCGTGACCACTCACCTGGGCCAGTGGGTCGGTGTAGGTGACGCCCGGCGCCCAATGCTGCTCCAGCAGCGCCTGCCGCTGGGCGGCATCGGTGGCATTCCACGTGCTGAGGTACGCGGTGACGGTGTCGTCGAGATGGGCCATTTTCGCCTCTTTCACGGTAATCAACTGGGACTCAGTCAGATTCACCGTTTCGAGAGGCGTTGTCGATTACCGCGCAGGTAATCAGGCGCTGGCGTTGCCGGTGCGCCATTGCTCCCAGGGGATGTTCCAATCCCCCAGGCCCTCGGTGCCCGGCAACACCGGGCCCACGGTGTTGGTCACCTCGACGATGTCACCGCGCTTGGTGTTCTCGTAGAACCAACGGGCATTGGCCGTGCTGACGTTGAGGCAGCCGTGACTGACATTGCTGTAGCCCTGGCTACCCACCGACCACGGAGCCCCGTGCACGTAGATGCCGCTGTAGGACATCTGGGTCGCGAAGTCGACCTCGGTGCGATAACCGTTGGGCGAGTTGACCGGTACCCCGTAGGTCGACGAATCCATCACCATGTGATCGAAGCGGTCGCCGATGATGTACACGCCGTTGTTGGTCGGGGAACTGTTCTTACCCATCGAGATCGGCATCGCCTTTACGACCTCGCCGTTGCGCCGGACGGTCAGCGTTTTGGTGTTGTCATCGGCGGTCGCGATCACCTCGTCGCCGACCGTGAAGTGGGTGGTGACATTGCCCTGGCCGAACAATCCGTCGCCCAACGCGACGCCGTAGGTGTTGACGGCTACGTCCACCGTGGTGCCGGGCTTCCAGTATTTGGCTGGGCGCCAACGCACTTCGCGGTTGTTGAGCCAGTAGAAGGCACCTTCGACCGGCGGATTGGTCGTGACGGTGATGGCCCGCTGAGCCGCCACCCGGTCGGTGATGTTCTCGTCGAAGCGCACGGCGATGGGCTGCCCCACCCCGACCACTTCTCCGTCGTTGGGCAGGACGTAGGGCATCGTCAGGTTCGCCGGCGAGTGCGTCTCGAACCGCAGACGCCGGTTGGCGACGCCACCGAGCCCCAGGGACTGCGCATTGAGCGTGTACTGCTCGTTGTAGTCGAGCGGGTCAGTGGTCGACCACGTCAGCCCGTCGGCGCTGAACTTCCCTGAGACGCTGACGCCTTCTTCGTTGGTCATGGTGACCCCGCCGAGCACACCGTTCTCCGCGCTCACCGTGACCGGTGAATCGACGGTCACCCCCACCGCACCGTCGGTCACCGAAGCGTTGACCCTGGGCACCAGCAGGTCACCGTAGGGAGTCCCCTTGTCGGTGATCACCGGCGGCGGTCCCTGCGTCTCCTGTCCCCCGCACGCCGTCAGGCCCAACATCATCGCGGGTACGACGGCAACTACCGCTCGGCGGAAGACATCCCGATACGGACGGGTCACCGTCTGGGCCTGCCCCATGTTCGTCCTACCCCTCGCACGGTCGACAGCAAATCTTGGCAATAGTCTAAGGGTTCCGCGGAACCCTGGCTCACCGGAACGTCGCCACAAGCCCGCGACCAGCGGATTTCACTGTTGAGCGAATCTCCTGTTATTGTCTCTCACGCGCGCCGTTAGCTCAGTTGGTAGAGCAGCTGACTCTTAATCAGCGGGTCCGGGGTTCGAAACCCTGACGGCGCACCAATCAAAAACCCTGCCTCGGCAGGGTTTTTGCGTTTCTGCGTTTGAGAGTTACTGCGGCAGTACATCTCTTATCGGGCTCGGTATCTGTCGGCCAGCCGGTCACCGACGCTGGGTTCGGCTTCTTCCAACAACATCTCCACCGCACCGGCCAGATGCGCGGCCGCATAGCCGTTGTCCCGGTACTGCTCGGTTTTGAAGCGGTCGAGTTCCCGGCGTAGATCGCCAAGAGTTTCATCGCTCACATGCGCCATATGGCTACCTCCAGTCGGTGTGACCATGGCCCACATCCGTACCTAGAGGTTCGACATGAGCCATCGGGTGTCGTCAGCGAATCCCGACGATGACTCGGTCGGGTTCAGCTGCACCGGCGAAGGCACACGCAGCAATCCTGGCAAACGGAAAATTAGTTAGCTGCAACGCAATACCCCCTTGTCACACGTTCGTCCCGTGTTGCGGCCGAGATCAAGACCCAGGTCCGACTCCCCTATCCTGACCCGAAGTCGACCTTAGCTGGACACCTATGCACTAGCAACCGGTTCGACGAGAAAGGGCCGTTCCCGCCCTGCGATGCAGTGAATTTCAGCTATCGCGACATATTGACACCGAGTTGCGCGGAGCGCCCTGAGTTACCAGGCCAACCGGCGTTTGCCAAACGCTTTCTCCACTAAACCGCCGCTAAGCGGCCGCCGTTGTGTCGCACGTCACCACAGCCACAGCAAACATTCAGCGCGTCGCACCCACGCCGGTGCCCGCCCTGGGCAGCGCCCTGACCCTCGCTGTCGATACGCCCGGAGAACTTTGCGGTGGACAACCAGAAACCCCATCGAAGACGGCCCCACTGACGCGTGTCGAGAATGTGCTGACAACTTCGTCGCGAACTCGTCAACCGTGCCCGATGCTCACGGTTGACGCTCCAGTAAGTTACTGCCTAGAATCTGACGTCATCACTTTCGCTGGTCAGACGTAAGAAACCGTGTTAATCTCAAGTTAGCTGATTTGATGTGGTTCGTTTCCAGGTGGCGATTACGCCAAGATAAGAGGTGTTAGCTGATGGCTACCGCTGGTGGCGTCGATCCCACAGCTGCATCAACCTCAGCGTTTGTTGCTGCGAATCAGCCCGTCATCGTGTATAGCTGCAACCGGCTCGGACGCATTGCCAATCCCCCGAGTTTCTCGCTGGCGGACTGGCTCCTGTTTCGCCGCCGCTGAGCGGCGTATCGGCTGGAGCCGCTGAGCAGCGCATCACATCAGGGAGCACCACGCGCCGCGTAGCGCTCCCCGGAGTCGGCTCAGCGCCGCTTGATCCGCCGAACGACGACGACCACCACCAGCACACCGGCACCGGCCAATGAAGCAGTCACCGCCGGTTTCTTGATGAAGCCGATCACCGCCGACTTGAAATCGTCGGCCAGCCGCTGAGGGTTGGCCCGCTCGGCCAGGGAGTCCACAGTCACCGCCAGTTGATCGCGAGCCTGATCGATGTCCCGCTTGATGCTCTCCGGGTCCCGGTTCGCCACTGTTTGCTCCTCCAAGCCGCTCCATGTCGTGCTGCCCTGCCGCACTACCCTAGATCAGCCGGCTCCGTGACGACGGAACCGGTCGACAAGAAGGGATACCCGCGCATGCCGCCAACCCCGCGCCTGGAGGTGGGAGACACCGCCCCGGCTTTCAGCCTGCCCGACGCCGACGGCAACGTCGTCAAGCTCTCCGACTACAAGGGCCGCAAGGTCATCGTGTACTTCTACCCGGCCGCGTCGACGCCCGGATGCACCAAGCAGGCGTGCGATTTTCGGGACAGCCTCGCCGAACTCAATGACGCCGGACTCGACGTCATCGGCATCTCTCCTGACAAGCCGGAGAAGCTCGCCAAGTTCCGTGACAAGGAAGGACTGACCTTCCCGTTGCTGTCCGACCCCGACCGTGAGGTACTGACGGCCTGGGGTGCCTTCGGCGAAAAGACCATGTACGGCAAGACCGTTCAGGGCGTCATCCGCTCGACCTTCCTCGTCGACGAAAAGGGCAAGATCGCCGTCGCGCAGTACAACGTGCGCGCCACCGGTCACGTCGCCAAGTTGCGCCGCGACCTTTCCGTCTGACCCGACCGGTCAGGACTGGGTGGTCAGCAGGAACACCAGGTAGCCGAGGTAGGCCGCGATCATCGCGGCCGCCTCGGGCCGGTGCACGCGCCGGCCCGAGATGAAGATCGGGATACAGGCCAGGCTCGCGGCCACCATGATCGGGATGTCGATCCAGACGAGGTTGTGGGTCAGCTCCAGCCCGTTCGCCGGCACCAGGCACGTGATGCCCAGGATCAGCAGGATGTTGTAGACACTGCTGCCCAGCAGATTGCCCACCGCGATGTCGCGTTCGCCGCGCACCGTCGAGACGATCGTGGTGACCAACTCCGGGGCCGAGGTTCCGATCGCTACGACCGTGAGACCGATGAGCGCGTCAGATATCCCGAATCCGCGGGCGATCCCGACCGCGCCGCCGACCAGCCATTCCGCCCCGAGGATCACCACCGCGATACCGCTGACCGTCATGACAGTGTCCTGAAGTGCGCCGCGGCCAATCGGTTTCGTCGCGGTACCGCTCGCAGGCTCTGATGGGAAGGCTTCGGCGTATTCGGCCACCGTGGCCCGGCTCTCCCGTCGCGACATGCGGATGAGGACCGCGGTGTAGACGATGGCTCCGAGGACCAGGATCGCCCCGTCCACCCGCGACAACGCGCCATTGACGGCCAGTACCCAGAGCAGCACCGCGGAGCCGGCCATCACCGGCAGGTCGAAGCGCAGGGTGCGCTGCTCGATCGCCAGTGGGCGGATCAACGCGCTGAGGCCCAGGATGAACAAGATGTTGACGACGTTGGTGCCGGCGATGTTGCCGACGGCCAGGTCGCCACTGCCCGTGGTGGCCGCGGTGACGCCGACGGCGAGTTCGGGAAGGCTGGTGCCGATCGACACCACGGTCAGACCGATCAGAATCGGGCTGATTCCCAGGCGCGCAGCGAGTTTCGCACCGCCGCGGACCATCACCTCGGCGCCGACCGCCAGAGCGATCAGACCGACGACGAACCAGCCGACGCTGCCGGTCATCCCGGTCTAACGGGCCAGGGCTTCAAGCAGCAGCGCCTCGGCGGTGGCCGCCTTCTCCAGCACGCCCAGGTGCAGGCTTTCGTTGACACTGTGCGCCTGGGTGCCGGGATCCTCGACCCCGGTCACCAGAATCGTGGCGTCCGGGAACGCTTCGGCGAATTCGGCGATGAACGGGATCGAGCCGCCCATGCCCATGTCCACGGGGTCGGTTCCCCAGGCCGTGCGGAACGCCGAACGGGCCGCGTCGTACACCGACCCCGAGGCGTCGATCGCATAGGGCTGGCCGACGTCGCCCGGGGCTACCGTCACGTGGGCGCCCCACGGAACATGAGCCTCGAGGTGACGGGTCAACGCCTCCAGGTGCGCGTGGGCATCGCCGCCCGGCGCGACCCGCATGCTGATCTTGGCCCGGGCACGTGGGATCAGGGTGTTCGACGACTTGTCGATGGACGTGGTGTCGATACCGATGACGGTGATGGCGGGCTTGGCCCACATGCGTTGCACCACTGAGCCGGAACCGATCTCGGACACGCCGTCGAGCAGGCCGGACTCCTGGCGCACCCAGTGATCGCCGCGGTCGACGTCGGCCGCGGTCGCCTCGTGCAGACCGGCGACCGCGACGTTGCCGTCGTCGTCGTGCAGGCTGGCCAGCAGCCGCACCAGCACGCTCAACGCATCGGGCACCACCCCGCCCCACAGCCCCGAATGCAAGCCGTGATCCAAGGTGGCCACCTCGACCACACAGTCGGCCAGGCCACGCAGGGTCACGGTCAACGCCGGGATCTCGGTGCTCCAGTTGTCCGAGTCGGCGATGACGATGACGTCGGCGGCCAGCGCGGCTTTGTGTGCGGCCAGCAAGGCGCCCAGTGACGGTGAACCGGATTCCTCCTCGCCTTCGACGAAGACCGTGACACCTACCGGAGGCTTGCCGTCGAAGGCCCTGATCGCGGCCAGATGGGTTGCGATACCGGCCTTGTCGTCAGCGGTGCCGCGACCGTAGAGCCGCCCGTCACGTTCAGTGGGTTCGAAGGGTGCGGAATCCCACTGGGACGGATCGCCTTCGGGCTGCACGTCGTGATGGGCGTAGAGCAGCACCGTGGGCGCACCCGCAGGCGGCGGGTAGTGCGCGATGACGGCAGGAGCGCCGCCTTCGCTGACGATGCGGACGTCGGGAAAGCCCGCGTCCGACAACAACTTTGCGACGGCCTCGGCGCTGCGGTGCACCTCGTCGCGGCGGGCCGGGTCGGCCCATACCGATTGGATGCGGACCAGATCCTCCAGATCGGACCGAACCGACGGCAACACCTGCTGCACCCGCTGCACGACATCAGTCATGGTGACGAGCGTAGTAGGTCCCTCGCCCACCGCGAGCAGACGCAGATGTACCCGACACGCCGTGGCGAACGGTACATATGTGTCTGCTCGCGTGGAGAAGTCCGCGTTACAGCTCCTCGATGATCGCCACCGCGGCGGCGGTGTCGGCCTCGTGGGTCAGCGAGACGTGAATGGTCACCGTCTCGAGGTGCTTGGCGATCTCACCGGACAACCGCACCTTGGGCCGGCCCCACATGTCGGTGACCACCTCGATGTCGCGATGGATGCCCTCCGGCAGCGCCGGACGCTTGGAGAACCGTGAACTCGACCAGGCCTTGATCACGGCTTCCTTGGCCGCCCACCGGGCCGCCAGGTGCCGGGCCGCCGACGAACTCTTGTCCGCGGCGTCCCGGCGCTCACCTGGCGTGAACGTCTCGGCGAATACCGTTCCCGGTCGGTCTACCTGCTCGGCGAACTCAGGTATGGAAACCAGATCGATGCCTACTCCCACAATCGCCATGGAAGCGAACCTAGCTCACCGCTCTACGCACGGACTCACCGCACATAGAGATCGTCGTCACCGAGTCGGGCGTCCGCGTTCAGCAACATCGCGGCTTCCTGACGCTTCTCCGGCACGTCGTGGTCGAACCGGCGGTCGGCGGGCTTCTCGTACATCGGACGCCCACCGGCGATCGCCCCGGCCAGTCGACGCTGACCGGCCAGCGTGCGCTGCTCGGCACGCTTGCGGTAGTCGTCGCGCTCGGCCGGATCCAGGGCCGCGATGAACGCCTCCGGGTGCACCAGGGCAACCAGACCCGACACGTGACCGAATCCGAGGCTGGTGACCAGACCGGCCTTGAGCGGGAACTTGCCGCGCAGGTCGAGGGTCTCGCGCACCCAGACGAAGTGGCCGGAGGTGGCCAGCTCGTCGTCGACGCAGTCCAGGCTGCGGTTCGGCGGGATCACGCCGTCGCGCAGGATCTGGCACAGACCCATCATCTGGAACACCGCCGCGCCGCCCTTGGCGTGCCCGGTCAGCGTCTTCTGGCTGACGATGAACAGCGGGTTGCCCGCCGAGCGACCCATCGAGTCGGCCAGCCGCTCGTGCAGCTCGGTCTCGTTGGGATCGTTGGCCAGCGTCGAGGTGTCGTGCTTGGAGATCACCGCGATGTCGTCGGCACCCACCCCCAGCTTGGCCAACGAACGGGCCAGCTGCGAATCCTTGCCGCCACGCCCGGCGCCCAGGGCACCCAGGCCCGGAGCCGGGATCGAGGTGTGCACGCCGTCGGCGAAGCTCTGCGCGTAACCGACGACCGCCAGCACCGGCAGGCCCATCTTCGCGGCGAGGTCGCCGCGGGCCAGCAGGATCGTGCCACCGCCCTGGGCTTCCAGGAAGCCGAGACGACGACGGTCGTTGGCGCGGGAGAACTTCGAGTCGCTGATGCCCTTGGCCCGCATCATCTCGGTGTCGGCCGTGGCGGCCATGTCACCGAAGCCGATGATCGCTTCCAGCGTCAGGTCGTCGAAGCCGCCGGCGATCACCAGGTCGGCCTTGCCGAGGCGGATCTTGTCCACACCCTCCTCGACCGAGACCGCCGCGGTGGCGCAGGCGCCGACCGGGTGGACCATGGCGCCGTAGCCACCGACGTAGCTCTGCATGACGTGTGCCGCAACAACGTTCGGCAGCACCTCCTGCAGGATGTCGTTCGGCTTGGCCCGGCCCAGCAGGTTGCCGTGGTACATGGTCTGCATCGAGGTCATGCCGCCCATGCCGGTGCCCTGCGTGGAGGCCACCAGGCTCGGGTGCACCCAACGCATCAGCTCGGTCGGGGTGAAGCCCGAGGACAGGAACGCATCGACCGTGGCCACGATGTTCCACAGCGCCACCCGGTCAATGGAATTCGCCATGTCCGGGGTGATGCCCCACACCGTCGGGTCGAACCCGGTGGGGATCTGGGCGCCGACCGTACGCGACAGCTTGGTCTTGCGCGGAACCCGAATCTCGGTGCCCGCCTTACGGATCACCTGCCAGTCGCTGGAGTCCGGCACCGGCCGGGCCACCGTGTGCTCGGGATCGAAGGACACGAACGCCCGCGCGTCGGCCTCACTGGAGACGACGAACGAGAAGTCCTTGTCCAGGAACACACTGACCAGCAGCGGCGAGGCGTGATCGGGATCGATCGCGCCGTCGTCCACGAATTCGCGGATACCGCAACGCTCTACGACGGCGTCGTGGTAGCGCTCCACGATCTCCGATTCGGGCACCAGCTCACCGGTCGTGGTGTCGTACCAGCCGGCCTTGGGATCGTCTTCCCACTTGACCAGACCGGTCGTCCAGGCCAGCTCCAGCACACCGGCCGCCGACAGCTCGCCGGAGACCTCCATCTCGAAGCGGGTGCGCGACGAGCCGTACGGCCCGAGCTCGGCACCACCGACGATGACCACCAGGTCGGCCGGGTCGACGTCGAGATCGGCCCACTCCGGCGCGGGGGCCGGGTTGTGTCCGCGCGGCGGGGACGGCAGCGCGGACACAGTGCCGGCGCCGTCTTCCTCATCGGACTCGGCCGCAGCGCTCGACATGTCTTCCCGGGCCTTGGCGGCCAGCTCGGCCATGTCGATCTTGATATCGCCGAGACCGCCGGTCAGGTCCGCCTTGATGGGCGCTTCAGCCGCGGCCACCTTGGCCTCCACCGTGCACAGGTTCAGCAGCATGGCCGCCATCTGGTCGGTGCTGTAGGTGGTGACACCGGCTTCCTCGACCGCGCTGACGATGGCGTCGTTGTGCCCCATCAGCCCGGTGCCCTTGGTCCAGCCGATCAGCGCGTGCGCCAGGCTGACCCGCTCGGCCCACGACGATTCGGCGCTCCAGCGGTTCACCAGTGCGTCGAGCGCGGACTTGGCTTCGCCGTAGGCACCGTCGCCGCCGAACATGCCGCGGTTCGGCGAGCCCGGAAGCACCACATGCAGCCGCGAGGCGATGTCCCGCTCCGCACCGATCGTCGACAGCCCGCCGATGAGCCGCTGAACGGCCCACAGCAGCACCTTCATCTCCATCTCGGAGCGTGAACCCGCCTCCGACAGATCCCCGGCCACGCGTGGTGCGGCGAACGGGAACAGCAGCGTCGGGGTCTGCGCATCCTTGAGGTGGATCGATTGCGGCCCAAGGCTTTCGATCTGCTCGCTACCGACCCACTCGACCAGCTTGTCGATGTCGGCGTAGGACGCCATGTTGGCCGGGACCACCCACAGGGTGGCGCCGAAGCGGGCGTTCTCGCGGTACAGCTCCTTGTAGAACGCCAACCGGTCGTCGTCCAGACGGGAGGTGGTGGCGATCACCGTGGCGCCGCCGTCGAGCAGCTGGCCGACCACCGACGAGGCGATCGAGCCCTTCGACGCACCGGTCACCACTGCGACCTCGTTGGAATACCGACCGGTTCCGGGGTTTTCAGCGCCGGCCGCGATGCGACCGAACAGCGAGGCGTGCGTGTGGAGGCCAGCCGCTAGTGCACGCCCCTGCCACCACGTCGCCTGCGTGGCAACGACATGCCCGGCACCCTCGAACCGCTCCGAGAGGCGCGGCCAATCGGTGTCGATCTCGCCCTCGTCGGCGAGCCACAGCTTGACCAGGTCCTCACGGGCGCTGGCCCAGCGGTCGTCGAACACGACGGCCTTCTTGCCGTCGAACGCCGGAGCCACCAATCGCGGCCAGTCCGAACCGAGTTCGGTGGTGACCAGGTCGATCAGTTCGGCGTCGGTCGCGGCCTCCGGAGCACCGACCTGGGCGTCCAGACCGAGCTGGCCCAGAATCGTGCGCGCGGCCGAGGCCAGCACGCCGTCGGGACCGGTGACCTTTTCGGCGAATTCGTTGAGTGCGGCCGAATCGACCACGCCGCCACCACCGGCACCACCGGCCGAGGGCAGGCTCACGGGCACACCCTGGCGGGCACCGACCGCGGCGACCGCGGCATCGATGACCTTGTCGACGTCGGCGGCACTGGCCAGCGCGCCCGGGTGCAGACCACCCAGGTCGCCGCCGCGAACGCTACTGCCCTCACGGGTGCCCAGCGCCACCTCGACGGTGACGTGCTTGGCCCAGCCCGGACCCAGCTCCCAGGTCTTGGTGACCCGCTCGGCGATGTAGCCCGGGCGCTTGCCCGACGGCCCGAACACCGTGCGCAGCTGATCGTTGATGGCGTCCGACAGCACCGGACCGAACGGCTTGTACGTACGGGCCAGCTTGCTGACCTGTCCCTTGAGCGCGCCCAGATCCGCCTCGGCGGCACCGTCGATGGCGCCCAGGTTCAGCTCGGAGCCCAGGTCGACCAGCAGTTGGTTGCGGCGCGAGGACGCACCGTCGGTGATGGACTCGATGGAGTCCAGCGCCTCGATCTGGTCGATGCGCATCTTGGCGCTCAGCGCGATGAGACCCACTGTGGCGTCGGCCGCGTCGAACGTCAGATCATCCGGGCGCGGTCCACCCGACGGGGCAGCCGGGGCGGCTGCCCCGTCGGGTGGACCGCGCCCGGATGATCTGACG
>MSTD01000073.1 GCA_001942045.1 Mycolicibacterium porcinum
GGAGTTCGACGCGGCCGCCCCCAAGCACGATGTGATGGATTTCGGCGACAAGATCGACCTACGCACCATGCCCTCGGACAACTCCGAGTTCGCGATCTCGCCGTTCTGGATCCGCACGCAGGACGAGATCGAGGACGATCCGCTGATCCGGGCCTGCACCCTTACGTTTCTGTCCGATCTCGGACCGGTCCCGTCGGCGCTGCCGCCGTCAGTCCCGCTGCGGTCGGATCTCGGTTTCGCCGCCAGCCTCGACCACTCGATCTGGTTTCACCGGCCGTTCCTGCCCCGGGTCTGGCACCGCTATGAACTGCAGTCGGCCAATCACAACGATTCCCGCGGGCTGGCGCGCGGCTCGCTGTACGACGCCGCGGGATCACTGATCGCCAGCGTCAGCCAGGAAGCGCTCTGGCGGATCTAGCCCGGCACGTTTGCCCGGCCGGCATCGGGGGCAGTCGGTGGCATGAAGATCTCCGATGTCGCCTCCTGGCCGGTCGAGCTCGGCGCCGCGGTACGGCACCGACGGCTGTTCCATCCCAATGGCGTACTGGCACGCGGCGTTCTCGAACGCACCGCGCCCGACGGCCGGGGGCTGCCGCTCTACTCCTGCGATGTCGTCGGGAGATTGTCCAAAGGGATCGGCACACCGGACTCAGTGCCCGACATCGCCGGCCTGGCCTGGCGTATGCCACCGCGACTGTCCGGAACTCCCTGGGATGTGCTGCTGGCCTCCACCCTGGCCGGCAATCGATTTGTGTTGTGGCCGGCCAATTCCTGGGCCGGTATCACGTTCTCCAGCATCATGCCTCTGCGATGCGACGGCGTGCTGTGGTGGTTGCGGGCCCGGCTCATCACCCAGTTCGACGGCGGCGGGTTGTCCCTCGGCAGCGTGGACGGTCAACTGCAGCGCGGTGGAATCCACTTTGACATCGAACAGTGCACCGCCGCAGGCGAATTCGAGCCGGTGGCCCGGTTGGCGCTGCGCGAGAAGCTGCCGCACAACCGCGACGTCTCCTTCGACCCCGCACTGCACCAGGCCGACGGGGTCCGCCTGGTGCCCACCTGGCTGACCGACGTCCGCCGCATCGCATACCACCGCAGCCGCGTTGGGCGCGACGCCGAATAGAGTTCAGTCGGGCGGTTCCTGACTGGCGCTCTCAGTGGTGTCGACGTCCGGGGTGTCCTCCGGCACCTTCTTGGTCCGGGCACCTTTGTCCGGCTTGTCACCGCTCTGCTCGCGGTGCTCTTCGTCGTAGATCCCCTTACCCGTTGGCATACGACTGAGATACCCGTCGGCGCGAGTTTCAACCCGGCGCCGGCCGCCTCAAACTTCCTGGAGTGCCCTAAAGACGCGCCTTGACCGCGGCCGAAAGCCGCGCGCCGTCGGCCTTGCCTGCCGCAATGGCCGTGGCAGCCTTCATCACCTGGCCCATCTGCCGCATGCCGGGGCGTTCCCCGAGTTGCTCGGCAACCTGCGCGATGGCGGTGTCGGCGACGTCGGCTAGTTCGGCGTCGGTCAGCGGGGTCGGCAGGTACTCGTCGATGACGCGGGCTTCGGCGTGCTCGTTGGCCGCCAGTTCACCCCTGCCGTTCTGGGTATAGATCTCGGCCGCGTCGCCGCGCTTCTTCGATTCGCGGGCCAGCACCGCGATCACCTCGGCGTCGGACAGCTCCCGGGCCTGCTTACCCGAGACCTCCTCGGCCTGGATCGCGGCCAGCAGCATCCGCAGGGTCGCGGTGCGCAGCTTGTCCTGCGACTTCATCGCGCTGGTCAGGTCTGCGCGCAGCTTGTCCTTGAGCTCGGCCATAGCGTCAACCTACGCTGCGGTCACTCCTCGCCCGCTACGAATTTCGCATCGACCGACATCGATACCTCGATATCGGCGGGCACCAACTGCAGCTCGGGCGCGCCGCCGCCCGGCGACATGGCCATCGCGCGCATCATCCGCGGAGACGATTCCTCGGGTGAGCGGCTCAACATGCCGGCATCGCCGATCGCCACGGGCCGCACCGGCCCGAGGCGCAGGGCGTCCGAGTAACGCTGGGCCCGGGTCACCGCGTCCCGGACCGCGGCGGTGTGTACCTCGGCGACCAGCTCGTCGCGATGCGCCGCGGTCAGCGCCCAATCGATCCGGGACAACGCGAAACTGCCGGTCTCAGCGACGTGGCCGCCGACCCACCGCGACAGTGCGGTGAAATCGCTGAACCTGACCTCGACGTCGACGCTGGCGTGGTGCACCAGCGGCAGCTGCTTGCCCTCGTTGTTCCACGGCCGGTTGGACCAGGTGCGCACCTGGCCGGTGGACCATCGGGTGACCGGACCACCGTCGGGATCGTGCAGCGGTGCGATCGACGATTTCACCGCGTCCAGGTCTCGGGCCACCCGCTCGTACACCGGCTCGATGGCTGGTCCTTCGTAACCGAGGGTGGCGTGGACCGTCGCGCGCTCGGGTGGCCGGTAGGCGGAAAACGATCCCCGCACGATGATCTCGGTCGGCATGTCCTCACCGTAGTTGCTGTCCGGCGAGCCGGGAGGACAGGATGGAACGCATGACGAGCGGTCGGCCACATTTCGGGAACGTCATCCCGCTACGTCCGTTGAGCCTGACCGACATCTTCAACGGCGCGGTCGCCTACATCCGCACCAACCCCAAGGCCACGCTGGGCCTGGCCACCGTGGTGGTGCTCGCCTCGCAGATCGTCTCGCTCGCGCTGCAAGTCGGGCCGCTGTCGGCCCTCGGCGAATTCGACACCACGCTGCAGGGCGAGGCGCCGTCGTCGGGGACCATCGCGGTGTTCGCCGCCGGCGCGTTCACCGGGATCGTGGTGACGACGCTGGCCTCACTCCTGCTCAGCGGCATGCTCACGGTGGTGATCGGCCGCTCGGTGTTCGGCGGCCGCATCACCGTCGGTGAGGCCTGGCAGCGGCTGCGCGGCCGGTTGCCCGCACTGATCGGGCTGACCGCGCTACAGGCGCTGGCGTTGATCGTCGTGGCCGGCGGCGTCGCCATCGTGATCGTCGGGGCGGGGTCGGTCGGCGGCGGGCTGGCCGCGTTCCTGGCCGGCGTGCTGTTGGTGCCGCTGACGCTGCTCGGGGTGCTGTACGTGTCGACGGTGCTGTTGTTCGCTCCCGCGGTGATCGTGTTGGAGCAGCTCGGCATCGTCGAGGCGATCAAACGCTCATTCACGTTGGTGAACAAGGATTTCTGGCGGGTGTTCGGCATCTGGGTGCTGTCCACGATCGTGGCCGGGGTGATCGGCTGGGGCGTGGGCGCGCCGTTCAACGTGGCCGGGCAGATCATGACGATGGTCGCCGACGGTCCCACCTTGCCGGCCCTGATCCTGAGCGCCGTCGGCGCGGCGGTCGGGCAGATCGTCACTGCACCGTTCAGCGCGGGCGTGGTGGTGCTGCTGTACGCCGATCGCCGGTTCCGGGCCGAGGCGTTCGACCTGATGCTGCAGACGGGTGCCGGCGCACCGGTCGAGGCCGCCGATCAACTATGGCTGCGCCGGTACATCTGAGGTGACGAGCATCGACATCGACCGTGACGCGGCGCATGACGCCGCGCAGAACGAGCTGTCCAAGCCGATCTACCCACGAGCATCCCCGACCGAACAGATCGGCGAGTGGCTCAACGACCTGCTGTACCGGATCACCGCCGCGGGCTCCACGATCCCCGGTGGCTGGTTCACCATCTCGGTGCTGGTGATCCTCGTCGTGGTGGCCGTCGTGGTGGCGGTGCGCATCGCGCGACGCACGATGCGCACCTCCCGCACCGCGGAACAGGCCTTGTTCGGCAGCCAGGAGCTCAGCGCTGCGCAGCACCGTGCGATCGCCGAACAATGTGCCGCACAAGGTGATTGGTCGGCAGCGATCCGGCACCGAGTCCGCGCGCTGGCCCGCCACCTCGAGGAAACCGGAGTGCTCGACGCCGTCCCGGGCCGGACCGCCACCGAACTCGCGCGCGACACGGCGACGGCACTACCCGCCCTGTCGTCCGAACTGTTCAGTGCGGCAACCGCATTCAACGACGTCACCTACGGTGAGCAACCGGGTACCGAAGCCGCCTATCGGGCGATCGCGGCCCTCGACGAGGTCGTCCCGGCATGAGGGGGCGTCTTCGCACGGCCCCCTGGGTGCTGCTGGCCTTCGCCGTCATCGTCGCGGTCGCTGTGGTCACGGTGCTGCTGACCGCACCGCGCCCGGGCGGGGCGATGGATCCCGAGTCCACCTCGCCGGAGGGAACGCACGCGTTGGCCAGCCTGTTACGCGAGCACGGTGTCGAGGTGATCACCGCCACCAACGTGGACGAGGTACAGCGTGCCGCCCGGCCCGGCACCCTGCTAGTGGTGGCCCAGACGATGTTCCTGGCCAGCGAGAAAACCGTGGCCCGGCTAGCCGATACCCCTGGAGACCTGCTGCTCGTGGCGCCGATCGGGCTCACCCGGGAGAAGCTGGCCCCGCTCGTGCGCCTCGGCAAGCCGACGGAGTTCGGCGGCGGCGAGCCGGAATGCGAACTGCCCGAGGCAAACCGGGCCGGTCGCGCGCAGCTCGGCACCACCGACACGTTTGCCGCCGCCGGCGATACCCCGGTGAGCCTCTGCTACGGCGGCGCGCTGGCCCGCTACCACGATGGGCCGCGTACCGTGACCGTGGTCGGCACGGGCAATTTCATGACCAACTCGGGCCTGCTCAAAGAAGGCAACGCCGCATTGGCGATGAATCTGGCCGGCGCCGCGCCGCGGGTGATCTGGTATGCACCACAGCATTTCGAGGCCAGCTCAGCCGATGACGGCAAGTTGTCGGATCTCATGCCGCCGCAGGTCCGATGGATCGTGCTGCAGCTGTGCTTGGTGGTGGCGCTGGTGGCGGTGGCTCAAGCCCGACGCCTGGGCCCGTTGGTGGCCGAGTCGTTGCCGGTCGTGGTCCGTGCCTCGGAGACCGTGGAAGGGCGCGGACGGTTGTACCGCTCCCGGCGGGCACGTGGCCGGGCCGCCGATGCGCTGCGCACCGCGACGCTGGGCCGGCTGTTGCCGAGGCTCGGCCTGAACACCGCGGCGCCACCGCATGCCGTCGCGGCCGCCGTCGCCGCGCGGTCCGGCGGCGATGCCAACGCCGCCGGATACGTGCTGTTCGGCCCGCCGCCGGCCACCGATGCCGAACTCGTCCATCTCGCACACCAACTCGACGACATCGAAAGGCAGGTCGCACACTCGTGACTCAGCCCACCTCCGAGAATGCCCGTGAAGCCCTGCTGGCCCTGCGCAACGAGATCGCCAAGGTGGTGGTCGGTCAGGATGCGGTGATCAGCGGCCTGGTGGTGGCGTTGTTGTGCCGCGGGCACGTGCTGCTTGAGGGAGTGCCCGGGGTGGCGAAGACGCTGCTGGTGCGCACGCTGGCCGCAGCCCTGCAGTTGGAGTTCAAGCGGGTGCAGTTCACCCCGGACCTGATGCCCGGTGACGTCACGGGCTCGCTGGTGTACGACGCACGGACCGCCGAGTTCGAGTTCCGTTCCGGCCCGGTGTTCACCAACCTGCTGTTGGCCGACGAGATCAACCGCACCCCGCCGAAAACCCAAGCGGCCCTCCTGGAAGCGATGGAGGAACGTCAGGTCAGCGTCGACGGGTCGCCCCGTCCGCTGCCCGACCCGTTCATCGTGGCGGCCACCCAGAACCCGATCGAGTACGAGGGCACCTACCAGCTGCCCGAGGCCCAGCTGGACCGGTTCCTGTTGAAGCTCACGGTGCCGCTGCCACCGCGAGATCAGGAGATCGCCATCCTGGGGCGCCATGCTCATGGTTTCGATCCGCGCGACCTGTCGGCGGTGCGGCCGGTGGCCGGCGCGGCCGAGCTGGCCGCGGGCCGCGACGCGGTGCGCCAGGTGCTGGCCGGCGACGAGGTGCTGGGCTACATCGTCGACATCGTCGGGGCCACCAGGCATTCCCCGTCGCTGCAGCTCGGCGTGTCACCGCGCGGGGCGACCGCACTGCTGGGCACGTCGCGCTCATGGGCGTGGCTCTCCGGGCGCAACTACGTCACCCCCGACGACGTCAAGGCGATGGCGCGGTCGACGCTGCGCCACCGGGTGGCACTGCGACCGGAGGCCGAGCTGGAGGGCGCCACCGCCGACGGAGTGCTGGACGGCATCCTGGCCGCCGTTCCGGTACCGCGCTGATGGTTCTCACCGGCCGCGCCGGTCTGGTGGCACTGGTCTGCGTGCTGCCGATCGCGTTGGCCCCGTGGCCAGCAACGGCTTTCGCGGTGCTGGCGGCGCTGCTGACCGTGGCCGTGGCCGTCGACGTCGTGCTCGCCGGACGTATCCGGGATCTACAGCTGACCCGTGGCGGCGAGTCGGCCGCACGCTTGGGCCAGACCGTCGATGCCGTGCTCGACGTGCACAACACCGGACGCCGCCGGGTGCGCGGCGCGATTCGCGACGCGTGGCCGCCCAGCGCGTCGGCGCAGCCCCGCGCGCATCAGGTGAATATCGGTGCCGGACAGAAGGTTTCCCTGGCCACCCGGTTGCACCCGGCCCGCCGGGGCGACCAGCGCAGCGAGCTGGTGACAGTGCGCTCGCTCGGCCCGTTGGGGCTGGCTGGCCGGCAACGGTCGCAGCGGCTGCCGGGGCAGATCCGCATCCTGCCGCCGTTCCTGTCCCGCAAGCACCTGCCGTCCCGGCTGGCCAGGCTGCGACAGCTGGACGGCGCGATCCCGGTGTTGATCCGCGGCCAGGGAACCGAATTCGATTCGCTGCGTGAATATGTCGTCGGCGACGATGTTCGCTCGATCGACTGGCGGGCCACCGCGCGCCGCGCCGATGTCGTGGTGCGCACGTGGCGCCCGGAACGCGACCGCCGGGTGGTGATCGTGCTCGATACCGGACGCACCTCGGCCGGCCGGGTCGGGGTGGACCCCACCGCTCTGGATCCGGGCGGGTGGCCGCGTCTGGACTGGTCGATGGACGCCGCGCTGTTGTTGGCGGCCCTGGCCTCGCGGGCCGGGGACCATGTCGATTTCCTGGCCATCGATCGGGTGTCGCGCGCCGGGGTGTGGGGCGCCTCCCGCACCGAGCTGCTGGCCTCGCTCGTGGCGGCGATGGCGCCGTTGCAGCCGGCGCTGGTGGAATCCGATGCCACCGCGATGGTTTCGGCGGTGTTGCGCCGGGTGCGGGGCCGGGCGCTGGTGGTGCTGTTGACCGATCTGAATGCCTCGGCGCTCGACGAGGGATTGATGACGGTGCTGCCGCAACTGTCGGCACGCCATCAGGTGCTGCTGGCCGCGGTCTCCGATCCACGCGTCGACCAGTTGGCGGCCGGCCGGTCCGACGCCGCGCAGGTATACGACGCCGCAGCGGCCGAGCGAGCCCGCAACGACCGCCGGGCTATCGCGTCGCGGCTGCGGGGGCACGGTGTCGATGTGGTCGATGCCCGTCCCGAAGACCTGGCGCCGGCCCTGGCCGACCACTATCTGTCGATGAAGGCGGCTGGCAAGCTCTAACCCGTCGGCACCACGTCGGGGGCATCTTCGAGGTCGCCGCTCTCCCCCGCCCGGACGGCCTTGCGGCCGAAGTGGAACACGTAGCCCAGGAAGGCCAGTTCGGCGACGACGCCGATGCCGATCCGCGCCCAGGTGGGCAGCGGTGACGGCGTCACCAGAGCCTCGATCAGACCGGACACCAGCAGCACGACGGCCAGTCCGATCGCGGCCGCGACCACCGCCCGGCCCTGTTCGGCCAGCACCTGCCCGCGGGGCCGGTCGCCGGGGGCGATCACCGTCCAACCGAGCCGCATGCCGACTGCCGCGGCGAGGAACACCGCGGTCAGCTCAAGAAGTCCGTGCGGGGTGAGCAGGCCGAGGAAAAGGCCACCCTTGCCGGCGCTGAACATCAGTGCGGCGTTCACGCCGAGGTTCGCCGCGTTCTGGAACAACACGTACGGGATGGGCAGCCCGAGCAGGATCGCGAAGGCGATGCACTGCGCGGCGACCCAGGAGTTGTTCACCCAGACCTGCAGCGCGAACGAGCCGGCCGGGTGCTCGCTGTAGTACGACTCGAAGTCGTGGTTGACCAATTCCTCGATCTCGCTGGGGGTTCCGATGGCCGAGAGCACCGCGGGGTTACCCGATATCCACAGCGCCATCGCCGACGCGACGATGAAGAATGCCACCGCCGATCCGAGCCACCAGCGCCACGAACGGTAGGCCACCACCGGGAAGGACACCGTCCAGAAGCGGACGAATTCGCGCCACAGCGGGGCGTGCGCACCCGTCACCGCGGCCCGGGTCCGGGCCACCAGCCCCGACAACCGCCCGACCAATACCGAATCCTGCGACGACGATCGCACCATCGACAGATGGGTGGAGACGCGTTGATAGAGGTCGACGAGCTCGTCGACCTCCGCACCGGTCAACCGCCGGCGGCGTTTCACCAACTGCTCCAACCGGTCCCAGGTGGGGCGATGGGCCACAACGAACGCATCGACATCCACCTGGCAAAGCGTAGTCGGTAGCGTGTCTCGGTATGGTTTGGCAGCCCGCGCCGGTGGTGACCGGGGACGCCGTCGTCCTCGACGTGGCGATCGCCCAGTTGCCGGTGCGCACCCTGGCCGCACTGATCGACATCGTGGTGATCGTCATCGGGTACGTGGTCGGGTTGCTGTTGTGGTCGATCACCTTGACCCAGTTCGACGACGCGTTGTCGGCCGCGATCCTGATCATCTTCACGGTGCTGACCCTGGTGGGTTATCCGGTGCTGATGGAGACCGCGACCCGGGGCCGCTCGCTGGGCAAGATGGCGTTGGGCCTGCGGGTGGTGGCCGAGGACGGCGGCCCGGAGCGCTTTCGCCAGGCGCTGTTCCGCGGGCTGGCCGGGTTCGTCGAGATCTGGATGCTGACCGGTGGGCCCGCAGTGATCAGCAGCCTGGTGTCGGCCAAGGGCAAGCGACTCGGCGACATCTTCGCGGGCACCGTGGTGATCAGTGAGCGCGGACCCAAGCTGAACCCGCCGCCGGTGATGCCGCCGGCGCTGGCATGGTGGGCCGGCTCACTGGAGCTGTCGGGTCTTGGTGCTGAGCAGGCCGAGCTGGCCAGACAGTTCCTGTCGCGCTCGGCGCAACTGGATCCGCGGATTCGCCACGAGATGGGGAGCCGGATCTTCGCCGAGGTGGCCTCCCGCATCTCACCCCCGCCGCCGCCGGGCGCGCCCGCTGAGTATGTGCTGGCCGCGGTGCTGGCCGAACGGCATCGTCGTGCACTGGCCCGGCTGATGCCGCAGGCCCCGCCGACGTTCTACCCGGCGCCCTATCCGAGCTACCCACCACCGCCTCCGACCAGCGGCTTCGCCCCGCCCGGCTAGGGTGTGGGACATCACTGTCCCATTTTGGCCCGAACGTGCTACATTTTGATCCATGACCAGTTCGGTATCGACGCACAGCGGGCCGCGTGAGCGCACCCGCAGGGCGATTCTCGATGCCGCCATGACGGTCCTGGCCGACAATGCGACGGCATCGCTCTCCGATATCGCCGCCGCTGCCGACGTCGGCCGCAGCACCGTGCACCGGTACTACCCGGAGCGTTCCGATCTTCTGCGCGCCCTGGCCCGGCATGTCCACGAGCTCACCATCGCCGCGATCGACCGCGCTGACCCGATGCACGGTCCCGTCGACGCGGCGCTGCGCCGGGTGGTGGAAAGCCAACTCGACCTGGGACCGATCGTGCTGTTCGTCTACAGCGAGCCGACGATCCTGGCCGATCCCGAGTTGGCGGCCTACCTGGACTCCGGTGACGACGCGATCGTCGAGGTGCTCAACCGAGCCTCGGTCGACAGGCCCGAATACCCCCCAGGGTGGGCCCGGCGGGTGTTCTGGGCCCTGCTTGACGCCGGCTACGAAGCCGCGAAGCAGGACGGCACTCCCCGCCATCAAATCGTCGACGCCATCATGACCAGCCTGACCGCGGGCACCATCAATCTCCCGCGCGGCTGACCCCAAACTTGCTTGGAGAAACCCAATGTCCACCTGCCTCGACGGCAGTCCGGCGGTGACGCCGACCCCGAAACGCGCCTGGATGGCGCTTGCGGTCCTGATGCTGCCGGTCCTGCTGATCGCGATCGACAACACCGTGCTGGCCTTCGCGCTGCCGGCGATCGCCGAAGATTTCCGTCCCGCGGCGTCCACCCAGCTGTGGATTGTCGACGTGTACTCCCTGGTGCTGGCCGCGCTGCTGGTCGCCATGGGCGGGCTCGGTGACCGGTTCGGCCGGCGCCGCCTGCTGCTCATCGGCGCCACGGGTTTCGCGATCGTCTCGGCCGCAGCGGCTTTCGCACCGAGCGCGGCCTATCTGGTCGCCGCCCGCGCCGCACTCGGCGTGTTCGGCGCGATGCTGATGCCGTCGACGCTGTCGCTGATCCGCAACATCTTCACCGAGGCGTCGTCGCGTCGGCTCGCGATCGCCATCTGGGCCTCGTGCTTCACGGCGGGCTCGACGCTGGGCCCGATCGTCGGTGGCGCGCTGCTGCAGCATTTCCACTGGGGCTCGGTGTTCCTTGTGGCGGTGCCGATCCTGCTGCCGCTGCTGGTGCTCGGGCCCCGGCTGGTGCCGGAATCGCGTGACCCGAATCCGGGCCCGCTGGACCTGGCAAGCGTGGCGCTGTCGTTCACCGCGATGCTGCCGTTCGTGTGGGCCATCAAGACCGCGGCCCACGACGGCTTCTCGGGCAGCGTGGTCGGGGCGTTCGTGATCGGCATCGTCTCCGGCGTGCTGTTCGTGCGCAGGCAGAACCGCAGTGCCACACCGATGCTCGACATGGGGCTGTTCGCCTATGCGCCGTTCAGCGCGTCGATCCTGGCGAACTTCCTGTCGATCGTCGGCCTGATCGGGTTCATCTTCTTCATCTCGCAGCACCTGCAGCTGGTGCTCGGCTTGTCGCCACTGGCGGCCGGCCTGGTGACGCTGCCGGGCGCGGTGGTGTCGATGATCGCCGGTCTGGCGGTGGTCAAGGCCGCCAAGCGGTTCGCGCCGGACAAGCTGATGATCTTCGGTCTGGTGTTCGTCGCGGCCGGGTTCGCCTTGATCCTGGCCTTCCGTCACGACCTGTCGGTGGCCGCGGTGATCGCGTCGTTCGTGGTGCTGGAGCTGGGTGTCGGCGTCTCGCAGACGGTGTCCAACGACACCATCGTGGCGTCGGTGCCTGCGGCGAAAGCCGGTGCGGCGTCCGCTGTCTCGGAGACGGCGTACGAGCTGGGCGCAGTGGTCGGTACCGCGACCCTGGGCACGATCTTCACCGCGTTCTACCGCAACAACATCGAGGTGCCGGCCGGGCTGACCCCGGCACAGGCCGCCGATGCCGGTGAGAGCATCGGCGGTGCCACGTCGGTAGCCGCCGATCTTCCCGCGGAAATCGGCCAGCGCCTGCTGGATTCGGCGCGCATCGCGTTCGACTCGGGCATCGCGCCGACGGCGGTCATCGCGGCGACGCTGGCGCTGACGGCGGCGGCGATCGTGGCGGCGGCGTTCCGCAGGCAGGCCCAGCGGAGTTGACGGCCAGTGGCCAGTTATGACACGTGATCCGTGAAATTGCGTGCGACAACTGGCCACTCGGCGTTTCGTAGCGTTCAGCGGTAGCGCAGGCCAGCCAGCAGCAGTACCGCGCCGATGAACCCCGAGGCGGTGCGCACGTGGTTCCAGGCGGTCCAGCTGGTGAAGTAGGCCTGCCATTCGGCGGCCGCATCCGCCAGGTCGATCTGGTCGAGGTGGCGGTTGAGCGGCACGTTGAACGCCATAGTGATCACCACTCCGAGGACCCCGAAGATCGCGCCGGCCAACAGGACCCAGCTGCCGGGCCGGCCGATCTGGGTTACCGCGATCACGCCGACGATCATCGACAGCAGCGCCGACCCGAACAAGAACAGTAGGAACGGGGCGTTGGCGTTGGCTTCGGCGTTCACGCCGCGCATCGCGGTGACCGCTTCGACGGGGCCGGTGCGGTCGAGGCCGCGCATCACGAAGGTGGAGAACGCGTAGAAGATGCCACCGGCGGCGGCGCTGCCGAGGGCTGCGGCCGCGGTGAGGAGAACGACGGGGCTGATGGTCATGGCTTCAGTCAACGACGTCGCGGTGAGACCTTCCATCGCCCAGAATCCCGATTCCATACGCGATCGTCTCGCCGACCCACGCTGCCAAGATGGATCCATGACGTTCGACGAGTTGATCGCCGAGGCCGACGCGGCGTCGGTCGACGGTTGGGACTTCTCGTGGCTGGCGGGCCGGGCCACCGAGGCGCGGCCGTCGTGGGGGTATCAGCAGTTGATGAGCCGGCGGTTGGCGACGGTGTCCTCGGCACTGGACATCCAGACCGGTGGCGGTGAGGTGCTCGCCGGAGCCACGAGGTTCCCGCTGACCATGGCGGCCACTGAATCCTGGCCGCCAAATCTCGACCGCGCGACCCGACTGCTCGGCCCCCGCGGTGTCGTCGTGGTCGCCGATCCTGACGAGCCGCCGCTGCCGTTCGCCGACGCGGCGTTCGAGCTCGTTCTCAGCCGGCATCCGGCCACCGTGTGGTGGGAGGAGATCGCCCGTGTGCTCGCGCCGGGCGGTACGTATTTCGCCCAACATGTCGGACCGGCAAGCGTTTTCGAGATGACCGAGTTCTTCCTCGGGCCACAGCCCGAGGCCCGTCGGGCGCGCGATCCCGAAATCGAGGCCGCGGGAGCGCGGGCCGCGGGGCTCGAGATCGTCGACCTGCGTGCCGAACGGCTGCGGATGGAGTTCTTCGACATCGGCGCCGTGGTGTATTTCCTGCGCAAGGTGATCTGGATCGTGCCGGGCTTCACCGTCGCCGCCCACCGGGACCGGTTGGCCGCGTTGCATCATCAGATCCGCACCGACGGCTCGTTCGTCGCGCACTCGTCCCGGCACCTGATCGAGGCGCACAAGCCCGGTTGAGCGTTACCCTACGGTCGTGGACGCCCTCGTCGGACTGCTCGACGGCGTACGCGCGCGGGGCGCGTTCGTGCTGCGGTTGCGCATGGATCCACCGTGGTCGCTCGCCATCCGCGACGAAGCACCGCTGGCGCTGATCTGCCAGACCCGCGGCGACGCCGTGATCGTCGCCGACCGCAGCGGCACCTTCCGGCTGGGCGAGGGCGACGTCGCACTGACCCGCGGCACCGAAAACTATGTCTTCGCAGACGATCCGGCCAGCCCGCCGAGTGTCATCATCAATCCCGGGCAGCAATGCACGACCCTGTCGGGTGAGGATCTGCATTTCGAGATGTCGTTGGGCCTGCGCAGTTGGGGCAACAGCGCGGGCGGGGTATCGGAGTCGATCGTCTGTGCGTACGAGGGCCACAGTGAGGTCAGTGCCCGGCTACTCGAAGCGTTGCCGGCCATCCTGGTGTTGCGCGCCGATGAGTGGGACACCCCGCTGATCGATCTGCTGTCGATCGAGGCCTGCCGCGACGGCCCCGGGCAGGAGGCCTACCTCGACCGCCTGCTCGACCTGTTGCTGATCGCCGTGCTGCGCACCTGGTTCGACCGGGACGGCAATGCGCCCGCCTGGTGGCAGGCCGAACACGATCCGGTCGTCGGGCCGGCGCTCAAGCTGATCTACAACAATCCGGCCCATCCCTGGACGGTGGCCAATCTTGCGGCGGCCGTGGGATGTTCGCGGGCGGTGTTCGCCCGCCGGTTCACCGATCAGGTCGGCGAACCACCGATCGCGTTTCTCACCGGCTGGCGCCTGGCGCTGGCGGCCGACCTGTTGCGCGGCAGTGACACCACGATCGCCGCGGTGGCCCGGCAGGTCGGGTACTCCACCCCGTTCGCGTTGAGCAGTGCGTTCAAGCGGTCCTACGGGATCAGCCCGAATGAGCATCGGGCGGTGTGATCGCGAAAGTGACGCAATGGTCGCGATTTTCGCTGCACAACGACCGTGACGTCACTCTCGCGGAGGGCCGCACGGATCACGTCAGGCGCTGATCCAGTTCCCGTGGAACCCGTACGGCACGCGTTGCGGCAGTTTGATGGTGGCGACGGGCTTCCCGCCGAAGTCCGACGCATCCAGGATCACGAGGTCGCTGCCGTCGCGCTCGGGGTTGTAGACGTAGCCGAGATACCACCCGTTGCTCTCGTCAGCCGGGCCCTCGCCGGGCACGAAAACCGCCTCGCCCGGTCCACCGGATCCGAGCTCATGGCGCACACCGGACCCCGTGCTCAGATCGTGGCGGATCCAGGCGTTGTGGGCGACGGACACCGAATACCGGGCCGGCAGGCCGGCCAGTCGATCGTCGATGCGGGGGAACTCCACGCCGAGATCGTCGAGCTGACGTTCACGGACGGTGCCGGTTGCCAGGTCGATCCGCCACTCCCACAGCACACCTTCGACGTCGAACCCGCCGTCGCTGCGCCACATCTCGGGATAGCGGACAGCCTGCAGCACAATCGAATTGCCGTCATCATGGGCGTTGGCGACGTGGAACACGTAACACGGATCGATGTTGAACCAGCGGATCGGAACGTCAGGATCGTCGCGGCGCAGTACACCGAACCGGGCGCCGTAGTCATCGCTCCAGCGGTAGGGCATGCCGCTTTCACCCTTGGCCACTGCGAGGTCCAAGTCGAACACCACCGGCAGGTCCATGAAGATGACGTGGCTCGCGGTCATCGCGAAGTCGTGCATCATGGTGTGCGCCTTGACATCCACCGGCCGGTTGACGGTCAGCTCACCGTTGGCGTCGGCGCGGTGGTAGGTGACGTAGGGCTCGAAGATGCTGCCGTAGGAGAAGAAGTGCAGCTCGCCGGTGGTCGGGCAGATCTTGGGATGCGCGGTCATCGAGTCGACGAGCTTGCCACCGAAGTCGTAGGCGCCAACGGTTTTCAGGTCGTTGGTGATCTCGTAGGGCAGTGACGATTCCACCAACGCCAAGGTCTTGCCCGCGTGGTTGACGACGTGGGTGTTGGCAACGGAGGAGCGCAGGTTGCGCGTGCCGTCCTTGTTGTACAGCGGAAAATCCTTGATGAAGCTGTCGGTGCGCACCCAGCGGTTGCGGTACCACTTCACCGCGCCGTTCTCGATGCGGATGCCGTGGATCATCCCGTCGCCGGTGAACCAGTGCTGCCCCGCCTGGCGCGGGTTGGGCCCGTTGCGCAGGTACCAGCCGTCGAGTTCGGCCGGGATGGCGCCGTCGACCGGCAGGTCGTATTCGGTGAGTTCGTCGGCGACGGGGGCGTAGTTGCCGCGCCGGAAGAAGTCGGTTTCGCCGATGGGCAGGGCTGAAGTCATGCACCCAACGGTGACATTCCACAACTGACATGTCAATAGTGGACGATAGACTTCGGGCATGAGCTTGCGCATGGCAGCACTCGGCCTGTTGGCCCAGCACCCCGGTAGCGGTTACGACCTGCTCAAACGGTTCGAGAAATCGATGGCCAACGTCTGGCCCGCCACTCAAAGCCAGCTGTACGGCGAGCTCAACAAGCTGGCCCACACCGGCCTGATCGAGGTGTCGGCGATCGGCCCGCGCGGCCGCAAGGAGTACCGCATCACCCCCGCCGGCCGCACCGAACTGAAACGCTGGATCACCAATCCCGCCGACGATCCACCCGAACGCAGTGCCGGACTGCTCCGACTGTTCCTCCTCGGCGAATTACCGCGCGACCAGGCCCTCGCCCATCTCAAGGCAATGGCCACGCACGCCGACGCCGAAGTCGCACGACTCAAAGAACTGGAGGCATCCATCCCCTGGCCCGACGCCGACGACCGCTATGGGCACGCCGTCCTGGAATACGGCCTGCGCCTCAACGCCATGCAGGCGCAGTGGGCACGTTGGCTCATCGAAACTATCGACAACCGATAGATTCCGATATATCGTTGACGCATCGGAAGCGCACACAGCGCCCTCCACGACAACGAAGGAATCACTCAATGACCAACCCATTCAATTCACCAGGCGGCTTCGGATTCGTGCCTTTCGGCCGGGACGAAGCCCGCACCATGTTCCGGCAGGCCCGTACCGCCCGTCGCGACCTGCGCGAGCAGATGCGCGCCCAAGCGGAGGCAGCCCGTGAGCACGGGGTCGACCCCAACTGCCAAACCGGATTCGGGTTCGACCCGCGCGCACGAGGATTCGGCTTCGGCCCGGGACCGCTCGGCGGGCCCATGGGCGGACCGTTCGGCGGACACCGTGGCCGCGGCGGACGACGCGGACGACGCGGCGACGTCCGTGCCGCCATCCTGACCCTGCTGGCCGAGCGGCCCATGCACGGCTACGAGATGACGCAGGAGATCGCGAGCCGCAGCAACAACTTGTGGAAGCCCAGCCCGGGCTCGGTGTATCCGACGCTGCAACTGCTGGTCGACGAGGGACTGATTGTCCCGACCGAATCCGAGGGCAGCAAGAAGACCTTCGAGCTGACCGAAGAGGGCCGGCAGGCCGCGGCCCAGATCCAAACCCCGCCGTGGGCGCAGATCGCCGACGACGCCGATCCCGCTGCGCTCAACCTGCATTCCGCCGTCAGCCAGCTGATGGCGGCCGTGGCTCAGTCGTCCTATGCCACCGGCGAGGACCAGCAGCAACGCATCCTCGACGTGGTCAACAACGCCCGCCGCGAGATCTACCAGATCCTCGGCGAGGAGTAGCAGCCCGTAGGCTGCCCTCGTGAGCAGCCTCGTCACAACCATCGCGCCGGCCGTCGTCGCAGTCCTGACCGCGGCCGGCGCGGTCATCGGACTCGAATTCCGCGACGTCGACGCTTACGAGCGCCGACGCGGCATCTGGCAGTGGCTTCTGGTCCTGCTCGCGGCCGCCGCGACGCTGGGCGCCATCGGCTCGGCATCCGGCGTCGGAAGCCTGCTGGAGGCCACCGTGATGGCGGTGGTCGGCGTCGCCGCCGTGGTCGTCGCCCATGTGATGTGGCGCCGCCGTGTCCCCGACGCCGAGCCCCGGATCCAGGCCATCGCGACGGCCTCGGCCGCGTGCGCGGTCCTGCTGATCGCCGGCATGACCACCCTGACCTACACCGGCAACAAGGGTTGCCGTCAGGTCGATCCGCTGGTGCAGACCAGCCGCGCGACTTCCAGCGCACTCATGCCGACCATGGAGGCCAACCAGGGACCGACGGTCGGCGATTTCACCGACTGGGCCAAGATCATCCGCGAGCAGGCCGATCAGGTGACGGACGGCGAGGTCGCGCAGCACGCACACCGACTGGGCGAGCTGGCCGGGCAGATCGCCGACTCAGTCAGGAACAACCAGAAGGCCGAGCACGCCGTCCTCGGCAAGCAGTACTACGACGAACTCGGCACGATCCTGAAGAAGTGCCAGATCCAGGTGAAGCGCTAGATCTCCACCCAGTCCAGGGTGCGCGAAACCGCCTTTTTCCAGCCGGCATAACCCGATCGGCGGGCCTCATCGTCCCACTCTGAGCTCCAGCGCCGGCCCTCCTGCCAGTTGGCCCGCAGGTCGTCGGCGCTCTCCCAGAATCCGACCGCGAGCCCGGCCGCGTACGCCGCGCCCAGCGCGGTGGTCTCGGCCACCACGGGCTTGACCACGTCGACCCCCAGCACATCGGCCTGGATCTGCATGCACAGCGCATTGGCGGTGATACCGCCGTCGACCTTCAGAACCTCAAGGTGCACACCGGAATCGGCTTCCATGGCCTCCACCACGTCGCGGCTCTGGTAGCAGATCGCCTCCAGCGTGGCGCGGGCCACATGCGCGTTGGTGTTGAAGCGGGACAGCCCGACGATCGCGCCGCGCGCGTCCGAGCGCCAGTACGGGGCGAACAACCCCGAGAACGCGGGGACGAAATAGACGCCGCCGTTGTCGGGAACCTGCCGGGCCAGCGCCTCACTCTGCGCCGCGCCGCTGATGATGCCCAGCTGGTCGCGCAGCCACTGCACGGCCGACCCGGTCACGGCAATCGAACCTTCAAGGGCGTAAACGGGTTTCGCGTCGCCGAACTGATAGCACACGGTGGTGAGCAGGCCGTTGGAAGACCGCACGATCTTCTCACCGGTGTTGAGGAGCAGGAAATTGCCTGTGCCATAAGTGTTCTTGGCCTCGCCGGGCTCCAGGCACACCTGGCCCACCATGGCCGCCTGCTGGTCGCCCAGGATGCCCGTCACCGGCACCTGCCCCGCCAGCGGACCGTCGTCGCGGGTGATCCCGAACGATTCCGGATACGACGACGGCTTGATCTCGGGCAGCATCTGCCGCGGGATCGAGAAGAACGACAACAGTTCGTCGTCCCAGTCCAGGGTCTCCAGGTTCATCAACATCGTGCGGCTGGCGTTGGTGACGTCGGTGACGTGCACGCCGCCGCGGTAGCCGCCGGTGAGGTTCCAGGTCACCCAGCTGTCGGGCGTGCCGAATATCGCGTCACCGTTCTCGGCGTCGCGCCGCACGCCTTCGACGTTGTCCAGGATCCACTGGATCTTGCCGCCGGAGAAGTACGTCGCGGGCGGTAGGCCGGCCTTGCGCCGGATCACGTCACCGCGGCCGTCGCGGTCCAGCGCTGCGGCGATGCGGTCGGTGCGGGTGTCCTGCCAGACGATCGCGTTGTGGTACGGCCTTCCGGTGTGGCGGTTCCAGACCAGGGTGGTCTCGCGCTGATTGGTGATGCCCAACGCGGCGAGGTCGCCCGCCACGAGGTTGGTCTTGTTCAGCGCGGTCATGATGGCCGCTGCGGTGCGTTCCCAGATCTCGACCGGGTTGTGTTCGACCCACCCGGCCTTGGGCAGGATCTGCTGGTGCTCGAGCTGATGTCGCCCCACCTCGGCTCCGGCGTGATCGAAGATCATGCAGCGCGTGCTGGTGGTGCCCTGATCGATTGCAGCTACGAAGTCGCCCGGCATTGGTCCATGATGGCCTACATGGCCACCGACCCCTCAGATATCGACCGGATGCCACGGGGTGGATTCCGGGCGTCGTGCCTGGACCGGCTGCTCGAGACCGACCGGTTGGAATACCTGGACCGCGACGATGTCGACGAATCCACCAAGACTCAGGTGATCGGGGCCTTGGACTGGACCGGCCGGTTCTTCAAGAACCATCAGCGATTCGCTGCGATAGCGCTCGATCTCGTCGCCGACGTGCCCGATCCGCGGATCTTGGAATTGGGGGCCGGGCACGGCGGGGTGTCGCGCCAACTGTTGACCGATCACCCGTCGGCGCACGTCACCGTCACCGACATCGACGCGGACTCGGTGGCCCGGATCGCCGCGACTGATCTCGGCAGTCATCCCCGGGCCGAGGTCCGTCAGATGGACGCCACCGCGATCGACGCCGCCGACGGGTGATCGGTCAACAGTTGGCGCGACACCCCGCCGTGCC
>MSTD01000074.1 GCA_001942045.1 Mycolicibacterium porcinum
CACGCCGGGGATGGCGATCGACGCCCGGATCGCCGAGTCCAGCGGGCCGCGCTGCAGCCAGACCGACTTGCCCGCGATCAGGTCGGTCGCGACGGCCGTGTAGGGGATGGGCAGCCCCTCGATCGTGGCCTCGCCGATGATCTCGCGGACCGCATCGAGAATCTTCTCCGCACGCAGGATGCCGGCCGCGGTGATCGACGGGTCCAA
The DNA here is from genome assembly GCA_001942045.1 of Mycolicibacterium porcinum. Classification (GTDB taxonomy): domain Bacteria; phylum Actinomycetota; class Actinomycetes; order Mycobacteriales; family Mycobacteriaceae; genus Mycobacterium; species Mycobacterium porcinum_A. The sequence goes on from MSTD01000074.1 coordinate 208, forward strand.
CAGCCGCAACACCGCCCGTTGAGTCAAAGTCCGTGCCCAGTCGGCGAACTCGTCGAGCTTGCCGGCCGCATGCAACCCGCCGACCAGCGCGCCCATCGATGACCCGGATACGCCGACGACCTCGTAACCACGGTCGTGCAGCTCGTTGATCACCCCGATGTGCGCGTAGCCGCGAGCCCCGCCACTGCCGAGGGCCAGAGCAACACGCATACCTCCATTTTGAAGCACGCGGGGAGATGGTCGCTACCTCGCCCATTGCGTCCGTGGGCATCGGCAAGTCTTAGAACATGGTTTGAGACGAGCTCGGTATCCGCCGCGCGGCGGTGATGCCAATTAGCATCGGTGGAAGGACATTTCGGGCCTGGCTCGCGCCGGCGGCCTGCATCTGGTCAACCAACAGAGGGAGAATTTTTGACCACGATCGAACACACCGCGGCCGAGATCGCCCACCCGTTCGACGACGCACGAGCCCAACTCCGCGATGCTGTCACGATCCTGGGCTACGACGACGGAATGTACGAATTACTGGCCAATCCCCGCCGCGAGCTCACTGTGGCCGTCCCGCTGCGTCGAGATTCCGGTGAGATGGAACTGTTCATCGGACATCGCGTACAACACAACGTCTCTCGCGGCCCGGCCAAGGGCGGACTGCGCTATTCCGCCGACGTCACGCTCGATGAGGTCCGTGCCCTGGCGATGTGGATGACGTGGAAGTGCGCCCTGCTCGATGTGCCCTACGGCGGGGCGAAAGGCGGCATCCGCGTCGATCCGCGTCAGTACAGCCGCGCCGAACTCGAACGAATCACCCGCCGCTACACCAGCGAGATCAGTCCGCTGATCGGGCCGGACCACGACATCCCCGCACCCGATGTCGGCACCGACGAGCAGACCATGGCCTGGATGATGGACACCTATTCCGCCCAGCAGGGACACACCGTTCTCGGCGTCACCACTGGAAAGCCGGTGAGTTTGGGCGGTTCGCTGGGCCGCGCCACGTCGACATCGCGCGGGGTGGTGCACGTCGCACTGGCCGCGCTGCGGTCTCGCGGCATCAAACCCCAGGGCGCCACCGCCGCGGTGCAGGGCTTCGGGAAGGTCGGTCGGCACGCGGCGCGCTTCCTCGACGAAGCCGGCGTGCGCGTCGTCGCGGTGTCCGACCAGTACGGCGCGGTCAGGGCCGACACCGGCCTGGGCATCGCGGCCCTGGCGCGTCACGTCGACGCCACCGGTTCGGTGCGCGGCTTCGCGGAAGCCGACGCGATCAGTAATGAAGACCTGCTTGCGGCAGACGTCGATCTGCTGGTTCCCGCGGCCGTCGAAGGGGTGATCCACGGTGGTAATGCGGGGCAGGTGAAGGCCACCGTCGTCGTCGAGGGAGCCAATGGGCCCACCACCCCGGAGGCGGATCGTCTGCTCAATGACGCTGGGACACTGTTGGTTCCGGACATTCTGGCCAATGCGGGCGGCGTCATCGTCTCGTATTTCGAATGGGTGCAAGCCAATCAGGCCTACTGGTGGGGTGCCGACGAAGTCGAGACGCGCCTGGCCGAACACATGCTGACCGCCTGGGAGCAGGTCAGCGCACACGCCGAGAAACTCCGGCGACCGCTGCGTGCGGCTGCGACCTGCCTGGCTGTCGAACGTGTCGCCCGTGCCGGACAGCTACGCGGGCTCTACTCATAGCGACCCTGCGCTTCCACCTCCTGCCACCACGGCCAGCGTTTCGCCATCTGGTGCAGGTCGTCGCGCAGACCGGTGTAGCGGACCTCGACACCACTGAGCTCGGCCTCCAGATCCCGCAATCCGTCGAGGATCGTGGAGGTGAGCCACGGCAGCCGGGACAGATCGAGCACGACGACGTCGGGACGCGGTTCAGCCGCAGCGACCTTGGTGAGCACCGCGTCGACATTGGCGCGCAGGTTCGCGGTGTACAGGCCGAGGTCGAACCGCAGCACCAGTGGTTGGGCGCTGACCTGAACGACGTGCGCCCGATTGGCTTCCCGCAGCACGAAATACAGGGTGAGCAGGACCCCGGCCCCTACCGCGGGCAGGAGGCCGACCGTCAGGCCGAACACCCCGACGATCGCGGCCAGGCTGAATTCCAGCTTGTCGAACCGGTACAACCGCCGCAGCGCGCCGACATCGATCAATCCGAGCACCGCGACCAACACCATCGCGCCGAGCGTGGCCTGCGGCAGCTTCGAGAGCACCGGCGCCAGGAACACCGCGACCAGCACGGCCAGCGCCGCGGTGACCAGACCGCAGACCTGGGACCGGGCCCCGGTGCGCAGGTTCATCCCGGTCTGGGAGAACCCACCGGCCGGCGGCAGCGTGTGGAAGAACGAACCCACCACTGCGGCAATGCCATTGGCGGACAATTCGCGGTCGGCATCGATCTGCGGCTCCCCGGGCCGACGAACGCCACGCGCCACCGCGACCGTCTCCAGAAACGCCATCATCGCGATGGCCAGCGCACCGGGGATCAGATGCCCCACATGGTCGAGGGCGGGCAGTGCCGGCAGCGGAATGCCTTGTGGCACCTCGGGGATCAACGCCACGCCCATCGACGGCAGTCCGCCGAACGCCGCCAGCACGATTCCCAGCGCCACCACGATCAGCGGACCCGGCACCAACGGTGCGAACTTGCCGATCAGCAGGAGCAGCGTGATGGTGACAATGGACAGCAGCACGGTGGGGACGTTCGCCTGACCGAGCTTGCCCAGCGCCGACCACAGGATGTGGAAGAAGCCGGTGGCATGCGGATTATCCTCCACGCCAAACAGTTTGGGCACCTGCGCGGCCGCTACCGTCAGGCCGACGCCGGCCTTGAGTCCGAGCAGCGTCGCCTCGTTGATGTTCTCGATGATCGCGCCGAGCCGCAGGAGCCGCGCAGCCAACAGGAACGCGCCGACCAGCAGCGTCAAGGTGATCAGATGGGCCTGCGCATCCGGTGAGCCGGCGGCGATCCCCGCACCGATCATCGTCGAGGCGCTCAGGGTGGCGATCGTCGACGTGGTGGTGACGCTGGTGGTGCGGGACCCGCCGATGAACGCGTAGATCACCAACGGCAGCATGCAGGTGTACAAACCGAACTGGACCGGCATGTGCGCCACGGTGGCGTACGCCATGGCCTGCGGAATGATCACGGCCCCGGCAGCCAGACCGGCGACTACGTCGGCGCGTAGCCACACCCGCTGATACGGAAGGATTCCCGGCACGCGCACATTCGAAGTATCGCCCACGACGCACGCAATCGTGGGAGGGTTGACGGGTGGGTACGCCAACGTTCGTTCGTAAGCTCGGCCGTCCCAAGCCCCGTGATGTCATAGCCGGACTGGTCACGGGTCTGTTCTCCATACCCGAGGGCATGGCCTACGCCAGCATCGGCGGATTCAACCCGGTCACCGGCATCTATGCCGGTGTCATGCCCGGGATCATCGGGTCGTTGTTCGCCCGCACGGTGCTGATGGTGACCACGCTGACCAGCGCGATCGCGCTGACATCGCGCAGCGTGCTCAAGGAGGCCGGCCTGGATCCGGCGGACCCGGCAAATGTCGCCGCACTGGCCGTGGTGGTCGGTGTGGTGATGCTGCTGTTCGGTCTGCTGCGGTTCGGCTCGATCATGAACTTCGTCTCCAACGCCGTGATGACCGGCTTCTCCACCGGCATCGCGCTGCAGATCGTGGCAGGCGTCCTCGGCGACGCGACGGGTTACAAACCGCAGAGCGGCAACACTATTGGCAAATTCATCGACTCCCTCGCCCATATCGGGCTATGGCACCCAGCCGCCGTCGCGGTAGCGCTTGGCACGGTCGCGGTGTGGGCGGTGTTCCACTTCATCAAGCCACTCGAATCGTTCGCGACGTTGCTCGCCCTCGTGGTGGTGACTGCGGTGGTTGCCGTGGCGCACATCGACGTCGAAACCGTGGGCGACATCGCGTCGATCGCGAATGCACTTCCACCGGTGACGGTTCCGAACTTTGCCGCGATGCCCGAGCTGATCGTCGGCGGCGTCGCGGTGGCACTTGTCGCGCTGGCTCAAGCCGCGGGAATCTCTGCCGCCGTACCGAATCCGGACGGCAGCCGCACCAACATGAACGGTGATTTCCTGGCCCAGGGCGCGGCAAACGTGGCAGGCGGCATGTTCGGCGCGCTGCCCGCCGGCGGTTCCCTTTCGCGCACCGGGGTGGCCACCTCGGCCGGCGCCCAGACCCGGTGGGCCGGTATCTTCGCCGGGCTCTGGCTCGCCGTGCTGGTGCTGGTCGCGGGCTCGGCCGCGGAGATCATCCCAATGCCCGTGATCGGCGGGCTGATCCTGGTGATCGGGGCCGAACTCGTCGTCGGCCGGCTGCCCGACATCAAGCTGGTACTGCGCGTCGCGCCCTTGTCGGCCGTCGCCATGCTGGTCACCTTCGCCGCCACCACACAGCTGCCCCTGCACACCGCGATCGTCATCGGCGTGATCACCTCGTTGGTGCTCTACTGCGCCAAGGCGGCCGAGGCCGCGCAATTGATGGCGCTCAAACCGGCCGCGGACGGCGGCTGGGAGGAAGCGCCCGTGCCGGAGCGGTGCGCCAGCAACGACGTCACCGTCCTGCACTACGCCGGTGTGGGTCTGTTCGCCGAGGTGGCCCGGATCGACGAGACCTGGCCGCGCGCCGAAGGCACCACCAACGCGGTCGTGGTGCTCAGCATGCGGGCGCTACCCGACGTCCCGTCATCGGTGACCATCAAGGCGCTGCGCCGCTGGGCCGGCCAACTGTCGGCCAACAACGGCAGGCTGATCATCGCCGGGGTCAACCCCGGGACCGCGGAGGTGCTGCTTCGCGGTGGGCTCGATGACCTGCTGGGCGCCGATGGCGTCGTCCCGGCGTCAGACCGGATCTTCGGCGCGCTCGACGTGGCGGTCGAACGGGGCCGTGCGTGGGTGGCCGCCCAGCGCGGCGAACCGGGGGATTCGCCGCAGCGTGATTCGAACTAGCTGCAGAGCTCGTCGGCCGCAGCCCGCGCTGCCACGATGACGGCTGCCTGACGGCCCGGCTCCAGCTGGGCCCACGGCACGTTGTACGTGCCAGGGCCGGGCGCCGCATCGGGCGCCTGGACGCTCGCCAGGTACGGCTCGATCTGGGCCTTGAGGTCACCACCCTTGGCCTGCATCCAGACCTTCGCGGCATGACAGGCCTGGAAATACTCCTCTTCGGTGGACTGCGCGTCGGCGCCGACTGCCGTCGTGACCCCACCCGGCGACGTCGCCACCTCACCGGGCTTGGCCGTCGGGGTGGCCGCCTCGGCGGTCGTCGTCGCCTGCGGAGCAGGTGCCGTGGATGCTCCGGACTGGTCCTTGCCGGAATCCGTCGAGCATCCGATCAGCAGGCCCAGCCCGGCGGCTGTGGCGGCTCCGGCGGTCAAGCGTGTGGTCCACGTGTAACGGCGCATCCCGCCAATCTATGCAACACTGGCGGCCGTGACGGAACGGACCGGATTCCAGGAGTGTTGTCGGGCTTGCTAGTGCGCCCGTCTGCCCTGATCCCGTCGTTCCTGGAGCTTCACTGATGCTGTCCACGCTTGCACCCGTCCCTGCCGTCTCGGCGCCAACCCGGCTGCGACTGCCCGATCTGCTCCACACCACCGACCGCGCCGCTGACGACGTGTTGTCCGGCCGCTACGACCGGCTGCTGAGAGGGCTGCCGAAGGACGACCGGTGGTACACCCGGTTGTCCGGTGACGACGAGGTCGAGGTCTGGCTGATCAGCTGGGTACCCGGCAAGTCGACCGAACTGCACGACCACGGCGGCTCACTGGGTGCGTTGACCGTGGTGTCCGGCTCACTGCGCGAAACCCGTTGGGACGGCGAGCTGCTGAGGCAGCGCCGGCTCACGGCAGGCGATCAGGCCGCGTTCCCGCTGGGTTGGGTGCACGACGTCGTCCATGCCTCCGGTCCGGTGACGGTGACCGGACCGACGCTGAGCGTGCATGCCTACTCACCGCCGCTCACCGCGATGTCCTACTACGAGGTGACACCCCAGAACACGTTGCGGCGCAACCGCACCGAACTGACCGACGCGCCGGAGTGACAGCGATGAGCCGCATCGACACCGTGCTGGAGCAGGCCCGTGCCCGGCTGCATCGCCTGTCCGCCGCGGACCTGCCCGAGGCGCTGGATTCCGGCGCCGTGCTGGTCGACATCCGACCGGCCGCTCAACGTGCCGCCGAGGGCTCGGTGCCGGGGGCGCTGGTCATCGAGCGCAACGTGCTGGAATGGCGCTGCGACCCCACCAGCGACGCGCGGATCCCGCAAGCCGTCGACGACGACGTCTACTGGGTGATCCTGTGCTCGGAGGGCTACACCTCCAGCCTGGCCGCCGCCGCCCTGATCGACCTGGGTCTGCACCGGTCCACCGATGTCGTCGGCGGGTATCACGCTCTGGTGGCCGCCGGCCAGGTGTAATCGTCCTGACGCTCAGGCGTTTTCGTTGTTGTTCAGCAGCGGGCGGAGCTTCGCCGTCATCTCCGGTGTCCAGCCCGGCGGCTGCAGGATCGCCGCCCAGGCGTCGGCCACATTCTGGACGTAGACGTGTCCGTGTCCGTCGGGCACGTCGACGGCAACCGCCATGTCCGCAGACACCTGCAGGAACGTCACGATCGGGATCCACTCCATGCGGCGGGACACGTCGTACCCGCGGGGCTCACGCAGCCAGTCCGGCTTGGCGAACAGCAGGTCGGGCGTCCACCACGAGATCGGGTCCGACGCGTGCTGCAAGTACACCGCGCGGGGGTGACCCCATTGCGCGTCGGGTCGGTCCAGATTCTCGGCCTTCGCGACGAACCTGACGTTCTCTCCGTCGTCGTAGATCGGCAGCCACTCCGGGGAGCCGGCGTCGCGGTCACGGGTAAGCGTCGTCCAGATGGTGTTCTTGAACGTCGGGCCCGAGAACAGCGCGCCGTCAGTGCGGGCGACGAGATTGTTCAGCGACAGGAACGGCGCCTCGCCGCCGAACGATCCCAGGCTTTCGCCGAACACCACGAGCTTGGGCCGCTGGGCCTCCGGCATCGCCCGCACCAGCGCGTCGACCGCCTCGAACAGTGCCTGTCCGGCCTGCCGCGCGTTCTCCTGGTCGACCAGGAACGACAACCAGCTCGGCAGGAACGAGTACTGCATCGACACGATCGCGGTGTTGCCGTTGTACATGTACTCCAGCGCCGAGGCCTCGGCCTCGTTGATCCAACCCGTGCCCGTGGTGGTGGCCACCGCGACCACGGCGCGGTTCAGCCCGCCGGTGCGCTGTAATTCCTTGGCCGCCAACGCCGCCGTCGCCTTGATGCCGTCGGCGGAGTGCAGGCCGGCGTAGGCGCGGATCGGTTCGATCGCGGGTTTGCCGCTGAACCGCGAAAGTTGTTGCACGGTAGGGCCGGCCGACACGAACACCCGGCCCTGATGGCCCAGTGACTCCCAGTCGGCCAGCGACTGCGGCCCGCCCGAGCGCAGCGGCGTCATCGGGGCGGGGAAGTCGGGATCGCTCTCGTCGTTGACCGCCGCGAACGTCCGGTTGATGGTGTCCATCGCCACCCGGACCACCACCCCGTTGAGCAGCGCGATGCTCAACGCCAGCAGCAGGGCCACCACCACAACGGCCGAAACCCGTGGCGGCAGAAAGCGATCGAACTTGAGGTCCAGGAACCGCACCAGCTTGCGGATCAGCTGGCCCAGCTCGACGAACGCGAACAACACCACCAGCGACAGCACCGCCGTCAACGGGTGATCCCAGAACTTCAGCCGGGGCACACCCATGAAGTCCCGGATCTCGTCCTGCCAGATGTGGAAGTAGACGATCATCAGGACCTGGCCGACGATGCCGACGGCCAGCAGGGACAACCACGCCCACTTCGGTGCCCGCGGGCTGGTTTCCGCCGAACGCATGTAGCGGACCAGCCACACCCCGAACACGCCCAGCCCGTAACCGGTCGCGCCCGCCGCGCCGCTGACCAGGCCCTGGAACAGCGGGCCGCGGGGCAGCAGCGACGGCGTCAGCGAGAACCAGACGAATACCAGACCCACCGCCGTCCCGAAGAACGTGTAATGACGCGCCCACCAGACAGGTTTGTCCTCGTCACCGGACTGGACTTCGGGTGCGTCGGCCTCGGGTTCGGCGGTGTCGGTCACCCGTCAGACCTTAGCGATGGGTGAAGTTCGCGGCGCGCTTCTCTGCGAACGCCGCCATGCCTTCCTTCTGGTCGGCGGTGGCGAACGCCGAGTGGAACAGTCGGCGCTCGTAGAGCAGACCCTCGGCCAGGCTCGACTCGAAGGCGCGGTTGACCGCTTCCTTGGCCATCCGGGAGGCCGACAGCGACATCCCGGCGATGGTCTCGGCCACCCCCAGGGCCTCGTCGATCAGCGAGTCCGCCGGAACCAGGCGGGAAACCAGGCCGGCCCGCTCAGCCTCGACGGCGTCGATGGTGCGGCCGGTCAGGATCAGATCCATCGCCTTGGCCTTGCCGATCGCCCGCGTCAACCGCTGGCTGCCGCCCATGCCCGGCAGCACGCCCAGCTTGATCTCGGGCTGACCGAACTTCGCCGAATCCGCGGCGATCAGGATGTCGCACATCATCGCCAGCTCGCAGCCGCCGCCGAGGGCGTAACCGGCGACCGCGGCGATCGTCGGGGTGCGGGTGGCCGCGAACTTCGACCACAGCTCGAAGAAATCGGCCGAGTACACGTCGGCGAACGACAGATCGGCCATCTCCTTGATGTCCGCGCCCGCGGCGAAGGCCTTCTCGTTTCCGGTGACGATGATCGCGCCGATGCCGGGGTCGTTGTCGAGTTCGGCTGCGGCCGTGGTGACTTCGGTCATCACCTGGCTGTTGAGCGCGTTGAGCGCCTTGGGCCGGTTCAGCTTGATGGTGGCGACCCGGTCGGTGCGGGTCACCAGGATCGTCTCGAACTCACTCATTTGGTCTCCTCCTGGAAGGTCAGATCGGGTTCTGCCGGAACGAAGTACGCCTCGACGTCGGCGGGGGTGACCGCGGAGAGCGAGGCGGGGGACCACTGCGGGTTGCGGTCCTTGTCGACGAGCTGTGCCCGGATGCCCTCGACGAAATCGTGGGATTTCACCGATGCGCTCGAGGTCCGGTACTCCTGCTGCAGCACGTCCTCCAGTGTCTCCAGCTTGGCTGCCCGGCGCACCGCTTCCAGCGTCACGGCCAGAGCGATGGGGGAGCGGGTGGCGATGAGCTTCGCGGCATCTTTCGCGGCGGTCGCATCGTGGCCCCCGAGCGCGGCGAGGATGTCGGCGACGGTGTCGCCCGCGTAGCACTCGTCGATCCAGGCGCGTTGTTCGAGCAGCGGGCTGGCGGGCGGATCGATGGCATAGGTGGCCAGGGCGTGCTCGACCCCGTCGGCGATGACGGACTCGGTGAACGCGGCCAACTTGTCATGGGGCACGTAATGATCGGCGAACCCCATGGCGATCGCGTCGGCTCCGGAGAACGGTGCACCGGTGAGTGCGGCATGCAGGCCGAGCGCACCGGGAGCGCGGGAGAGCAGGTAGGTGCCGCCGACGTCGGGGATGAAGCCGATGCCCACCTCGGGCATCGCCATCTTGGTGGTGTCGGTGGCGATCCGGACGCTGCCGTGGGACGCGACACCCACGCCGCCGCCCATCACGATGCCGTCCATCAGCGCCACGTAGGGCTTGGGATAGCTGCCGATGTAGGCGTTGAGCAGGTATTCGTCGTACCAGAACCGTTGCGCGGCCCCGTCGTCGGCTTTGGCGCTGTGATAGAGCGCCACCACGTCGCCACCCGCGCACAAACCGCGTTCGCCGGAACCGGTCAGCAGCACGGTGTGAACGGAGTCGTCGTCCGCCCAGGCGTGCAGGGCTTCGGACATGCCCGCGACCATCGCATCGTTGAGCGAGTTGATCGCCTTGGGCCGGTTCAGCGTGAGGATTCCGACGCCGTTGCGGACACTTACTAGGACGTCCTCGTTTTCGGTCACGAGTTGCAATCTAGTTCGGGCACCCAGGGAGCGTGCGCTACGGGTAGGGTTTGCCTCAAGATCAAACCTGTCAGTTTCCTGGGAATCATTTCGCCTCCACGGGAACCTGTCCGGAACATCGATCGTTGAGCTAGTAGTTCGTTACCGAACATCTCATAGGAGAGGAACCCGACGGTGCGCGAAACCAGCAACCCGGTATTCCGCAGCCTGCCGAAGACGCAGGGCGGATACGCACAATTCGGTACCGGAGCCGCCGGCTTCGGTGCACAGCAGGTGCAGGCGCAGCCCTACGCGCAGGAGTACCTGCAACAGCCGCAGACTGGGGTCTCCCGGCCGCTGACCATCGATGACGTCGTGACCAAGACCGGTATCACGCTGGCCGTCGTCTCGGCCGTCGCCGTCGTGTCCTACTTCCTCATCGCTGCGAACAATGCCCTGATGGGGCCGTTCACCCTCATCGGCGGCCTCGGCGGCCTGGTGATGGTGCTGATCGCCACCTTCGGCCGCAAGCAGGACAACCCGGCCATCGTGCTGACCTACGCGGCGCTGGAGGGCCTGTTCCTCGGCGGCGCGTCGTTCCTGTTCGCCAACCTGGTGTCCACCGGCGGACCCACCATGATCTTCCAGGCCGTGGTGGCCTCGATCGGTGTGTTCATCGGCATGCTCGTGGTCTACAAGACCGGCGCCATCCGCGTGACGCCCAAGTTCACCCGGATGATCGTCGCCGCGATGTTCGGCGTGCTCGCACTGATCCTGGTGAACTTCGTGCTCGCGATGTTCGGTGTCGGCGGCGGTGAGGGCCTGGGCCTGCGCTCCGGCGGCGGCCTGTCGATCGCGTTCTCGCTGTTCGTCATCGCGCTGGCGGCGTTCAGCTTCCTGATCGACTTCGACGCCGCAGACCAGATGATCCGTGCCGGTGCTCCGGAGAAGGCCGCGTGGGGCATCGCCCTGGGCCTGACCGTCACCCTGGTCTGGCTGTACATCGAAATCCTCCGGTTGCTGTCGTACTTCAACAACGACTAGCGACCCTGCCCCGAGAAAGGCGTCCGCGATTGCGGGCGCCTTTTTCTTTTGGGGTTTTGCGTTGACTCTGCGTTGAGGGCGTTGGCTACTCGCACTTTTGCGCCCTGGGCGCGGAGTGAACCGGGTCCGGATTATCCCCAGCGTCCGATTCATCCACAGCCGGGCGCTCGGTGCACCGCGGGCGGGCGACGAATGTCGGTTACCGAAACCAGCCTGTGGCGATGGACATCGGCACTGATCCGTTCGTCGGCAGCGAGGCTCTCGCCTGCGGCGCGCTGACCCGCTACGAATTACGCCGCTACTACCGCCCGCTGATGCCAAACGTCTATCTCGACAAGCGCGCAGCCCCGACTCTGGTGCGCAGAACTAAGGCGGCGTGGCTGTGGTCGCAACGGGAAGGGGTGGTTGCCGGGCTCGCGGCTTCCGCTCTGCATCAAGCGAAATGGGTTGACGACGATGTTCCAGTCGAGTTGATCTGGGCGAACGCGAGGGCTCCACGAAGCGTCATCACCCGTGCAGATCTGTTGCTGCCGGGCGAGTCCCAACTGCTCGATGAGCTCAGCACTACGACACCAGAGCGGACCGCCTTCGACCTCGGCCGGCGCTGCCGACTCGGTGACGCCGTAGCCCGACTCGACGCTCTCGGCAATGCGACGGGATTGAAAGCTGTCGATGTTTTGGCGCTGGCCGATTGCCATCGGCACGTGCGGGGGTTGCGTCAGCTCGAAACCGCTCTCGACCTCTATGACCCTGGGGCGCAGTCCCCGCAGGAAACGTGGCTTCGGCTGATGATTGTCGGCGCGGGTTACCCACGACCGCAGACGCAGATCCCGGTGCCAGGTCCGCCCGGCCGGCCGCGGTACTACCTGGATATGGGGTGGGAGGAGCACATGCTCGCGGTCGAATACGACGGCGTGCAGCACGCTGATGCGCTCGGTTACGACATCATCCGCCACGAATACATCAGGCGAGCCGGATGGACCACGATCCAAGTGGCCGCCGGCCACCGTCGGCCCGACATCCTCCGGCGCCTACGTCGTGCGTGGAACGAGGTCGCCGAGCCGTTGACTCTGCGGTGAGGGCGCAAGCTACTCGCACTTTTGCGCCCTCCGCGCAGAGTCAACGCCACTTAGAGCCAATTAGGAGAGGCGCTCCACCACCATCGCCATACCCTGGCCGCCACCGACGCACATAGTCTCGACGCCGAAGGTCTTGTCGTGGGTCTGCAGGTTGTTCAGCAGCGTGGCGGTGATGCGGGCACCGGTCATGCCGAACGGGTGACCCAAAGCGATCGCGCCACCGGACACGTTCAGCTTGTCCTCGTCCATGCCCAGAGCGCGGGCCGAGCCGAGCACCTGCACGGCGAACGCCTCGTTGATCTCGTAGAGGTCGATGTCGTCGATGGTCATCTTCGCGTTGGCGAGCGCCTTCTTGACGGCCTCGATCGGGCCCAGGCCCATGATCTCGGGCGACAGGCCGGACACACCGGTCGACACCACGCGGGCCAGCGGGGTCAGGCCCAGCTCCTTGGCCCGCACATCGCTCATCACGACGAGCGCGGCGGCGCCGTCGTTCAGCGGGCAGGCGTTGCCTGCGGTCACGGTGCCGTTCGGGCGGAACACCGGCTTGAGCTGGCTGATCTTCTCGTAGGTGGTGCCGGCACGCGGGCCGTCATCGGTGGACACGACGGTGCCGTCGGCCAGCGTGACCGGGGTGATCTCGCGGGCGAAGAAGCCGGAGTTGATGGCCTCCTCGGCGCGGTTCTGCGAGCGCACCGCCCAGTGGTCCTGATCTTCCCGGCTGATGCCGGTGTGCAGCGCGACGTTCTCGGCGGTCTGGCCCATGGCGAGGTAGACGTCGGGCAGCAGGCCGTCCTCGCGCGGATCGTGCCATTCCTCGGCGCCGGTGGCAGCCTGCTCACTGCGGGCCATGGCGTCGGCGTACAGCGGGTTCTTGGTGTCGGGCCAGCCGTCGGCGTTGCCGCTGGCGAACTGCGACACAGTCTCCACACCGGCCGAGATGAAGGCGTGACCCTCGCCGGCCTTGATCGCGTGGAACGCCATCCGGGTGCTCTGCAGCGACGACGAGCAGTAGCGGTTGACGGTGGTGCCGGGCAGGAAGTCGTAGCCCAGCTGGACTGCGACGGTGCGGCCGATGTTGAAGCCGGACTTTCCGCCCGGCTGGCCACAGCCCATGATCAGGTCGTCGATGTCGCGCGGGTCCAGCGCGGGCACCTTGTCGAGAACGGCCTTCACCATCTGGGCGGCGAGATCATCGGGCCGCATGGTGACGAGTGATCCCTTGCCGGCCCGGCCGATGGGTGAGCGGGCGGTGGCAACGATGACGGCTTCAGGCATGACGGCTCCTGCTAATCGAATGGCTTGAAAACTCAGGTTGAAACTAGCCCGCGTGCACCACGATGGGTGCGGGCACCCCGGTCGAGCGGCGCCACAGCCTGCTGACACTGCCCAGACGGGTCAGCAGTGTGCTGGTATCGGCAGCCCCCGATTCCAGCGCCGCGTCCCCGTCCCATTCGCCGAGGGCGGTACACAGCGCGGGCAGCAACTGCTTGGCCGCCAGCGCGTAGCCGGCAGCTGACGGATGGAACATGTCCTCGGAGAACAGCAGGTCAGGGGCCTTGTAGAACTCTGGGGCCAGCAGATCGGAGAACGGCACGGGAACGCCGCCTGCGGCCCGCACCGCACCGGCCTGGGCCCGGGCCAGACGCAGGCCGCGGTTGCGGGCGTACCAGCGCAGCGGCTGGGGGATGGCGGTGATCACCCCGAAGTCGGGGCAGGTGCCGACCACGACGACCGCGCCCGCCGACCGCAACCGGCGTACCGCGTCGCCGGTGCGGCGCGCCGAGGCGCCGATGCCGTTGGGCTTGGTGATGTCGTTGGCGCCGATCATGATCACCGCGGCGTCCGGCGGTGGGCCTGCGACGAACATGGCGTCGATCTGGCCGGACAGCCCTTTGGAGGTGGCGCCGACAATCGCCTTGGTGCTCAACCGGATTCGTTGACCGGTTTGTTCGGCCACACCCCGCGCGATCAGCACCCCGGGCACTTCGTCGGGTACGTGGCAGCCGTACCCGGTGGCCGTGGAGTCGCCGAAGATCATCAGGTGGATGTCGAACGGAACCCCGCGTTCCCACTTCTCGACCGGCCCGCCGCCCGGGCGATACACGCCGTCGGCGCGGGGCGGGATGTCCCATGACTTGGGGATCACCTGACGGGCCTTGTCGGCCTGCCCGTTCAACAGGTTGCGTGCTCCGATGTAAACCGATCCAGTAGACGCCAGCGTCGCCGCAGCGGCGAGGGCGATGGTCGACCGACGCGGTGTGCCCACGAGATCAGTCTAAGTGGATCAGGCGGGTTGTCAGCGTGGCGCCTCAGCGTGGCGATCACGGTGCTGTATCAAGTCCGGTATCAATTCAGTTTATTTGACTGTTGAACTGTTTACGGATGTCAAGCTAAGTTACCCGGGTTGTCTGAGTGACGAAGCGCACCTAGCACTACAAAGACGTAGGAAGTGGTGACGATGACTGCACCGAGCAAGGTATCCAGGTCGCATCATGCTGGCGTAAGCCCAGCTAGGGCCTACCGCGGGCGTCGGTTTCCGGTCAGTGACGGCGCACCCGTCGAGGTGGTCGAAGACGGGCCGAGCCTGGCAGGCCGATTGGTTTCGCTGGCGGCGATGCTGACAATCAAGCCGACCCTGGCAATCGGTAGCCACGTACCGCATCTGCCGTGGCCGTTCGGGCTGGTCAATTTCGCCGCTCGACTGATCCGCCCGGCTCCCGGGACGATCAAGGCCACGATCGCGTTGCCCAACTGCACCGCACAACTCGTGCGCGCCGACGGCGTACTGCCCGCCGACGGGAAACGCAGCGTCATCCTCTACCTGCACGGTGGTGCGTTCCTGGCCTGCGGGGCCAACACCCACTCCGGCATCGTCACGGCGCTGTCCGAATACGCCGACAGCCCGGTGCTCGTGGTCGACTATCGGATGGTGCCCAAGCACTCGGTGGGCACCGCGATGGACGACTGTTACGACGCCTACCGCTGGCTGCGGCTGACCGGCTACCAGCCGGACCAGATCGTGCTGGCCGGCGACTCGGCGGGTGGCTACCTGTCGCTGGCGCTGGCCGAGCGCCTCGTCGACGAGGGCGAGATGCCCGCCGCGTTGGTGACGATGTCGCCGCTGTTCGAGATCGACAACGAATCCCGGGCCAACCACCCGAACATGCACACCGACGCGATGTTCCCCGCCAAGGCGTTCGACGCCCTCGTCGAGTTGGTCGAGCGCGCGGCCGCCCGTAAGGGCGAAGAGGTCTACGAGCCCCTCGACCACGTCGAGTCCGGTCTGCCGCGCACGCTGATCCACGCGTCGGGCTCGGAGGTTCTGCTCAGCGACGCGCGAAAAGCCGCGCACATGCTGGCCGCCGCTGGAGTGCCCGTCGAGCTCCGGATCTGGCCCGGTCAGATGCACGTATTCCAGCTCGCGTCGCCGATGGTGTCCGAGGCAAAGCGCTCGTTGCGCCAGATCGGTGAGTACATTCGCGAGGCCACCTGGTGAGCTTTCGGCGGGCCTGAGACCATTGACGTATGCGCATCGCCAGGCACATCAGTGAGCTCATCGGCAATACCCCGCTGGTACAGCTGAACTCAGTTGTCCCCGAGGGATCCGGCAGGGTCCTGGCCAAGATCGAGTACCTGAACCCCGGCGGCAGCTCCAAGGACCGCATCGCGGCCAAGATGATCGAGGCCGCCGAGGCCAGCGGTGAGCTCAAACCCGGCGGCACCATCGTCGAACCGACGTCCGGCAACACCGGCGTCGGCCTGGCGCTGGTCGCCCAGACCCGCGGATACAAGTGCATCTTCGTCTGCCCCGACAAGGTCAGCGAGGACAAGCAGAATGTGTTGCGCGCCTACGGCGCCGAAGTCGTGGTGTGCCCGACGGCCGTGCCGCCGGATCACCCGGACAGCTACTACAGCGTCTCCAACCGCCTCGTCGAGGAGATCGACGGCGCCTGGAAGCCCGATCAGTACTCCAATCCGATGGGGCCGGAGAGTCACTACGAGACCACCGGGCCGGAGATCTGGGCGGACACCGAGGGGACGGTGACGCACTTCGTGGCCGGCGTCGGCACCGGCGGCACCATCACCGGCACCGGCCGGTACCTCAAAGAGGTATCGGACGGGAAGGTGAAGATCATCGGCGCCGACCCGGAGGGCTCGGTGTACTCCGGCGGGACCGGTCGCCCCTATCTGGTGGAAGGCGTCGGCGAGGACTTCTGGCCGTCGGCCTACGACCCCGCGGTACCCGATGAGATCATCGCGGTCTCCGACGCCGATTCGTTCGACATGACCCGGCGGCTGGCTCGCGAGGAGGCGCTGCTGGTCGGTGGATCCTGCGGCATGGCGGTCGTGGCCGCGCTGGAGGTCGCCCAGAAAGCCGGCCCCGACTCGGTCGTCGTGGTGTTGTTGCCCGACGGCGGGCGCGGTTATCTCTCAAAGATTTTCAACGACGCATGGATGTCGTCCTACGGATTCCTGCGCAACCGGCTGGATGGGTCGATCGAGCAGTCGACCGTCGGAGACGTGATGCGCGGTAAGTCCGGGGCCCTGCCCGACCTGGTGCACACCCACCCGTCGGAAACCGTGCGCGACGCGATCGGCATCCTCCGCGAATACGGCGTCTCCCAGATGCCGGTGGTCGGGGCCGAGCCTCCGGTGATGGCTGGCGAGGTCGCGGGCAGTGTGTCGGAGCGGGAACTGCTGTCCGCGGTCTTCGAGGGGCGGGCGAAGCTGGCCGACGCGGTCGCCGACCACATGAGCCCGCCGTTGCCGCTGATCGGCGCGGGGGAGCTGGTCTCCACGGCGGCAAAGTCGCTGCGGGACTGCGACGCGGTGATGGTCGTCGAGGAGGGCAAGCCCGTCGGTGTGCTCACCCGCCACGACCTGCTCGGCTTCCTCTCCGAGGGTGGGGCTCGCCACTAGACACGTCGGAGGCCCCGCGCTACGCGGAATACCTTGCCTCCAGCAACTTCTCAGCTAGTGTGGGCTGGCCTAGGGCCGGCAAACACGGACACCATCACCGGCCACGGCGACGAACGTCCTTCTGTACACAGCGAATGCGCTCGTGTTGACCTGTCAAACCGGGTTGACGGTGCGTAATCTGCCTGTGGAGCAGTCTGTACATCTAGGTGCTGGCAGAAGTAGCGTCCGTTCGCGGAGCGCTATCGGCAGATGAGGAGAGCTTTCGACGTGACCGATCAACCGCCCCCGCCCGGGAATTACCCGCCGCCGCCAGAGGGTGGATATCCGCCTCCGCCACCGCCGCAGCAGGGTGGTTACCCGCCACCGCCACCACCCGGTGGCGGCGGTTACCCGCCGCCTCCTCCCGGCGGCTATCCGCCTCCGCCTCAGCAAGGTGGCTACCCGCCACCACCGCCGCCGCAGGGTGGCGGCT
>MSTD01000075.1 GCA_001942045.1 Mycolicibacterium porcinum
GCCCTCATCAACCAAGCCGCATAGCCCGATGTTGCGCTAACCACTTGACTTTGAGTCGCGATCGACAGCCCAGGTGTGGAAAACGACGCCGACGCAGGGGCACGCCCAGGCCAAGCCCGAGCCAACCCCAGCCCCGGTGAACTTTCAGTAACCACACCGCAACACGAAACACGGCTGAAACACGCGCGCCGCGTGGCTGAAACGCGCGCCCGACATTCTCGTCGAGACCAAAGGAGCTCGACGTGCCCGAAATCGATCCGGCCGCCACAGCCTGGCTGCTCGCCAGTACCGCGCTGGTCCTGCTGATGACCCCCGGCCTCGCCATCTTCTACGGCGGCATGGTCCGCACCACCGGCGTGCTCAACATGATCATGATGAGCTTCATCTCGATCCCGCTCGTCACGGTGGCCTGGCTGCTGGTCGGCTACACCCTGGCGTTCTCGGATGACGCCGGCGGCGGTCTGATCGGCGGCCTGCAGCACTTCGGGATGCTCGGCATCACGCCCAGCACCGCCCACGGCGCAGTGCCCGAGCTGTTGTTCGCCACGTTCCAGCTGACCTTCGCGATCATCACTGCGGCCCTGGTCAGCGGCGCCATCGCGGACCGGGCCAAGTTCGCCGCGTGGATGCTGTTCGTACCGCTCTGGGCCGTCGCGGTGTACGCCGTCGTCGCGCACTGGGTCTGGGGTCCGGGCGGCTGGCTGGCCGGCCTGGGCGTGCTCGACTACGCCGGCGGCCTCGTCGTCGAAATCGTGTCCGGGTCGTCGGCCCTGGCGCTGGCCCTGGTGCTCGGGCCGCGCATCGGCTTCAAACAGGACGCGATGCGCCCGCACAACCTGCCCTTCGTGCTCCTCGGCGTCGGCCTGCTCTGGTTCGGCTGGTTCGGCTTCAACGCGGGCTCGGCGCTCGCCGCCAACGGCACCGCCGCCGCGATCTTCCTCAACACCCTGGTCGCCGGCTGCCTGGGCATGCTGGGCTGGCTGACCGTCGAGCAGGTCCGCGACGGCAAGCCGACCACTTTCGGCGCGGCCTCCGGCGTGGTCGCCGGTCTGGTCGCGATCACCCCGTCCTGCGGCACGGTCAACACCCTCGGTGCGGTCGTGGTGGGCCTCGCCGCCGGTGTGGTCTGTTCCTTTGCGATCGGCCTGAAGTTCCGGTTCGGGTACGACGACTCGTTGGACGTGGTGGGGGTGCACTTCGTCGGCGGCGTGGTCGGCGTGCTGCTGATCGGGTTCCTGGCCACCGAGGTGATGACCGCGGGCCCGCAAGGCCTCTTCTATGGCGGCGGGCTGACCCAGCTGGGTAAGCAGCTGCTGGGCGCGGTCGTCGTGGCGGCCTACGCCTTCACTGTGTCGTACGGGCTCGCCAAGCTGATCGACCGGTTCATGGGCTTCCGGGTCAGCCCGGAGGACGAGACCACCGGCGTCGACTTCACCCAGCATGCTGAGTCGGCGTACGCCGAGGGCGTGCACGGGCACCTGCCGCAGCGCCGGCCGGGATTGTTCGGCGGCACGTTGGGTCAGCTGGGCCAGTTCGGAGACCGAGATCAACGCCCAGATCCGGCCGAAGAAGACAGCGCGGGATGAACCGGGCGGCGCTCTTTGTCGTAATGCCGAGTAGGGTCTAACTAACCGGCGCCGGCGCGCAGCATGCCGTCGCGGTCCGACCTGAATCTGGGCGCTGTAGCTAATGAGCGCAGGTGTAACGAACGAGCTGGTTACACCGAAAAAGGTTCTAGTTGTCGGTTCGTGCGGAATGTGTGCGCAATGGCGACAAGTGCAGTGCAGCAAACACATTGGAGGGCTCGGTGGACATCGTATTGGGTGTGGCGATGGCACCTACAACGGTCCGCATGGTGCTGGTCGAGGGGGAGAAAGCCGACGGAGTTACCGTCGATCACGACGTCTTCGACGTCACCGCCGGTGAAGATTCGGCAACCACCACGGCGGCCGATCAGGTGGTCGCTGCCATCCTCGGAACGCAGGAGAGTGCGACCTCCGGCGGGCACCATCTGAAGTCGATCGGTGTCACCTGGACCGACCATTCCGACGCCGCCGCGCTGCGCGACACGCTGACCGCGCACGGCATCGACGACGTCATGCTGGTCTCCGAAAGTCACGCCGCCGCTGCACTGGCCCAGGCCGTCGGCCGCGCCGTCGGTTACGACACCACGGCGCTGCTGTTCATCGATCGCGACGCCGCGACGCTCTCGGTGGTCAAGACCGACGACGGTTCGGTGGTCAAGGTCCTGAGTCGTTCGCTGCACAGTGCCGACGCCATGGCCGTGCTCACCGATATGGCCGCCGCGGTCGACGCCGCCGAATCCGCGCCGGACGGCATGTTCGTGCTCGGTGCCGGCGTCGACGTCGCCTCGGTCAAGGCGCATCTGGAACCTTTGGTGTCGCTTCCGGTCAGTGCCCCGGATGAGCCCGAGATGGCCCTGGCTCGCGGCGCCGCGCTCGCGTCCGCCAATGCTCCGGCATTCGAGGCCACCACGGTCGGTCTGGCCTATTCGCAAGATCCCGACGGGACCACCGCGGGCAGTGCCTATGCGTTGGCCGGGCTGGCCACCGAGATGGCTCCCGTCGGAGCCGATCCCATCGACGGTGTGGACCTCGTCGCCGACGAGATGCCGCTGGACGAGGAACGCAAACCTTTCCTCCTGGTGGGTTCCGCGCTGACGTCGGTGTTCGTGGTTGGCGTTGTGGCGCTGGTTATTTCACTTGCGGTGAGTATCCGGCCGACGGTCGATCAGCGCCCCGCCCCGGCGCAGGGCGCGGTGGCGCCGAGCGCCCCGGCCAAGCTGCCTGCGGCCGCACCGGTACCGGAAGCCCAGCCCGCGCAGCCGGCGGCCCCGCCACCGGCTCCGCCGCCAGAGACCATCAAGGCCCCGATCCCGGTGGTCCAGGAAGCGCCCGCGCCGCAGGCACCGCCGCGCACGGTCTACGTCGAGCAGCCAGCCGCGGACCCGCCGCCCGCGCCTGAGGCACCCGCTCCGGCACCCGCACCCGAGGCTCCGCCGCCCGCGCCGGTCCCCGTCGCACCGCCGCCGGCCCCGATCTACAACCCGCCGGCGCCCTACATCCCGCCGCTGGTCGTGCTGCCGCCCGCACCACGGCTGCCGAACATCTTCCGGCCGCCGTGGGATCCGCCGCAGCGTCACCAGCCATGGGATCCGCCGTCGCGCCACCAACCCGAAACTCCGCAGTGGCCGGGTTCAGGCTCGGATGACTGGGAGCCTCCGAGCTCGGGCTGGAACCCGGGCCGGGGATCCGGTGACTGGAACCCTGGGCGGTCCGGTGGCTCCGGCTCCGGTGACTGGAACCCGGGTGGTTCGGGTTCCGGCGATTGGAACCCTGGGCGGTCGGGCGGATCGCGCAGTGGCGGTGACGGCGGCGGCCTGTGGCCCTTCCCGTCATTCGGCGGCCACTAGGCCTGCGCGACCAACCGTTACCTGACGTTGGCCTGCCGCTCAGTGTCACGTAGCAGCTAGCTCATTATCGCGGCCTATCCAGGCAGTATGCGATGCACCGTTTTCGGTACCGGCTATCTGGGCGCGACACATGCCGCAGGCATGGCCGAGCTCGGCCACGAGGTGATCGGGGTCGACATCGACCCGGGCAAGGTGGCCAAACTCGCCGCCGGTGACATCCCGTTCTACGAACCGGGCCTGCGGAAGGTGCTGAACGACAACCTGTCTGCCGGCCGGCTGCGGTTCACCACCGATTACGACGAGGCGGCCGATTTCGCCGACGTGCACTTCCTCGGCGTCGGCACCCCGCAGAAGAAGGGCGATTACAGCGCCGATCTGCGCCACGTGCACGCCGTCATCGACACCCTGGTGCCTCGGCTGCGCCGGTCGGCGGTGATCGTCGGTAAGTCCACCGTCCCGGTCGGGACCGCGGCGGACCTGGCCGAGCGGGCCCGGGGCCTGGCACCGGTGGACGTGGATGTCGAGGTGGCCTGGAACCCGGAGTTCCTCCGCGAAGGGTATGCCGTGCACGACACGCTGCACCCCGATCGCATTGTGGTTGGTGTGCAGCGTGATTCAGTCCGCGGTGAGGCGGCTGTGCGCGAGCTCTACGCGCCGCTGATCGCCGACGGGGTGCCGTTCCTGGTCACCGACCTGGAGACCGCCGAGCTGGTCAAGGTTTCGGCCAACGCGTTCCTGGCCACCAAGATCTCGTTCATCAACGCGATCTCCGAGGTGTGCGAAGCCGTCGGAGCCGACGTGACCCTGCTGGCCGACGCGCTGGGCTACGACCCGCGAATCGGCCGGCGATTCCTCAACGCGGGCCTGGGCTTCGGCGGTGGTTGCCTGCCCAAGGACATCCGGGCATTCATGGCCAGGGCCGGCGAGCTCGGCGCCAACCACGCGCTGACCTTCCTGCGCGAGGTCGACAGCATCAACATGCGGCGCCGCACCGCCATGGTGGAGCTGACCACCCGGGCCTGCGGCGGATCCCTGCTGGGCGCCAACATCGCGGTGCTGGGCGCGGCCTTCAAACCCGAATCCGACGACGTGCGCGATTCACCCGCCCTCAACGTCGCCGGCATGCTGCAGCTCAACGGTGCCGCGGTCAACGTGTACGACCCCAAGGCCATGGACAACTCACAGCGGGTGTTCCCCACGCTGAACTACTCCACCTCCGTCGTCGAAGCCTGCGACCGGGCTGACGCGGTGCTGGTACTCACCGAGTGGGCCGAGTTCGTCGACCTGGACCCGGCCGAGCTGGCGGACATGGTGCGCGTCAAAGTCGTTGTGGACGGCCGCAATTGCCTGGACGCGCAGCGGTGGCGGGACGCGGGATGGCGCGTGTACGCGTTGGGGCGACCGGTCGCCACTGTTTGACGCTTGTAGAACAATTTCTGCGGTCGTAGGCTCGGGCCATGCGGGAACGAATCCGGTGGATGGCCCTGCACGGGGTGGTTCGAGGTATCTCGGCGTACGGGATGCGTCATGGGGATCCGCAGGCTCGGCTGATCGCCGACCCGGCGGTGCGTGCCGACCCGGCGCCCTTCGCCGATGAGATGCGCCGTCGCGGACCGATTGTGCGCGGCCGTGCGCTCCTGATGACGTTCGACCACGACGTCGCCACCGACCTGCTGCGTTCCGACGACTTCCGGGTGTCGCGGCTCGGCGGGAACCTGCCCCGTCCGCTGCGGTGGGTGGCTGACAAGACCGATACCGGCGGGCTGCACCCCCTGATGCCGCCGTCGTTGCTCGCGACGGAACCACCTGATCACACCCGCTACCGCAAGCTGGTGTCCTCGGTGTTCACCACCCGCGCGGTATCCCGGCTGCGTGAACGGGTCCAGGACACCGCCGACGAGCTGCTCGACTCGATGGACGGCGGCGGAGTGGTCGACATCGTCGACACCTACTGCGCGCAGCTGCCCGTCGCGGTGATCAGCGACATCCTCGGGGTGCCCGACGCGGACCGGCAACAGATCCTGCGCTTCGGTGAGCTCGGCGCGCCCAGCCTGGACATCGGGCTGACCTGGCGGCAGTACCAGGAGGTGAACTCCGGCATCCACGGGTTCGAGACCTGGCTGACCGATCACCTACGCCAACTGCGCCGCAACCCCGGCGAGGACCTGCTCAGCCAGATCATCCAGGCCTCCGAGGCCGGAGCCGCCGGGGAACCGCTCAATGAATCGGAACTGCGGGCACTGGCCGGGCTCGTGCTGGCGGCGGGTTTCGAGACCACGGTCAACCTGCTGGGCAACGGCATTCGCATGCTGCTGGATCACCCTGAACACCTGCAGACGCTGGCGGCGCGGCCCGAGCTGTGGCCGAACACAGTCGAGGAGATCCTGCGCCTGGACTCGCCGGTGCTGATGAGCGCGCGGGTTGCCCTCCGCGACACCGAAGTGGCCGGAACCCCGGTCCAGGCCGGGGAACTCGTCATCATCCATCTGGCCGGAGCCAACCGCGACCCCGCGGTGTTCACCGACCCGCACCGCTTCGACATCGAACGCGACAACGCCGGCCGGCACCTGTCCTTCTCCGGCGGCCGGCACTTCTGCCTGGGCGCAGCCCTCGCCCGAGCGGAAGGCCAGGTCGGTCTGCAGACTTTCTTCGAACGGTTCCCCGATGCGCGGGCAGCGGGCGTTGGCAGCCGCCGTGAGACCCGAATCCTGCGGGGTTGGTCGACTCTGCCGATCGCGCTCGGGAAGGCACGCACAGCGGTAAGTTCGTGACGTGGACTTCCGAGCTGCTCTGCTCGACCAGACCCGGACCTTCGGGGAGCTGATCGCCTCCAGCGATCCTGAGACGCCGGTGCCGACGTGCCCGGAGTGGACGCTCAAGCAACTGTTCCGCCATGTCGGACGCGGAAACCGTTGGGCGGCACAGATTATCTCCGAGCGCCGGGTGTCGCCCCTGGACCCCCGCGAGGTCCACGAGGGCAAACCGCCCGATGATCTCGCCGCCGCGATCGAATGGCTCAACGCCGGTGCGGCACAGATCCTCAAGGCCGTCGACCAGGTTGGCACCGACACCCGGGTGTGGACGTTCCTGGGCCCCAAACCCGGGGGTTGGTGGATCCGCCGACGCGTGCACGAGGTGGCGGTACACCACGCCGACGCCGCGCTGGCCCTGGGAACCACGTTCGACATGCCGGCCGAACTCGCCGCCGACGCGGTCAGTGAATGGTTGGACATCTCCACCGGCATGGCCAAGAAGCGGCACGGCGAACCGCTCGCGTTGAACACCAGCATCCACCTGCACGCCACCGACGAGGGGCTGGGCCCGACGGGGGAGTGGACGGTCGAGCACGACGAGGACGGGCTCGGGTGGTCACACAGCCACGGCAAGGGCACCGTTGCGCTGCGTGGGCCGGCCAACGACCTGCTGCTGGCCATCACCCGTCGGCGCACTGCGGCCGACCTCGGGCTCGAAGTGTTCGGCGACACCGCAACCTGGGACACCTGGCTCGACCGCACACCGTTCTGAGTGGCGTACGTTTCGTTCATGACCACTTCCGAGATCGCCACGGTTCTGGCTTGGCATGACGCGCTGAACGACAAGGACATCGACACCCTGATCGCACTGTCCAGCGATGACATCGAGGTCGGGGACGCCGCCGGGGCTGCTCAGGGCCATGCCGCGCTGCGGGACTGGGCGGCGTCTGCCGGCGATACCGTGACGCCGGGGCGGATGTTCGTGCACGACGGCGTGGTCGTCGTCGAACAGACCGTCCGGGCCGCGGACGGCGCGGCGCATGCCGGAGCCGCTGCCTTCCGTGTCGTGCATGACCACGTCACCTCGGTGTTCCGCCACGACACCCTGGCGGCCGCGCTCGCCGCCACCGAACTCACCGAGAAGGACCTCGTCGGCTGATGCCCCTTGCAGCGCACATGTTTTAGTGCGCGGGCTCATGCGCGCGGAGTAGCGTCAGGCCATGGAGTAGATCGACAACTCTAGAAGGAACGGCCATCATGACGAACGAAGGAATGGAGAGCGCGCACACCGGTTCGGGGCACGTTGCGGAGCACGCAACTGTCGAACACCGCCATGTCGAGGAGCACGCGGCGCTGTACAACAGGCATCTCGCCGCGCACGAGAAACTCTATGCCCAGCACCGCGATGAGCATGCGCGCTTAGCCGAGAAGCACATCACCGATCACGAGCGGGCGACCGACGGGGCGGCGCTGCGCAGGGTGGCTGTGTCCACCTGGCACGCCGGGCAGCACCTCGGCATTGCCGTCCGCCAAGCGTCCCAGCTCGCCTTGCTGAACGTGCGTGATGTCAGCGAGCGCGTTGGCTTGGATCGCCGTCACGCGATGGAGCTGATGCTGCAAGAGCGCAGGCACGCGAAGGAAGATCGGCACGAACTTCACAAAGCGTCGTAGGGCGGTCAGCGGCCGGCGGTGTTCGGCGTCGCCAGCACCGCGGCGATCCCGGTCGTCAACGGAACCGACAGCGCCAGGGCGATACCACCGACCGCGGAGCGGGCGATCTCGATGGCCACGCTCTCACCCGTCAGCACATCGGCCAACGACCGGTTGGCCACGCTGAACAACAGCAGCAACGGCAACGCGCTGCCGGCATAGGCCAGCACCAGGGTGTACACGGTGCTGGCGATGTGATCGCTGCCCACCCGCATGGCGCCGACGAAGATCGACCGCCGGCTCCCGCCGTGCTCGGCGAGTTCGAACACCGCCGAGGCCTGGGTGATGGTCACGTCGTTGAGCACACCCAGCGAGCCGATGATGAACCCGGCCAACAGCAGGCCGGTGATCGACACGTTGCCCAGGTATGCGGCGACCTCGTTGTTCTGATCCTCGGACAGGCCCGTCAGATGAGCCATTTCGATTGCCGCCCAAGACAATATGGCGGCCAACAGCAGTGAGGTCAGCGTGCCGAGCAGGGCCGCGCTGGTGCGCAGGCTGACCCCGTGGGCCAGGTAAATCACCGCATACAGAATGGCCGCCGAGGCCACGAGCGCCACCGGTATCGCCGGGGCGCCGTCACGCAATGCGGGTAGAAGGAAGACCATCAGCACGGCGAACGCCACCACGATGCCGACGATCGCCCGCAGCCCGCGCCAGCGCGCCACCGCCACGATCACCACGGCGAACACCACCGCCAGGGCGATCAACGGCCAGGTGCGCTCGTAGTCGAAGAACGCGTAGCTCGTCGTGCCGGCCTCATCGACCTGCCGGCTGATCCGAATGTTGTCCCCGGCAACGAGATTCGGTTGTCCAGGTCCGGTGGTGAATTCCAGCAGCGTGTTGGCGCCCTTGTTCGGGCCGGAATCGATGGCCACCAGGTTCTGCACACACGTGCCGCCACCCGGGGCGGCAGGCTGCGGCTTGGAGGTCAGCACACCCCCGGCCGACGGGCTACCGCAGTCGGCGAGGGTGCTGGACGTGACGTGCCCGGCTTCGGTGGTGACGGCACCGCCCGCGGCGTTCTGGAAGGGCAGCGGGATGTCGACCCTCTGATGGCTGGGCCACAACACGGCTGCGCCGATCAGGACCGCGAGCCCGATGGCCACGAGCAGGCCGACGACGACGCGGGCGGCCAACGGTCCCAGCGGAGACGGGCCGGCCAGCGAATGCGAGTGGGAATGCGTGTGCGCCACCCCGACAGAGTAGAGGGAGCGGCTGGCGGGTTCCTGGCTCCTACTGGCGGTAGCTCGCCAGGAAGTTGCCCAGCCGCTCGATGGCCTGGGCCAGGTCCCGCGCCCACGGCAGCGTGACGATGCGCAGGTGATCCGGTGTGGGCCAGTTGAATCCCGTGCCCTGCGTCAGCAGGATCTTCTCCTGCAACAACAGGTCGAGCACCAGCTGCTCGTCATCGTGGATGTCGTGCACTTCAGGATCCAGGCGCGGGAACGCGTACAGCGCACCCTCCGGCTTCACACAGGAGACTCCGGGGATCTCGTTGAGCTTCGTCCACGCGGTGTCCCGCTGCTCGAGCAGCCGACCGCCCGGCAGCACCAGATCGTCGATGCTCTGGTGACCGCCCAAGGCGACCTGAATCGCGTGCTGTGCAGGCACATTCGGGCACAACCGCATGTTCGACAACAGGCTGATGCCCTCGATGAAGCTGGTCGCGTGCTCCTTGGGGCCGGTGATGACGAGCCAACCCGAGCGGTAGCCGGCCACCCGGTAGGCCTTCGACAGCCCGTTGAAAGTCAGGGTCAACAGGTCAGGCGCCAGCGTCGCCAGCGAGATGTGCTTGGCGTCGTCGTAGAGGATCTTGTCGTAGATCTCGTCGGCCAACAGCAACAGCTGATGCTTGCGGGCCAACTCGACCATCTGCTCCAGGGTTTCGCGGCTGTACACCGCGCCCGTGGGGTTGTTCGGGTTGATCACGACGAGCGCCTTGGTGCGCTCGGTGATCTTGGACTCGATGTCGGCGACGTCGGGATTCCAGCCCTGGGTCTCGTCGCACATGTAGTGCACCGGGGTGCCGCCGGCCAGGGCGGTCGACGCCGTCCACAGCGGGTAGTCCGGCGCCGGGATGAGCACCTGATCGCCGTTGTCGAGCAGCGCCTGCAGAGTCATGGTGATGAGCTCGGAGACGCCGTTGCCCAGGTACACGTCGTCGATGTCGAACCGGGGGAAACCCTCGACCAGCTCGTAGCGGGTGAACACCGCGCGCCGCGCGCTGGCGATGCCCTTGGAGTCGGAATAGCCCTGCGCGTACGGCAGGGCCTGGATCATGTCGCGCATGATCACGTCGGGTGCCTCGAAGCCGAACGGCGCGGGGTTGCCGATGTTGAGCTTGAGGATGCGGTGCCCTTCAGCTTCCAGCCGTGAGGCCTGCTCGTGCACCGGCCCACGGATCTCGTACAGGACGTCCTGCAGCTTCGTGGACTGGGCGAACGTACGCGGCTTCGGGTGCTGACCGGTATGCCACGGCAACTGATGGGTAGTCACGCCCACCATGGTCTCACCACAGTCCACTGATTTTGGAATTTGCCGATCTTGTGGTGGCCACCGCCACAATCCGCCGATTTGCCGAGGCGCGGCATCTGTGGGTGTTCCTGGCATTCGTATTGGAGCCCGCTGTGGATTCGCTTGGGTGGCGTCGCGCCGGGCGCAAACCTGCGCAACCATGGCTGGAACGCAAACGGCCGCCTATTTCCCCAGGTCAAAGGGTATTTGCGTCAGCAACAAGTTCGACAAGATTGGCAATCCCACATGGCACGAATTACCAGCATCCTCCGAGTCAACACCCTGGCCGCGGCCCTCGGCGGCAGCGCCGTCGTCGCGATGGGCGTCATCGCTGCGACCATGGGTGGCGCACCGGAGGGCCCGGCCACCGTCGTCTCCGGCGGATCGATGACCCTCGGTGAGACCACCACCGTCACCTACACCGGCACCATCACACCCGTCGTCGCAGCACCGGCAGTCAAGGCCAAGCCCTTCGGCGGCAGCGGCACCTGACACTTCCGCCAAACGCCGAACGGCCACCTCCTCGCGGAGATGGCCGTTCGGTTCGTTGAGGACGTGCTCAGCGCTTACCGGGACGCTTGGCGCCCGGCTTGATGCCCAGACCCACGACCGGCGGTTCCGGCTTGGCAGGCTCAGCGGGCTTTTCGGCAGGCTTTTCCGCGGCCGGCTCCGGGGTCGACTCGGCAGCAGGAGCCGGAGCGGCGGGCGCCGGTGCAGCTGCGGTCTTCTTGGCACCCGGACGACGCGCGCCCGCGGCAATGCCCAGACCCACGACCGGCGGTTCGGCCTTGGCCGGCTCGGCCGGGGCAGCAGCCGGAGCCTCAGCTGCCGGAGCCGCATTGGCCGACGCCGCAGGGGCCGCCTTCTTGGCACCCGGACGCTTCGCGCCGGCGGCCAAGCCCAGCCCCTTCACCGGAGCCGCGGGTGCCGCCGGGGCTTCCGAAGCGGGAGCCTCGGCAGCCGGAGCGGACGACGCCGCAGGAGCAGCCGACTTCTTCGCGCCGGGACGCTTGGCGCCACCAGCGATGCCCAGACCCTTGACCGGGGCGGCCGGAGCGGCGGGTGCTTCAGCCGGAGCGGCCGACGCGGCAGGAGCCGCCGTCTTCTTGGCACCCGGACGCTTGGCGCCACCGGCCATGCCCAGGCCCTTCACCGGGGCCGGAGCCGCAGCGGGTGCCGCCGGTGCCTCGGCAGCAGGGGCTGCCTCCGCTGCCGGGGCTTCCTCGACGGCCGGTGCCGGTGCCGCGGCTTCCGCCTTTGCCTCGGCTGCCGCACGTGCCTCGGCCCGCTTCTCGGATTCCTTTGCCGCCGTGCCCTTTTCGGGCAGCTTGACGGCGCTCTTGTCCAGCGAGTTCAGCAGCAGCTGAGCCACATCGAGCACTTCGGCCTTCTCGACGTTGCGGGCCGCGGCCACGTCGTCGACACCGTCGGTGATCATCACGCGACAGAACGGGCAGCCGGTCGCGATCGTCGAGGCGGTGTCCATCGCCTCTTCGGTGCGCTCCACGTTGACGCGCTTACCGATGTGCTCTTCCATCCACATCCGCGCGCCACCGGCACCACAGCACAGGCCGCGGTCGGCGTGGCGAGGCATTTCCTTGAGCGTCACACCCGACGCCTCGACCAGCTCACGCGGAGCCTCGTAGACCTTGTTGTGGCGACCCAGGAAGCACGGGTCGTGGTAGGTGACCTCGGGGCCGCCGGTGGACTTGACCGGCACCAGTTTCTTGTCCCGTACCAGGCGGTTCAGCAGCTGCGTGTGGTGCACGACGGTGTAGTTGGCACCCAGCTGCGGGTACTCGCGGCCGATCGTGTTGAAGCAGTGCGGGCAGGTGACGATGATCTTGCGGTCCACCGTCTCGACACCCTCGAACAGCTCGTTGATGGTCTCGACGTTCTGCGCGGCGAGCTGCTGGAACAGGAACTCGTTGCCCGAGCGGCGGGCCGAGTCACCGGTACAGGTCTCACCGGTGCCCAGCACCAGGAACTTCACGCCCGAGGCGGCCAGCAGTTCGGCGACGGCCTTGGTGGTCTTCTTGGCCCGGTCCTCGTAGGCGCCG
This sequence comes from Mycolicibacterium porcinum, assembly GCA_001942045.1. Lineage (GTDB taxonomy): Bacteria > Actinomycetota > Actinomycetes > Mycobacteriales > Mycobacteriaceae > Mycobacterium > Mycobacterium porcinum_A. The sequence continues at coordinate 12,474 of MSTD01000075.1, forward strand.
GCGCAACCGACCCAGAACAGGTACTCGAAGCCGTCGAAGCTCTCGACATCCTCGCCGTAGACCGGCACGTCGAAGTCGACCTCGTCGATCCAGTTCGTGCGGTCCTTGGCGTTCTGGCCCCAGGGGTTGCCCTTGGTCTCCAGGTTCTTGAACAGCACACCGAGCTCACCGGGGAACTCCGACTCGACCATGACCTGGTAGCGGCGCATGTCGACGATGTGGTCGATGTGCTCGATGTCCACCGGGCACTGCTCGACGCAGGCACCACAGTTGGTGCAGGACCACAGCACGTCGGGGTCGATGACGCCGCCCTGCTCGGCGGTTCCGACCAGCGGGCGCAGGGCCTGCTCGGGGCCGGAGCCCTCGATGCGGGCGAAGCCGTCTTCGGGCACACCGTGGCCGTGCAGGCTGTCGCCCAGCTTGGCGAAGTCCACCGAGCCCTCCTCGGGCATCGGCTTGCCTTCGATGATGTACGGAGCCTTGGCGAACAGGTGATCGCGAAGGTTCATCATGACGAGCTTGGGAGACAGCGGCTTACCGGTGTTCCAGGCCGGGCACTGCGACTGGCAGCGACCGCACTCGGTGCAGGTCGCCATGTCGAGGTTGGCCTTCCAGGTGAAGTCCTCGATACGGCCCTTGCCGAACACCGCGTCTTCTGCGGGATCTTCGAAGTCGATCTTCTCGCCCTTGTATTCCATCGGCAGCAGCGGGCCGAGGCCGTCGGGCAGACGCTTGAAGGTGACGTTGATCGGGGCCAGACCGATGTGCAGGTGCTTGGAGTGCAGCACGATCAGCAGGAAGGCCAGCATCACACCGAGGTGGGCGAGCAGCGCCAGGGTTTCCAGCCAGACGTTGGCAGTGTGGCCCAGCGGCGCCAGCAGCTTGGCCATGCCGTCGGAGAAGAAGGCACCCGACTGGTAGGGGAAGTTCTCACCCAGCACGTTGACGGCCGCACCGCGGAACACCGCGTAGGTCGCGATGACCAGGAAGATCATGATGAGGATCGTCCAGGCGCCGCCGTTGTGCGAGCCGTAGAAGCGGGACCCGCGGCCCAGCTGCTCGGGGTTCTTCCGGATACGGATGATCGCGAAGACGATGATGCCGGCCAGCACGGCGACGGCGAAGAAGTCCTGAAGGAAGCCCAGCACCGCCCAGCGGCCGACGAACGGGATGTGGAACTCGGGGTTGAACAGCACGCCGTAGGCCTCGAGGTAGACCGTGGCCAGGACGAAGAAGCCCCACATGGTGAAGAAGTGCGCAAGGCCGGGGATCGACCACTTCAGGAGCTTCGACTGGGCGAAGACCTCCTTGTTCTGGTTCAGGAAGCGCTGAACCAGATGGTCCTTACGGCCACGCTCGTCGCCGACCTTCTGACCCGAGCTGATCAGCTTGGTGAGCCACATGATGCGCTTGGCGGCGAACGCCAAAACGACGAGCGTGGCGAGCACACCGAGAATCAGCCGCGCCACCACAAGGGTGTGTTCGAGACTCTCCACCAGAAACGCCTCCATTCGCGAGTTACTCGCGGGTAACTTGGGCATAGTTACCCGTCGGTAACTTAGCTTCCTTCAGCTCATAGTGACATTTAGGTGTTTCTTACCGCTACCGAGGCTTACCTAACTTCGAGGCCACTGTGGTATAGCTCTCAGCCCTGCCGGCCACGGCCGCCGCATCGGCTCCGACGACCGTCACCCCCGCACACCGGCTGCACGATGCCGTTCGCGTGTGTAACGCCGTGGCGGCCGCGGGCGACTTTTCCCGCCATGGCGTTACTCACGCGAAGCGGCAACACCGGTTTCTACTCCAGGGTTGTCGAGGGTGCAGACTCGCGATCCTCATGTCGAAACGGCGGTTCTGCGGATCAGCCCTGAGGCGCCAGCATCGCCCGCAACATCGAGATCATCTCCGTACGTGACTCGGCGCCGAGGCGGCGTCGGATGCGGGCCACGTGATGCTCGACGGTCTTGGCCGAGATGAACAGCTGACTGCCGATATCGCGGTACGGCATCCCGAGCAAGAGGAGTTCGGCGACCTCGCGCTCGCGATCGGACAACTTGGTCGACGCCGGGGCCGGGGCGGCCTGCGTCGAGGCCCCGGCCGGCGCGGCCGACGACGCGACCTCGACCTCCTCGACCGCACTTGTCTGCTTCAGATCGCGGGCCAGTTGCAGCATTGCCTGCGACACCCGCGCGTCCGGGGTCTGCAGCGCGGCCTGGCTGGCCAGCCGGGTGCCATCCCAGGTCAGGCCGAACTGGGACAGTGCGCGAGCGGCGCCCGTCACCTCGTCGATGTCGACGTGGTTGGCCAGCACCCGCAACCAGGTTCGCCCGCCGTTGGCCAGTGCGCGGGCAAAGGCGCTCTGCCCGGCGGCCGCCGTCAACGCCTGCCCGTGCGGGGCGACGGCGCCGGGGGAGTTGGCCAGAATCCCGGCGTGCACCCCCGCCCAGTGCAGCGGCACCGACCACAAGACCGGATTGCCGAGCGCAGCAAGCAGGTTCCAGGCCTCGGCCAGCGTGTGCTCCAAGCGGTCGACCTGCCGCATGCGGGCACCGGCCACCCACAATTCGCCCAGTGGCAGCAGCGAGAACAGGTCGATCGAATACTCGGCAAGCACCTCCACCGCGGCATACCAATACTTCTGCACCGCGCCGCTGTCTCCGCTGCGCCTGGCGATCGCGGTGCGCAGCGCGGCGGCCCAGAGCGCGTCGCGGCGGTGCAGATCCTCACCGGCCTCGGCGGCGGCAGCGTCGGCCGCAGCCGCACCGAGCTGACCGTCCTGCATCTTCACCCACCCCAGCAGCAGGCGGTGGCGAGCCGCGCTGAAGACCTCGTCACCGGCCGCCCCCGCGCGGACGGCTCGGCTGATCACACTGCGTGCCCGCACCGAGTCGCCGCCGTGCAGCGCCGCCAGTGTCACCAACGCGGCCGGGGTATCGGGGGCGACGCCGCCGGCCTGGTATTCGGTCGTGACCGCCTGACCCAGCCGGGCCACCGTCACGGCAAACGGCTGGTCGAGCGACAGCACCAAACCCTCGGCCAGGCTGCGCGCGGCCCGCGCCGTCGAGGTGGGTGGTCCGGCCGCGTCTGAGCTGGACGAGGCGCGTGCGGCCTCGGCGTCACCGGCGGCGAGAAAGCAGGTCGTGGCGGCTGAGCTGACCAGAACGTCCGGATATGGGCCGAGCCAGCGGAACAGATCGGCCGCCTGAGCCGCGCCGCCGTCATGCAGGGCGACGCTGGCCGCGATCCGCACCGGGGTTGCGCGCTCGGCTGGATCCTCCGAGGCGAGCAACTCGTCGGCCATCCGAGCCGCCGTCGGGCAGTCCCCGGCCAGGGCCAGCGCATCCGCCAATCGAGTGCTCACCGCCGCCGCGCCTGCCGTGACCGCGGCGCGGTAGAGACGGGCCGCCCGCGCCGGCCGGGCGCGGTTGTGGGCGGCGTGCTCAGCGAGTGCCTCGGCCAGCCGGTCGTCGCGCAGGCCATGCTCGGCCAGCCGCACCGCGAGGTCGGCCGACAGCGTCGACAGCTCGAGTTGTGAAGCGAGAAGCGAGGTTTCGATCTCGTGGTGGCGGGCGGCCCCGGCGATCTGGGCGAGTGACTCGTGAACCATCCGCACGAACCGCCGGTCGTGCGACGGCTCCACCAGCCCACTGGCCCGGGCCCGATCCACCAGGGCCGACGCCTCGGCGCTGGGCACTCGCAGCGCCGCCGCCACGTCGTCAGGGCCGAGGTCGTGACTCAACGACAGGATCAGCAGTGCATCGCGGGTCTCGTCGTCAACCCGGCGCAACCGCTGCAGCAGGGCGAACCGGGCCGCATCCACCGGCACCTCCGCCGTCGCTGCCGTCGACAGCAGAAACGGCAATCCCGCGGTGGCGGCCAGCACCGACCGGACCGTTTCCTGAGTCGCCTGCGCACTCGAACCCGTGCTCAACACCCGACCCACTTCGGTTGCCGTCAGCGGACCGAGCCCGACCGCGGGGTTCTCCCGTTCCAAGGCCGTGGCCAAGGTGACCAGCGGCAGGCGATGGGTCAACGGCTCGCTCGCCACCACGACGGTCGAGGCCGAATCAGCGACTTTCTCTGCAAGACGGTCGATTTCGTTGTCGTCGAGCAGGTGTGCATCGTCGATGACGAAGGCCGCTTCGGGTGCGTCATCAGGTCGGGGCGCCCGGGTCAACACCACGCGGTCGGCCTCGCGCATCGCCTCGCGGATCTCGGCGAGCACCGTGCTCTTGCCGGTTCCGATGCCGCCGGAGACCAGCAGCTTGACCGGTGCGGTCGGGCTGGCCAGGACGGCATCGATCGCCGACCGGGCGGCCAACGGGAGCTCCGGAGCAGAATCCGGTGCGGTCATCACGGCCGGCCTAGGCGCCGCCGTCGCCCTCCGCCGCCGCAGAGGTCGTCACCGGCGGCTGGGTGGTGGTGGGCGGCTTTGTCGTTGTCGGTGGCTGCGTGGTCGTTGTCGGCGGTTGCGTCGTGGTGGTCGTGGTGCGGGTGGTCGTTGTC
>MSTD01000076.1 GCA_001942045.1 Mycolicibacterium porcinum
CAACGGGCTCGTCGCCTCTGCCGAGCCGGGTGTCGTCAAGACCCCGGACGGTTGGACGCTCACCGTCTCCGCGAAAGACGAGAGCCAGTTGCCGGTCGCACCACTGACCACCGCTGCGTCGTCGCGTGAATACCTGGTGGGCGCCACCTTCACCGGCACCGTCACCGGCGGCGGATCCACCACGCTCAACGGTGGAACGCTGGACACCGGCTACCAGATCGGCTGCGGCATCGAACTCGGACAGGTCCGCCTCATCGGATCGATCGGTCTGAGCACCTCGGGCTCGACCCTGGCCGGCATCATCCCCACCGGTGTGAGCATGCCGATCTCGGGCACCATCGAGATCCACGCCAAGCCGGGCACCGTCACCAACGTCTCGGTGAACAAGAAGTCGTTCAAGGCCGCGCCGGTGCGCGTCACCGTCAAGGACGTCCACATCAAGATCGACGGCTGCGTCGGCCAGTCCTTCCTGCGGTCGTATGCGACGCTGACCAGTTCCACCACCGACACCGACGATGTGGTGGCCTACTACGGCGTCACCAAGGCAGTCTGACGGTCTGGACGTGAAAGCGAAACACGAAGGCATGAGCGAGAACTCGGACGGCACATTCGCGGTCAAGAACGCGATGGCCACCCTCGCCGCAGCCGGGCTGTTCGCGGTCGGTGCGGCGGTTGCCTGCTCGGCAACCGCCGCTGCCGACCCGGCACCGCCGGAGGTCCCGGGCGCCCCCGCGGTTCCGGCACCGGCCCCGGCGCCGGAACCGGCTCCTCCGCCAGGACCTGAAGTGCCCCTGATGGGCGCGCCTTTGGGGCCGAGCGGGTTGTCGGTGCTGGGACAGACCGGCACGGACACGGCACCCGGCCGGCTCGGCGTCCCGAACGGGGTCGACATGAGCCCCGGCGCGCTGCTCGGCCAATATGCGGCTCCATCCGCGCCGGGCGGGCCTCCACCGACCGAGGCGCCCAACCTCAGGGCGTTCAACAACGGGCACTTCTTCCCGCAGAACGAGAAACCGTCGGCACCCGGTCAGGGCACCCAGGTCGGAGTCGAGCCGGGCCAGGAGAACGCCGATATCTCCGGGCTCGACTGGATGCGGCAGATGCACACGCTGTACCGCAACGGCAACCTGCGCGGCTCACTGCTCGGCCAGGTACCCAAAGAGCAACTGGGCGAACCACTTCCGGGCACCGCTCCGCCGCCGGGAACGAACATTCCGTCCGGCCTGGGTGAGAACCTGCCGGACCCGGCAGCGCCACCGGCACCCGGAGTTCCACCGGCACCCGGAGTTCCACCGGCACCCGGGGTTCCACCGGCACCTCCCATTCCCGCACCGCCCGCTCCGTAGCACCGAAGCTTTCGGGCAGCGTCCGGCTAAACCCGGACGCTGCCCGATTTGCTTTGCTCGGCGCCCCCATCCGGTCAGCCACAAGTAGCCTGACACTAGTTGGACGAAGTTTGGTAACTTTCTGTTCATCTCCTGTACATCGGGCATACACTGGCTAATTAACGGTCGGGGCCGCAGGTGAGAGCGACAGCATGAGATCCGGCCGCCAGGAGGGTCGGGATGCTGCTCCATGCTCGATGTACGAAAATCGCCGGAATCGCCGCGCTCACATCGGCCGTTGCGATCGGGGGCGCGCCATTTGCCACGGCCGAACCGACTGGAGGCAGCGGGCAACGGGCCGACGAGATCATCTCAGCCCTGAGCGCCGAAGGTTACGAGGTGGCGATCAACTGGATCGGCGGCACCAGCACGCTGCCGCTGGACCGCTGCCGGGTCAATTCAATCCACAACCCCAATCGTGGAGTTCCGGCCCTGCCGAAATCCTCGGTGACGGTGTACGTGGACGTGCAATGCCCCGACGAGTCCGAGACGTCCTGAATTCTGCTCCGCCTCCCCCAGGCTGATCCCACGGAATAGACTGGCAAAGCCGGTCCTGGCCCCGGGAGGATCATCATGGCGCGAGCGTCGAGTTGCGCGAAGGTGTTCGCATCTTGCGGGGTGCTGTCAGCGGCAATCCTTCTGGCATCGCCCGCCGGCGCAGACCCGACCGCGGGCAGCCGATCGGCAGCTGACACGATCAATGACCTCACCGCCAAGGGCTACGACGTCCAGATCAACTGGGTCAGCGGCGTCAGCAGCGAACCGCTCACGCGCTGCAAGGCAACAGCAGTTCACAATCCCGACCGGTCACCGGGCACCGATCCCTCGAATACCACTGTGTACGTGGATGTCTCGTGCCCCAACGAGCCCGATGACACGATCTGGGGCGGCATCGGAATCGGGATCGGTTAGCACCCGGAACGGTCCGGCCGGTCCGCCTCAGAACGCGGCACCGTTGGGCGCCGACGTGGTGGCGTAGGGATTCGACATGGTCGTGGTCGGCGGGGTGGTGGTCTCCACCGAGACTTCCGCTGGTGGTGGCGCACTCGGTATTCCGGTGTCTTCACTGGTGCTCACCGGCGTCCGCGGGATCATGCTGGTGGTGGTTGTCGTCGACCGCGCCGACACCGGTTTCGTCGGCGTCACCGGGGTCAGCCGGTCCGGTTGCACCGGAAGCACCGAATGATGCGACGTCGTCAAGATCGCGAGCACCAGCGCACCGATGGCCACCACACCGCCGATACCGGCGGCCACGATCGCCGCGGTGCTCTCATACCAGGGAGTGCTCGGCGGGCCTTCTTCTGAACCGACCCGGCGCTCCTGTTCAACTTCCGGCATGCGGCTCCGCGTTCCGGGCCGCGCCGTTGAACGGAAAACCCGACAGCGACAACGCAATCAACCAGACCACTCCCGCCAACACGGCGAGATCCGCCACGTTGAACACCGGCATCGGTCCGACGGCCAGAAAGTCGACCACGTGTCCGCGCAACGGGCCGGGCGCCCGGAACAGCCGGTCGACGAGGTTGCCCGCGGCGCCGCCGAGGATCGTCCCGAGGCCAAGTGCCCACCACGGCGAGCGCACATGCACGCCGATCCAGGCGATGGCCGCGGCCACGCAGAAAACGACGAGGGTCAGCATCACGGTACGGTCCGCGGCCATCGACAAGGCCGCACCGGAGTTACGGGTGAGTTCGCAGACCAACCAGTTGCCGAGCAACGGGACGGTACGTCCGGGCTGGAGCGTGGCCACGGCGAGCGCCTTGGTCCCCATGTCGCACAACAGGACGGACCCGGCCGCCAGCAACACCAGGCGACGCCGCGTCGGCCGTACCGACCCGGCGCCCGGGGCGCCAGAAATACCGGCGATGTCGGCCGTCACCGAATCATTGTCCGCTCGCCGAGGTCGGACCGCTGGGCGACGCGGCTGACGTTTCGATGAACATTTGAGGTCAGCCATGCCCGAGCGGGCCGGCAGGTCGGGCAGCTAGGGTGGCCCTCGTGTCCGATTCCGTGTTGGTCAGCGTCGACGATCACGTCGCAGTCATCACCGTCAACGACCCCGATCGCCGCAATGCGGTGACCTTCGAGATGTCGGCGGCCCTACGTGCCGCGGTCGAGGCCGCCGAGGCAAACCCCGACGTGCATGCGGTGATCGTCACCGGTGCGGGCAAGGCGTTCTGTGCCGGTGCCGACCTCACCGCGCTCGGCGAAGCCACCGAGGACGGCCTCCGCAAGATCTACGACGGGTTCCTCGCGGTCGCACATTGCACGCTCCCGACGATCGCCGCAGTCAACGGTGCGGCCGTCGGCGCGGGCTTGAACCTGGCGCTGGCCGCCGATGTCCGCATCGCCGGCCCTTCCGCGTTGTTCGACCCACGGTTCCAGAAGCTGGGTATCCACCCCGGCGGCGGCGCCACGTGGATGCTGCAGCGAGGTGTCGGCCCACAGGTGGCCAGGGCGGCGCTGTTGTTCGGCATGCGCTTCGACGCCGAATCCGCGGTACGCCACGGGTTGGCGCTGTCGGTCGACGAGGATCCGGTGGGCGCCGCTCGTCTGCTCGCCGCGGGCCCGGCCGCCGCGCCGCGCGACGTGGTGATCGCCACCAAGGCCTCGATGCGGGCCACCGCCAACCCGGGCACGGTCGACATCGACCAGCATGGGACCGCCGTCGACATCGAACTCGGCCCGCAGGCCCGTTCCATCGAATCTCCGGAATTCGCAGCGCGTTTGGCCGCCACCAAGCGCAAGTAGCCGCTACAGGTCGATCACCGCCAGTTCAGGCGCCTCGATCAGCGAACGCAGGTCACTCAGGAACGCGGCGGCCTGTGCACCGTCGACGATGCGATGGTCGAAGGCACAGGTCAATGACATGGTGGGCCGGGCCACGACCGCCCCGTCGAGGACGACCGGGCGCGGTTTCATCGACCCCATGCCCAGAATTGCCGCCTCCGGGTAGTTGATCACCGGCACACCGTCATCCAGGCCGAGTGCGCCGAAGTTCGACACCGTGAACGTCGACCCGCTCAACTCGGCCGGGCTGAGTGTTCCGGCACGAGCCTGCTCGATCAGCCGGGCCACCTCTGCGGCCAACGCCCGGGTGGTCTTCGATTGCGCGTCGCGGATCACCGGGACCAGCAGTCCTCTCGGTGCGGCCACCCCGAATCCCAGGTGTACGGCCGGGTGCCGGTGGATCTGAGGGCCCTCCGAGGTTTCCAGCCAGGTCGAGTTGAGCATCGGATGCCGACGAAGCGCCAGCACCAGCAACCGAAGGGTCAGCACGAACGGTGTTGCGACGAGTTCGTCGTCCGCGGCCTGGATGCGGTCCCGCAGCGCCACCAACGACGAGCAGTCCACGTCCACTCGAGCATGGGCATCGGGTATCTCGCTACGCGACAACGACATCCGTCGAGCCATCGCGGCCTGCACACCACCGACGCCGATGATGTCCGAACTACCCGCGGCGGCCAGCACGTCGTCGCGCGTGACGATACCGTCGGGACCGGACCCCGGCGCCACCTTCTGGAGGTCGACGTGCAGGTCGGCAGCAAGCTTTCGGACCGGAGGTTTGGCCCGCGCCCGTTGGCCTGCCGCCCGTCTGCTGACGTCCATGGTGTCGTCCGCGCCGTAGCCGACCAGTACCGATTTACGGGGATTTGCACCATTTTTCACCGTCGAACTCGGCGCGGCCGCCGGCTCGCTGGTATCGATGCGGACCAGCAGAGACCCTACGGTCAGCGTATCCCCCGCCTTGCCGCCGAGCTCGAGCACCTGGCCGGCGAACGGGCTGGGGATCTCCACCTCGGCCTTGTTGGTCTCGACCGTACACAGCGTCTGGTTGAGCTCGACGGTATCGCCCACCGCAACGCTCCAGCTGGTGATCGTGGCGTCCTGCAGTCCCTCGCCGAGATCGGGGACCAGGAACTCGCGGTTCACGGCTGCCCCATCGCACGCTCGACGCAGTCGAGCAAGCGGTCGACGCCGGGCAGCCACACCTTCTCCAGCCGAGCCGGCGGGTACGGCGTGTCGAAACCGGTGGCACGCAACACCGGAGCCTCAAGGTCGTAGAAGCATTCCTCGGAGATCCGGGCCGCCAGTTCAGACCCGAAGCCCAGCGTGCGGGGTCCCTCATGCATGACCACGGCCCGGCCGGTGCGCTGCACCGACGCGGCCACGGTGTCGAAGTCGAGCGGGTTGAGCGAGCGCAGATCGACGACCTCGAGGCTCCATCCCTGCTCGGCGGCGAGGTCCGCGGCGGCCAGCGCCGTCGCCACCAGTCCGCCATAGGTGAGCACTGTGACGTCGGTTCCGTTGCGCCGCACCATCGCCCGGCCGATCGGCGGAGCGGGTGCGCTGGTATCGACGAGTTCGCGGGCCCAGTAACGCCGCTTCGGCTCAAGGAAAATCACCGGGTCGGGGCTGCCGATCGAATAGCGCAGCAACCAGTACGCGTCGGACGGCGTGGACGGTACGACCACCTTGAGCCCCGCGGTGTGCAGCCAGTACGACTCGGTGGACTCCGAATGGTGTTCCACCGCACCGATACCGCCGAACGACGGAATTCGCACCGTCACACCGAGATTGATGTCACCGTGGGTGCGCATCCGGTACTTGGCCAGGTGACTGACGATCTGGTCGAAGGCCGGATAGCTGAACCCGTCGAACTGGATCTCCGGAACCGGGGTGAACCCGCGGATCGCCAGACCGACCGCGACACCGATGATCGCGGACTCGGCCAACGGGGTGTCGAAACACCGGTCGTCACCGAAGGTCTCGGACAGCCCCTCGGTGACCCGGAAGACCCCGCCGAGGGTGGCGACGTCCTCGCCGAACACCAGCACCCGGTCGTCACCGGCCATCGCGTCGTGCAGTGCCTGATTGATGGCCGCCACCATGGTGAGCTCGGTGGCCGGCACGACCGGAGCCAGTATCGGTTCCCATGGCTCCGGTGAATCACCCTGAGCGGCAGGACGATCGATGATCTGGGTCATGAGTCTCACGCCTCCTTCGCCAGTTCGGCCGCTAGCGCTTCGCGTTGGCGGACCAGGTCCGGGGTGATCTCGGCATATACGGTGTCGAACAGTTCGGCCGGATCCGGGTCCGCCGCCCCGACGAGGGTGTCGCGCAACTCGGTGCACAACCGACGTGACCGGGCGGCGACCCGTTGCTCCAGCCGCTCGTCGAGCACGCCCACGTTTTGGAGATAGGTGCGGTACCGCGCGATCGGGTCGCGGGCCAGCCACTCGTCGACCTCATCGGCCGACCGGTACCGGGTGGGGTCGTCGGAGGTGGTGTGCGGCCCCATCCGGTAGGTGACGGCCTCGATCAGGGTGGGGCCGGCGCCCGTGCGGGCGCGTTCGGCAGCCTCGGCCATCACCGCGTAACAAGCCAAGACGTCGTTGCCGTCGACACGGATGCCCGGCATGCCGTAGCCGATGGCCCGGTGTGCGATCGACGGCCCGGCCTGCTGCCGGCTCACCGGCACCGAGATCGCCCACTGGTTGTTCTGCACGAAGAACACGCACGGCGCGCGGAACACCGAGGCCAGGTTCAACGCCTCATGCACATCGCCCTCGCTGGTGGCACCGTCGCCGAGGAACGCGACGGTCACCGAATCCTCACCGAGGCGCTGCGCGGCCATCGCGGCGCCGACCGTATGCAGCCCGTGGGTACCGATAGGAATCGCGATGGGAGCGACGCAGCGACTGGTGAACTCGCGACCCCCGTGCCATTGGCCTCGCCACACCGCACCGATCTGACCTGGGCTGATCCCCCGCATCAGGAACGCCCCGATCTCCCGGTACTGGGGGAACAACCAATCGGTCTTGCGGAGGCAGGCGGCGGCCCCGACCTGGGCGGCCTCCTGACCGCGGCACGAGGCATACAACGCCAGCTCACCCTGGCGTTGCAGGTTGACGAACTCGGCGTCCAGATCGCGGGTGACCACCATGGACTCGTAGAGCCAGCCGAGCGTTTCCGGCGGCAGATCGCCGCTGTACCGCGTCTCGTCAGTGGGTGACCCGTCGGCGTCGACCAGACGCACCGGATCCAGATCGATGCTCAAATGCACCGGGGCCGGCTCTGCAGCTAACCCAGCCATACCGCCTCCTTCTCGGGTGACGGCATGTCGCGCCGCCAGTCCATGAGGTGCTCAGGGCAGCGGCGGTACGTGCAAAACCCCTGGTGAGAGGCCTCCGGCTAGATGCCTGGGTGTGGCGCTAGCTGGACGATCCGCTCGGCCCGTCGCAGCACTGGGGCATATGGCCATTATGCGCTCGAACCGAAAAGACGGTGCTCACCGTGGATAACGGATCGGAGGCGTGTCGGACACGCACGCCGCGAGTCAGCTCTGCGGAGCCAGCGCGACGATCCGCTCGGCGCGCCGCAGCACCGGGGCGTCGACCATCAGTCCGTCGTGCTGGAAGACGCCGCGTTCTCCTGCCACGCGGTCGAGCACCGCCCGCGCCCAGGCGATCTGCTCGTCGGTCGGCGCATAGGCCGACCTGATGACCGCGACCTGGGTCGGGTGGATCGCCACCTTGGCGTCGAAACCGACGGCGACCGCGTCATCGGACTCCGCCCGCAGGCCGTCGAGATCCTTGATGTCGAGGTACACCGAATCCAGCGCCAACTTCCCGTAGGCCTTGGCAGCCAGCAGCGTCTGCGAACGCACGTGCTGGGCGACGTCGCGATAGCTGCCGTCAGGCCAGCGGTTGGCAGTGCCACCGGTGACCGCGAACAGGTCCTCGGCACCCCACATCACCGCGAAGGCGTTGTCGGGCCGCACCAGCTCCACCACGTTCAGCGCGGCCAGCGGCGTCTCGATCAGCACCACGACGTCCAGCGGCGCCAGCGCCTTCACCTGTTCCGCATGCTCGGACTTGGCCAGCATCACGGTGGTGTAGTCGGTGGCGGCGACCGCCTTCAGGTCCAGCTGGTGGTCGGCGGTGTCGGTCGGGTTGACCCGGACCACGGTGCGGGCCGGATCGAGCGGGGTGTCGATCAGCGCCTGCCGGGCGGCCGGGCGGTCCTTGGCCGCGCACCCGTCCTCGAGGTCGAGGATCACCACATCGGCTGCCGCCGAGGCCTTTTCGAAGCGCTCCGGACGGTCGGCCGGGCAGAACAGCCAGCCGGGCCCGTTGTTGCCAAGTGTCATCAGAAGTCCCCCTCCGGGCGCATCCGCATCAGGGCCTTGCGGGTAGCGGTGGCCACGACGTCGCCGTGCTGGTTGCGTCCGGTGTGCACGAACGTGACGATGCCCTCGCCCGGACGGCTCTTGGATGCCCGCTTTTCGGTGGCCACGGTCTCGGCATAGAGGGTGTCACCGTGAAACATCGGCTTGGGGAAGGCGATTTCGGAGAACCCGAGGTTGCCGACGGTGGTGCCCTGGGTGAGCTGGGAGACCGAGAGCCCGACCAGGGTGGCCAGGGTGAACATCGAGTTCACCAGCCGCTGGTTGAACGGCGGCTGCTGCTCGGACCAGGCCGCATCGAGGTGTAGTGCCTGGGTGTTCATGGTCACCGCGGTGAACAGTGTGTTGTCCGCCTCGGTGATGGTGCGCCCGGGACGGTGCAGGTAGCGCACCCCGATCTCGAACTCCTCGAACCACAGACCGCGCTGTTCTATGACTTTCTGCTCACTCACAGGCCCGCCTCCCGCGCGATCAGCATCAGCTGCACTTCCGTTGTCCCCTCGCCGATTTCGAGGATCTTGCTGTCCCGGTAGTGGCGCGCCACCGGATACTCGTTCATGAATCCGTAGCCGCCGAAGATCTGGGTGGCGTCGCGGGCGTTGTCCATCGCCGCCTCGCTCGACACCAGCTTGGCCACCGAGGCGGCCTTCTTGAACGGCTTGCCGGACAGCATGAGTGCGGCCGCGTCGTAGTAGGCCGCGCGGGCCGTGTGCGCACGGGCCTCCATGCGGGCGATCTTGAAGGCGATGGCCTGGTACGTGCCGATCGCGGCGCCGAACGCCTGACGTTCCTTGGCGTACTTCACACATTCGTCCACACAGCCCTGCGCGACACCGACCGACAGCGCCGCGATGGCGATGCGGCCCTCGTCGAGGATGCGAAGGAAGTTGGCGTAGCCGCGGCCGCGCTCGCCGAGCAGGTTCTCGGCCGGCACGCGCACATCGTCGAAGCTGAGCGGGTGGGTATCGGAGGCGTTCCAGCCGACCTTGTTGTATGCCGGTTCGGCGGTGAAGCCCTCGATCGGCACCGGCACCAGGATCGACGAGATCTCCTTCTTGCCGCCCTCGCGTTCCCCGGTCACGGCGGTGACAGTGACCAGCTTGGTGATGTCGGTGCCGGAGTTGGTGATGAACTGCTTGGAGCCGTTGATCACCCAGTGGCCGTCGTCCATCTTGGCGGTCGTCTTGGTGGCGCCGGCGTCGCTGCCGCCACCGGCTTCGGTAAGACCGAACGCACCCAACGCCTTACCACTGGCCAACAGCGGCAGCCACTCCTGCTTCTGTGCCTCGTTGCCGAAGCGGTACACCGGCATTGCGCCCAGCGAGACGCCGGCCTCCAGCGTGATGGCCACGCTCTGGTCTACCTTGCCGAGTTCTTCCAGGGCCAGGCACAGCGCGAAGTAGTCGCCGCCCATGCCGCCGTACTCCTCGGGGAACGGCAGACCGAACAATCCCATGTCGGCCATGCCGGCGACGACCTCGTACGGGAACGAATGTTCCTCATCGTGTTTGGCGGCGACCGGGGCGACCACGCCCTGGGCGAAATCGCGGACGGTCTTGGCGAGTTGTTCGTACTGATCCGGCAGGGTGCCGGTGGACAGAAAGTCCGTCATTGCTCGTTCTCCTGTGTTGCAGCGGTGATTCGGGCCAGCGGCTGGCCCACCTTGACCTGGTCGCCGACGGCGACGAGTAGTTCGACGGCGCCGTCGACCGGCGCGGTCAACGCGTGTTCCATCTTCATGGCCTCGACCGTGACCACCATGGTTCCGGCGGTGACCTCGGACGCGCTGTCAACTCCCACGGCCACAACCGATCCCGGCATCGGGCTGACCAGTTCGGCATCGCCGCTGTGCTCGTCGTCGGGGCGCACCGGCGCCTCACGAACCTCCTCGACGACGTAGCTGCGCCCGGCTCCGGCGAGCCATAGCTGACCGACGCCCCCACTCAACTGTGTGGCGACCAGGTACTCGGTACGCATGCCGTCGAGGGTTACGGTGAACTGATCACCGTCGAAAGCGGCACTCAGCGTGTGAGTTTCGCCGTTCTCGACGGTCGCGGTGGCGCGACTTGGAACGCCGGACAGGTACACGTGGTCGGTGCGGTCTCCGGCGCGCAGCCGGAATGCGGCCGGGGCGCGCTCTCCCACCCGCCAGCCGGTCGGCCGGGCCCACAGGTCGTCGCCGGCCTGTGCCCAGTCATCGATCCACAGGTAGGCGGCCGCCGCGATCAGCTCCGCGTCGCCGAGGGGCGAAGGTGCGAAATCCGGCGCCCGCCGGTCCAGCAGGCCGGTGTCCAAGCGGCCCGCGGCCACGTCGGGATCGGCCAGCAGGAAACGCAGGAACTCGGCGTTGGTGGTCAGGCCCAGCACCGCGGTGTCGGCCAGCGCGCGGTCCAGCTTGAGCATTGCCGCCGACCGGTCCGGGCCGTACGCGATGACCTTCGACAGCATCGGGTCATAGTCGCTGCCGACGACGGTGCCCGCGGCCAGGCCCGAATCCACCCGCACGCCCGGCCCACTGGGCTCGCGTAATCCGAGCACCGGACCGCCGGTGGGCAGGAAGCCGTTGGCCGGGTCCTCGGCATAGAGCCGTGCCTCCACCGCATGGCCCGTCATGACGATGTCGTCCTGGCCGAGCGCGAGCTTCTCGCCGGCGGCGATCCGGACCTGCTGCTCCACCAGGTCGACTCCGGTGACCATCTCGGTGACCGGATGTTCGACCTGCAGTCGGGTGTTCATCTCCATGAAGAAGAACTCGTCGGGCGCATCGGCGGACACGATGAATTCCACGGTGCCGGCGCCGGTGTAATCGACACTACGCGCGGTATCGCAGGCAGCGGCACCGATGCGGGCCCGGGTGGCCGGGTCCAACAGCGGCGACGGCGCCTCCTCGATGACCTTCTGATGCCGACGCTGCAGGCTGCATTCCCGCTCGCCGAGGTGGATCACGTTGCCGTGACTGTCGGCGAGCACCTGCACCTCGATATGCCGGGGCCGCAACACAAACCGCTCCAGGAACAGGGTGTCGTCGCCGAACGCGGCGGCGGCTTCGCGGCGGGCGCTGGTCAGTGCGGCCGGCAGATCGGCCGCCTGCTCGACCACCCGCATGCCCTTGCCGCCGCCACCTGCCGACGGCTTGACCAGAACGGGGAAACCGACCTCGGGCGCGCCGGCGATCAACTCCTCATCGGTCAGGCCCGGCCGCGAGATACCCGGGACGACGGGCACACCGAACGCCGACACCGCGGCCTTGGCCGCGATCTTGTCGCCCATCGTGGCGATCGCCGTCACAGGCGGTCCGATGAAGGCGATGCCCGCGGCCTGCAGTGCGGCGGCGAACTCGGCGTTCTCCGAGAGGAATCCGTAGCCGGGGTGCACCGCCTGCGCGCCGGTGCGCTGCGCGGCCGCGACGACGGCGTCGATGTTCAGGTAACTCTGCCGCGCCGCGGCTGGGCCGATGTTCACGGCCACATCCGCCTCGCGGACGTGACGTGCCCCGGCGTCGGCGTCACTGAAGACCGCGACCGACCGGATGCCCATCTCGCGCAGGGTGCGGATGACTCGCACCGCGATTTCGCCGCGGTTGGCGACGAGAACAGTGTCGAATCCGAGGCCCATCATCATCTCCATCACATCCGGAATACGCCGTAGGAGACCGGCTCCAGCGGAGCCTGGCCGACAACCGAAAGAGCAAGTCCGAGCACGGTTCTGGTGTCGGCCGGGTCGATGACCCCGTCATCCCAGAGCCGCGCGGTCGAGTAGTACGGGTTGCCCTGGTGCTCGTACTGAGCCCGGATCGGCGCCTTGAACTGCTCTTCTTCCTCGGCACTCATCTCCCCGCGTACGGTGGCCAGCACGGACGCGGCCTGCTCGCCGCCCATCACCGAGATCCGCGCGTTGGGCCACATCCACAGGAACCGCGGCGAATACGCACGCCCGCACATCGAATAGTTGCCCGCCCCGTAAGAGCCGCCGATCACCACGGTCAACTTCGGCACCCGGGCACACGCCACCGCGGTGACCATCTTGGCGCCGTGCTTGGCGATGCCCGAGGCCTCGTAGTCGCGGCCGACCATGAAGCCCGAGATGTTCTGCAGGAACAGCAACGGCGTCTTGCGCTTGTCACACAGCTCGATGAAATGCGCGCCCTTGAGCGCGGATTCGCCGAACAGCACCCCGTTGTTGGCGACGATGCCGACCGGGTGGCCGTGGATGCGGGCAAACCCGGTGACCAGGGTGGTGCCGTACTCGGCCTTGAATTCGTTGAACTCACCGCCGTCGACGATGCGGGTGATCACCTCGTGCACGTCATAAGGCACGCGGGCGTCGACCGGGACCACGTCGTAGAGCTCGGTCTGGTCGGCGATCGCGTCGACGGTCGGCGTCACGGCCCAGGGTGGCGCCTCGGCCGGACCCAGGGTGGCCACGATGTTGCGCACGATCCGCAGTGCGTCACGGTCGTCGTGGGCCAGGTGGTCGGTGACGCCGGAGGTCTTGGAGTGGAGGTCCCCGCCGCCGAGCTCCTCGGCGGTGACAACCTCGCCGGTGGCGGCCTTCACCAGCGGCGGGCCGCCCAGGAAGATCGTGCCCTGGTTGCGCACGATGACGGCCTCGTCGCTCATCGCGGGCACATAGGCGCCGCCCGCGGTGCAGGAGCCGAGCACGGCGGCGATCTGGGCGATGCCCTGAGCGCTCATCGTGGCCTGGTTGTAGAAGATGCGGCCGAAATGTTCGCGGTCGGGGAACACCTCGTCCTGCCGCGGCAGGAACGCGCCACCTGAGTCGACCAGGTAGATGCACGGCAGCTTGTTCTGCAGCGCGATCTCCTGCGCCCGCAGATGCTTCTTGACCGTGACCGGGTAATACGTACCGCCCTTGACCGTCGCGTCGTTGGCGACGATCAGGCATTCCCGGCCGGAGACCCGGCCGATACCGGCGATCATCCCGGCGCCGGGACATTCGTCGTCGTACATCCCGTCGGCGGCCAGCGCGGCGATCTCCAGGAACGGGCTGCCCGGGTCCAGCAGGCCGTCGACGCGGTCGCGGGGCAGCAGCTTGCCCCGGTCGACGTGGCGTTGACGGGCTCGCTCGGGGCCGCCGAGGGCGGCGGTGGCGAGCTTGGCGCGCAGCTGCTCAACCAGCGCCAGATGCTCGTCGCGGTGCGATGACAAGGCAGCTCCCATTTCGGTTAATGACAACTAACTCGTGATAGGTTAGTTTTCATTAACTGAGTTGTCTACCCTCCGGAGGCGCAATGCCCGACAGCGCCGTCACCCGTCGCAGCAAGGCCAAATCCGATCGCCGCAGCCAGCTGATCGCTGCCGCCGAACGGCTTGTCGCCGAACGCGGTTATCTCGCGGTGCGGCTGGAGGACATCGGCTCGGCCGTCGGCATCAGCGGGCCTGCCATCTACCGGCACTTCCCCAACAAGGAAGCGCTGCTGGTCGAACTGCTCGTCGGGATCAGTACCCGCCTGCTGGCCGGGGCACAGGACGTCACCGCATCCGACGACGACCCCGCTGACACACTGGACCGCCTGGTCGACTTCCACCTCGACTTCGTCTTCGGCGAATCCGACCTGATCCGCATTCAGGACCGGGATCTGGCCCACCTACCCGACACGGCCAGACGGCAGGTACGCCGCGCCCAGCGTCAGTACGTGGAGATCTGGGTGACGGTGCTGACCCGGCTCGACCCTGAGCTGGCCGAGGAAGATGCCCGCGTCATGGCGCACGCCGCGTTCGGCCTGCTGAACTCCACCCCGTACAGCGTCAGACCAGCTGTGCCCAAGACACATTCACGCGCGGTGTTGCGCCGCATGACGCTGGCGGCACTCACCTCGAGCTAGACCCCGAACGCCTTGGACAACCACCGTGTCGCGGCATCGACCAGTGCCGCGCGGTTCTCCCGTTTCGCGATCTCGTGGCCGTCGTCGTCGAAGATCAGCAGTTCGACTGTGCGCCCCAGCGCCGTGAGCGCGTCGTACATCTGGCGCGACTCGTCGGGCGGCACGTTGGTGTCGTTGCCGCCGTGCACCAGTAGTTGCGGCGCGATCACCTCCCGCGCCCTTGGCAACGGCGAAAGCCGTTCCAGCAGATCACGATCCGCCACCGGGTGGCCGTATTCGGGATAGGACGCCGCCGCGATCCAATGCTCAGTGGTGTGGTAGAAGGTGTTCAGGTCGCTCATCCCGCAGATGCTGATCCCGGCGACGAACAACTCCGGATGAAAAGCCAACGCCGCCTGGGTCAGATAGCCGCCATAGGACCACCCGGTGCAGGCCAGCCGGTCAGCCGGCGCAACACCTTGGTCCACCAGATACCGAGCGCAGTCGGCGACATCGTCGATCGCGGCGAAGCGCAACTCCTTGTCATCGGCGTGTACGAAGGCCCGGCCGAACCCGCCCGAGCCGCGCACATTCGGCGTCAGCACCGCGAAGCCCGCATCCAGCAGCGCGGGGAAGATCTCGCTGTACTCGGGCCGGGCCTGGCCCTCCGGGCCACCGTGCAGGAACATCACCGCGCCCACCACGTCGGCCTGCGGCCGATACAACCACGCAGTCAGTTCCAGCCCATCGCGCGCGGTGATCCGCTCCAGTGTCGGCATCGAGGTGACGGGCCCGAGGCTGGGCTCCCGGTCGATGCGCTCCCATTCCAGCGACCGCGGATCGACGAGTTCGACGGTGCGCGGCAACGACGGCCCCTGCACCGTCACCGCCACCATCGAGCCGCCCGCGCTGATGCTCAGCTCACCGGCGACCGGGCCGGGCAGCGGAATCGGCGCCGACAACGTCTCGTCGGCATACTCCAGGATCTGCAGCTCGCTGCGCCCGTCGATGTTCCACAACAACGCGACGGTCGACAGGTCGTCGCTGACCACGAACTCGTCGAGCTCGTAGCCGGGCCGCTCGGCGACGACGTGATACGTGACGCCCTCGGCGGTGACGGTGACTTCCAGTAGCCGGGCATGGGCGGCGCCGTTGTCACTGCGGATCAGTGCCCGCACAAAGCCTTCGGTGCTGTTGGGTCCGTAGCTGCTGGCCGGGTGGTACAGCGTGGTCTCACCGTCGAAGCCGCTGCGGAGCCGACGCGGGGTGTGATCGTCGAGGATCACACCGGAATCGGTGACCGAGCCGGGATCCGATGGCAGCAGCGCGATTTCGGTGAGCCCCCACAACATGATGAGCTCCTGGTAGCCACGCGGGCCGACCCGCACCAGCGACGCCCCGGCCCACGCGTCGACGAGCCGACCACCCGAACGCCGGTCGAGTATCACCGTGTCCCCGGTGGCCGGATCGATCAGGCACGAACTGCCGACGCCGTCCTCCCCGGTGAGAATCGCCGCCACCTGGGTGCCGTCCCAACCGATCAGCTCCGCGGTGCCATCGCCGGTGTCGGCCGGCCAGTAGTCGATCCGGCGCGCGTCACGGTCGTCGGGGTCGGTCGTCACCACCCAGATCTGGCTGCGCGTCCCGCCTTCCGGTGCCACCTGGCAGGCCAGCCAGTGGCCGTCGGCCGAATGAATGACCTTCGTCACGGGGCCGATCACGGGCAGTTCGACGTCGCGCGAGGAACTGGCCCGCCACCCGCGCAGGAACCGCTGCACCGCGCGGGGATAGCCGCCGTCGTCGACCAGGTGGGCAAATGCCGTCGCGTCCGGTGACAACGACGCGCCGTAGTTCACCCGCACGTGCCGGTCTACGGCCACTTCGCGCCTCCCGTCGACTCGCAGTTCTCTCCAGCATCTCTCATCGCTGCTCGATCGCCGGGACCTCGGCGGCAGCGGACTGAGCATCCGCACAGGTACCCTCGCAGCCATGAGGTGGGCATGACCGATTCACCACGCCGCGACGGGTCCGAGCCGACCGAATCTTTCGGTAGCGGCTACCCCGTGGACTATCCAGATCCGGCGTACTCGAACCAGCCGCCGTATCAGGTCTCGTACCCGGCGGTGCCCGGTGCGGCGCCACAGGGGGTCCCCAACCCCACCC
>MSTD01000077.1 GCA_001942045.1 Mycolicibacterium porcinum
GGCTGGGGGCGGCGCTCATCGGGGAGTCTCCTACCATGCGTGGGCTAATGCGAACGCGACCATGCTATCGGTGGCCTGATCAGGACCCCATCCCGAGAGGGCTCTTGAGCCACTCCTGCTCCAACCCGACGAGGCCCGCCGCGAAACCTACCGCGCCGAACAGCCACAGCGTGCCGACCACGACCAGGGCGGTGAACGCCGCGCTGAGCCCCTTCACCGCGATGTGCTGGCGATCGAACCAGGCCATCACGGCGTCGTAGCGGACCCTTACGTAGTGCAGTGCCCGTTTGGCGAAGGCGAACTCGCTGGCCAGGATCGCCAGCCCGAGGAACACGATGGCCCAGCCGGGGCCGGGATACGGGATGGCGATGATGCCGACCGCGAGCACGAGCGTGCCGACGACGCCGATGACGATCCGGTAGGTGAAATCGGCAGCGGGGCGCGAGCGCAGACCCTCCCGCCAACTCGTCCAGCGCCGCTTCACCGCCGCGAGGTTGTCCGCCACACTCATGGCTGTCCCGGCTTGAGCCGCACGAACAACGCCTCGGCCTCGGCGAGCACGGCGTCACCGTCGAGCAGGCGGCCCTCGACGAAGATCTTGCGTCCCTCGATGCGGTCGATGCCGGCCTGCACCTGCAAGTCCTTCTGAATCGGGGCGATCTTGCGGTAGTTGACGTGCAGGTATGCGGTGCGCTGATACATGCTGCCGGTCAGTTTGGCCGCGGTGTAGCCGAGCAGCGAATCGAACAGCAGCGCCAGCGAGCCACCATGCACCGCGCCGTTGCGGCCGAGGTGGAAGCGCCGGAAGTGGGCGGTCCCGGCGATTCGGTTGTCGCCGGTCCGTTCGAGGTGCACCGGCACGTTGTTGACGTTGCCACGGTTGGGCAGGTCCATGCGCCGACCGGACGGTGAATTCCATTCGTCGGCTTCGTACGGCGCCAGCAGCGCTGAGACCTTCTCGATCAGGTCGGCGGCCTCGGTGATCACCTCGTCGGGCGCGTCGGCGCTGCGGGCATGGTCCTGCAGGGTGCGCACCGCCTCGATGAAGCGGCCGTAATCGGGACCGCCGCGATCAGTGGGATCGGGCGGGTTGAACCCTCCGCCGGGGTGCGCGCTGGCGGTGTCGATTTCTGGGGCCACGAAGCCACCGTATTAGTGCCATGGTGGTGAGGTGAAACCGCACGACCTGGAGCAGCGCTCGTTGACCTATCCCGAGGTGGGCGCCACGGCCGGCGAGTTGCCCGCCGGGTATCGCCACACCCGGGCCTCCGCGGTGATCGGCACCGGCCGCGACCGCTTCGATCAGGCGGCTGCGAACGTGCTGAAGTGGGGTATGCAGCGCGGCGCGGGGCTGCGGGTGCAGGCCTCCTCCGAGGTCGCCTCGGTGGGCACCGAATTGGTGGTCCGGTTGGGACCGGTCCCGGCGCCGTGCCGGGTGGTCTACGTGCTCGACGAGGCCGACCGCCGCGGGTTCGCCTACGGCACGCTGGCCGGCCATCCCGAAACGGGTGAGGAGTTGTTCTCGGTCCGCTACGACCCAACGACCGACGAGGTGCGCGCCGAGGTCGTGGCGTTCTCCCGTCCGGCCACCTGGTGGAGCCGGCTGGGCGGACCGGTGACGCGGCTGCTGCAGCGGGTGGTGACACGCCGGTATCTCACCGGCATCTGATGCGCCCGACCGGGCTAGGCTCGTAGTTACCCCATGACCGGGGTGCTGCCGCCCAACCGAATGGAGGCGCTGCGTAGTTCATGGGCTTTTTCGAGTTTGTGCGAGACCGCTGGTCGGTCCTGTCCTTCCTCGCCTATCAGCACATGAGCCTGGTGGTGCAGACGCTGCTGATCGCAACGGCAGCCGCGCTGCTGGTCGGAGTACTGATCTATCGCTCACCGTGGGGCAGCGCGCTCGGGAACACACTGACGTCGGTGGGCCTGACGATCCCCTCGTACGCATTGCTCGGTGTACTGGTCGGCATCGTCGGTATCGGGGTGTTGCCATCGGTAATCATGCTGGTGTTCTTCGGCTTCCTGCCCATCCTGCGCAACGTGTTGGTCGGGCTGGCCGGCGTGGACCGGACCCTCATCGAATCAGCCCGCGGGATGGGCATGGGTCGACTTGCCACCCTGGTTCGCCTCGAACTGCCGCTGGCCTGGCCGGTGATCATGACCGGCGTGCGGGTGTCCGCGCAGATGTTGATGGGCATCGCCGCCATCGCCGCGTACGCCCTCGGACCGGGGCTGGGCGGCTACATCTTCTCCGGGATCTCCCGCACCGGCGGTGCCAACGCGACCAACTCGATTGTGGCCGGCACCGTCGGCATCCTCATCCTGGCAATCGTTTTGGACACCGTCCTCAATGTCATCACCCGCCTGACCACACCGAGGGGGATCTGTGTCTGACCCGGCCACCGACGATTCCGACACCGTCGAGACCAGTGGCGTGCGGATCCTGCTCGACGGGGTGACCAAGCGCTACGACGCGAAATCCGCTCCGGCAGTGGACAACATCACGATGGAGTTCCCGGCCGGCGAGATCGTGATGCTGGTCGGCCCATCCGGTTGCGGCAAGACCACCACGATGAAGATGATCAACCGGCTGATCGAGCCGACCAGCGGACGCATCCTGATCGGCGACGACGACGTCACCCGCCACGACCCCGACCAACTCCGGCGGCACATCGGCTACGTGATCCAGGGCGCGGGTTTGTTTCCGCACTACACCGTCGGGGAGAACATCGCGATCGTCCCGAGGCTGCTCAAGTGGGACAAGGAGCGGATCTCCGCCCGTATCGACGAGCTGCTCGACCTGGTGAATCTCGATCCAGCCCAGTATCGCGACCGCTACCCCCGCGAGCTGTCCGGCGGTCAGCAGCAGCGCGTCGGTGTAGCGCGGGCACTGGCCGCCGACCCGCCGGTGCTGCTGATGGACGAGCCGTTCGGTGCGGTCGATCCCATCACCCGTCAACGGCTGCAGGACGAACTACTGCGGCTGCAGGATGAGCTGCGCAAGACGATCGTCTTCGTCACCCACGATTTCGACGAAGCGGTCAAACTCGGCGACAAGATCGCGATCCTGCAGCAGGGTTCTGAGATCGTTCAGTACGACACGCCCGAACAGATCCTGGCCAATCCGGCCAACGACTTCGTCCGCGGCTTCGTCGGACACGGTGCAGCCCTGAAACAACTCACCCTGACCCGGGTCCGCGATGTCGAGTTGCACGAGGCGGCCGTCGCCCACGTCGGCGGCGATCCGGCCGAAGCGATCCGCGCCGCGCAGGCCATCGAGCGCGAACACGTCATCGTGTTGGACAACCAAGACCGCCCGCTGCGCTGGATGTCGTTGGCCGAACTTGACGACCCACGATCACTGCAACGCGTCACCAGGGACGAGGACCTCGAAAAGGTCAGCCTCGCTTCGACACTCAATGATGCGCTCGACGTCATGCTGACCTCATCGCACGGTGTGGTGGTGGTAACCGGGCGGCGCAGCGCCTACAAAGGTGTGATCCGGGTGGAGACCATCATGGATGCGATGGCCGACGTGCGCAGCGCAGGACACTCCACGGAGCCCACCACATGACGGCCGCCGCACCGGAATTCGAAGCCTCGGCGCTACCGGCGGAGCCGTCGGCGCGGCTGGGTCTCGGGCGTTGGCTGCTGCAGCCGCTGACCTGTGTTGCGGCAGTGGCAGGTTCACTCTTCTACGTCAACGTCGCACACGTGTCGGAATCCGAGCAGCGGTCCCTCGACGTCAGCCAACTACTGACGCTGCTGCGGCAACACATGATGATCAGCCTCGCAGCCACGGTGCTCACCTGCCTGGTGGCGATCCCGCTCGGGATCGCGCTGACCCGCGGTCCGATGCGGCGCTACGCCAAACCGATCATCACCGTCGCCGGTTTCGGCCAGGCCGCACCCGCAATCGGTTTGATCGCGTTGGGCGCGGTGCTGTTCGGGATCGGCAGCCTGGGGTCGATCGTCGCCTTGACCGTCTACGGTGCGCTACCGATCGTCGCCAACACCGTCATCGGGCTCGACGGTGTCGATCGACGACTGGTCGAGGCGGCCCGCGGCATGGGCATGTCCACGTTCGCAACACTGATCAAGGTGGAGTTACCGCTGGCGCTGCGGGTGATCGTCGCAGGTGTCCGCACGGCTCTGGTGCTCATCGTCGGAACCGCGGCGCTGGCGGCATTCACCGGCGGCGGCGGACTGGGCCAACTCATCACCACCGGCATCAAACTGCAGCAGACAGTGACCCTGGTGGTCGGTGCGATCCTGGTCGCTGCGCTGGCCCTGTTCATCGACTGGCTGGCCCGCATCGTCGAAATCGTCGCCGCGCCAAAGGGACTCTGATGCACGGCACCTTGCGCATCAGTGCTCTGGCCATGGTGACCGCAGTGGTGATTGCGGGTTGCGGGTTGCGGTCGGCGAGCGGTGCGGTGCTTGAGGCGCGGCCCGGCACGATTCAGCATTACGACTCGCTGGAAGGCGTCGAAATGACGGTCGCCGCGAAGGACTTCACCGAGCAGCTCATCCTGGGGAACATGGTGTCGATCATCCTCAACGCGGCCGGCGCGGATGTCACCAACATGACCAACACCCCGGGTAGTTTCGGCGTGCGCCAGGCGATGCTCGACGGCACCGCGAACGTGTCGCCGGAGTACACCGGGACCGGCTGGATCAACTACATGGGCAACGAGCAGCCCATCAAGGATCCGGTGGCACAGTGGCAGGCCGTCAACGACGCCGACCAGGCCCACAACCTGACCTGGCTGCCGCCCGCGCCGATGAACAACACCTATGCCTTCGCCATCCGCGAATCGGAAGCCGAGCGGCTGGGAGTGACAAAGCTCTCCGACCTCAGCCGGCTCCCCCGCGGCGACCTGACGTTCTGCGTGGAAAGCGAATTCGCCAACCGCAACGACGGATTCGTGCCCATGCTGCAGACCTACGGCCTGACCCGTGGTGATCTCGGCCGGGTGACCCACCTGGACACCGGCGTCATCTACACCGCCACCGCCAACGGTGACTGCAACTTCGGGGAGGTGTTCACCACCGACGGGCGCATCCCCACCCTGAACCTGCGGGTGCTAGCCGACGACAAGCAGTTCTTCCCGCTGTACAACCTCACCGAGGTCATCGCCACCGACCTGCTCGACGCCCATCCCGAGCTCGCCGAGATCTTCGCCCAGCTCAACCCGCGGCTCACCAATGAGACCATGATGACGCTCAACGCGAAGGTCGACAGCGACGGCGACGACCCGGCCATCGTGGCGCGAGACTGGCTGATCTCCGAAGGGTTGCTGACGTAGACGACCACCAGATCTTCGACCACCTGCTGGCCGCCGGCACCACCGCCGGGCAGCGGTGGAACTGGGTGGGTGTGCGTGACGGCGAACCGCTCATCGAGATCGAGACCCTGTGGACGGTCGGCAACGAATACCCCGATCACTGGCCGCGGCCCAAGCACGGCTGGACGCTGACCATCGAGGGTGATCCGTCCATGCAGACCCATTTCTTCAGCCTGGCGAGCTTCACCCGTGAGGCGACGATGGCCGAGCATGTGCGGGCGGCCAACGTCGCCACGGCGATGCAGGTGCTCAACGCGGTACCCGAGGTGTGTGACGCCGAGCCCGGTTTCGCCACGCTGGCGACGCTGCCCCTCATCCGCAGCCACACCGGTTTTCGCCGGTAGCGCCCTACCTGACGATCGCCGAGCTGGGTTCCCGCGGTGAGCCCAGCATGTCCCGGTGCGACGGCGGCACCCGCCCGCCCTCGTCGGTGATGCCGTAGCGGGTCGCGAGCTCGGCACCGATCACGGTGTGCCCGGACAACTGCGCCAGCTCCGGATCCCGGTATAACGCGTCGATCAGATATCCGGTGAACTCGGGGGTTTCGGCATGCTCAGCGGTTCTGGCCAGGGCGTCGGGGTGCCCGGCGAACGCGGCTTTGAACTTCTCGGTGAGCAGGATCCCCATCCAGATCGACACCGTCGACACCCCGGTGCCGGCGAAGTCGACCGCCATGTCCGCGGCCAGCTTGTCCACCCCGGCCTTCTGCGCCCCGTACGCGGGGCCGTGCATGTAGCAGACCGAGCCGGGCGACGAGGTGAACGCGATCAGGCCACGATCAGCGGCCAACAGCAGCGGCGCGGCATACCAGGACGCCACATACGCCGAACGCAAGCCCACATCCAGCACGTCGACCAGCTCGATCGGCTTCTCCCAGAAGGGTTTCGGGTTGACCAGGTCGTCGTGGACCGCCGCGGCATTGTTGACCAGGAGATCTAACCGGCCATCCTGCTCGCCGATCCGCTCGAACAGCGCACCCACGGCCGCGTCGTCGGAGTGGTCGACCTGGACGGCGATGCCGCCCTCCCCCGGATCGGTCACGGTGCGTCCGGTTACGTACACCCGCCAACCCGAGGCGAGCAGGGCCGCGGCGATCCCACGGCCGGCGCCGCGACTTGCCCCGGTGACGACAGCGATCGGAGTATCCACGGCTATCAACCTACGGGGCGGGTCCGCTCACGCGAGTTGGGCCCTGACCAGGGTCGGCACCCCACCGGAATGAGCTCGGCCGGTGAACCTCTCGCGCAAGGTCGACTCGGCGTACTCCGTCCGGAACAGACCCCGCGCCTGCAGCAGCGGCACCACCTCGTCGACGAAGATTTCCAGGCCGTCGGGGAACACGTCGGGCATCAGGTTGAATCCGTCGGCCGCGCCGGCCAGGAACCACCGCTCGATGGTGTCGGCGACATCGACCGGCGACCCGACGATGACGCGATGGCCGGCCCCGCTGAACTCACGCACGGCCTGTCCGAGCGTGAGCTCACGACTTTCGATCAAGCGCACGACCGATTCCCGGAACCCCAGGGACGCGCCGAATTTCGCCGGATCGGCCACCTCTCCGAGCAGGTGCGCCGGTACCGGTTCGTCCAGCGGATAACCGGCCAGATCCTCGCCCAGTACCTGCGAGAGCCGCTCCAGATCGTGGCCGGGCGGCAGCAGGGCGTTCTGGTCGGCGAACCTGCGCTCCGCCTCGGACTTGGTGCTGCCGATCGTGGTGATCAGCCCGGGAAGGATCTTGACGTCGTGTCGCCTGCGGCCGTAGGCGACCGCGACGTCCTTCACGTAGCGGTAGTGGTCGATTCCGGCGCCCAGATCGAGTTCGGCGCTGAACACCGCATCGGCGACCCGGCCGGCGAGCTCGCGTCCCTGCGGCGATCCGCCGGCCTGCACCAGCAGCGGATGGCCCTGCGGGGACGGGCCCTGCGGCAACCCGCCGACCACGGTGAAGAACTCACCGTGGTGGTCGATACCGCGGCCGCTGGGGTCGGCGGCGTCGCGCCACAACGCACGGACCACGTCGACGAATTCGGCAGCCCGCCGGTATCTGACATGACGGTCCGGATAGTCGGCGAGACCGAAGTTCGCCCCGGCCGGGATCGAATACGTGGTGACGACGTTCCAGGCGAGGCGGCCGCCGGAGAGCCGGTCGAGGGTGAGCAGGCGATGGGCCAGCTCGACCGGGTCGTTGAAGGTGGAGGACAACGTCCCGATCAGGCCCAGATGCTCGGTCTCGGCGGCCACCGAGGCCAGGATGACGCTCGGCTCCAGCGCCTGCGACGGACGCAGCGCAGGATGCTCACGCAACGCCGGGCCGTCCGCCAGGAACAACGCGTCAAGCTTTCCCCGCTCGGCCAGCTTCGCCATCCGCACGTAGTAACCGGGATCGGCGAACGCGGTCGGCTGCTCGCTGGTGCGCCGCCATGCGCCGGTGTGGATCCCGACGTTGAGCACGTTCACGTTCAGGATCACTTGGCCTGCTTGAGTCACAGTCGTCCTCCCGGGTTGGGCACGGTCGCGAACACCGTCGGATTGCGGGTCAGGTCAGGCGCGACGGGCACCGGCAGGCCGAGCCGCTCACGCAACGTCCCGGTCTCGGGCTCAGCCAGCAGGCCTCGCTCGCGGGCGGCCGGCAGCACCTCGTGGAGAACATGGTCCAACTCAGCCGGATCGAGCCGCAACAGCACCCCGGATGCCTTGGCGGAAGCGGTGATCCGCTCGAGCGCGGCGTCGATCGAGTCGGCCGATCTCAGTCGCACCACCACATTGCCGGCCGCCGGGATCGGGTCACCGTCCTCGACGATCAGATGGTCGGCGGCGCCAGAGTCATGCCCGGATCCGGCCTGCCGCCAGACCGGGAGATCACCCTGGACCGATCCGGGCACGTTGAGCGGACCGGCAATGTCGTATGCGTTGTGTACGTCGGCCCGACGGATTCGCGACACGTCGGCGAACACCCCGGTATCCAGATCCCCCACCACCGAGTCCAGCGGCCAGGTTCGCCACAGTGCCCGTACCGCGACGATGGCGTCTTCGGTGTGCGCCGGGTCGAGGTCGCCGCCGGTCCAGGTGTCGGTGTTGGCGTTGAGCGCGATGCTGTGGTCGAAGTCCAGCGCCAGCCAGCCGACCCGGCCGTGTGCGGCGTGATCCACCGAGACGAGCCTCCGGGCGAGGTTGTAGGGGTGATCCCGGTGTGCGGCGGCCGCGACAACCAGCCCCAGCCGGCTCGTGTGCCGCGCCGCGACCGTGGCGAGCAGGGACGGGTCGAGACCTTCCACCGTGACGTCGTTACCCTCGCCCCGCCCGGCGCCGATCACCCAGTACGACACGCCGGCAGCCTCCAGCCGCCCGGCCAGGCCGGCGATACCCGCGACCCCGGCATCGAGCACGCTGAGACCGTCGCCGGTCACCTCAATTCCAACTGTGAGTGGTACCCCCATGCCCACCACCGTGATCGAACATCCCGCACCCGACAACGATTGCGATCACACATAATCCAATTCCGCACGGAGGCAACAGTTAAGCAGAACTGAACCATCGGCTTAAAGTTCCTAAAGGTGCGAATGATTGCTCCACCCGCGGGCAGGCCATAGCGTTCGAGCGGTGTTGAACTTCACCCTGCGGCGCATCGGCCAGTCGATCATTGTGATCGTATTGGCCTACACCGCAGTGTTTTTCGTTCTCAACGTGCTGCCCGGCGACCCGATCGAGACGCAGATCTCCAATCCCGAGAATCCCATCTCCGGTCACGACGCACAGGTCTTGCGCGACTACTACCGGCTCACCGATCCCGCGATCGTGCAGTTCGGCGTCTCGGTACAGCGGTTGTTCACCGGGGACCTCGGATATTCGCTCAACAGCGGCCAATCGGTAGCGCGCCTGATGGAGCACGCGCTGCCCTCGACGCTGGCGCTGGCCGGTGTGGCATTCGTGCTCGCCGCCCTGCTGGGCTTCGTCATCGCCCTGGCCGCGGTGTTCGCCCCATGGTCTCCGGTGCGTGAGTTCGCGCGGGTTCTGCCACCGGCGTTCCTGTCCATTCCGGTGTTCGTCACCGGACTGGTAGCCCTGCAATGGTTGTCGTTCAGCCTCGGGTGGGTGTCGGCCGTCCGCGACGAGGGACTGCGGTCGACGGTGCTGGCCGCGCTGCCCCTCGCGCTGCCGGTCGCCGCGCCCATCGCGCAGGTGCTGATCCAGGGCTTGAGCAACGCCGCCGCCCAGCCGTACGTGGAAGTGCTGCGCGCCAAAGGCCTTGACGACAAACGGATCATCTTCGGCCATCTGGTCAAGAACGGCTCCATTCCCACCGTCACGATCGTGGCCATCACGGTCGGCGAACTGCTCGCCGGATCGGTCATCACCGAAACCATCTTCAACCGCACCGGAATCGGTTATCTCACCGAAACGGCGGTCCGTAACCAGGACACCCCGATCATCCAGGCGGTGGTCATCACGGTGTCGATCACGTTCGTGCTGGTCAATCTCGTGGTCGATGTGATCTATCCGCTGATCGACCCACGCATCCAGAGATCCACTACTCCGAGAGGCGCGCTGGTGCCCGCATGATCCTGACCGACGCACGCCCCGCGGTGCCTGTTCCCAGACCGTCCCGCCGGGTCAATGTCAATCCGTGGGACATCCCACCGGTGTTGTTGCTCCTTCTGGTCGCGGCGATGATCATCGCACCTTCGGTCATCGCCCCCTACGATCCGTTGCAGGAGAATCCGGGGCTGCCCTTGGCCGGTCCGAGTTTCTCGCACCCGTTCGGCACCGACTACATCGGCCGCGACCTGTTGAGCCGGGTGATCGCCGGTACCGGCGCCACCATCGCCGGGTCCTTCATCGCCGTGATCATCGGACTACTGGTGGGAACCATTCTCGGGTTGTTGGCGGCCTACTTCGGCCGCATCACCGACAGCATCATCGGCCGGATCATCGATGTGCTGCTGTCGATCCCGACGCTGCTGCTGTCCATAACGATCATCGTGGCCCTCGGCTTCGGCACGGTGAACGCCGCTATCGCCGTCGGTATCTCATCCATCGCCGTATTCGCCCGGCTCGCGCGATCCGAGGTACTGGCGGTGCGCAGCCTGCCGTTCGTGGAAGCCAGCGCACACCTGGGCGCCGGCCATCTCACCCTGTTGTTCCGGCACATTCTGCCAAATGCCTACTCCTCCGTACTGGCCCTGGCCGCGCTGCAGTTCGGCGCGGCCATCCTGGCGATCGCGTCGCTGAGCTTCCTGGGTTACGGGGCACAGCCGCCCGAACCCGAATGGGGTCTGCTGATCTCCGAAGGACGCAACTACATCAACTCCGCACCGGGCCTGGTGTTCTTCCCGGCACTGGCGATCGTGTTGACCCTGATGAGCCTGTCGCGGCTCGCCCACATCATCCGAGAGAAAGTCGGCTGACAATGAATTCTCCTGCACTGCTGTCTATTTCCGATCTGAACATCGAATATGCGGGCCGCGGGGACGTAGTTCGCGACGTCTCATTCGATGTCGGGGCCGGTGAGGTGGTCGCCCTGGTCGGCCAGTCCGGGTCGGGTAAGTCCACCATCGCGCGCGCGGTGCAAGGTCTGCTGCCCGGCAACGGCCGGATCGCTGCTGGAGACATCCTCGTCGAGGGCCGCAGCGTCACCCAGCTCTCGCAACGCCGGTGGCGCGATCTTCGCGGCAGCACAATCGGTTTCGTTCCGCAAGATCCGCTAGGGTCACTGGATCCGCTCAAACCGGTCGGTGACCAGATCGCCGAAGTGCTGCGGGTGCACCGGATCGCCGGTCGGGACGGGGCCCGCCGGCGAGCGGTCGAGCTGCTCGAGCACGTCGGCATCGCCGACGCGAGCCGCCGGGCCGGCGATTACCCTCACCAGCTCTCCGGCGGGCAGTTGCAGCGCGTGCTGATCGCGATCGCCATTGCCGGTGAACCCCGGCTGCTGATTGCCGACGAGCCCACCTCCGCACTCGATGTCACCGTCCAGCGGCGCATTCTCCAGTTGCTCGACGAGCTGCGCGTCGAGCACGGTCTCGGCGTCCTGTTCATCACCCACGACCTGGCGCTGGCCGAGCAGCACAGTGACACCGTGGTGGTGTTGCACGACGGCGACGTGCGCGAGACCGGCCCCACCGCAACGGTGCTCACCGCGCCCAAGGATGACTACACCCGGCAGCTGATCGCCGCGGCGCCGGCGCTGTCTCCGGACAAGTACGCGCACCGGCCTGCCGCGGGCGCCGCGGCCGAACCGATCCTGCGGGTGGACCGGCTGGTGAAGCGCTATGGCGGGACCAACGCGCTGGACGCCGTGTCGTTCGAGGTCGGGGCCGGCTCGATCCACGCCCTGGTCGGCGAATCCGGCTCGGGCAAGACCACGGCAGCCCGGGTCTTGGCAGGCCTCACCGACTTCGACGCCGGCGAAGTCCGAGTGAACGGTTCCGTACGTGCCGCACGTACTCCGCTGCGCACCGCGCAGCAGCGCGCACAAGCCCGGGTCCTTCAGTTGGTACACCAGAATCCGTTGGCCGCTCTCGATCCCCGGTTCACCATCGGCGAGGCGATCGCCGAGCCGTTGCGGATCAACCGCATCGGGTCCCCCGCCGAGCGCCGGGAGGAGGTCGCCGAGGCGCTCGACCGGGTCGGCTTGGCTGCCGACCTGGCTGCCCGCAAACCGCGCGAGATCTCCGGCGGCCAGCGCCAGCGGGTCGGCTTGGCCCGTGCCCTGGTGCTGCATCCGGCCATCCTCGTGCTCGACGAACCGACCTCCGCGCTGGACGTCCACGTCCAGGCGCAGGTGGTGGACCTGCTGATCGACCTGCAACAGGAACTTGCACTGACCTACCTGTTCATCTCTCACGATCTCAGCCTGGTCCGCCAGATCGCCGATCAGGTGAGCGTGCTCGAACACGGCCGGCTGGTCGAAACCGGGCCCACGGCAGATGTTTTCGGCGCCCCGTCCGCGGCCTACACCCGCCGCCTGCTTGATGCGGTCCCCGGCACCCCGGCACGTGCGGCGTGATGATCCGACGCGGCGTGGCCGCGATCCTGATCCTCGCTGGCTCGGTGAGTGCCTGCTCCGATGCCCAGTCCCCCACCCGGACACCCGGCGCTCGTGGTGGCGACCTGACCTACTTGGATGCCGAGGCGCCGGCCTCCCTGCAGATCCAGGTCAGCTATTGGCAGAACAGCCTGCTCAAGGACCAGATGCTGGACCGCCTCGTCTACCAGGACCCAAAGACGTTCGACTTCGTGCCGTGGATCGCACAGAAGTGGACTGTCGACCCGTCCAAGCGCATATACGAATTCACCATCCGCGAAGGCGCCAGCTACAGCAACGGCCAACCCGTCGACGTCGAGTCGGTACGCCGCAACCTGGAATGGGAAGCCAACGGAGACAAAGACAAAGGCATCACGCGCAACACCTACTTCCCTGAGGTCGACTCGATCACGACCGACCCTGCGCGTCGCACCGTCCGCGTCACTCTGCGCAAGCCGTACGCGCCGTTCATCGCGGTGCTCTCGCTGAACACGTCAGGCCTGGTCGCCGATGCCACGATCGACGCCACCAAGGAACAGCAGTCCGTCGTCACCAACCTGATCGGGTCCGGACCGTTCGTCGCCACCTCGGAGATTCCGGACAAGCAGATCGTGCTGTCCAAGCGCCGCGGTTACAACTGGGCCCCGGCCACCGCGCCGCACCAGGGCGAGGCCTACCTGGACACCGTCACCGTCATCCCGGTCACCGAGGACAGTGTTCGCGTCGGGGCGATACGGGCCGGGCAGGCCGACGCCATCCGCTATTCCCAGCCCCCGGACGAGCGCCTGCTCACCAGCGAGGGTTTCGATGTGCGAGGACTGCGCACTCCCGGTCTCGCCAACACCCTCGACGTCCGGCAGACCGCCCCGTTCATGCGGGATATCAATGTACGCAAGGCGATCGGGTTCGGAATCGACCGCGAAGAGATCCTGCGCACTCTCTACACCGACAACTGGAAGCCCGCGCAGAACATCGTCACGAAGAACTTCCCCGGTTACACCGACCGCAGCGACGCCGTCCGCTACGACCCGAACGAAGCCGTCCGGCGGCTGGAAGCCTCCGGATGGACCGACGTCAACCGCGACGGCTACCGGGTCAAGGACGGCCAGGAGCTGGCGGTGAAGATCTATGTGGACGTCTACGACCACACCGCCAAGCCGATGTACGAACTGATCCAGCGTCAATTGCGGCGCATCGGAATCCGGCTGGTGATCCGCCAGACCGACTTCGCCAACTACCCCACCGCCAGCATCGAGGATTCGGTGGGCCTGCGGCGCAACGG
This sequence comes from Mycolicibacterium porcinum, assembly GCA_001942045.1. GTDB lineage: Bacteria > Actinomycetota > Actinomycetes > Mycobacteriales > Mycobacteriaceae > Mycobacterium > Mycobacterium porcinum_A. The sequence goes on from MSTD01000077.1 coordinate 13,658, forward strand.
CTGGCCCACCGCCGACCCGGTGCGGTTGTGGCAGAACTACGACAGCAAGGGCGGCGATCTGTACGCCCTCGACGGCGCGGACCCCGCGATCGATCGCCTGCTGCACGCCCAGATCGAAGCCACCGATCCGGCCCAGCGGCTGAAAGTGCTTGAGGAATACAACAACTACGTCATCGACAACGCGTACTCCATCCCGCTGCTCGAAGACACCCAGATTTTCGCCGTCGCCCCGCGGGTGCGGGGATTCGCCAACGCGGCCAACTCGGTGCCCTGGTTCTACAACACCTGGATCGACGACACCTCAGCCGCAACCACCGGAAAGGATTGACACCGATGACCATTGACTCGGTACTGACGGCCCGCGCCGTTCCGCGGGGACAACAGCTGCAGGAAGTGCTCGACGCGATCGCCGCCGACTACCGCCGTCGCCTGGACGAGGGCGGACACGAACCACCCGGGCTCGGGCTGCGCCTGGTGCGTGAACACCGGCTGGGCGCGGCCCGATTGGCAGGCGAACTCGGCGGCGGTGACTTCACCGTGCCCGAGTTCTTCGAACTGGTGGTCAGGCTCGCCCAGGCCGACCCCGACCTGACCCACATCCTGCGGGTGCACTACGCGACCGTCGAGGAGCTGCAGCGGGTCCCGGGCAGCCAAGCCAAGGAGCGGTGGCTGGCTGTGGTGGCCGAAGGTCAGCTGATCGGCGGGGTGAGCTCCGAGCTCACCAGCGCCCGCGTGGGTGGCCAGGCCTATGACACGAAGCTCGTGCGCTCCGCCGACGGGCTGCGGCTGACCGGCCGCAAGTTCTACAGCACGGGCGCCCAGTTCTCCGACTACGTGCGGGCCACCGCTGAAGATGAGAACGGCGCCCCGGTGGCCGCGGTGGTACCGGCGGACCGGGCCGGGATCGTCCACGCGGATGACTGGGACGGCATCGGCCAACGCCACACCGGCAGTGGGACAACCATATTCGAGGACGTCACGGTGCACGACGACGAGGTGTTGCCGATCGGCACAAATGTGGGAGTGGACCGGGCGCGCGGTGCGCTGGTGCAGCTGTATCTGCACGCGATCGCGGCCGGAATCCTGAAGTCTCTGACCGAGGAGGCCGCCGCGTTGGTCCGTGATCGCCACCGCACCTATACCTTCGCCACCACCGACACCCCCTCCTCCGACCCCCAGCTGCTGGAGATCGTCGGCGAGATCGATGCGGTGGCCTACACCGCCGAGGCATTGGTGCTACGGGCGGCGGCCGAGTTGGCGCCGGCTCTCGATACCGCCCGGGTCAGCGGGATCGACGCCCGGCTTGAAGATCAGGGCGCGGTGGCGGCCGCCCGGGTCAAGGTGGCGATCGAGCAGCCCGCGCTGCGCGCCGCGTCCCGTATCTTCGACGCCGGCGGCGCGTCGTCGGTGCGGGCGGCGTCGCACCTGGACCGGCACTGGCGCAACCTTCGAACCCTGTTCTCCCACAATCCGACCGTCTACAAGGCTCGGGTGCTCGGGGACATCGCGGTCAACCGAGCAGCGTTACCCGACACCGGGTTCTTCTGACCCACACTCGACGAAACGAGCCGCTGAGTATTCCGCTCAGCGGCTCGTTTCTGTCACCTCTCAGCGCGACGGTAGGCCGAGGCGTTCCAGCTGCTCGCGCAGCCGGTGCCGCCCGGACAGCGAATGCGGGCCGGCCAGCCGGCTCAGCACCCGCTCACTCCAGCTGCCCGACAGACCGTAGCGGTTGTTGTAGACCGCCAGCCGCTCGTCGTAGCCGGGCAGATGTGAATCGGCTGCCTGCGCGTCGTAGCGCTCCCGGTGCAGTACCGCCGCCTGGGGCAGCCGCGGCTTGATTCCCGCGTTCTCCGTAGGGTCCGGGGTACCGACGGCCAGACCGAACGTCGCCACCGCGTGTGGCGGCAGCCCCAGCTCGGACGCCACCTCTTCGGGGTGGTTGCGGACCGCCCCGACGAAAACCGCACCCAGTCCCAGAGATTCGGCGGCCACCACCGCATTCTGGGCAGCCAGTGCGGTGTCGACGAAACCGATGATCGTGGTCTCCAGGTAGTCCGCACCGTCGAGCGTGGCCCCCGCGCGTTGCGCCAGTCGGCGGGCGCGGCCCAGATCGGCCACCCAGACCAGAAACAGCGGGGCCTGGTTGATGAACTGCTGGTTGTTGGCCAGACTCGCCAGCCGGGCCTTGCGCTGCGGATCGCGGACGGCGATCACGCTCCACGGCTGCAGATTCGAGCTGGTCGATGCCGATTGGGCGGCGGCGACCAGCGCCGAGAGTTGCTCATCGGTCACCGGTTCCGCGGTGAACTTGCGCACCGATCGATGTGCGAGTTGCAGGGCCAGCGTCTCGCTGTGCACCCCCAGCGCCGCGTCGATGTCGCCGTAACGGGCAATGACGGTCACGAGGCGACCGGCGCTTCCACTCCGAGGTGCTCCGGACGGATGGACCGGTGACCCCCGACCTGATCGGCGATGGCCTCCAGTCGATCCAGGTGTTCGGCCCCGAGGTCCACCGTCAGCGCACCCAGGTTCTCCCGCAGGTACTGCGGATGGCGGGTGCCCGGGATCGGCACCACATCCTGACCCCGTGAGAGCACCCAGGCGAGCGCGACCTGGCTGGGTTGAACGCCGATCTGGGTCGCGATCTCGGTCACGCTGTCGGCGAGCGCCCGGTTGTGGTCGAACACGTCGGCGCCGAAACGCGGATGACGACTCTGCACCCCCTTGACGTCCTCGAC
>MSTD01000078.1 GCA_001942045.1 Mycolicibacterium porcinum
GTCACCCACCGCTGCGGTGCTGCCGGTCACCGCAGCGGTGGGTGACTGAGCGGTGCCGCCGGTCACGGTTGCCGCAGTGGGAGCCTGCCCGGTCGTGCCCGTGACGCCCACCGACTCGGGGGCCTCGCCGGTCGAAGCCGAACGCGCTGCCGGCCCGGACGACTGGCTGGCGCCCACTTTGGCCGTGGGGCCGCTCGACGCCGACGACCCGCCCGCACCGACCTTGGCCTTCGGGCCGGTCGACGCGTTCGGCCCTGTGACGCCGCCGCCGGAATTCTTCGCCCCACCGGCACGTTGGTTGCCGACCTTGGCGCTGTGGTCGGACTTCTTCTTCTTTTTGTCCTTGTGATCGAAGATGTCCAGGACGTCGAAGCCGATCCCGAACAGATCGGCCGAGGCCACCGCGGTGCCGAGCATGCCCGGCCCAGCCACCATGGCACCACAAGCGATCGCACACCCAGCTGCGGTGTTACGCATCCATGACCGGTCCACGAAAAGATCCCCCCAAAAGAGATCGCGGCAGAATTACCGCACGCACTGGAACAAGTTCCCATTGTGACATACCGACAATGCTGTCGGATTTGCTGGACCACGGTTCGAAATAGCGGCCGCGTCAATGTCGGTCAACCTGGTGGCTTGCGGCGATACCCTTTGTTCGTGGTGGTCAGCGAGTTCCGCCGGTCAGTGTGCATCCCCGAGATGGCGCTGAACAACCGCGTTCCGGCCCGCACACGGCATTACGCCGAGAGCGTGTCGAGCCGGCTGCGGGTATTGACCATCGCGACGTGCCTTGCCGCCGCGGTATCCGGGGGGTTCGGGGTCTTTCAACTGATCCTCGGTGGACCGATGTGGCGGCTCGGCTTCGTCAACCTCGGCTCCGCCGCATTGTTCCTGTTGGTGCCACTGCTGTACCGGTTCGGTGAATTGATCGCGCCCCTGGCGTTCTTCCTGTTCGCCTACGTTTCGGTTTCGACGATGTGCTTCGCCGTCGGGACAGGCTCGGGACTGCAGTTCTACTTCATCGTGGCGGCGTCGCTGGCGGTGCTGGTGTTGGGAATCGAGCGCATCGTGCTGGCCGGGACGCTGACGGCGCTGGCGGTAGCCGCGGCGATAGCGCTGGAAATTCTGGTTCCCGACGATCGGGGCCTGGGACCATCGTGGGCACTGACCGCGGGTTTCGTGCTTTCGGCCGTGTCCTCCGGCGTAATGGTGTTTGCCACAGTCTGGTTGTCGTTACGTGAGATGGCTAGCGCCGAAGCGGCCATGGAAGCCGAATATCAACGATCCGAGCAACTGCTGGCCAATATTCTCCCTACCACGATCGCTCAGCGGCTCAAGGAACCGTCACGCACGATCATCGCGGACAAGTACGACGACGCCTCGATCCTGTTCGCCGATATCGCCGGCTACACCGAACGCGCCAGTGACATCACCCCGACAGAACTCGTGCGCTTCCTGGACCGCTTGTATACCGATCTCGATGCGCTGGTGGACCGGCACGGCTTGGAGAAGGTCAAGACCAGCGGCGATTCCTACATGGTGGTGGCCGGGGTGCCCAAACCGCGCGCCGATCACATCGAGGCGCTGGCCTGTCTGGCTCTCGATCTGGCCGAGGCCGTCGCCGACCTCAAGGATCCGCGGGGCCGGGCAGTGCCGCTGCGGATCGGTCTGGCCGCGGGCCCGGTGGTGGCCGGGGTGGTCGGGGCCCGCAAGTTCTTCTACGACGTCTGGGGCGACGCGGTCAACGTCGCCTCACGTATGGAGACCACGGATGTCGCCGGACGAATTCAGGTACCGCACAACGTGTATGAGCGGATCAGCCACATGTTCGTGCTCGAGGAGCGTGGCGATGTCGAGGTCAAGGGCAAGGGCCTGATGCACACGTGGTACTTGGTCGGACGCCGCGACGATGCGGCGGCACGCACTCGGCCGGAGAATGCCGGCCAGGCGCGTGCCGCCTTGATCGTGCCGCCCGCCGGCGTCTAAACCTTGCGGTTCTCCGACTTGATCAGCCACGCCAGCTTCTCCAGACCGTCGATCAACTGGTGCAGGATGTCGGCGGTGGTCGGATCGTGCGCATCGACCGAATCGTGGACGCCGCGCAAGGTGCCGACCGTCGCATAGATCCGGGTGGTGATCAGGTCGACGACCTCGCCGGTGCTGCGCTCGTAGGCGGGGAACTCCGGCAGCGTCGTGCTCGCCACGACGGTGTCCGACCGGCCGTCCGGGACGGCGTCCAACGCGCGCATCCGTTCGGCGATCGTGTCGCTACCCTCCCTGGCGAAGTCCACGACCTCGTCGAGCTGCAGATGCAGATCCCGGAAGTTTGTGCCGACGACGTTCCAATGCGCCTGCTTGCCTTGCAGGCTGAGCTCGATCAAGTCGACGAGCACCTGCTGCAGATGGCCGCCGAGCTCCGGCTCGGCCTGGTAACCCTGGATATCCGATTCGTTGCGACGTGTACTCATGCCATACACAACGAGTCCTAATCTGGAATCAGTCCAGATTAGAACATTTGTGGCCATCCTCACATGGGCTGCCTACCGGCCAGCCGGTCCTGCTGATTGAGCAGTCGGGCATATCCGGCGCCCATGCCCAGCAGCGCCAGCCCGACGACGATGAACACCGCGACGCGGAACATCCCGTCGAGAGTTCCCAGGTCGAACAGGAACAACTTCGCCATGGCGGCGGCGACGAGTGTCATTCCGCCGCCGATCGGCAGCGAGCGGTGCGCTCTGGGGCGGCGCGCGGCGTAGCCGAGCAGTCCGGCCGCGACGGCGATCCAGCAGATGGTCGCCGCCATGTGCCCGCCGAAGAAGCCGGCACCGGTCCCGCCGACGGCAACGCCCGCCGTGACGGTGAACATCGTGACGGCATACCCGCCCGCCACGGCCGCCGCCACCCACACCAACCGGACCAGTTCGCGGTCCGTATCGTCGTCGACCGACCACGCCCACGAGATGGCAGCGGCCGCGGCGATCGCCAGGACACTACCGATCAGCACCGAAACAGTAAGTCCGGCAGACAGTTTCGTGGCATGCACCAGGATCTCGGGAGGAGCCGAGTCGAGGTAGATCATGCCCCCGACCGCGGCCAGGCCGACGGCGATCCACCGTGTCACAACATGACGACGGCCCGCGACGGCAACCGCGGCACCCATCGCGAGTACCACCGGCCCGGCCACCGGACCGTCGAAGGCCACCAGCACCGCGATCAGCGCGGCGGCGGCCGCCAGCACCGACCACACCTGGCGGGCCACGACGTTCATCCCCGGTACCCGGTCACCAAGGGCCACGATCCCCACCAGGGCCGCTGCCAGTGCTGCCACCAGCAGGGCCGCAATGGTGCGATCGACGGCGGCGGCCACACACAGCACCGGCAGTACGCCTGCCGCGGTCAACACCGCCGTCGCCCCCGGCCGGGTGGTCCCCCGCAGCACCAGCACGCCACCGGCCAACGCCAGCACTGCCGCCAGCCCGCAGGTCAACGCGAGGACCAGGTCATCCCGGCCGTCGATCGCCGCCGCCACCAGCGCGAACAACAGTGGCAGCGTGGGGGCCGCAATGCGCGCCGCGAACAACCAGAGCCAGTCGCGACCCAACTGAAGCGGCAGCGCGGCGCCCGACAGGGCCAGCATGAACCCGATCAGCAGCAGCGTGACCCCGTCGGTGACGACCGGCGCCAAGGCGATCAGCGGCACCAGGACCAGCAAGCCCAGCTGTTCGGAGTCCCACCGCCGCGCCAGCATCAAGCCACCGCCGCCGATCGCCGCGGCCAGTGCCAGACCGACCGGCGGCGACACCCAGTCATAGATCGTCGTCACGGCGATCACGTCCATGTACGCGGCGGCAATACCGGTCGCGGCCAACGCGATCGCCCCGACCCGGCCGCCCGGACGACGATTGAGCCACACCCCGGCGCCAACCAGTCCCGCAGCCAGAACCGCACCCGCGGTCACCCGGAATTCCGGTCGCAAGATCCCCGCCTGCGCGGCGAGAACCAGCAGCAGCACCACACCGGTGAGGGTGACGGTCACGCCGGCCACGGCGAGCGCCTTGCCGATCCAGCCTTCGGACCGTTCCGGACGGGGCGGGACGGGAGCGACGGTCGGCACCCACGATGGTGGCGGTGCAGCAGCCGCGGCCGATGGTGCGGGTGCAGGCGCTAGGGGCTGATCGAGCATGCGGCCCAACTCCCCCAGATCCGCCGACACCCGGCTCATATACGCCGAGATCGCGGCAAGATCCGACGACATCCGGGCGATCACGATGCGATGAGGTTCGGTCATGCCGTCATCGTGGCAACAAAACCTGCCGCCGTGATGAGTAGGACTACTCGTCGAGGCCGTGTTCTATGGCGTAGCGGGCCAATTCGACCCGGTTGGCCACCTGCAGTTTGCGGAACGTCGCCTGGACATGGTTCTCGACCGTACGGTGACTCAACGACAAGCGGGTTGCGATCTGCTTGGCCGTCAACCCTTTTGCCACGTAGCGCAGCACCTCGGTCTCCCGCTCGGTCAGGCTCGGCGTGGCCGGGCCGTCGTCGGGCCGTTGCGCGATGCGCCGGTACTCGCCGAGCACCAGCCCCGCCAGACCCGGGGTAAACACCGCACGCCCCTCCGCGGTGGCCCGCACCGCCGCGGACAGGTCTGCCTTCGACGCGCTCTTCACCAGATACCCGGTGGCCCCGGCCTTCACCGCTTCCAGGACGTCGTCGCGCTCGTCGGATGCCGAGAGCACCAGCACCCGTGATGACGGTGACACCGTGAGCACCTCCGCGGTGGCAGCGGCGCCGCTGCCGTCGGACAAGCTCATGTCCATCACCACCACGTTGGGCAGCACCACTCCGGCCCGTCTGCGCGCCGAGGCCACCCCGTCGGCCGTGGCCACCACGTCGAATCCCTCGTCGGCAAGGTCGCGGGCCACCGCGTCGCGCCAGATCGGATGGTCATCGACGACCATCACCGTCAGTGCGGTCTGTGTCATGCCTGTCCCCTCTCGGTCGCGGGCCGGCCCGGGCGAGGCAGCGTCAGTTCCCATTCCGTGCCGCATCCCGGCGCGGTGTGCAACTGCGCCTGCCCGCCCAGCCAATCCATACGTCCCACAATCGATTTCGCGATCCCTACGTGGCCTTCCCGGGCCGCCTCGGCCAGCCGGCCCTCGCCGATACCCACGCCGTCGTCGCGGATGCTCACGGTCACCGAATCCCCCAGGTCCTCGAGCAGCACGAAAACCCGGGCATCGGGCCCGGCATGCGCTGCCGCATTGTCCAGGGCATTGCTTGCCGCGGCGAACAACTCGTGGGCGGCTTCGGAATCGAGCAACACCGGCTCCGCGGGCAGACTGACCGATACCCGATCAGAAGCGCGGGCGCGTAGCAACGCCCCGATGTCAGTGGCCCCACCGCTGTGCACTTCCGGGTCAGGCGCGCTGACCAGCCTGCGCAGGGCACGCTCCTGTTCGCCGGCGAGTTCGGCCAATTGGGCTGTCTCGCCGCCGATCTCGCGGCCCCGCCGCGACACCAGGGCCAGCACCTGGATGGCCCCGTCGTGGACCCGACGCGACAGGCGCTCTCGTTCCTCCAGTGAGGCGGCCAGCCGCACGGCGCGCTCCAACTCGGCATGCGCGCGACGTGCGGTCTGGGCGGCCATCCCCACCGCCAGTCCCACCGCCAGTTCGATGACGATGGTGGCGTTGCGACCCAGATTGACACTGACATAGCCCTTCAGCGCGGCCGCTGCGGCCATCACCGCCAGCCCGGCCGCCATCCCTCCGGCCGGGCCGAACTGCAACGCGGCCGAGATGGTGGCGTTGGTGGCCCACAGCGTGGTGGGCCACGACTGGTTGTCGGCGATCCAGTGCTCGGACGCGACCAGTTCGGTGGACAGCATGAGAGCCAGGACAACGACGATCTCGGCGATCACCCACGACGGGCGGCGGCCGAACCCCTGCAGATACGCGATTGCGCACGCGATGCTCCAGACGATCAGGACCGCGCACAGCACGCCCCCGAGGACCGGCCGTGTCAGGTCGTCGTTGATCGCGATCTGAAATCCCAGCGCATACAGGCAGCTCAGCAGCCGGAAGATCTGCGCGGCCCGCCACAATGGCGTGACCGGGTCCGGGTGGCGCTGCATTCGCCCAGCATAAAGTTGCCGACCGGCACCCGGCCGCAGCGATTTCGCGGGTCGGGTCAGTGCTCGCCGGTGGACACGGGGCGGTCCGGATTCGACGCCCACTCCGACCACGACCCGGGGTACAGCGCCGCGTCCACTCCGGCCGCAGCCAGCCCGGCCACCGCGAGGGCCGCGGTCACCCCCGACCCGCAGTACGTGCCGACGTCCGCTCCGGCGGCGACGCCACGGTCGGTGAGCAGCGCGCGGAGCCGCGCCTCCGGAAGCAACGTCCCGTCTGCGGCGAGCAGCTGCGTGCTGGGCAGATTGACCGCCCCGGGGATGTGCCCAGCCAGCGGGTCGACGGGTTCGACCTCGCCGCGGAACCGTTCGGGTGCCCGCGCGTCCAGAAGCAGGTCCACTTCGGACTGCGTCTGTTCGGCGGTCAGGGTGCGCAGCGCCCCGTGGTAGAGGTCTGTGTGAATGACGGCGACATCGCCGGGCGCGGGCGTGACCGGGCCGCTCTCCAGTGCCTCACCCGCCGCCGTCCAGGCCGGAAGGCCGCCGTCGAGGATGCGGACACCGCTGATCCCGGCCGCGGTCAACACCCACCACGCCCGGGCCGACCCGGCGCGGTTCCAGTCGTCGTAGACGACGGTGGGCACATCGTTGCGGATCCCCCAACGACGTGCCGCCGCCTGCAGATCGGCTCCCGACGGCAGTGGATGGCGTCCTCGGCCGGCGACTCGGTGATCGGTCAGCTCGTCGTCCAGTGAGACATACACGGCGCCGGGCAGGTGGCCGGCCAGATACGCCTGTTCACCATCGGGCTCCGCCAGCGACCAGCGCACGTCCAGCACGACGACAGGATGCCCGGATGCGAGGCGGTCACGAAGCTCGTCGGCGGTGACGAAGACGTCATTACGCGCGGAAACCACGCCGTCGACGCTACATCACCTTCGACAGAAACTCCTTTGTACGTTCATGTTTCGGGTTGGCCATCACCTCTCGAGGTTTGCCACTCTCCACGATGACGCCGCCGTCCATGAACACCAGCTTGTCGGCGACCTCACGGGCGAAGCCCATTTCGTGAGTGACCACCACCATGGTCATACCCTCGCCCGCCAGCTTCTTGATCACCGCCAGCACCTCACCGACCAGCTCGGGGTCCAGCGCCGAGGTCGGCTCGTCGAACAGCATCAGCTTCGGGTTCATCGCCAGCGCCCGCGCGATGGCGACTCGCTGCTGCTGCCCGCCCGACAGCTGCGCGGGGTACGCGTCGGCCTTGGCGGCCAAGCCCACCTGATCGAGCAGATCCTTCGCGCGGGCCAGCGCGGCTTCCTTCTTCACCCGCTTGACGCGGATCGGCGCCTCGATGATGTTCTCCAGGGCCGTACGGTGCGGGAACAGGTTGAAATGCTGGAACACCATGCCGATGTCGCGGCGTTGCCGAGCGGCATCCCGCGGGGCCATCTCATGCAGCTTGCCGCCCCGCTCGCGGTACCCGATCAGCTCGCCGTCGACATACAGACGGCCCGCGTTGACCTGCTCAAGATGGTTGATACACCGCAGGAACGTGGACTTGCCCGAGCCCGACGGGCCGACCATGCACAGCACTTCGCCCCGGCCGACATCCAGCGTCACGCCCTTCAGGACATGCAAGGCACCGAAGTTCTTGCACACGCTCTCCGCGCGCACCATCGGTTCGGCGGGCGCGGTCATTTCGCCACCGTCTGGGCCTTGGCCAGGGCCTCAAGTTGTTTCGAGGTGAGCTTGCGCGAGGCGCCCCGTGAGAAGTGCCGCTCAAGGTAGTACTGCCCCACCATCAGGACGCTGGTGATGGCCAGGTACCAGGTGGAGGCGACCAGCAACAGCGGAACTGGTTCGAACAACGCGACCCCGATATCTTTTGAGCGGCCGTACAACTCGAAGCTGTACGGCACGGCCGTGACCAGCGATGTGGTCTTGAGCATGCTGATGAACTCGTTGCCGGTCGGCGGGATGATGACGCGCATCGCCTGCGGAAGGACGGTGCGGCGCATGGTCATTTCCCACGACATCCCCAGCGCTATGGAGGCCTCCGTCTGGCCTTCCGGCACCGAGATCAAGCCGCCGCGGATGATCTCGGCCATATATGCCGCCTCGTTGAGACCGAGCCCGAGAACCGCCAACCAGAACACATTCGGATCCGACAGGCTGAACTCAAAAAGCCGCGGGCCGAACGGCACGCCGATCTGAATGTTCTTGTAGATGACCGGGACGAGGCCCCACAGCACCAACTGCACGTAGATCGGTGTGCCGCGGAAGATCCACAGGTACGTCCAGGCCACGGCCTTGAGGACCGGGTTGGGCGACAACCGCATCACGGCGAGCAGCACTCCGAGAACGAGCGCCAGGATCATCGAGTAGATGGTCAGTTGGAGCGTGTTCCAGGCGGCTTCTGAAATGCGTTCGTCGAACAGGTACTTGGCGTATGTCCCCCACCCGTAGGCCTCGTTGGTGGCCGCACCGTAGATGAACAGCCCGACGAGGATGAGGATGACGATCGCCGCCACCCACCGCCAGGGATGCCGAAGCGGAACGGCATCGATGGCGGCCGGCGGAGAAGCATCAGTCATCGGCGGCTCAGTTGATCGCACCGTTGACGACCGGCTTGTCGATCATCCCGTTCTCCGCACCCCAGTTCGCGGCTATCTGCTTGTAGACACCATTGTCGATCAGGTGCTGAAGCGCCTGCTGCAGCGACGCCGCGAGTGGCGAACCCTTTTGCACCGCCCAACCGTACGGAGCGGAATCGAAGATCTCCCCTGCCGCTTCAAGCTTTCCGTTGCTCTGCTTGATCGCGTAGGCCGTCACCGGTGAATCCGCCGACATGGCATCCGCCTGACCAAGCATGACCGCACTGGTGGCGGCAGTCTGGTCGTCGAACTTCACCACGTTGATCGGGGGCTTGCCCGCCTCGACACACTTCTGGATGCGGGCCGGCATCTCGTCGGTGTCCTGCACCGTCGCAGTCTGCACCGCGATCTTCTTGCCGCAGGCGTCATCCGGGTTGATTCCCGCGCCGACCTTCTGCGCCCATGACGAACCGGCACTGAAGTAAGTCACGAAGTCGACCTGCTCCTCGCGCTTCTTCGAGTCGGTGAACGAGGACATGCCGAGGTTGTAGTTTCCGCCCTGGACGGACGGGATGATCTTGTCGAACAACGACGCCCGATACTCCGGAGCCAGACCCAGAGTCGCGGCAATCGCATTCATCAAATCGACGTCGAAGCCGATGATCTTGCCGGCGGGGTCCTTGAACTCGTTGGGCGGGTAGGTCGGGTCGGTTCCGACGATGAGCTTGCCGCTCGACTTGATCGGCTCCGGCACGGTGTTGGCGATCGCGTCGACCTTCTCGACCTTTGCCGCGGTCGTCGTCTTGGTTTCGGATCCACCAGATTCCGTATTGTTCGCGCAGCCCGACATCGCGAGCGCACCGCTTGCGGCAACCACCACGGCGACACGCCACAGCTTGCTTCGTCGGGGACGACATCCAACAGTCACGGTTGCCTCTTCTCTCTGTCTGCGGCGGTGGTCGGGCTATCCCGAATCGGAGACGTTAACGGTCCCCGGCCGGGGATGCATTGCCGGTAACGGAACCTTAACGAGCATGCTTCGACGCCACAGCCGTAACGCAAAAACCGCGATCTACATCTACGTTTGTGTCAAACTGCCAGCATGGAGACCACTGCTTCGCCAAACTTGTTGCCACATCTGTGGAAATCGACGCTGGTATCGGGAATTCTCGCCGTCATCCTCGGAATCCTGGTACTGGTGTGGCCCGGCATCACCATTCTGGTCGCGGCGATCTTTCTCGGCGTCTACCTGTTGATCACCGGTATTTCTCAGCTCGTTCTGGCCTTCAGCCTGCGGTCGTCGGTCGGTGGGCGGGTGCTGTTGTTCATCGGCGGTGCCGCCGCACTCGTGCTGGCTGTGCTGTGCTTCGTCAGCCTCGAGAATTCGGTGAGCCTGCTGGCGATCTGGATCGGCGTCGGGTTCATCTTCCGCGGTGTGGCAACCGCGATGTCGGCCATCGGAGATCCCTCGCTGCCCGGGCGGATCTGGGAGATCATCATCGGCATCATCAGTGTCATCGCCGGCATCATCATGTTCGTCGCCCCGTTGGAGGGTTTGGTCGCGCTGGCTCAGGTCACCGGCATCATCCTGATCGTGATCGGGGTGATCGAGGTGATTTCGGCCTTCGGAATCCGCAGCGGCGCCAAGAAGCTCACGGCGGCGATCTCGCCGGAGGGTTCGGCATCGTGACGTAAGACACCGGTCAGGTCAGCTGCCGGTTGCCGACTATCTACTACACTTCGTCGTAGATTGATCTGAGACCTCGGAAGTAGGGCCAGATGGACGCTTTGGACGTATCGCGGTGGCAGTTCGGTATCACCACCGTCTACCACTTCATTTTCGTTCCGTTGACGATCGGCTTGGCGCCGCTGATCGCCGTCATGCAGACGGCGTGGGTGGTCACAGGCAACGACAGCTGGTATCGGCTGACGCGGTTCTTCGGCAAGCTGTTCCTGATCAACTTCGCCATTGGTGTGGCGACGGGCATCGTGCAGGAGTTCCAGTTCGGCATGAACTGGAGCGAATACTCCCGCTTCGTCGGCGACATCTTCGGCGCCCCGTTGGCATTCGAGGGTCTGGTCGCGTTCTTCGTCGAGTCCACGTTCATCGGCTTGTGGATCTTCGGCTGGACGCGACTGCCCCGGGTGGTTCACCTGGTCTGCATCTGGACGGTGGCCTTCGCAGTCAACGCCTCGGCGTTCTTCATCATCGCGGCGAACTCATTCATGCAGCATCCGGTCGGTGCCAAGTTCAACCCGGAGAGCGGACGCGCGGAGCTGATCGACTTCGGTGCCCTGCTGACCAACAACACCGGGATCTGGGCCTTCCTGCACGTCGTCGCCGGAGCGCTGCTCACCGCAGGTACTTTCGTCGCGACCGTGAGCGCCTGGCTGATGGTGCGGGACCGGCACAAGGCGGCCCGCAGCGAAGGGCTGGACGGTCCGGCTGCGGAAGCGGGGAACGACTCCGCCGGGATGTACCGGCCGGCAACGATTCTGGGCAGTGCGGTCGCGTTGGCCGCAGTGGCGGTGCTGTTCTTCACCGGAGACATCCAGGGCAAGCTGATGTTCGTCCAGCAACCCATGAAGATGGCTTCGGCCGAATCGCTGTGCGACACGCAGACCGATCCGGACTTCTCGGTTCTGACCGTCGGCACGCACAACAACTGCGCCAGCGTGAAGCACGTCATCGAAGTTCCCTACGTGCTGCCCTTCTTGGCCGAAAGCAAGTTCAGTGGCGTCACCTTGGAGGGCGTCAACGACCTGCAGCAGAAGTACGAAGCCAAGTTCGGGCCCGGCGACTACCGGCCGAACCTGTTCGTCACCTACTGGTCGTTCCGGGCCATGATCGGCTTCATGGCGGTTCCACTGGCGTTCGCGCTGCTGGCGCTGTGGCTCACCCGCGGTCGTCGACTCCCCGATCAGCGGTGGTTCGGCATTTTCGCGTTGGTCACCCTGCCGACACCGTTCCTCGCCAATTCCGCGGGCTGGGTGTTCACCGAGATGGGTCGGCAACCCTGGGTCGTGGTACCCAACCCCACCGGTGACCAGATGGTGCGGCTCACCGTGCAACAAGGCGTGTCGGATCATTCGGCGGGCACGGTCTTCTTCTCCCTCGCCGTCTTCACCCTGCTCTACGGCGTCCTCGCGGTCGTCTGGTTCTGGCTCATGCGTCGCTACGTGACCGAAGGGCCCCAGGAACACGATTCCGAGCCGGCACCGCCCACGCCTCCCGGCGAGGACGAATCCGCCCCGTTGTCGTTCGCGTACTGAGAGGACTGATCTCAGATGGGACTCCAAGAACTCTGGTTCATACTCATCGCCGCGCTGTTCCTCGGATTCGTGGTACTGGAAGGCTTTGACTTCGGCGTCGGGATGTTGATGGCCCCGCTGGGCAGCGCGGGCGAGGGCGATCCGGAAAGCCGCAGGCGCGCGGTGCTCAACACCATCGGGCCGGTGTGGGATGGCAATGAGGTGTGGCTGATCACGGCGGGCGCCGCCATGTTCGCCGCATTTCCGAACTGGTACGCCACCATGTTCTCGGCGCTGTACCTACCGCTACTGGCAATCCTGTTCGGGATGATCCTGCGCGTGGTGGGCATCGAATGGCGCGGCAAGATCGACGACCCCAAGTGGCGCAAATGGGCTGACATCGGCATCGCCGCGGGATCGTGGCTGCCGGCGATTCTGTGGGGCGTGGCTTTCGCAATCCTGGTGCGCGGGTTGCCGATTGACGCCGACCACCGAGTCGATGCCTCCGTGGGTGACGTGCTCAACGCCTACACCCTGCTCGGCGGGCTGGCCACGGCGTCGTTGTTCGCGTTCTACGGCTCCGTGTTCATCGCTCTGAAAACCGCTGGGCCCGTACGCGATGACGCCTTCCGGTTCGCCCGGGCACTGACCGTTCCGGTGATCCTGCTGGCGGGCGGCTTCGGTCTGTGGACGCAGCTGGCCCACGGCAAGCCCTGGACCTGGGCACCGCTGGCGGTCGCAGTGGTCGCGCTGCTGATCTCGGTGGCGCTCATGTGGTCGCGGTCCCGGGAAGGTTGGGCGTTCGTCGCCACGGTCGTGGTGGTGGCGGCCGTCGTCGTCCTGCTGTTCGGGTCGATGTACCCGCACCTGCTGCCGTCCACCCTTAATCCGGACTGGGGCGTGACGATCTACAACGGCTCGTCGACGCCGTACACATTGAAGATCATGACCTGGGCGTCGTTGACATTGCTGCCTCTGGTTCTGGTGTACCAGGGTTGGACGTACTGGGTGTTCCGCAAACGGATTTCAGCGGACCGGATCCCGGCTTCCATCGGACTGTCGCGGCGGTCGGCCTGAATCTCTGGCGCGCACTCGGCGTCCGCGGCGCCACCGGCTCATCCTCGGCGCTGCGACGTCACCTCCTGGCGACAGTGGCCTGTGGCGTAACCATCAGCGCCAGCACCATTGCCGCGGCTGTCGTGCTGGCGCACATCGTCGCCGCGGTCATCACCGAACCGGGCTCGGCGACTCGCCACGGTGCGGCCATCGTCGCGCTGTCTGCGCTGTGGTTGCTGCGCGCGGCCGCGCACTGGCTCCAGGGCCGGCTGTCGCAACGCGGCGCGACTGCAGTGATCGGCGAGGTATCCGGACAGGTGCTGCGCACTGTGACGTCCTTGCCACCAAGGAGATTGGCGACGGACCGGGATGCTGCCGCAGCAGTGGTGACTCGCGGCCTCGACGGGCTGCGCCCGTACTTCACCGGCTATGTACCCGCGGTGGTGCAGGCCGCGGTCCTCACGCCGGTGGCGGTGCTCGTGATGGCCTGCTACGACCTGCAAGCCGCGGCGATCGTGGTGATCGCGCTGCCGTTGATCCCGATCTTCATGATCCTGATCGGACTGGTCACGGCCGAGCGCTCGGCGGCCGCGCTGGCCGCGATGACCACGCTGCAAGCCCGCCTGCTCGATCTGGTTGCGGGAATCCCGACCCTGCGGGCAGTCGGCCGAGCCGCCGGATCGGTGCAGCGGATCACCGAACTGGCGGCCGCGCATCGCCGTTCGGCCATGGCGACGCTCCGGATCGCATTCTTGTCCTCGCTCGTACTGGAACTGCTCGCCACCCTGGGCGTGGCCTTGGTGGCGGTCAGTGTCGGCGTGCGGTTGGTATACGGGGAGATCACCCTCGGGGCGGGACTGACCGTCCTCCTGCTGGCCCCCGAGGTATTTTGGCCGCTGCGTCGGGTAGGGGCCGCCTTTCACGCCGCGCAGGACGGTAAAACGGCAGCGGAGCAGGCTTTTCGGTTGTGTGAGGCGCCGCCGACCGCAGCGGGCGACATCTGTGTGCCGAATGCCGCGCCGACGATCGAGTTGGACGGTCTCGAGCCGGCGATCGAACCCGGCCGGGTCACGGTGCTGACCGGACCCAACGGCGCCGGGAAATCGACTGCGCTGCAAGCAATTCTCGGATTGGCCCCGCTACCCTCAGGACCGGTGTGCGTCGACGGCGTCGACGTCACTGACCTGGATCTGCAGGCATGGTGGCGCAACATCGCCTGGCTTCCCCACCGTCCCGTCCTGATTCCCGGCACCGTCCTGGAGAACTTGGAATTGCTGGGGCCGCTGGACGATCTGGAACAAGCCTGCCGCGACGCCGGATTCGACGACGTTCTCGACGATCTTCCCGACGGTCTGAACACCCGGATCGGCCGGACCGGTGTCGGTCTGTCCCTGGGACAACGACAACGGCTCGGACTGGCCCGCGCCCTCGGATCGTCCGCACGGCTCCTCCTCCTCGATGAACCCACCGCCCATCTGGATGCCGCGCTGGAGCAGCGGGTGCTGCAAACCATCGTCGCGCGGGCCCGGGCAGGCGCCACCGTGGTGGTGGTCGGCCATCGGGACCCGGTCCTGGCCATCGGCGATCAGGTGATGACGATTGGTACCGCACATGTTCCGTCGTGATCCGCTCTTACGGCTCGCACTGGAGCTGCTGCGGCCCCGGTTGAGTCGACTGATTCTGGCCAGCGTCCTCGGTGTCCTGTCACTGGGCAGCGCGCTGGCCCTGGCGGGTGTCTCGGCATGGTTGATCACCCGGGCCTGGCAGATGCCGCCGATCCTGGACTTGTCGGTGGCCGTGGTCGCGGTACGGGCCCTGGGCATCTCACGCGGGGTCCTTGGATACTGCCAGCGACTGGCCGCCCATGACACGGCGTTGCGTGCGGCCGCGAATGCCCGCACCGGCCTGTACCGCAAGCTCGCCACCGGACCGGACGACGACGCGACGCGGTTGCCCTGCGGTGAATTGGTGGCCCGGGTCGGCAGCTCGGTCGATGAACTCGCCGACGTGGTGGTGCGTTCGGTGCTGCCGATCGTGGTGGCCACGGTGCTCGGTTGCGTAGCCGTCGGTGTCATCGCGCTCATCTCGCCGAGTGCCGCCGCTGTCCTGGGAGTGTGCCTGTTGATCGCCGGAGCGGTGGCGCCGGCGATCACAGCCCGGGCAGCAGCCGCAGCGGAATCCGTTGCGGTTCAATACCGGAGTGACCGCGATGCGGCGACGATGCTCGCCCTCGAATATGCCCCGGAGTTGAGGGTCAGCGGACGCCTCGACGATGTGATCGCCACCGCGCAACGTCATCACCGCGACTGGGGACGGGCCGCTGACCGTGCCGCGGCACCCGCAGCACTCGCCGCTGCCATGCCCAGCATCGCCATCGGAGCCAGTGTCCTCGGTGCCGTCGTCGCGGGCATCGCGCTGGCCCCCACGACGGCGCCGACGACCTTGGCCATCCTCATGTTGTTGCCGTTGTCCGCCTTCGAGGCCACCACTGCCCTTCCCGACGCTGCCGTCGGGCTCACCAAATCCCGCATCGCCGCCCGCCGTCTGCTCCGACTCACCGAAAGCGACTCCGGAGCGCGCCGACGCTCCACGGTTCCTCCCGTCGATGTGCCTGCCGGCAGTCGGCTCGCCGTCGTCGGCCCGAGCGGATCGGGCAAAACCACGCTGCTGATGGCCATGGCCGACCAGTTGAACGGAAGCTCCAGGCGCGCCGCATTTTTCGCCGAAGACGCACACATCTTCGAGACCACGGTGCGCGATAATCTGCTCGTGGTCCGCGGGGACGCCACCGACGCCGAACTGCTGTCCGCCATCGAGCGTGTCGGCCTCACCGCTTGGCTGGCGGGCCTGCCCGACGGGCTGTCGACCGTATTGGAGGGCGGCCACACCGCGGTGTCGGCCGGCCAGCGGCGCCGCCTGCTGCTGGCCAGGGTGCTGCTATCCGATTTCTCCGTCGTCCTGCTCGATGAGCCCACCGAGAACCTCGATGCCGCGGACGGACAACGGATACTCTCCGAAATCCTCACTCCCGGCGATTGGTTCGCCGCCGAGCGCACCGTCGTCGTCGCCACCCACCACCTACCGGACACACTCGACTGCCCCGTCGTCCGTTGTCCACAACCCGGTGCCGCGATCGGCGAGTAGCCTCACAGGCATGACCGACGAGCGATCCAACCCGCCCGGGTCTGACGAGCCGCAGCCGGCCGGACCTCCCCCGCCACCGGCGTACCCTTACGGGCCGCCCCCAGGCGCGTATCCCGGGGC
>MSTD01000079.1 GCA_001942045.1 Mycolicibacterium porcinum
GTCCGGGCCCGGCCTCCGGCGCCCCCAAGCCGGCCCCGCGTGCCCCGCGGGTCGGCAACAACCCGTTCTCCTCGCAGCAGCCCGTCAAGCGGCCCATCCCGCGTCCGCAGCCGCGGCCGGGTGCCCCGCGTCCTGGCGGTGGGCCGCGTCCGTCGCCCGGCAACATGCCGCCGCGACCGGCAGGTGCCGGTGCTCCCGGCCGTGGCGGCCCACGCCCCGGCCCGCGTCCCGGCGGTGGCCCGCGTCCCGGCGGTGCCGGTGGCGGCGGTCGTCCCGGTCAGCGCGGTGGCGCGGCGGGTGCGTTCGGTCGTCCCGGCGGTGCTCCCAAGCGCGGTCGCAAGTCGAAGCGGGCGAAACGCGCCGAGTACGAGAACATGCAGGCGCCCGTCGTCGGTGGTGTGCGGTTGCCCAAGGGCAACGGCGAGACCATCCGGCTGGCCCGCGGCGCGTCGCTGAGCGACTTCGCCGAGAAGATCGACGCGAACCCGGCCGCACTGGTCCAGGCGTTGTTCAACCTCGGTGAGATGGTCACCGCGACCCAGTCGGTCGGTGACGACACCCTGGAACTGCTCGGCAGCGAGATGAACTTCAAGGTGCAGGTCGTCTCGCCCGAGGACGAGGACCGCGAGCTGCTGGAGTCCTTCGACCTCACCTACGGCGAGGACGAGGGCGGCGAGGAGGACCTCGAGGTCCGCCCGCCGGTGGTCACCGTCATGGGTCACGTCGACCACGGCAAGACCCGACTGCTGGACACCATCCGGAACGCCAGCGTCCGCGAGGGCGAGGCCGGTGGCATCACCCAGCACATCGGCGCCTACCAGGTCGAGGTCGATCTGGACGGCACCGTCCGGCCGATCACCTTCATCGACACCCCCGGTCACGAGGCGTTCACCGCCATGCGTGCCCGTGGTGCCAAGGCCACCGACATCGCGATCCTGGTGGTCGCGGCCGACGACGGCGTCATGCCGCAGACGGTGGAGGCCATCAACCACGCGCAGGCCGCTGACGTGCCGATCGTGGTGGCAGTCAACAAGATCGACAAGGAAGGCGCCGACCCGTCCAAGATCCGGGCGCAGCTGACCGAATACAACCTGGTGGCTGAGGACTACGGCGGCGACACCATGTTCGTCGACATCTCCGCCAAGCAGGGCACCAACATCGAGGCGCTGCTGGAAGCGGTCGTGCTGACCGCCGACGCGGCTCTGGACCTGCGGGCCAACCCCGACATGGAGGCCCAGGGCGTGGCGATCGAGGCGCACCTGGACCGCGGTCGCGGCCCGGTGGCCACCGTGCTCATCCAGCGCGGCACGCTGCGGGTCGGCGACTCGGTGGTGGCCGGCGACGCCTACGGCCGCGTCCGCCGCATGGTCGACGAACACGGCGACGACGTCGAAGAGGCGTTGCCCTCGCGTCCGGTCCAGGTCATCGGCTTCACGTCGGTGCCGGGTGCCGGTGACAACTTCCTGGTTGTCGACGAGGACCGCATCGCCCGTCAGATCGCCGACCGACGCAGCGCGCGCAAGCGCAATGCCCTGGCCGCGCGTAGCCGCAAGCGGATCAGCCTGGAAGACCTGGATTCGGCGCTGAAGGAAACCAGCCAGCTGAACCTGATCCTCAAGGGCGACAACGCCGGTACGGTCGAGGCCCTGGAGGAAGCCCTGATGGGCATCCAGATCGACGACGAGGTGGAGCTGCGGGTCATCGACCGCGGTGTCGGTGGCGTCACCGAGACCAACGTCAACCTGGCCTCGGCCTCGGACGCGATCATCATCGGGTTCAACGTCCGTGCCGAGGGCAAGGCGACCGAGCTGGCCAACCGCGAGGGTGTGGAGATCCGGTACTACTCGGTGATCTACCAGGCCATCGACGAGATCGAGGCCGCGCTCAAGGGCATGCTCAAGCCGGTGTACGAGGAGAAGGAGCTCGGCCGCGCCGAGATCCGGGCGATCTTCCGGTCGTCCAAGGTCGGCAACATCGCAGGCTGCCTGGTCACCTCGGGCATCATGCGCCGCAATGCCAAGGCCCGACTGCTGCGTGACAACACGGTGGTCGCGCAGAACCTCACGGTGTCCTCGCTCAAGCGCGAGAAGGACGATGCCACCGAGGTGCGCGAGGGCTACGAGTGCGGTCTGACGCTGACCTACTCCGACATCAAGGAAGGCGACGTCATCGAGACGTACGAACTCGTCGAGAAGGTGCGGACCTAAGGTATGGCTGATCCGGCACGGGCCAAGCGGCTCGCCAAACGGATCTCCACCATCGTCGCCTCGGCGATCGAGTACGAGATCAAGGATCCCCGCCTGGCGGGGGTCACCATCACCGATGCGAAGGTGTCGGGCGATCTGCACGACGCCACGCTGTACTACACGGTGCTGGGGTCCTCGCTCGAAGACGAACCGGACTATGCCGGTGCGGCGGCGGCGCTGGAGAAGGCCAAGGGCGTATTGCGGTCGAAGGTGGGCGCCGGGACCGGGGTGCGGTTCACCCCGACCCTGGCGTTCGTCCGCGACACCGTGCCCGACGCGGCGCACCGGATGGAGGAACTGCTGGCCCGGGCGCGGGCTGCTGACGAGGACTTGGCGAGAGTTAGGCAGGGCGCCAAGCACGCCGGCGACGAGGACCCGTACCGTGTGAGCGGGGCGGAGAACATGGACTCCCTTGCCGACGGGGCAGACACAGAGGATGCCGGTGACCGCGATCGAACGGATGACTGATACTGCTCATTCGGGGGCTCCCAACGGGTGCCCTTCCGGTCTGCGTGTCGACGCGCGTGCGGCAGCCGACCTCCTCTCGGACGCGGCGAGCATCAGCGTCGTGTGCCACGTCTATCCCGATGCCGATACCATCGGCGCCGGTTTGGCGCTCGCCCAGGTGCTCGAAGACGCGGGCAAGCAGGTCGAGGTGGCCTTCGCGGCCCCCGACCAGTTGCCCGAGTCTTTGCAGACCCTGCCGGGCGGGCATCTGATGGTCGCCCCCAACCGCATCCGAGATGACGCGGATCTGGTTGTCACAGTGGATATTCCGAGTGTCAATCGGCTCGGCGCACTGCGCGAGCTGGCCGAGAACGGTCGCGAGGTGCTGGTCATCGACCATCACGCGTCCAATCAGCTGTTCGGCACCGCCAACTACGTCGACCCGACGGCGGACTCCACCACGATGCTGGTGGCCGAACTTCTCGACGCCTGGGACAAGCCCATCGACAAGCGGGTGGCGCACTGCCTGTACGCCGGGCTGACCACCGACACCGGTTCGTTCCGCTGGGCCACCGCCCGGGCGCACCGGCTGGCGGCCCGGTTGGTCGAACTCGGGGTGGACAACGCCTCGATCAGCCGCGCCCTGCTCGACACCCATCCGTTCGCCTGGCTGCCGATGCTGTCCCGGGTGCTGGCGTCGGCGCGGCTGCTACCGGAGGCCGTCGGTGGCCGCGGGCTCGTGTATGCCGTTGTGCCGCATGACGAATGGTCCAGCGCCCGCCCGGAGGAAGTGGAGAGCATCGTCGACATCGTGCGCACCACCCAGCAGGCGGAAGTCGCCGCGGTGTTCAAGGAGATCGAGCCGCAACACTGGTCGGTTTCGATGCGGGCCAAGTCGCTGAACCTGGCCACGGTCGCCAGCTCGTTCGGGGGCGGCGGCCATCCACATGCTGCCGGGTATTCCGCTGCGGGCCCCGCCGCCGATGTCGTTCAGGCGCTCGCGGAGGCGCTCGCGTAGCCATGGTTGAGCCGGAAGGCGACATCCCGGTCGCGCCGGCCACCACCCGTCGCATCGCCGGCCTGGCGCTGCCGGCGCTCGGGGTCTTGGCGGCCGAACCCATCTACCTGCTGTTCGACATCGCGATCGTCGGGCGTCTCGGTGCGCTGAGCCTCGCCGGCCTGGCCATCGGCGGCCTGATCCTGGGCCTGGTCAACTCGCAGGGCACGTTCTTGTCGTACGGCACCACGTCCCGCTCGGCGCGGCTGTTCGGGGCCGGTGACCGCAAGTCGGCGGTGGGCGAGGGCGTACAGGCCACCTGGCTGGCGCTCGGGCTCGGGCTGCTCATCATCGTGGTGGTGCAGGCCGCGGCGGTGCCGCTGCTGACCGCGATCGCCGGACATGCCGATATCGCCGACGCCGCGCTGCCGTGGCTGCGCATCGCCATCCTGGCCGCCCCGGCGATCCTGGTGTCGCTGGCCGGCAACGGCTGGATGCGCGGTGTGCAGGACACGGCCCGCCCGCTGCGGTACGTGGTGTTCGGGTTCGCGGTGTCCGCGGTGCTGTGCCCGCTGCTGGTGTACGGCTGGCTGGGGCTGCCCCGGTTGGAATTGGCCGGGTCGGCGGTGGCGAATCTCGTGGGCCAGTGGGTGGCGGCGGTGCTGTTTCTGCGTGCGCTGGTGATCGAAAAGGCTGAGCTACGGGTCCAGCCTGCGATTCTTCGCGCCCAGTTGGCCATGGCTCGTGACCTGTTGATGCGGTCCCTGGCGTTCCAAGCGTGTTTCCTGTCGGCGGGGGCGGTGGCGGCGCGATTCGGCGCGGCCTCCGTCGCCGCTCACCAGGTCGTGCTGCAGGTGTGGAGTTTCCTTGCACTGGTGCTGGATTCGCTCGCCATCGCCGCGCAGTCACTGGTGGGTGCCGCGCTGGGGGCCGGTGAGCTCGTGCACGCCAAGAGTGTGGCCTGGCGGGTCACCCTGTTCTCTACCCTCGCCGGGGTGGTGCTGGCGGTGGTGTTCGCGGTCGGCTCGTCCGTGCTGCCGTCGGTGTTCACCGACGACGCCTCGGTGCTGGCCGCCATCGGGGTGCCGTGGTGGTTCATGGTGGCCCAACTGCCGGTGGCCGGAATCGTCTTCGCGCTCGACGGCGTACTGCTGGGTGCCGGCGACGCGAAGTTCATGCGCAACGCCACCCTGACCAGCGCCCTCGTCGGCTTCCTGCCGCTGATCTGGTTGTCGCTGATCTACGGCTGGGGACTGTTCGGTATCTGGTCGGGGCTGAGCACGTTCATGGTGCTGCGGCTGATCTTCGTCGGCTGGCGCGCGTTCTCGGGGCGCTGGCTGGTGCCGGGGACCGCCTAGAGTCGCACCGCGAGCGTGCGTGTCTGCGCCCCGACACGCCCTGCAGCGTCAACATTCTGCGCACGCTCACGCCGCGCGAGCTACCGCCGTGTTGCGCTGACCACCCAGGCGGCTCGCTTGCCGGCACCGTGTGCGGCCACGGACACGCCATCGAACCCAGCGTCACGACACAACGCACCGAATGCCTCGGCCTGTTGCCCCGTCCAGCCGTGGCTGGCCAATCCGGTTGCGTCATCGGGTGATTGACGTTCGATCGCGATCAACTGTCCGCCGGGTGCCAGAACCCGGCGGGCCTCGGCCATCGCCTTGTCGACGTCCTGCCAGTGGTGAACCGTGGCCAGCGCCCACAACACGGTCGCCGACCCGTCGCTCACCGGCAGGTTCTCGGCGGTGCCCTCACCCCACGTGATCGGCGCGCGTTTCGGCGTGACCAGACGCGCGATGCGCAACATGGTGGATGAGGGGTCGACGCCGGTCACTCGCGCGCCGCGGCGGGCGGCCAGCCGGGCAGCGGTGCCGGGTCCGCACCCCACATCGACGACGTGGTCGTCTGGCGAGAGCTGCGCGACATCGGCGGCCAGCCGCGCCTTTGCTCGACCCACCAGGAGGAAGGCCAGCCCGCATAACACGCCGGTGACGCCTGAGAACCCGGGGTGGTCGGCATGGTGATTGATCGCACGCGTGGTGCTCATAGGTAGACCTTGCCGGTTCAAGCCGGGTTGAAGTCAAATGGGGGCATGGACGTGATCCCGATCGGCGAGGCCGCCGCGCGGTTGCAGATGAGCCCGTCGGCGTTGCGGTACTACGACGAGCGTGGATTGGTGTCGCCGCGGCTGCGGCAGGCCGGCAAGCGGATGTACGGCCCCGAGGAGCTTCGTCGGCTCGCCTTGCTCAAGATCGTGAACCGGTTGGGCCTTCCGCTCGACACCGCGGCCGCGGTGCTGGACGCACCGAGCGAGCAGTGGCGTGAGACGGTGCGCGAGCAGATCGCCGCACTGGACCGGGTGATCGCACAAGCGCAAGGGGCGCAACAGTTTCTGGCTCATGCGTTGCGCTGCCCGAAAGACCACCCGGCACGCGAATGCGACACGATGATCGGAGCGCTCGACCGGCTGGTCGACGGAATGAGCGTCGAGGAACTTGCGGCCGACCAGACCGGCAACGGCTGGCTCGTCGACTGACGGGTGCGGATCCTCCACCTCACCTGCCGCGCGAGCGACCGCCGACGTACGCGACACGCCGGGCGTGGCTGTGCCGACACGGTCGCTCGCGGGGCAGGGCCACGAAGCGGGGTCAGCGCACCTGGGCGCGTCCCCGCTCGATCACGGAGCTGCGGCTGGCCGCGATGTCGTCACCGCTCGCCGTGGACATCCACTCGCGCGCCGAGGCGGCTTCGATCCACAGGCCCTGATCGGTCTGGGACTGGTCGATGCGGTGATACGAGGCCAGCAGCGCCCGCACCGCGGCCTGATTGTTGGCGACGATCGACGCGGCGACCTTGCGTGCCGTGGGCAGCAGCTCGTCGTGGGGGACCACCTCGGTGACCAGGCCGGCGCGCAGTGCCTCGGTGGCCGAGAGGTAGTCGCCGGTGAGGCTCATCCGCCGGGCCAGGCCAACCCCGACCTTCTGCGGCAACCGCACGCTCAGGCCCCAGGTCGGCAGCAGCCCGACGCGGGCGTGGGTGTCGGCGAACTTGGCCTGCTCGGAGGCGATCAGGATGTCGCAGTAAAGCGCCAATTCCAGACCGCCCGTGACCGCGGCACCGTTGATGGCCCCGATCACCGGCTTGCTCATGGCCGGCCATTTGGGGGAGATGTCGGGCAGTTCGGTGGTGTCGCCCAGTTCCTTGAGGTCCAGGCCCGCGCAGAACACTGGATCGGCTCCGGTGAGGATGACCACGTCGACGTCGTCATCGGTCTGCGCGGCCCGCAGCGCGGCGTAGAACTCCGTGCGCAACTGCGCCGACAGCGCATTGCGGGACTGAGGTCGGTTCAGCGTCAAGGTGCGAACCCGGTCGGTGGTGTCGATCAGCAGGACGTCATCACTCATTGGATCAATCTATCGTGTCGTGATCGGCCGCCTATCGTGGTGTCATGTGCCGCAACATCACGGAGCTCAGGGGGCTGGAGCCCGCCGCCACCGACGAGGAGATCGACGCCGCCGCCCGCCAGTACGTGCGCAAGGTCAGCGGTATCACCCGCCCGACCGGCGCCAACGTCGAGGCGTTCGAGGCGGCCGTCGCTGAGGTCACCGCCACCACCACCCGGCTTCTCCACGGCCTGGCCCCTCGCCGGCAACCGCCCAAGACGGTTCCGCCGCTGCGCCGCCCGGAGGTCCGGGCCCGGCTGGCAACGTGATCCAGCACGAGCCGACTCAGCCCGCGCTCAAGGAGTGGAGCGCGGCGGTACACGCGCTGCTCGACGGTCGGCAGACCGTTCTGCTGCGCAAGGGCGGCATTCACGAAAAGCGGTTCTCGGTCGCCGCGCCCGAGTTCCTGCTGTTCCCGACGATCGCGCACAGTCACGCCGAACGGGTGCGCCCCGAGCACCACGATCTCCTCGATACTGCGGCAGAGGACAGTACCGAAGAGGCGGTGACGCTCCGCGCGGGAGCGAAAGTGGTTGCCGCGGTGGAGGTCAACCGTCCGGAGGCGATCGATGAACTCTCCGATCTGCACATCTGGACCGCCGAATCGGTGCGGGCGGACCGGCTCGATTTCCGTCCCAAACATCGGCTGACGGTCCTGGTCGTCCAAGTGAGCCCGCTGCTTACGTCGATCCCGTTGGCTCGCACGCCGGAGTTCGCCGGGTGCAAGAGCTGGGTCGACCTGCCGATACAGCCGGACCGGGGCCCGCCGGTTCACGACGATGCCATGCTGCGCGACGTCGCCGCGCGGGTGCGCGCCTCAGTCGGCTGAGGGCGGCACCGGTCCGGCCGGCAGGATGACCCGCGACAGGCCGCCCTCGCCGTGATGCACGGTATGGGTGGCGCGGACCATCAGTGAGCCCGAGATCGGCGGTTCGCCGGTGCCCAGATTTCGGGCGAACCGCGGATGTGAGCCACCGGCGATCAGCACCCGGATCCGCGAGCCCGCCGGGAAGCGGTGCGCGACGGCATCGAGGTCGAGGCGCACCGGTCCGGTGTGGCCGTCCAACCGCCGGAATCCGTCGGATACGTTGCGCGACCGGCCTTTCGCATCCACCTCGCTGATCCTGACGAAGATGTCGTGGTGCGGGTTGTCACAGCTGTGGGCCAGCTCGACGATCGGGTTGCCGGCCAGGTACAGATCGGCGGGCAGTGGGTCAGCGTCGAACGTCAGCACATCGCGGCGCCGGGCCAGCTTGGTGTCCTCACGGTAACCGCCCGTCGCGGCCAACAGCCTGCCGCCGACCGTGGGCGTCGGGTCGGCCGGGTGATAGACGAAAGACGAGCTGGACGCGGAATCCGGGGGCGGGGTCGCGGCCAGCCGGCCGCCCGGCTGCAGGAACAACT
Organism: Mycolicibacterium porcinum; assembly: GCA_001942045.1. GTDB lineage: Bacteria > Actinomycetota > Actinomycetes > Mycobacteriales > Mycobacteriaceae > Mycobacterium > Mycobacterium porcinum_A. The sequence continues at coordinate 8,541 of MSTD01000079.1, forward strand.
CATGCTCAGGCATGACCGGGGGCCAGTCGGCCAGCTCCACCCAGCGATCGCCGTTGACGTGGATCCGCACGGTGCTGCGGTCGGTCTCTCCGTCGCCTGCCAGGTGGGCGCCCAGCCATTCCAGCGATTCGCCGACCACGGTGGTGAGCCCCTTGGTCAGCAGTTGCGTGTGGGTCCACGGCCCGACCGTCAACGCCACCGGGACGCCACGGCGGTGCAGCTGCTCGTACTGCTCCAGCGTCTGGTCCAGGAAGAGATCCTGCCAGCCGCTGAGCAACAGGATGGGCACCTCGACGTGCTGCAGCGCTTCGTCGAACCGCAGCAGGTCCCAGAACGGATCGTCGCGTTCGGGATGTTCCAGCCAGGATTCGAACCATGGGGCACCTGTGCCCAGCAGCCGGCGGCCGGCCGCGCCCATGGGCAGGCCGGCGGTCGCCTTGGCCAGCTCGGCAGGCCCTCGTAGCTGACGGGCCAGCGCGGACACCAGACCGGGCTCCTCCTGGCGGGCCACCATCGCGCTCCAGCCGAGAAAGTCGTTGAGGGTGAACGAGCCGGTGCCCCAGGCCGATTCGCTGAAGTCATGCGGGCCGACGGTGATGACGGCAGCCTTCATCTCCGGTGGCGGATCGGCCAACAGAGCCCACTGGGTGAAACCGAGATAGGACAGGCCGACCGTCGCGAAGGAGCCGGTGAACCACGGCTGGTCCCGCAACCAGGCCACCGTGTCGGCGCCGTCGGCCATTTCGTGGACCATCGGGGTGAACTGCCCGCCGGAGCCGAACGTGCCGCGCACACTCTGGAACACCACGTGATAGCCGCGCGCCGCATACACCTGCGCGAACACCGGGGAGAACGGGAAGCGGCGGCCGTAGGGCCCACGCACCAGCAGCGTTCCGGCCGGATGGTCGGTGACGGGTGCGTAATGGTCGGCGATCAGTTCGACGCCGTCGCGCATCGGCACCCGCAGCCCGCCCTGCACGGTGAAGTCGGTCTCGTGCGGCGGCAGCCCAAGGACCTTGCTGACCGTCTTACCGGCGTACCGGCGGAATGTGCTCACGTAGCCAGGCTACGTATCGATGTCTGTCAGAACTTGTAGTAGGGCGCCAGTTCATGCGCCCGCTGCAGGTTGGTCTGCAGGCAGTCCGGCCGGTCCGGGGAGTGGATGGGGGAGTAGAACATCGACTGCTGGATGACGCCGTAGCTGGTGTCGAAGGCGATCATGCACGTCACCCACCAGCGGTCGTTCCAGTCGGTGGGCTTCATGATCCAGTACTGGGCGGCCCGGTGACCGTCGATGTCCAGCTCGACCGCGTCTGGGGGGATGGTCTGCTCGTAGGTGCGCCAGACGAAGGCCTCGACCGCCATCTGGTAGTTGCCGGCGTCGTAGTGGCACCGCAGGCTGTCCTCGGCCTCCGGCGGGGTGACGGCCAGGCCGATCCGCTGGACCACGTCGAACGGGATGTCGTTGCACGGATCGAACGGTGACGGGTCCGTGGTCTCGATGACCGGCCACTTGATCGTCGTCGACACGTTGGTCATCGGGAGGTCCGTGACATCGAGCTGAAGCGGCCCGGAGCCCACGGCCTCGGTCGGGTTCGACTGCCACCCCACGATCACCGCCGATACCAGCGCCGCAACCAGGCCTGTCGACGCCGACAGCAGGCGCAACTTGGCGGCCATCACACCCCCTCATAGTTTCGTGGCAAAACGTTCCCCGGCTTGCGGGGAGTGTAGCGGTCGGTCGCAACGGACTCGACCATAAACGAGAACCTGTTCTAGTTGTCAACGACGCGCACGGCCGCCGCCCGGTTAGGCTGGTCCGTTGTGGTGGTGCAACTGTGGTGATGGATCACGAAGCGAGGGACCGGCAGCCGATCCTGTGGGCGATCAGCGATCTGCATACCGGGCACAACGGAAACAAGCCGGTCACCGAGTCGCTGTACCCGGCCTCGCCCGAGGATTGGCTGATCGTCGCCGGTGACGTCGGGGAACGCACCGACGAGATCCGCTGGGCTCTGGACCTGCTGCGCAAGCGGTTCGCAAAGGTCATCTGGGTTCCCGGCAACCACGAGCTGTGGACCACCAACAAGGACCCGATGCAGATCTTCGGCCGGGCCCGCTACGACTACCTGGTCGACATGTGCGATCAGATGGGTGTCATCACCCCCGAGCACCCATTCCCGGTGTGGACCGAACAGGGTGGCCCGGCCACGATCGTGCCGATGTTCCTGCTCTACGACTACACCTTCCTGCCCGAGGGAGCGTCCACCAAGAGCGAAGGGCTGGCCATCGCCCGGGACCGCAACGTCGTCGGGACCGACGAGTTCCTGCTGTCCAGCGAGCCATACGCGACCCGCGACGCGTGGTGCCGTGACCGGGTGGCGGCCACCCGCAAGAGACTCGACGATCTGGACTGGATGACCCCGACGGTTCTGGTCAACCATTTCCCGCTGGTCCGCGAACCCTGCGACGCGATGTTCTATCCCGAGTTCTCGTTGTGGTGCGGGACGACGGCGACCAAGGACTGGCACACCCGCTACAACGCGATCTGCTCGGTGTACGGCCACCTGCACATCCCGCGCACCACCTGGTACGACGATGTGCGCTTCGAAGAGGTGTCGGTCGGATATCCGCGCGAGTGGCGTCGCCGCAAGCCTTTCCGTTGGCTACGCCAGATCCTGCCCGACCCCAACTACGCGCCCGGATATCTCAACGAGTTCGGCGGGCATTTCCAGATCACCGCCGAGATGCGCGCCCACGCTCAGCAGATGCAGGAGCGGATCAAGGCCAGGCGCGCATGAGCGGCACGTTGCTGGGGCAGGTGCTGCCCGATATGCCGAACACGCTCGCCGCGGCCGAGTTGTACGACGACCCACCGGGTCTGACGGCGCTGCCCGAGGAGGCGGCGCTGGTGGCCCGTGCCGTGGCCAAGCGGCGCAACGAGTTCACCACGGTCCGCTACTGCGCCCGTAAGGCGTTGGGTGAGCTGGGCGTGGGTCCGGTGCCGATCCTCAAGGGGGACAAGGGAGAACCGTGCTGGCCTGACGGCATCGTCGGCAGCCTGACGCACTGTCAGGGTTTTCGCGGCGCCGTGGTGGGCCGCGTCGGCGGCGTGCGTTCCGTCGGAATCGATGCCGAACCCCATGATGTGCTGCCCGACGGGGTGCTGGGCGCGATCTCGCTGCCATTGGAACGCACCGAACTGGGTGCGCTGCCCAACGGCCTGCACTGGGACCGAATCCTGTTCTGCGCCAAGGAAGCCACCTACAAGGCCTGGTACCCGTTGACGCACCGCTGGCTCGGTTTCGAGGACGCCCACATCACGTTCGGTGTGGATGAAGCCGGCAATGCGGGAACGTTCCGGTCGCAGATCCTCATCGACCCGGCCGCCGAGCACGGGCCGCCGCTGGCCACTCTCGACGGCCGCTGGTCGGTGCGTGACGGTGTGACACTGACGGCGATCGTGCTGTGAGCGGTCCAGATCCCGCGCACGTGAGGAGCAATCCAGATCGCGCGCACGTGAGGAGCAATCCAGACCCCGGCCTGGTGATCGTCGACAAGCCGGCCGGGATGACCAGCCATGACGTGGTGGGTCGGTGTCGTCGGCTGTTCGGCACCCGCAAGGTCGGCCACGCCGGCACCCTCGACCCGATGGCGACCGGCGTGCTGGTGGTCGGGATCGAACGGGCCACCAAGATTCTCGGCCTGCTCACCGCCACCGACAAGTCCTATTCCGCGACCATCCGGCTCGGTCAGACCACCACCACCGAAGATGCCGAAGGTGAAGTGCTGCAGTCTGTCTCGGCCGCGCACGTGACGGATGAGCAGATCGAGTCCGCGGTCGCGCCGCTGCGTGGCGACATCGAGCAGGTTCCCTCGGCGGTGAGTGCCATCAAGGTGGCCGGGCAGCGGGCCTACAAGCTGGCCCGTGAAGGGCAGACCGTCGAACTGGCCGCCAGGCCAGTCCGCATCGACCGGTTCGAGGTGCTCGCGGTCCGTCGGGTGGACGAGTTCGTCGACGTGGACGTCGATGTGGATTGCTCGTCGGGCACCTACATCCGCGCCCTGGCCCGCGACGTCGGTGCGGCACTCGGCGTCGGTGGGCATTTGACCGCCCTGCGCCGCACCAAGGTCGGCCGCTACGGGCTGGACGAGGCTCGCACACTCGACGACCTGGCCGATGAGGCGCGGCTGAGCTACTCGCTCGACGAGGCCTGTCTGGTCGGATTCCCGCGCCGCGACCTGAGTCCGGAGGAAACCGAGGACACCCGGCACGGGCGGGCCCTGGCGCCGGCCGGGATCGATGGCGTGTATGCCGCTACCGCGCCCGACGGCCGGGTCATCGCCCTGCTGCAGGACGGCTCGTCGCGCACCAAGAACGTCGTGGTGTTGCGGCCCGCCACCCTGTAGGCGCGGCGCCCAGCGAGTGTGATGGTGCCGGCTGCGCGGTGGTCACTTTCGGACCTCCGCGGCGTGACCGGCCTGACGGATCGCCGCGCGTAACCCGGCACTGCGCGCCAGAAGCGGTTCGGCGAGCGCGATGGTCGTTCGGAGTGCCAGCAGGAGCGGCAGATAGCGCGGTGCGTAGACCCACCGCGCCCGCGCCTTGATCCCGTCGACGATCGATCGGGCGGCGTCGTTGACGGGGGCGGGCTCACTGAACCACTTGGGCAGCGGCGCCAGCACCGCCTCGAGTCCGGAACCGCCCAACAGGTCGTTGCGCACCATCCCGGTATCGATCAAGCCGAAGTAGGCGACGCCGGCGGTAGCACCCGTCTCGGTGAGTTCCATTCGAAGCGATCTGCCGAGCGCCTCGGCACCCGCCTTGCTCACGCCATATGCCGACATGGTGGGGGTCGGAATGGCTGCGGCCGCGGATGCGATGACGAGTACGTAACCGTTGCGTTCGACGATCGACGGCAGCGCGGCGCGGACGGTGCGGGCCGCGCCGAGTACGTTCACCTCGATCACCCGCTCAAACGCCTCGGCTTCCATTGTGGCGAAAGTCGCTACGGGGCCGACGATTCCGGCGTTGGCCACCACCACGTCGATACCGCCGAAGTGGTCGACCACGCGTGCTGTGGCCCCGGCGACGGCGGCCGGGTCACATACGTCCGCGACGAACGCCGCCGCGCGCCCGGGCAACGATGCGGCGACTGCCCGCACTGCCCGCTCATCGCGGTCGAGGAGCGCCACTTGGGCGCCTTCGGCGACCAACAGGCGGGCCGTGGCTTCACCGATTCCTGCTGCGGCACCGGTGATCAGCACCACCTTGTCGGTGAGGTCCGATTGGTTCCCGAGATGCAGACGCCCGAATCGCATGGTCCGAATCTAGGAATCGAGAGCACTTCCGGGAATGCGTGCAGCGGACAGGTATTTGATACTTTCAGACGCATGGCCGTTTCCGGCGCCCGTGCGAGTTGGGATTTCCCGCGGTCAGCGGATGCCAGCCGGCATGTGCTCGAAACCGCCGAACGGCACGGTGTCGATGCGGCAAGCATCCTCGCCGGGACTGGCCTGACGGAAGCCCAGCTCGCCGATCCTGCCACCGAGATTCAAGCCGGGCAGGAATTGGCGATCGTGCGCAATCTGCTCCACCACGTCGACGATTCAGCAGGGCTGGGCCTGGAGACCGGCCTGCGGTACAACCTGGCCAACACCGGAATCCTGGGTTACGCATTCCTCACCAGCCCCACCATGCGGGACGCCCTGGCGCTCGGCCTCCGATTCGCCACCTTGAGTTCGACTTTCCTCGACATCACCGTGCAGGAATCCGCCTCCGACCTTGTGCTGGAACTCGACAGCAGCCAGATCCCGTCCGATGTGCGTCGATTCCTGGTGGAACGCGATCTCGCGGCCATCGCGCATATTGCGCCATTGCTGATCGGCGGGAACGGTTCGACCGCCGCAGTGAAAGTTGAACTACACCAAACCGAGTTGCCACTCGACCTGCTGACCGGCACCGGAATCCCGGTCACTGTCGATGCCGACGCCCCGCGCACCGCCCTCACCTTCCCGAGCCAGCTCCTGGATCAACCCATGCCCGCGGCCGACCCGGCGACCGCAGCGATGTGCGTCGCACAATGCGAGGCACTCCTCGAAAGACGCAGGCATCGTGGGGGATTGGCGGCACAGCTACGTACAAGGATGCTCGGCGATCCGGCGCAGATCCCGTCGATGGCCGTCATCGCGCGTGAGCTCGGCATCGCCGACCGGACCCTGCACCGCCGGCTTGCCGCGGAGAACACGAGCTACCGGGCCTTGGTCGACGAGGTTCGCGAGGCGCTCGCGGTCGAACTGCTGGGGAACCACCTTACGGTCGAGGAGGTCGCACGTCGTCTCGGTTATTCCGAGACCGCGGGCTTCACCCACGCGTTCATCCGGTGGCGCGGTTATCCGCCAAGCCATTTCGGCCGCCGCTGATCAGCTCGGCGCGACGGCTCCACGTCCGGACGCGCCGAGACCTGCGTCCGGTTCTATCAAATACCTGACTGGTTTGCGCATTCCGCAGGCAACGCGCCCGCACCTAGCGTTGTCGGCATGACGATGTTGTCACCGCTGCGCGACCATGTGCGCGGTCTCTCCGGCAAGGTGGTGCTGATCACCGGCGCTGCCAACGGAATCGGCGCCGAGACCGCTCGCCAACTCAGAGCTTTGGGAGCGCGGGTCGCGCTCGTTGATCGTGACGAGGTTTCGCTGGATCGGCTGGTCTCCGAGCTGGGTGGTGGGGCAGCCGGATTCACCGCCGACGTGACAGATGCCGATTCGGTGGATGCCGCAGTGTCCGCGGCGGCTACGCATTTCGGGGGCATCGACGTGGTGGTCGCCAATGCCGGTATTTCCAGGCCGGTCGCAACCGTATCGAGCATCGATCCGCACGCTTTCGAGCAGGTCGTCGAGGTCAACCTCGTCGGCGTGTTCCGCATCGTCCGGGCCACGCTGCCGTCGATCGTCGAACGCAACGGTTACG
>MSTD01000080.1 GCA_001942045.1 Mycolicibacterium porcinum
GACTCTGCACCCCCTTGAGGTCCTCGACGATGCGGACCCGCTCGGTCAGCCAACCCCGCCCCAATGGCGAGTAGGGCACGATGCCGATGCCGAGCTCGCGCGCGACCGGCACCGTATCCGCCTCGATATCCCTGGTGAACAGCGACCATTCGTTCTGGATCGCGGCGATCGGATGGACCGCGTGGGCGCGCCGCAGGGTCTGCGGACCTGGCTCGGACAGGCCGATGTGGCGGACCTTGCCCGCCGCAACGAGTTCCGCCAATGCCCCGACGGTGTCTTCGATGGGTACCGCGGGATCGACGCGATGCTGGTAGTACAGATCTACGTGGTCGACGCCGAGACGCCGCAACGAGCCCTCGATCGCGGTGCGGACGTATTCGGGCCGGCCGTCCAGGGCACGCGCGTCAGGGTTGGTGTCGCGATCCAGCGCGTTACCGAACTTGGTGGCGATCGTCAGCCCATCACGCCGGCCCCGGATCGCCTTGCCCAGCAGGATCTCGCTGAACTCGGGGCCATACACGTCAGCGGTGTCGAACAACGTGACACCGAGATCGATCGCCTCTGCGACCAGCTCGGTCGCCTGCTTCTCATCCTCGGCCCCGGCCGCGGTTCGAAAGCTCATGAACCCCAGCCCGATTGCGGATACCTCCGGCCCGTTATCGCCGAGCCGACGGTGCTCGATGTGCACTGGTGTGTCTGTCATCGGTTGTCTTCTTTCTTCAGGATCCGAAGAACGGTTCACCGGAAACGGACTCGGAAACGCGTCCGTCGACACCTGTGGGGACATCCCCTTCCAAGGTGACGCGATAGAGCACCCGCTCGTAGTCGAGGTGGCCGGCGTCGGCGATCGCCAGGTGCGCGGTGGCCCGGTTGTCCCAGAACGCGATGCTGCCCGGCGCCCAACGGAACCGGACCGTGTACTCGGTGCGGGTCGCCTCGTCCCACAGCAGCTTGAGGATGGCCTCGCTCTGCGTCGGCGAGTAACCCCGGATCTCGCGGGCACCACGGGTGAAGCCCGGGCTGACGAACAGGGCGCGCTCCCCCGTGACCGGGTGCACCCGCACGGCAGGGTGATAGGTCACCAGGTTCGCCTCGCGCACCTTGCGGTCCCGTTGGCTGCCGGCCACGGCGCGGGCGTTGAACTGGTGCTTGATGTCGAGTTTGTCGGCGAAGTCACGCAGGTCCTTGGGCAGGTTCTCGTATGCCGCAACAAGGTTGGTCCACGCCGTGTCACCACCGTAGGGCGGCAGGATGTGCGCCCGCAGAATCGACGCCGCGGGCGGATTGATCAGCGCGGTGACGTCGGTGTGCCAGCTGTTGTCGTACGAGGTGCGCTTGCGGCCCAGTTGGCGCTCGTAGCGACGGCTGTCGATCGGCAGGATCTCGGGGAACCCCTCCGGCGGCTCCTCCTCGTGCGGATGGGCCGGGGTCACCTTGCCGAAGTTCCGGGCGAAGGCGATCTGCTCGGCGTGGCCGATCTCCTGGTCGCGGAAGAAGATCACCTTGTAGGTGTGCAGAGCGTTACGGATCTCCTCCACGACACTGGCTTCCAGGCCGCCGCGCAGGTCGACACCGCGCACCTCGGCACCGATGTAGCCGGCCACGGGCACGATGTCCAGACCCGTGTCGGTGAGAGAAGTTGTTTCCCTGGCTTTTTCACTGAGGTCGGTCATGTGCTGACTTCCTTGTCTTGACTCGGCGTTGGGGCGGCGAGACGGTGGACCGGCCTCGCACTGGTCAGCGTCAGCGCCTGGGCCGCCGCGAACAACAGTCTTTGGCTACCGGAACCTTTCAGTGCGGCTTAATGTCCCAGTCGGTGCCTCGATGAAGCGAGAATTACAACCGCGGTGATTCCTGCCGCCGACACGTCACAAAGCCCTGTTCAGAGCACCGAACGTGGCAGCCATGGACCCTTGGCCCCTTCCACTCGCCGTCCCGGCGATGCGACGATCACCTGCGGGAGGTGCATGATGCTGGACTTACGCAGGATGATGCTGTTGGCCGATCTGGCCGACCTCGGCTCGGTCACCGCGGTGGCCGAACATCGTAGTATCACGAGTTCTGCAGTCTCCCAACAACTTCGCGTGCTAGAAGAAGAAGCCGGGGCGGTGCTGTTCCGGCGGGACGGACGAACCCTCGGACTGACCCGCAGCGGCCAGGTGCTTGCCGAGCATGTGCGTCGGGTCCTGGCCGCGGTCGACGAGGCGATGAGCGCGGTGGCCGAAACCCGGGACCGGGTGTCCGGTCAAGTCGCCATCGCCACGTTCAACATGGGGATTCCGACCCTGGCCGTTCCGCTGATGCACCGGCTCAGCACCGAGGAGCCTGATCTCCGGGTACAGGTTCAGCAGGATACGAGCACGGCCGCGCTGCGATTGCTGCGACAGGGCGAGGTCGACATCGCGATCACCTGCCAGTACGACTGCCTCGGGCCGGATTCCACCGGCGGCCTTACCACGGTGCCCTTGCTGTTCGAGCCCCTGGTGCTGCTGGCTCCCACCCACTCGCACTTGAAAATCCGCAAACACGGTCTCGCTGCGCTGGCGGACGGATTCTGGGTGACCGGCCCGCAGAATTCCGGGCTGGGGATCGCCGTCATACATGCCTGCGAAAACGCCGGTTTCACACCGCAGGTCAAGCATCGGCTGATCGGGGCGCAGAACATCTGCGAGTTGGCTGCGACCGAGATCGCGTCGGCCATCGTGCCCCGGCTATCCGTGCCGGCCAACCTGGAAAGTCTGATCGTGCAAGGCCTCCCCCTCGGCGGCCGCACGATCAGTGCGGTGGTCCGAGCCGGCAGGCAACGCGATCCCAACATCGCGGTGATCCTGCGTACCTTGCAGGCGATCGCAGATCAGGCGTTGCCCGGGCAGCCCGAAAAACCCCTGGGCGTCGCATCATGACGCTAGACAGTCCACGCAACCGGCAGATGTTTGACACCGTGCACGAATGCCGAACGCAGGATTGCCGGCTCATCTATCGCCACGATGTCGGGAACCTGGCGACGCAGTTCGTCGAACGCCACCCGGATCTCCCGGCGAGCGAGGTTGGCGCCCAGGCAGAAATGCACTCCCCCACCGCCGTATCCGACATGAGGATTGGGGTCTCGCGCCACATCGAATCGCCACGGGTCGGCAAAGGTCTGCTCGTCACGATTGGCCGAGTTGTACCACATCGAGACCTTGTCGCCCGCCTTCATCCGGACGCCGCCGCGCTCCACGTCCTGGGTCAGCGTGCGCCGCATGAAGATGATCGGTGACGCCCAACGCACGATCTCCTCGACGGCCGTCGGCGATACCGCGTCGAAGTCGTTCCACCACTTGGTCCGTTCATCTGGGTAGCGGCTCAGGGCCACCATGCCGTGGCTGATCGCGTTGCGGGTCGTATCGTTGCCCGCCGCCGTCAACAAGATGAAGAACGACGCGATCTCATTGGACGACAACCGTTCTCCGTCGACTTCGGCCTCGATGAGACTGGTCGTCAGGTCGTCGCCGGGATGCTCGCGGCGCTGTTCAGCCAAGGCGACACCGTAGCCGGCCAGTTCGGTGGCCACCTGCAGATAGTCGCCGAATTCTTCGGTGGACACCTCGTCGTCGCCGGCCCCCATGATGACCGAGGTCCAGTGGAAGAGCTTGGCGCGATCTTCTTCCGGGATGCCCATCATGTCGCAGATGATCTGCAGTGGCAGCGGAGAGGCCACCTCCTCGACGAAGTCCGCGGTGCCGTCCGGATGTGCATCGACCATCTCCGCCACCAGGCGATGCGCCCGGTCCCGCACGCTCTGCTCGATTCGTGCGATCACCTTTGGCGTGAAAGCCCGGTTGACGATGCACCGCAGCCGGGTGTGGCGGGGATCGTCCAGCGTGATCATCGATCCGAAGAATTCGGCGATCTCGGCCGGGACGTCATTGAGCGTTGTGCTGGTCGGGCTGGAACTGAACAGCTCGGGATGCCGACTGGCGAAGTGCACGTCGTCGTAACGGGTCAGCGCCCAGTGCCCGGCACCGCCGGGAAATCCGGCGAAATCGGCCACTCCGAAAAACGAGATGGGCGCGTCGCGACGGAGGGTGGCGAAGGCCCCGTCGCGCACCTCGTCGTCACGCCCCCAGAAGTCGAGCGATCCGAGGTCGATGTCGGCAAGGGGCACCGACGGCGGCGCTGTGCCGTTGGTGCGGTGGGCGATGCCGGTGATCGTTGTCATCGTGGTCCTCCCCGCGGTCCCGCGACGCAAACCACCCATCATCGGCCTCGCCGCTCTACCCGCAGTGTGACACCCCGCACAGCCGCGGTCCAGCATTGTGGACCCAATCGTGGTGCGGCTATTGGCGTTCGCAAGCACTCCGCCAGGTTGCCGCGATCTCGTCGCTGGTCGTCAACCACGCGTCAGGTTGCGCGGCAAGATACTCCAGCACCTGGTCGAAATACTTGTGCCGGAAGGGCTGCCCGATCACGAACGGATGCAACGCCAGCGCCATCACCCGACCGCCGGTCGCCGAATCTGCCCGCAGCTGCTCGTACTGGTCGATCACCATCTGCACGAATTCCGCTCCGGTGAAACCTTTCCCGAAGATCAGCAGGTCGTTGAGTTCCACCGAGTACGGCACGCTGAGCATGCCCGGGACGGTCAGCGGGTAGGGCTGGTCATCGTTGGTCCAATCGAGGACGTAATGAAAACCGAGTTCGGCCAACAAATCCGGGGTGTGAGCGGTTTCGGTGAGACCCGGTCCCATCCAGCCGCGCGGACGCCGGCCGGTCGCCTCGGCGATCTCGTCGACGATCTCGGCGAGAAGCCGGCGCTCCTCGTCGACGGTGAATCCGGTGTGCAGAATCGAGTTGGTTCGCCCGTGCGCCAACCAGGTCCAGTCGCGTTCCACCCCGGCGGCCACGATCTGCGGATGGTGCTCGATGACGGCCGAGTTCAGCAGCACGCTGGGACGGATGCCGTGCCGGTCGAGCGCCTCGATGGTGCGCCAAATCCCCACTCGGGCGCCGTAATCGCGCCACCCGTAGTTGAGCGCGTCGGGGATCAGATCCGCGGTCCCCGGCCAGATACTGGTCGAGGGCCGATCGGCGAGGAAATGCTCGACGTTGAGCCCGAGGTACACCGCGACTCGCGCACCCCCGGGCCAATGGACCGGTGCGCGGTCGGTGATCGGGCTATAGGTGAAAGGCGGCTGGAACGTGGTCATGACGCACGGTACGAGCTGACACCAGTGTCAGGGTCAAGTCGCACCGGTATAACTGGCATATGCGTATAGGCGAACTTGCCCGCCGCACCGGGGTCAGCCAGCGGTCGCTGCGCTACTACGAAGAGCAGGGCCTGTTGGCCTCCGACCGTACGCCCGGTGGGCAACGCGAGTATCCGGAGAAGGCGGTGGACCGGGTGATCCGCATCCAGGAGCTCTACGCCGCGGGGCTGCACAGCCGCACCATCTCGTCGCTGCTGCCCTGTATGCGCGACGCCGACGGCGGTCCGGCACCGCAGGCCACCCCCCGGCTGCTGACCGAGCTGTCCGCCGAACGTGACCGGATCGAGCAGGCCATCCGGGAGCTGGCGACCTCACGCGAGATTCTCGACGGCGTGATCGACGCCGCGTCGGGGTGAGGTTGCCCTAGAGGGTGTCGAGCGCCGCCTGCAGGCGCCGACCGACCTCGGCGGCGATTTCGGCCAGCGCGGGTTCATCGGTGACCTCGGCCATCAGGTTGGGGTTCATCGCCTCGACGACGACCACAGCATCGTCCTCGCGCCCGGTGCGCAGCACCACGTTGCACGGCAACAGCACGCCGATCGGCGGGAAAGCGTTGAGCGCTTGCTGGGCGAACTGAGGATTGCACGCACCAAGGATCAGGTAGTCCCCCACCTCGTCACCGGCGCCTCCGCCCAGTTTGGCGTTGAGGGTGGCCCTGATGTCGATCTCGGTCAGCACACCAAACCCCTGATCGGCCAGGGCTTCTCGCGTGCGGGCGACGGCCTCGTCGAACGGGCCCCTTGTGGTGGCCACAAATGCGATGTCCATCTCGCGGTTCCTTCCGTCCCATACCCGGCGCGCGCGTCCTCCTCCACGCTACCCGCGGAGCCACCGCCAACAGGGCGGAACGACGCCCTGGAATAAATACCCCCAGGGGTATGTTATTGGTTCAGACAATTCGACTCGGCGACATCGACACCGGACAAGGAGAACATCATGACTACCCGAAACATCGGCTACGCGGATTTCGAATCCACCATCCGAGACAACAACATCGTGCTCGTCGACTTCTGGGCTTCGTGGTGTGGCCCATGCCGGGCGTTCGCCCCGATCTTCGAGCGGTCGGCAGCCAACCACCCAGAGATCGTGCATGCCAAGGTCGACACCGAGCAGGAAAACGAGTTGGCAGCGCTGATGGACATCAGATCCATCCCCACCATCGCGGCGTTCCGCGAGGGAGTCCTGGTCTTCAGCCAACCCGGGGTTCTGCCGCCGGCGGCACTGGAGGATCTAATCTCCCAGGTCGCGGCACTCGACATGGATCAGGTCCGGGCCACGATCGCGGCCCGGAAAGCCGAGAGTTCCAGCCGCGCGAGCTGAACCATGTGACCGCGCCCGGCGATGACGTCACGGCCGTGGGGAAGAATCGTGGCCGGAATGACTGACCACGATGACTCCCCCGCCACCAATCGGCGCCCGCACATCCTGCGACTCGTCGCGTTCGCGGCGTTTCTGTTCGGCCTGTTCTATCTGGTGGCCGTGGCCCGCGTCATCGACGTCGACGACATCCGGGGCCTGGTCAGCTCGACCGGGCCGGCCGCGCCGCTGGCATACATCGTGGTGTCCGCGTGCCTCGGAGCACTGTTCGTGCCCGGCCCGATCCTGGCCGCGGGCAGCGGCCTGTTGTTCGGCCCGGTGTTGGGCACCTTCGTCACCCTGGGCGCCACAGTGGGCACCGCGGTGGTGGCCAGCCTGATCGGCAGGCGCGCCGGCCGTGACAGCGCCCGGGCCCTGCTCGGGTCGCAGCGCGCAGATCGGCTGGATCACCAGATCGAGCGGGGCGGCCTGTGGGCGGTGGTCGGGCAGCGGTTCATCCCCGGACTGTCCGACGCGCTGGCCTCCTACGCATTCGGCGCGTTCGGTGTACCGCTGTGGCAGATGGCGGCCGGAGCGTTCATCGGCTCCGTGCCCCGCGCGTTCGTCTACACCGCACTCGGCGCGTCGATCGGTGACCTGTCAGCCCCGTTGGCCTACACGGCGATCGGGGTCTGGTGCGTTACGGCAGTCATCGGGGCGTTCGCCGCCCACCGCGGCTACCGGTCCTGGCGGCGCCATCACTCCGGGGCCGATCAGGCCCCGGAGCAGACGTCGTAGGCGTTACTTTCCGAAGCCCGCGTTGCGCAGCGCCTCGGCCATCGAACCCATCGGCTGGTTGGCCTCCCGGCGACCGGAGTTGTTGCCGCGGTTCTGGTTTCGCCGGTCCCCGCCGCGGCCCTGGTTGCCACCGCCACGGCCTTGATTGCGGTTCTGGCCGCCCTGGCCGCCCCGCTCGGGCCGCTTGCCCTGCTCACGTTGCGGAGTGTCGTTGAGCCGCAAGCTCAGTCCGATCCGCTGCCGCTCTACGTCGACGTCGACGACCTTGACCTTGACGACCTGCCCGGACTTCACCACCTCGTGCGGATCGGAGACGAACCGGTCAGCCATGGCCGAGACGTGCACGAGGCCGTCCTGGTGCACACCCACGTCGACGAAGGCGCCGAACGCGGCCACGTTGGTCACCACACCTTCGAGGACCATGCCGGGCTTGAGGTCGGCCACCTTCTCCACACCGGCGGCGAAGGTGGCGGTCGAGAATGCCGGACGCGGGTCGCGCCCCGGCTTTTCCAGCTCGGCCAGGATGTCGGTCACCGTCGGGACACCGAACCGCTCATCGGCGAAGTCGGCGGGCTTCAGCCCCCGCAGGGTGCGCTCGTCGCCGATCAGCTCGGCCAGCGTCACACCGGAGCGGTCCAGGATGCGCCGCACCACCGGGTAGGCCTCCGGATGCACGCCGGACGCGTCCAGCGGGTCCTCCCCGTCCCGGATCCGCAGGAAGCCCGCGCACTGTTCGAATGCCTTGGGACCCAGTCGCGGAACGTCCAGCAGCGCCTTGCGGCTGCGGAACGCGCCGGCGCTCTCGCGGTACGCCACGATGGCCTCGGCCAGAGACTCCGTCACCCCCGACACCCGAGCCAACAGCGGCACCGAAGCGGTGTTCAGGTCCACTCCCACCGCGTTCACCGCGTCTTCGACCACCGCGTCGAGGCTGCGCGCCAGCGACCCCGGCGTCACATCGTGCTGGTACTGCCCCACCCCGATCGACTTCGGATCGATCTTGACCAGCTCGGCCAGCGGATCCTGCAGCCGGCGGGCGATCGACACCGCGCCGCGCAGCGTCACATCGAGGTTCGGCATCTCCCGGGCCGCGTATTCGGAGGCCGAGTACACCGACGCCCCCGCCTCGCTGACCATCGCCTTGGCGGGCGCCTTGGCCCCGGCCGCTCGGATGTCGGCGATCAGCTCACCGGCCAGCGCGTCGGTTTCGCGGGAGGCGGTGCCATTGCCGACGGCGATCAGCTCGACGTTGTGCCGGGCGATCAGGGCCGCCAACGTGGCCTTGGCCTGATCCCACTGCTTCTGCGGCTGATGCGGGAAGATCGCGCACGTGTCGACGACCTTGCCGGTGGCGTCGACGACGGCGACCTTGACGCCGGTACGGAAACCCGGGTCCAGACCGAGGGTGGCGCGGGTGCCGGCCGGCGCGGCCAGCAGCAGGTCCTTGAGATTGCGGGCGAACACCGCGACGGCCTCTTCCTCGGCCCGCTGCCGCAGCCGGACACGCGCGTCGACCGCGGCCGAGATCATCAGCTTGGCGCGCCAGGCCAGCCGCACGGTGGTGGCCAACCACGGGGTGGCGGGCGCCTTGGCGGTCATGTCGATACCGAGGGACTGGGCGATCATCGCCTGGTACTGCTCGTCCTCACCGCCGTCGAAGTTCAGTGATAGCGCCTGCTCCTTCTCGCCGCGCAGCACCGCGAGCACCCGGTGCGACGGCATGTTCTCCAGCGGCTCGGAAAACTCGAAGTAGTCCCGGAACTTCTGGGCAGCAGGGCTTTTCGCCGCCTCCTCCGACCAGGGGCCGGTGCGCAGGGAGCCGTCGGACCAGAACTTCTCCCGGGTGGCGCCGACCAGCTCGGCGTCCTCGGAGGCCCGCTCGATGATGATGTGCCGAGCACCTTCGAGCGCCGCGGCCGCGTCGGCGACGTCGTCGTTGAGGAACTCACCGGCCACCTCGTCGGGCACCAGCGTCGGATCGGCCAGCAGCCGCTCGGCCAGCGGCTCCAGGCCTGCTTCCTTGGCGATCTGGGCCTTGGTGCGCCGCTTCGGCTTGTACGGCAGGTAGATGTCCTCGACCCGGGCCTTGGTCTCGGCGGCCATCAAGGCCGCACGCAGTTCATCGGTGAGCTTGCCCTGCTCCTCGATCGAGGCCAGCACGGCCTCGCGCCGCTGGTCGAGCTCGCGCAGGTAGCCCAGACGTTCTTCCAGGGTGCGCAGCTGACCGTCGTCGAGACCGCCGGTGACCTCCTTGCGGTACCTCGCAATGAACGGGACCGTCGAGCCCTCGTCCAGCAGTGCCACCGTGGCGGCGACCTGCCGTTCGGCCACGGCGAGTTCCTCGGCCAGACGGGCGGTTACGGATTTGATGGTTCCGACGGTCACGCTCTGAGTCACGTCGGAGGACCCTACCGAATCAGGGCGACAACCCCCGGTGCGGACGCGGCGTGTGTCCGACGCCCGCGCGTGGACAAGATCACAGCCGGCGGTTCATTCGAAATCGAAGATCGAATGCGAATCGTAGAAATGCAGGACGTAGCGGCAGCGCGTGCAGACCATCAACGTCATCCGGTGCGTGGTGAAACCCCAACGCGAATCCTGGCGCGACTCCTCGCGCTGAAACTCTTGGTTTCGACACAGCGGGCAGGTGAGAGTGGGTGCCGTCATGATCCGAGTCTAGGAACGGCTCAAGGCGCCCAAAGACACCAATTTCGCGGCTGACGCGCGCGATCTGGTGGTGGTCCCGGCTGGGTTCGAACCAGCGACCTTCCGCGTGTGAGGCGGACGCTCTCCCACTGAGCTACGAGACCGTGGGAACGACGTCGAACACTAGCACGCATCTGCGGCCAGGCCCGAATCGGTATCCCGCGGACCGACTTGTTTGATTTGCCAAATATGCACGCCGACGTGGGCGTATGGTCACCCGTCATGGTTCACCTGCGGGTCCGCTGGCCAGCTGTCGGCGGCGCAGTTTTTGCTGCTAGTGCACTGTTTTCGGGGTGCCACAGCACCCCGACCGCCATGACAGATCGAGCTCCTGCCGTAACACCGAACTTCCACAGCGTCGCCGACGTGGTGAACCGGCAGGTCAAGGAGCCGACGGCGTTCACCTCACCGTCCGGGAACGTGGGGTGCCACCTCGACGCCTCGATGGCGCGCTGCGATATCCGCGACCGTAACTGGGCACCACCACTGCGCCCGGCCAGTTGCAGGTTCGCCTACGGCCAGGGCGTGACGCTGAGCCCGGGCCGGACCGCCGAGTTCGTCTGCGCGGGTGACACCACCCTGGGCTCGGGCGCCGAACTGGGATACGGGGATTCGATCACGGCCGGCACTCTGCGATGCCAAAGCGCAGACACCGGCATCACCTGCCGCGATACGAAAACCCGCCACGGGTTCGCCATCTCACGGCAGGCCTATCACCTGTTCTGAAACACGTTTTTTGGCCGCGCGTTGCCCTCTCGTAATGGCGATTTGTGTCTGCGCGCATCGGTGGACTAATGTTCTGCATCGCGACGGGCGACGATCTCGCTCGTGGCGCGCGGATGTAGCGCAGTTGGTAGCGCATCACCTTGCCAAGGTGAGGGTCGCGGGTTCGAATCCCGTCATCCGCTCGAAGGTGCGATTGTGGCATCAACCCCAGCGGTGGAGTGGCCGAGTGGTGAGGCAACGGCCTGCAAAGCCGTGCACACGGGTTCGATTCCCGTCTCCACCTCCAAGTAAGAGTTTCAACCCGCGCGATTAGCTCAGCGGGAGAGCGCTTCCCTGACACGGAAGAGGTCACTGGTTCAATCCCAGTATCGCGCACCATTATAGCCCCTCATCAGGGGCTATTTTTTTCGCCCAGTATCAGCGGACGTGAACTAAACGTGAACTGACCTAGCAAAACGCAATCCTTGTGCGCGTGGCGCGCACGGTGACGGCTCCCCATTTCCGTATGGTTCCGCTATGTCGTGGTGGTCGGCGATCCTCACCCCAGGCCTAGTCGCCGCTGGGGTCACTCTACTTACCAATTGGTGGCTACAACGCCCACGCGCTGACCTGCACATGACGGTGGGAGCGCCATCGGTAGACGACGCGGACCGACTGCTCAGGGCCAACCAAGGCGACACCAATATCGCCAACCACCCGCATTGGCAGCCTCTGTGTTATGTGCGCCTCACCAATCACGGCGACGGAACTGCCCACAACATCAAGTTAATTGGCGAGCGATGCAGACCCCGTGTGTGGATTGGCGACTCTGGCGTGGTGCCAATCCAGGGCAAGCCCGCAGAAATCGCCTATCCCCTGTGGAGCGATACGGTCGCAGCCTTGGAACCGGGCGGCACCGTGAATATCTACGTAATGGGGAGCCCCGACCAATCCCAAGCCAAACCTGTGATTACAGCGTCGTGGCCCCGTTACCCGGTCGCCACGTGGGGAGCAGGACACTCTCATATGACCTCGCCGCCGCCAGGCGGATTGAAGAAGGTTGGCCGGGAGAGAAGGAACTGTGAGTGTCGTCCAGATGGTCGCGACCGGCTTGGGAATCGCAACGGGCGTGACCGGGCTCCTCGGCTTCGTTCTGGGCTTCGTTACAGCCCGCAGCAGCAACCAGCGCCAACTCAGAGACCGACTGCGCAAACAATTGCGGGAGATGAATCTTGCCTGCCTGGTCCACTTCCAGCGGGAAGGTTGGGAGGTGGTTGACCGGTCGCCGCAGTTCAGCTTCCAAGCGCTTGACCAGATTCACGAGGACGGGCTTATCTCGCCGAGTCGCACACACCTGGAGCGCCTGAAATGGATACTCCGCGACGTACGTGACAGGTCGACCTTGCAGCTATCGAAGCAGGCACTTGGCCCAGAACAACACGCGATACTGACAGCCGAAAACCAGCGCCGACTAGGCATCGGATGGGAGAGCCTCGACGCGGACTCGCAGAAGTACCTTCGCGCACTAGGCAAGATGGACAACCACGGCCTCGGGGGCTATTGGACTTATCTGCACTATCGCTTCATTCAGGCACGCGAGTACGTCAACTGATGGCGGATTCAACCGGAACCGTCCGGAGGTACCCGGCGCAGGTCATTACCGCCGAATAAACGTCAACCCGCCGACGCTTGCTACATCTGTTCAGGTTGCCCGCTTCCCGTTCGACGCCATCGACAACCTTTGGCATCAGTGAACGTGAATGTCAATCCGCCCATATCTGTCCACGCCTGGACGCTCACCGGCGAGGTATACGCCCCTGGCCTAACCACAGGGTGAGTAACAGTCGCTATCGACTGAACCGCCACCCTCCTAACAACCAGCTCGAACACAGGAGATTCACTGTGGTTACGCACCACGACGTGCGGTGCGTCGGTAGGTAAGCCGGAGGGGGCGAGTTCAGATGCGTCCGCAGGCCCCATAACAATCAGCCGTGCTTGGTCAGCCCTCGCATCTCGGCGTTCGGCCTGACTGGCCCGCCATTCCTTCGCTGCGAAAAGCAATGCACCGAACGCGGCCAATGTGCCCACCGCCTGCACCCAATCGGCCAGGCTTCCCAACTCAACCCGCCATCCCTGGGCGTGCAACATTGCGGACTGAATGCCGATCACGACAACGAGCGCCGACACGGCACCAACGATGAGTACGTTGCCCAGATGCCGCTCCAGCCATTCCCCCACACGGCGAATCGTAGCGGCGCCATACCCGACCTCAGCGCGTTATTACTGACGGTTGCCAATCACCATGGCCGGGTGAACCCCAATAGCAAACCTGAAATAGGATTCAATCCCAGTATCGCGCACTAGTTTCGCGAGTTGGGCCCGGTTTCACCGGGCCTTTCTTTTTTGTCTGCATATATTCGGCTTTTCCTGCAGCCCTCGGTGATTCGCGCACATACGGACCAGCTTCAGCGCATGGCAATGGCTGGCGTCGCGATGATTCACCGGCGAGTCCCCGGGGCCTCAGGTGGGCGTTGAGCAGTTGACGATGCCTGCCAGACGCGGCGCGACTCGAGCTCCGTCCCTGCTCAGCCGGATGTAATGGGCCGGCCGGGCGCCTCGTTCGATCGTTCGAACATATGATCGATACGTGGGTGAGATGCAGGCGATCGGCTACGGCGGTCAACCCGTCCGTGACGCGTTCCGTGTCGTACGGCCACCCGCGCCCGTCCTGGTCGATCTGGTCGCCCTGTTCCCCCGCCAACCACACCTCACCGGCCGCTACCATCCCTCCGGCATCCAGATGCACAAGGTTGTCGAAGGCAAGCTGACCTGCTGGGCGCTGTGCGAACAAGGCCAATGGTGGGGCCTCGTCACCTACCCCGTCCGCTTTGGCGCGAAGGAAAAGACAGTGACCCACTGGATCCCAGCTTGGGTACTCAAGCCTCACGAGGGACAGGGCGGAAGGGCAACGCAGCCCACTCGCCAGCGTCACCGCCGAGGCTGACCAGAGCGAGGTCGTGGCGAACCCGTGTCGTTGCCAACTTGGTCGGCGCCCGTGGGTGGGTCAACGGTCGGCGACCCGGTCGCGGCTGGCACGTAAGCAGCAGCCGGGCGCCGCTTTTCGGCGCGACCGCTGAAAT
>MSTD01000081.1 GCA_001942045.1 Mycolicibacterium porcinum
GTCTGGGGGAGACGGTGTACGCCGGTACAAAGGGTGGGTTGATCGCCTTCACCAAGTCACTCGCGCGCGAGATGGCCCGCCATCAGATCAACGTCAACTGTGTTTGCCCTGGACCGACCGACACCCCGCTGTTCGATTCGCTTCCGGACAAGGTTCGCGACGGGCTGATCAGAGCGATCCCGTTCCGCCGGGTCGCCAAACCCGAAGAGGTCGCCAAGGCAGTGCTCTTCTTCGCCTCCGACGATGCCAGCTTCATTACTGGCCAAGTCCTCAGTGTCAGTGGAGGCTTGACGATGGCCGGCTGATGACCGCTCGGTGGCCGGAAGGCGACGATCCCGCTCTTGGTCGACGCCAGTTCGCAATGGCATACTTGCTCAGCCCCTGGGCTCAACTCAGCCGATTCCGTTAGCCTCGGGGAGCAGATTGGCCAGTTGGGGGATTGCTATGGCAAACGATCTGAGAGTGGACCCGGGGGCGCTTCGGGCGGGGGCCACTAGCAGCGAGATGATCGCTGCCGAATTGGGGGTGTCGCCGGCTCGCCCGGATGCCGGGGGCTATCCCAGCAGCACCGGTGTCTCGGCGATGGACGATGCGGTGATCACCGCGCGAGCCTTCCAATCGGGTCGCGTCAGGGCGCAAGCGGCGCATCTGTCTGCGGCCGCGCATCGTTACGCCGCGACCGACGAACAACACGCCGGAGGTCTGGCGGAGTTGATGTGAATGACGTAGCCGCCGCCGGTCCGTCAGGTGGGGCGCTGACTCGCTCTCAGCTGGAGAGTTGGGACACAACGTATCTCGCGGACGCTGCTGCGCGCTGGCGGCAGTTGGCGGCCGAGTCCGAGGAGCTGTTCGAGTGGCACCGGCAGAACATTTGCGCGCCCGGCGGGGCGGAGTGGTCGGGTACCGCCAACGAGGTCGCCGGTGAACAGGTCAGCGCTGACGCCGTGGTGGTCCGCAAGCAGGGGGACATCCAGCGGGAGGCCTCCGAGATCGCCGAGAACGGCTGCCGTGACATCCGGTTGGCCGTGGGGCAGGTGCTGGAGGCCATCACGGCCGCCGAGGAGGACGGTTTCCACGTGTCCGAGGACCTCAAGGTGCGCGACACCCGCCGCATCGACGTGAGCACCATGGCGGTGCGCTACACGGCGTCTCGGGAGCATGCCGAGGACATCCGGTGGCACTGCGAGCGGCTCGTCCAGGCCGAGATCTATCTGGGCCAGCGGCTTGAGGGCAAGGCCCTCGAGCTCGCCGCCATCCGCTTCGAAGTGTGACCGAGGTGCCCGGCTACAGCTGCGCCCAGATCGACTTGGTCTTGAGGTAAGCGTCGATGCCCTCGTATCCGAATTCCTTGCCGATACCCGACTGCTTGTAACCGCCGAACGGCACGTTGTGGTCGAATGTCAACTGGCAGTTCAGCCCCACCATGCCGGCCTGGAGTCGCTTGCCCAGGCTGTGCGCGCGGGCCAGATTGGTGGTCCAGACGGTCGCTGCCAGGCCGTAGCTGGTGTCGTTGGCCATCGCGATGGCCTCGTCGTCGTCATCGAACGGCAGGATGGTGACGACGGGGCCGAAGATCTCTTCTTTGTACAGTCGGCTGGTGGCCGGGTCGACGTTGGTGACCACGGTGGGCTTGACGAAATAGCCCTTGCGGTCCAATCGGTAACCGCCGGAAACGATTTCGGATCCATCGCGCTTGCCCTGGTCGATGTAGCCCAGCACCCGATCGAGCTGCTTCTGGCTGACCAGCGGGCTGATCATCGCGCCCTCGTCCTTGGGGCCGCCCAGTACCAGATTCTCTCCGATCATCGCGATACCCTGCACCACGCGTTCATAGACGCTGCGCTGCACGAAGATTCGTGAACCACATACGCAGCCCTGCCCCGAGTGTACGAAGATGCCCATCGAGGCCATCATGATCGCCATGTCGAGGTCGGCATCCTCGTAGATCAGCACGGGGGACTTACCACCCAGCTCCAGGGTTACCTTCTTCAGGTTGTCCGCCGAGTCGCGCATGATCTGCTTGCCGACCTCGGTCGAGCCGGTGAAAGCGACCTTTTCGACGTCGGGGTGCGCGGTGATCGCGGCACCCGCGGTGGCACCGTAGCCGATGACGAAATTTGCCACGCCGTCCGGCACGCCGGCCTCACCGATCAGCCGCTCCAGCAGTACCGCCGACAGCGGGGTCTCCTCGGCGGGCTTGACGACGCTGGAGCAGCAGGCGGCCAGGGCCGGGGCGATCTTGGCACAGGCGTTGAACAGTGGGCCGTTCCACGGGTAGATGAGTCCTACCACGCCATACGGCTCCTTGGTGGTGTAGGCGTGCAGGTTGGAATAGTTGCTGTTGACGCCGCCTTCCATCTGCACCTGATAGCTGCTGCCGTTGAGTTTGGTACACCAGCCCGCGTAGTAGCGGAAGAACTCCGCGCAGGTGGAGACGATCATCTCCGCCTGCATGGGCGGCATCCCGGCGTCCAACGACTCCAATTCGGCGAATTCCTTGGCGTGCTCGTCGATCAGGTCGCCCAGCTTCCACAGCGCCTTGGCGCGCTGGCGGGCCGGGATGTCCGTCCAAATCCCTGATTGGTAGGCGGCTTTCGCGGAGGCGACGGCCTCGTTTACCGCGTCGGGCCCGCAGTCGCGGAACTCGGTGATCTGCTCCTCGGTCGCGGGGTCGATGACCGGAATTGTCTCGCCCGTGCCGGGTCGGTTGCGGAGTTCTTCCAAAACCGTCTGCAGTGCCATAGGGTGCCCTTCGTCGTCGGAATGCTGAGCACTTGCTTAGCAGCTGGAAGCCGAGGCGGTCAAGACCGCACATGCGGATGGTTTCCGGCTATTTCGCCGTGTTTGCGGTTGTTGGGTGAGGTGGTGCGGATAGGCTGTCGCGGTGCCAGACATCCGGGTCCGCGACGCAGCAGAACTGCTCGGGGTCAGCGACGACACCGTCCGGCGCTGGATCGACGACGGGGCCCTGCCGGCCCACCTCGACGGCTCCGGGCGCAAGGTAATCGACGGGGCCGCGCTGGCGGCGTTCGCCCGCGCCAATGCCGCTGCGGCGCCCAAGGATCCGCTCGGCATCGGCAGCTCGGCACGCAACCGCTTCGCCGGGCTGGTCACCGATGTCATCGCCGATGGGGTGATGGCCCAGGTGGAGATGCAGTGCGGGCCGTTCACCGTGGTGTCGCTGATGAGCAGCCAGTCGGTACGCGAACTCGGCCTGGCTCCCGGCAGCATCGCCGTCGCGGTGGTCAAGGCCACGACGGTGATCGTGGAAACCCCGAAGGGACAATCGTGAACCCAGCCCGGATGTTCGCCTTGGCGCTCAGCGCGGTGGGCGCGACCGCCTTGATCGGCGGCTGCTCCTCGGCCGACAACTCCTCGCCCGCCGAGGGCGGCTCGATCACGGTGTTCGCCGCGGCGTCGCTCAAATCGGCGTTCACCGAGATCGGCGATCGGTTCAAGACCGAGAACCCGGGCACCTCGGTGGAGTTCTCGTTTGCCGGCTCGTCGGACCTGGTCACCCAGCTCACCCAGGGGGCTGACGCCGACGTGTTCGCCTCGGCCGACACCCGGAACATGGACAAGGCGGTGGCCGCGGAACTCGTCGAGGGCGCCCCGGTCAACTTCGCCACCAACACCCTCACGATCGCCGTCGCGCCAGGAAACCCCAAGGGCATCAAGTCTTTTGCCGATCTCGCCGAGCCGGGCACCAGCGTGGTGGTGTGCGCCCCGCCGGTGCCCTGCGGTGGCGCGACCGAACGGATCGAGACGGCCACCGGCGTGACGCTGTCCCCAGTGAGTGAGGAGACCTCGGTCACCGACGTGCTGGGCAAGGTGACCAGCGGCCAGGCCGATGCCGGCCTGGTCTACGTCACCGACGCCGCCGGAGCGGGGAACAAGGTGACCAGCGTGGCGTTTCCCGAGGCCGCCCAGGCTGTCAACACCTATCCGATCGGCGTGCTCAAAGATTCCGAGCACGCTGAACTGGCGCACCGTTTCGTCGACCTGGTGACCGGGGACGCCGGCCAAAAGGCGCTCGCCAAGGCCGGATTCGCCAAGCCCTGACCCAGCCCGCGGCGGCGCCGTAGCCTGGGACCGTGGCCGATCTGACCGAGATCAGCGCCGACGACCTGGCGGCACTGGAGTTCTTCGCCGGATGCCGGCCGTCGGTGCTGACACCGCTGACCGCCTTGCTGCGCCCGCTGTCGGCAGCGCCGGGCCAGGTGCTGATCCGGCAGGGCGACCCGGCCCTGACGTTCATGCTGATCGCCTCCGGGCGCACCCGGGTGGTCCATGAGGCGGCCGACGGCCTGGCCGTCGTCGCCGATCTGGAACCCGGGCTGATCATCGGCGAGATTGCGCTGCTGCGTGACGCAGCCCGTACCGCGACGGTGACCGCTCTCGATCCGGTGAGCGGCTGGGTCGGTGACCGCGACGCATTCGAGGTCATCCTGCACCTGCCGGGCATGTTCGACCGGATGGTGCGCATCGCCCGCCAGCGGCTGGCCGGGTTCATCACACCGATCCCGGTGCAGATGCGCAACGGCGACTGGTTCTATCTACGGCCCGTGCTACCCGGCGACGTCGAACGCACCCTGAACGGACCCGTCGAGTTCTCCAGTGAGACCCTCTACCGGCGGTTCCAATCCGTGCGCAAGCCGACGAAGGCGCTTCTCGAGTACCTGTTCGAGGTCGACTATGCGGACCATTTCGTCTGGGTGATGACCGAGGGCGCGCTGGGGCCGGTCGTCGCCGACGCCCGGGTGGTCCGCGAGGGACACGACGCGACGACGGCCGAGGTGGCGTTCACCGTCGGCGACGACTATCAGGGCCGCGGGATCGGTACCTTCCTGATGGATGCCCTGGTGGTGTCAGCGAACTACCTTGGCATTCAACGCTTTACCGCGCGGGTGTTGAGCGATAATTATGCGATGAGGCGCATCCTGGACCGGCTCGGGGCGGTGTGGGAGCGCGAAGACCTGGGTGTGGTGCTCACCGACGTCCCAGTGCCTGCGGTCGACACCCTGAGCTTGGAACCCGAGTTGGCGGCCAAGATCAAGGACGCGACGCGTCAAGTGATTCGGGCGGTGAGCCAGTGACGCCGCCGATGACCGCCAGTGGCCGAAGACCACCTTTGAATAAAGACACCCGGGTGTGCATCTCACTGGCGGCGCGGCCCAGCAACATCGGCACCCGGTTCCACAACTATCTGTACGAAGAGCTCGGCCTGGATTACCTCTACAAGGCCTTCACCACAACCGACATCGCCGCGGCGATCGGAGGCGTGCGGGCCCTGGGCATCCGGGGTTGCTCGGTGTCGATGCCGTTCAAGAAGGACGTGATGTCCCTCGTCGACGACATCGAACCGTCGGCACTGGCGATTGATGCGGTCAACACGATCGTCAACGACCTGTCGGTGCCCGGCGGCCACCTGGTCGCGTCCAACACCGACTACCTGGCCGTGCAGCAACTCGTCGAACGGTTGGACCCGGGTGATGCGGTGCTGATGCGGGGCAGTGGCGGCATGGCCAAAGCGGTGGGGGCCGCCCTGCGGGACAAAGGTTTTCGCAAGGGCACGGTCGTCGCGCGGAACGTCGAGGCGGGACGGGCGTTGGCCGGGGTGCTCGGCTACGACTATGCGCCCGAAGTCGGCTCGTTGACGGCACCCATCCTGGTCAACGTGACCCCGATCGGGATGGCGGACGGTCCCGACGAACACCGCCTGGCATTCGAACCGGCCACGATCGATGCGGCGGGTGCGGTGCTCGACGTGGTGGCGATGCCCGCCGAGACGCCCCTGATCGCCGCGGCCAGAGCCGCAGGTGTGCCCGTCATCACCGGCGCCGAGGTGATCGCGCTGCAGGCCGCGGAACAATTCGAGCGCTACACGGGCGTGCGCCCGACTCCGGAGCAGGTGGCCGCGGCGTCGGCTTTCTCCCGGCAGTCGGCTACGGCGTGATGACTGTCTGCTCGTCGATGGCCGCGGTCGCGTCCATCAACGGGCCCATCTGGTCCTCGGTGCCATCGGCGTTGAACTGCAACACAAACAGTCCGTCGGATCCCGGGATCACCACCGTCTTCTGTGCGATCAACCGTTTGGCGCCGTCCTTCACGTACGTGCCACCGATCTGATACGCCTCGAATCCGCTGAGTTCGCTTGCGGACCCGTCGCCCTGATTCTCGTAGCCGGGCAGGTTCCTGATCTCGTTCGGCGCGTACTCAAGGATCTTGGCGGGGTCCACGTTGCCGGTCAGCTTGGACATCAGATAGATGATCGACGGCGGATCGGCGGCGAACTCCGGATCGGTGGATACGATTGCGCCCCAAGCCCATTCGGGAGCGGATGAAGTCGCATCGGCCCAGCCTTCGGGAATCGGCATGTCCAGTGTCGGTGTTCCCGGATCACCACGGTGCACCGGCGTTTCGGTGATGTTGTTGTCCCGGATGTAGTCGACGATCGTGTACTTGTGTCCTTCCGGCGCGCTCGTCTCACCGGTCTTGGCCGGCTCGGTGCTGGTCTCGCTGCTCCCGGTCGCCTCGGTCGCGGTGCCCGACACCGTCTTGCCGCCGCAGCCGGTCAACATGACCCCGAGCGCGACGGCGGCGATGACGATTCCGCCTGCCCTCATTGACGTGGTCATCGGTCTCCAATCGGTTGGACGCCCCGGTGAGGCGCAACTGCCCTGCACGATAAACGCTTTGCTGGCAAATGGCTGGCAGAAGACGCAGTCCGGCAACGCCATCTTTTGCGCAGTGAAACGTTCCTGGCGGCCAGTTCAGGCCATCAGCAATTCGCGGACAGGTACACCGTCTGGTCGAGCACCTGAGCCGGGCGGACCGACGAAACGGTGCACCGGTCGAGTGGAGCCGTGCCGGCGCGGTAGATCACCACCTGGAAGCCCTGGCGTTCGAGCTCGTCCGCCGTGTCCTGCGCCGACCCGACGCCCGACGGCGCGGCTGGCGCGGCGGCGGGAAAACCCACAGCCAGCGCCGACAGCGCGCTGCCGGCCATCACGGCCCCGGCCAATCCGTGCACGGTGGTACTCCTCATCATCGTGGATGTCGTGTTGGTGGCAACCAGACCTGCGGCCGTTAAATTCCGCTGTATCGCAACACTTGTCGCTCTGCCGGAGGCCGAAAATGAGTTGACAGCCGGCACCGTGGTCGTTCTCGACAGCAAACCCGGGGCTGTGGTATCAACACGCCGTGCGCTCTTTCGCCGTGGCGACGGTCCCGCTGATGTGCACCCTGATTTGCGGGGTGGCATGCGGATCGCAGCCGGCACCGGAGCCGGAACAGCCATCGTCGTCGTCGCGCACCACGGGCGCGGCCGTCACGGTGAACCCGGCCCGCATCGAGCGGGCGCGTCAGGACCTACCTCCCGGTTACGAGGTGGTGCCCATCGAGCCGAACGCAACCCCGGTATCGCTGTGGGGTTTCGGCCCGGACTGGCGGGCCGACCCGGACGTCTGCGGCGGGCTGGCCGCCCGCGACGTCGAGCCGACCCGAGGCTGGTCGGCGTCTGGGCCCGGCGGCATCGTGTACGCGGGCGTATCGAAGCTGGCGTCCGGCGTGCCGGAGGAGCGCCGCGACCCGGCGTGTGAGCAGTGGAGTGTGTCCGGCGGGCATTCCGTCGGCACCGTCACCGCCGTCGCGGCCCCACCGATCGAGGATGCGGTGACCACCGGCATGTCCACCGCTGTCACCACGATCGTCGAAGGCGGCACCGAAACCCGGTCCCACGCCGACACGTTCACCGCGGACTTGAGCGCCGGCTATCACGTGTTCGTCAGTGTGGTCACCGACCCCGGCTCGCCGAATCCCGCGCTCGACCCCACGTTCGCGTCCGACCTGCTGGTGAAAACGGTTTCGGCGTTGCGCGGCTGAGTCTGTCGTGCCCGGGAAGTCGACGGACTCCAGGTATCTTGGCAGCGATGTCGAACCGCAACGTGTTACTCGCCACCGCGGGCGTCGTCGCCTGTGTCACCGGATTGGTCGCGTGCGGTCAATCGGACCAGTCGGATGCCGCCCATGCGAACATCGCCAACGTCGCCAAGGTGCGCTCCACCTTCGGTCCGGAGTTCAAGGTCACCGATGTGGCGCCGACCGGGATCGACCCGAAAATGCTGGCGTCGCACAAGATGCCGCCCGGGGTGAAGGTCGAGCCTGCCGATTGCGCGAAGTTCGCCGAGGGCCAGTCATTGCCGGAGGGCCTCAAGGGCAATATGGCCGCAACCACGGCCGAAGGTGCGGGCAACCGGTTCATCGTGCTCGCGGTCGAGACCTCTGAGCCGGTCCCGGTGAACGCCCCTGGTGACGACTGCAAGAAGGTGAAGTTCCTAGGGCCTGGGGTGCGCGGCCAGGTGGATGTGGTCGAGGCCCCGCAGATCGAAGGGGCGCGCACCATCGGGACGCATCGCATCGTGCAGACCGTGATGGGTGGCCAGGCGCGCACCGGTGAGTTGTTCAACTACGTGGCCAGTTTCGACACGTTCATGGTGATCGTCACCGCCAACCCGCTGGTGGAGCCGGGCAAGCCGGTGTCGCCGGTGGACGACAAGCGGGCTCGTGATCTACTCAGCGCCGCGGTCGCCGATGTAAGAGGCTAGCCAGCCTCAGCGCACGTCGTGCGGGCGGAACTGGATGCTGATCCGCGGACCCACCAGGCTGGTGGTCTTCGGGATCGAATGCTCCCAGGTGCGCTGGCATGACCCGCCCATCACCAGCAGGTCGCCGTGGCGGTGCTGTAGCCGCAGGGCATGACCGCCGCCGCGGGGGCGCAATGCGAAAACCCTTGTCGCCCCGAGCCCGACGATGGCCACCATGGTGTCCTCGGTGCGGCTGCGGCCGATGGTGTCGCCGTGCCAGGCCACGCTGTCGTTGCCGTCGCGGTAGAGGCACAGGCCCGCGGTGGTGAAGGGCTCGCCGAGCTCACCGCCGAAGGTGTCGTTGAGCCTGCGCCGGATCTGCTTGAGCCGTGGGTGCGGCACCGGCTCGTTGAGCAGGTGGTGAAAGCTCACCAGGCGTGGCACTGCGACCACCCGGTCGTACATCTCGCGCTCCTCGGAGCGCCACGGGATGCCGTCCATCAGCTCCTCGAACAGCGAGTCGGCGTCGGGCAACCAGCCCGAGCGCAACTCCACCCAGGCGCCGTTGCCGAGTCGACGACGTTCAGCGTGCTCGAAGAGTGAGCCTTGCAACGCCAGCTCCATGCGCGCGAGTGTATCGCACAGACGTTCGACTGCGTTAGAGGCGGGAGGCTCCCGGACCCTGCTCGGCGAGCACGTCCCCGGGGTTGGTCAGCAGGCAGGTCTTCAGGCTGAGACAGCCGCAGCCGATGCAGCCGGTCAGGTTGTCGCGCAACCGTTGTAGGTGCAGGATGCGGTCGTCGAGGTCCTGGCGCCAACCGGCCGACAGCCTGGCCCAGTCCTTGCTGGTCGGAACCCGGTCGTCGGGCAGGCTGGACAGGGCCTCGCGGATGCGGGCCAGCGGTATGCCCAGCCGCTGCGACATCCGGATGAACGCCACGCGGCGCAGTGTCTCGCGCGCGTAGCGGCGCTGGTTTCCGGCCGTGCGGCGGCTGGCGATCAAGCCCTCGCGCTCGTAGAAGTGCAGGGCCGAGACCGCCACGCCGCTGCGGTGCGACATCTCTCCAGGAGTTAACTCGTGCGTCTCCATACACCTCAACCATAGTTGAGTTAACGTCATCACGTGGAGACTGTGGCGTTCGGTTCCAACTCTGAGGTCGGCACGCTGCGCGCCGTGATCCTGCACCGGCCGGGCCCGGAGCTGCAACGGCTGACCCCGCGCAACAACGACGCGCTGCTGTTCGACGGTCTGCCGTGGGTGGCCAAGGCTCAACGCGAGCATGACGCCTTCGCCGCCGTGCTGCGTTCGCGCGGCGTGGAGGTCCTGCTCCTGGCCGATCTGCTGACCGAGGCGCTGGCCCACAGCGGGGCCGCCCGGATGCACGGCATCTCCGCCGCGGTCGACGCCCGACGTTTGGGTGTGCCGCTGGCCCAGGAACTTTCGGCCTACTTGCGCACGCTGCCGCCTGCCGACCTGGCGCGCATCCTGATGGCCGGCATGACCTTCAACGAGGTGCCCTTTCACGGCGCCGAACTGTCGCTGGTGCGGCTCATGCACCACGGCGGCGATTTCGTGATCGAGCCGCTGCCCAATCTGTTGTTCACCCGGGATTCGTCGTTCTGGATCGGCCCACGCGTCGCCATCACCTCGCTCGCGCTGCCGGCCCGGGTGCGCGAAACCTCGCTGACCGACCTGATCTATGCCCACCATCCGCGGTTCCTCGGGGTGCGGCGCGCCTACGAGTCACGCTCGGCACCCGTCGAGGGCGGCGACGTGCTGTTGCTCGGGCCCGGAGTGGTCGCGGTCGGCGTGGGGGAGCGGACCACACCGGCCGGCGCCGAGGCGTTGGCGCGCAGCCTGTTCGACGACGACCTGGCCCACACCGTGCTGGCGGTGCCGATCCGCCAGGAACGCGCCCAGATGCACCTGGACACCGTGTGCACCATGGTCGACGTCGACGCCGTGGTGATGTACCCGAACATCGTGGACTCGTTGTCGGCGTTCACGATTCACCGCACCGAGGCCGGGATCCGGATCGACGACGAGGTGCCGTTCGTGGCGGCCGCGGCGGACGCGATGGGCATTGAGCAATTGCGGGTGATCGACACCGGGCTCGATCCGGTCACCGCCGAACGCGAGCAATGGGACGACGGCAACAACACCCTGGCGCTGGCGCCGGGCGTGGTGGTCGCCTACGAGCGCAACTCGGAAACCAATGCCCGGCTGGCTGATTCGGGTATCGAGGTGCTGCCGATCGAGGCGTCGGAGCTGGGCACGGGACGTGGCGGGCCACGCTGCATGTCGTGTCCGGCGGCGCGGGATCTGCTCTAGGTTTGCGTGCGCGCCCCCGCGACGGCCTTGGGCGGCTTTCTACGCCTGGGTTGTGGTGGGTGTGCGATCGCGACCTCTGGGTAGACGGTATGAGGGGCTGGGGCCTCGCGCACATGTGAACGTGGGTTGCCGACAGGGTGGTCCTGGCCGGTAGAGCCACAAGATGTGGGAGGCCCCAGTGATACGTCAGCGTACGAGTGTTGGGTTGGATGTGCACGCGCGTTCGGTGTTCGGATGTGCTTTGGATGCCGATACCGGTGAGGTGTTCGAACGCCGGTTGACTCCGGATCCCGGGGAGATCTTGGACTGGTTGAGATCCTTGCCGGGCCGTGTCGCGGTGACCTATGAGGCCGGGCCGACCGGATTCGGATTGGCCAGGGCTCTGATTGCAGCCGGGGTCGTGTGTTTGGTGGCGGCGCCGTCGAAGTTGATCCGCCCGGCCGGGGATCGGGTGAAAACCGATGCCCGGGACGCGGCGCATCTGGCACGGTTGCTGCACCTGGGGCAGATCGTGGAAGTAGCCATCCCGACGGTGACCCAGGAAGCTGCCCGCGATTTGGTGCGGGCCCGTGAGGATTGTCGTGGTGATTTGATGACGGCCCGGCATCGGCTGTCGAAACTGCTTTTACGCCAAGGAATCGTCTACAGCGGCGGGAGGGCCTGGACCGGTAAGCACGAGCTGTGGCTTCGTGCTCAACACTTCGATACCCCCGGGTTGGCGCTGGCCTATGACAGTGCCTTCGACGCGATGCTGGCCTGCCGGGATCGGCGCGACCGTCTCGATGCGGCGATCGAGACGATGGCCGCTGATTCGGAGTTCACCCCGGTGGTGACCCGGTTGTGCTGCCTGCGTGGCATCGCGACGTTGACCGCGTTCGGGTTGGCCACCGAGGTCGGCGACTGGCACCGGTTGACCGGCCGCAGCATCGGGGCCTATCTCGGGCTGGTGCCTTCGGAGTACTCCTCGGGCACATCCCGGGCCCAAGGCGGGATCACCAAGACCGGTAACAGCCATGCCCGGCGCCTGCTGGTCGAGGCTGCCTGGCAGCATCGCAGCCGCTACTGCCCAGGCACGGTGATGCGTCGACGCTGG
>MSTD01000082.1 GCA_001942045.1 Mycolicibacterium porcinum
GGGGAGGCGGCGGCGGTGGCGGAGTGCCCGCGCCGTTCAACTATCCGCGCCCGCCGGACATGCAATTGCCGCAGGCGCAGGCGCCCGATGTGGCTGCGCCGCCGCCGGGGCTGGCAGCGGCTGCCGGGGTGGCGCCGGTCGCCGTTCCGGTCGTCGTCCTGCCCGTCATCGTCCCGCCGCTCGCGGTACCGGTGGGGGCCCCGGACTCCGATCACGGGCCACAGTCCGGGCCGGGATCGGGACCGGACACTCAACCGTCCACCAAGATGCGGACCGAGGCGCGTCCTCCCGCGGCCGTCGGATTGGACAGCGCCATCCCGCCCGCGGCTTTCCGGGCCGGCTACACGGACTACCTGCGTACCGCGAACACGATGGAGATCGCGGCGATGGCGCTGCCCGGCGTGACCGGGATGATGGCGCTGACCGGCCTGGGCGGGCTGGTGGGTTACCGGCAGGCGAAAGCCGGCCGGACCGTCCGAATCGACGCCAGTCGGTTCATGCGTTAGGAACGACCTGGGAGAATCACGGTGGAAAGGGGGAACATGTCCGCCAGTCGAAGCGTCACGCGCGCTGTGAACGAGGTTCTCGACCTCGCCCCTCGGCAGGGTGAAGTCACATTGACCCGCCTGGTCGACGCGGTGAGCGCAGACCGCGGTAGGCCGATCGAGCTGACCATGGCCGAACTTCCCCCCGGCGTCTGCGGGCAGTGGCGGCAATACGCTGACCGCGATGTCTTCCTGATCCAGCAGGGCCTGCCGGCCTGGGACCGCACCCTGGCGCATGAACTCGGCCACCTGGTGCTGGGCCACGAGGGCATATCGATCGTCGACGCGGCCGCGGCCTCGGCCGAGGTGGCCACGTCGGATCTGATCAGCTACATGCTCAACCAGCGGACCGGCTGCATGGGGCCCAACGGCGAGGACATCGAGCAGGAGGCCGAGGATTTCGCCGCGCTCCTGCTGTACCGGCTGGGCCGACTGCCCTCCGATCGGTCGTCGATCGTGCAGGTTCGCCTCGGAGAGGCATTTGGTTGATCGTCTGGGTGATCGCCGGCCTCCTCGGCTTGGCTACCGGCCTGCGCATCGGGTGGGCACTGGTCAACAAACAATCCCTGGTGAGTTCCGCGATGATCGTGTCGCTGGGCAGCCTCGGCGTGGTGGCGGCGCTGAACTGGCAGCCGCTCGCCCTGCTGATCGACACGGTGGTGCACTGGCCCAACATCGCGGTCGCGCTGAGCCAGGTCGCCCTGATCGCCTGCGCCGCCGGCAGTTGCGTGATGATCACGACCGCTTCGTCGGGCCATTCGGCTGCGCTGACCCGGCGCATCGCGCTGATCCAGTACGGCGTCGCCGGTGTCGTGGCCGTCATCAGCGTGGTGATCTTCTTCCGGGCCGGCCGGCTGCCGGAGATGTCGCCATCGGAGTACCTGAAGCGGGATCTCGGGTCGAACGTCACCTCGTGGCTGCTGCCGCTGCTGTACGTGTTCCTCGCCCTCACCCTGGTGGCGTGGGCCGGCCTGCGTTACTCGAACCGCAGTCGACGTGGGCGGGCGCTGTTCCTGTTCACGGTCGGCATGGTGCTGATCGTGGCGACCATCGGCTTCGTCCTGCTCCGCGCCGCCGGGCGCACCGAACCGGTCGGTGTGGGCGCCGCGGCCACCATGCTCGGCTGTGCGATGGTCATCGTCGCCGCGGGATCGCTGCTGCCGAGCGTGGAGGACTGGTTCGGTGCCCGACAGGAATTGCGGACCATCAAACCTCTACTGAATGAGCTGGCCCGCCGGCAGCCCGACGTAGGCATCGGGGTGCGTCCGCGTGGCCCGCTCGTGTTCCGCGTCGCCGAACGGATGTCCCTGATCTCGGACGCGCTGTACCTGGAAGCGACGGCGGCCGACGCGCGTCAGCACGAAACCGCCGGACCGCGCGGGTCGGGCGGATCAAGCGACACAACACAATTCGGGGATGTCGAACGACCTCACGTGCCGCCTGCCGAGCAGGCGGAAGCCGTTGCGCAGTGGATCTACGACACCCGAGACGGTGACGAGGACTCAGCATTCCCGGGGCTGGCCTGGCTCAGCCAGCCGGAATCGTATTCGGACCGGGAATGGATTCTGGCGATCGCCGAGCAGTACCGGGAACTGGACCGCAAGGCAGCGCGCAGCTGAAACCCGCGCGAGTGGGAACCACCGAAATGATCCCCACTGACGTGGGTTTCAGCGCGGAGACGCCAGTCGAGCCGACGAATCAGTCGTCGAGGTGTTCCCGGCGGCGCAGCTCGTCGACCTTCTGGACCAGGTCCTGCTGAGCTTCGTTGGACAGTCCGACGGTGCGGGCCGCGATGCGGCGGATCCCCTCGTCACGCATGCTGGCCAGCCAGGTCAGCTCCTTGTCGAGCTTCTCGTAGTACTCGTCGTCGGTGAAGTAAGCCGGTTTGATCCGGAAGAAGTTGGCAAGTGCGGCCATGGTTGCCGCCGATGGGTTTGTCCGGTTGCCCGAACGGAGCTGCGACAGGTACGGGGCCGACATGGTGACGCCTTCGGACTTGAGTGCGGCGATCACCTCGGCAGACGTGTGGGGTCCGCGCCCAGGTGGATAAACCGTATCGAACAGGCGGTTTAGACGGGCGGCGAACGTCTTGCTCATCGATTTGACCTCCACATGCTTCACGAGCGGTACGAATAGGCGGCGTATTTGCTGACTATGGTAGCGAGTGTTGTGACGACAACCAAGTGCAAACGCCACAAAAGTTAAACTGGCTTTGTGTTTTGACAGTCTCTGCCAAGGAAACCGAGGCCTTCGCCATGGGGGTGGAGCGGGATTGCACCGTCTGGCAATGCAAAAGGTGACGGTTGCGTTGTATTGGGCGCGATGAGCTGCGGGCACAGGCGTGCTCGATCATGATCAACTTCTGAGCCGGCAACCGTGGCGGCGCCGTGACTAGGGGAAACAGTTATTTGCTGTAGCCGGGACCCCCGGTAGCGTCGGATTGCGCGCGACGCCGTTGTCGAACGACGTGGAACACGTTACAGGTGGGACGATGGAAAGCGCATCAGCCCCCTTGCGTGGGATAGCCAGACGGCCCCGGAAGGATTCCGCAGCCGATTCCAGCCGGGGTTGCGGGACGGAAACGGGCGGTGGTTTGCGTCGTCGAGGGACAATCGCCGGTACAAATTGGGCTGCGGCCATGATTGCGGCGAGGCGCCACGGCTATCTGATGTCCGAGGCGGGTCGCCGAATGCGGCGCCTGTGCTACGGGCGCTCACGCAGACGCCTACGGCTGCGGACATGGCGACCTTTCGACATACCGCCGATACGTGCCGCTCGCGCGGCGCACTTACATACGGTCGAAGGTCTCACCCACCGCATCGCGGTTTGTCGGCCGGGCTCATGCCACCGTGTCGACGCGACGATTGCGGGCTGCTGCCCTTCGCTGATCTTGAGGACCTTAGCCGTTGTCTGCCGAGACCGCTACGTTTCCTGCCCATTTTGGGTAGCCAGATTCTCCGCCATGGAGAGGATGTCCCGGTTCTGGCAGCGCTACGCCGCCAGCAGCATAGCCAGGATCGCGGTGTCCGGGTGGCTGATCGGATCGACGCCGACCCGGCTCACCACCGAGGTCACCGTGCCGTCCGATTCGGCTTCGACCCAGGCGGCCCGATGTTCGAGGCCCAGGTACGGAAGGCCCGGTAGCAGTACGCATCCCGAGGCCGCGCCGGTGCATTCCGGCAGGGACGGAGTGGTCTCCGAGGGTGGGTGCAGCATCAGCAGAGCCGGTGGTTGATGCTCGGCGAAATACCCGGGCGGAACCGCGGACTCGCCGACCACCGGACCTTCCGCGATCACCAGGCCGACCGTGCCGGGGTGCGGCTCCTCAGGTAATTCCTCGCGGACTCCGAAAATTGTTGTGGTGGAGAGCAATCCGGGCAGCGACGCTATCCGGACCGTAACCATGAGAAGCTGCGCCCACTCTTTTGTGGAGTCCGGCCACCGACCCGAGACCACGAAACCTTTGAGCGCACCACCGGAATGAAATGGGGCGATCTCGATCGCCTTGCCGGACCCCGTCGTATCCATATCGCCTCCGGGACATCGGTGTTGGGCCACCGGCTGACCGGTGCTCCGACACTTCTGTGGGTCGATCAGATCAGAATGCGACAGTCGTCGCAGCTGTGCAAGACGACACGGGACCCGGCCCGGTAACGAGTCGGCCAAGGATGAACCGGCCCGGAAACGAGGGCGGGGCGTCACGCAGTCGCGCGACGCCCCTTGGTGAGAGATCAGAAAACTGATCCAGCCCTCGATCGGACCGGACCGGGACTAGCCGAAGATCAGGCCGTTGGTCTTGGAGGTGGCCGCCGCGTAGCGGTTCTGCACGTCCTCCCAGTTCACGACGTTCCAGAACGCCTTGACGTAATCGGCCTTGACGTTCTTGTACTGCAGGTAGAAAGCGTGCTCCCACATGTCGACCTGCAGCAGCGGGATGATGCCGAGCGGCACATTGGCCTGCTGGTCGTAGAGCTGGAAGGTGAGCAGACGGTCGCCGAGGCTGTCGTAGCCGAGCACGGCCCAGCCCGAACCCTGCAGTCCGTTGGCGGCGGCGGTGAACTGCGCCTGGAACTTGTCGAACGAGCCGAACTGGTCGTCGATCGCCGCGGCGAGGTCGCCGGTCGGCTTGTCACCACCGTTGGGGGACAGGTTCTTCCACCAGATCGAGTGGTTCACGTGGCCGCCGAGGTGGAACGCCAGATTCTTCTCGTTGAGGAAGATCGCGGCGTGGTCCCCGTTGGCCCGCGCCTCGTCGAGCTTGGCGACCGCGTCGTTGACGCCCTTCACATAGGCCGCGTGGTGCTTGCTGTGGTGGAGCTCGTTGATCTGCCCGGAGATGTGCGGCTCCAGCGCTCCGTAGTCGTAATCCAGGTCCGGCAAGGTGTATTCAGCCACGAGATTCCTTCCTCATTATCGATCGATGGAGCGAGGCGTCCTCAACGATCCTGAAGTTCGACACTCAAGATCGCTGCCAACATTGCTCCATCGCAGGGCGCACCGCAAGGACGCGCGTGCCGCCCTCACGTATACCCGATGGGGCGACGGTCAGAACAAGACCATCACGGCGAGCACGCCGAGCAACAGCAGCGCGATCACGCTGGCCCGGAGGAAGGCCATCAGCTGGTTACGGGTGTGCAGATGCCCGGACGAATGCCATTCGGGCTGCGGAAAGGCTGATCCCGATCCGATCGGATGCGACGCCATCAAACACTCCTGACCTGCACGATCAATGCTTGCCCCCCAGTGAGTTCTGTCACAACAGCTGGTGTGACGCCGATCATAGACCCTGTAATGGCCAAGGGAAAATCGGCCTCCGCGTAAGTGGATGCGGCGGGGTGGCCCACTGGAATCAGGCTGATCCCAACCGGGCCGGCCCCTGTTCTCGGCCCCGTTTAGTCGAATGCTTAATTTCGCTCCGCACCGGCGACGGTTGTTGATCGTCGTGGTGGATGCCCGAGGTTTATCCACAGTTTCGGACAGCTACCGCACAGTAATCCCCACCTCGGAGCCTTCTGCCCTGGTGCCGGGCTGTGGATGAACCTGTGGAAACTGTGGATAGCTTCCCGTTGCTAAACGGCGCGGGAGCCATCCGGGTCTGGTGCGTCCGGCACCGTGGGCATGCGAGCATTGAGGCATGGACGATGTGGAAGTCGGACAGGCAGATATCGCTGCGGTACCCACCACGTTCGAAGGGGCCGTCGTGCTGCTCGACGTCCGTGAGGACGACGAATGGCAGCGCGGTCACGCCGCAGGCGCGCAGCACATCCCGATGGGCGACGTCCCGGCGCGGATCGCCGAGATCGACCCGGACGCCGAGCTCTACGTGATCTGCCATGCCGGCGGACGCTCCCTGCGGGTGGCGAACTACCTGGCCCGCAACGGCTACACGCCGATCAACGTCGAGGGCGGCATGTTGGCCTGGGCCGGAGCCGGACGCCCGGTCATCACCGACGCCGGCGGCCCGGGCAGCGTCTGACCGCTCCGGACCTCTCGGGAGATCGTGGCTAGGCTGGTCGGATGATCCAGGTGTGTTCGCAGTGCGGGACGCGCTGGAACGTGCGTGACCGGCAGCGGTCGTGGTGTCCCCGGTGCGGAGGCTCGTTGTTGGCGCCCTCTGCGCCGTCGTCGCCTCAGGCCCAGTGGGGGCCCCCGGCGCAGCCGCCCACGTCGTCCGCGCAGGCACCGGGACAGCGCCCGCCGCAACTCGCGCCGGGCTATCGCTGGGTCGCGCTGCGGCCCGGCGCCCCGCCGTACCAGCGCCGCCAGCGACGCTCGCTCGGGCCGACGCCGCACTACCGCGTCATCCCCAGCTGGGGGCTGCACCAGCACTTCGATGTCGACGAGCAACCCCAGAAAACCGCTGACGAATCCAACGTCGGCGCGGTGCGGCTCATGCTCGTCGCCGCCATGGTGGTGCTGGGCGTGGCAGCCTTCGCCCACGTGGTCCGGTATGTGCTGCTGCTGATCAACCGCAGTGTGCTGCTGCACCCGCTGATCGCGATCGGCGGGGTGGTGATCGGCCTGCTGGCCAGCGTCGTGGCGATCGTCGGCGTGATCTTGACGGTGGTGGCACTCGTGCGCTGGCTGATCGGACGCCGGGCGGCCGGGTACGCCGCGCACGGCGAGGTGGATCCCCGCAGCGCCAGGACCTTGTGGCTCGGCTGCCTGGTGCCCGGCGTGAACCTGGTGATGGCCCCGGTTTTCGTGTGGGAACTGGCCGCCCTCGAAAGCCGCCTCTCACACCTGCGGCGACCGATCGTGATGTGGTGGATCGGGTTGGTGCTCAGCGCAGTGGTGGCGACGTGGTCGATGGCCAGCACCGTGTACGTGACCTTCTTCAACAACACCGCGCAGAACATCGCCGACAACACCGTGATGACGATCGTTGGGTACCTGCTGGCGCTGGTGGCGTTCCTGCTGACCGCCAAGGTGTTCTCGGGTTTCGAGGGCAGCGGTACGACAACTCAGCGCAGCATCCCGCACTGGGTGGTGATCGAGCCGGACGGGTCCGAGGCGAAGACAGCCGAGCCGGAGCCGGCCGAGCCCTCGCAGAATGGTGAGGATTCGGCTGAATCCGCCGTTCCGGTTGAGACCCAAGGGCAGAACCCGGCAGCATAGGCCGTATGGAAACGGGCGACGGCGGAGCCGCTGCGCAGGCGACACCGGGGCCTGGGCATCCGTTCGTGGTGGCCCACCGCGGCGCTTCCGCCGACAAGCCCGAGCACACGCTCGCCGCGTATGACCTCGCGTTGCGCGAGGGTGCCGACGGCGTGGAATGCGATGTGCGGCTGACCCGCGACGGGCATCTGGTGTGTGTTCACGACCGCCGGGTCGACCGCACCTCGACGGGTACGGGTCTGGTCAGCGAGATGACGCTGGCCGAACTGCGCCGGCTGGACTACGGGTCCTGGCATGCCGGCGGCCGGGCCGGGACCGACACCGGCCTGCTGACGCTCGATGACCTCGTCTCACTGGTGCTGGACTGGAACCGTCCGGTGAAACTTTTCATCGAGACCAAACACCCCGTGCGCTACGGCGCTCTGGTGGAGAACAAAGTGCTGGCCCTGCTGCACCGGTACGGCATCGCCGCGCCGGCCTCGGCCGATCTGTCGCGCGCGGTGGTGATGTCCTTCTCGGCGGCCGCGGTGTGGCGGATTCGCCGGGCCGCCCCGATGCTGCCGACCGTGCTGCTCGGCGAGACGTCGCGGTACCTCGGCGGTAGCGCCGCCACCACGGTCGGGGCCACGGCCGTCGGCCCGTCGATCGCGACGCTGCGCGAGCATCCGGAACTGGTCGACCGTGCCGCCGCCCAGGGACGTGCCCTGTACTGCTGGACCGTCGACCACTACGAGGATGTCCAGTTCTGCCGCGACGTCGGCGTGGGGTGGGTGGCCACCAATCATCCCGGCCGCACCAAGAGTTGGCTGCAGAACGGCCTGACCGGCGCGGGCCGGGACTGAGGGCCGGCTAGAGGTTGCCGCCTGCGGCCTTCGGCGCGCTCGCGTCCGCCCCGGCGCCGCCGGCGAGTTCGCGGGCCACGAAATCCTCGATGTGGAACAGGTTGGAACCGGCGCGGTCGGCGATGCGCACCAGCGTCGCCATGGACGAGACCTCTTCGATCT
This sequence comes from Mycolicibacterium porcinum, assembly GCA_001942045.1. Classification (GTDB taxonomy): domain Bacteria; phylum Actinomycetota; class Actinomycetes; order Mycobacteriales; family Mycobacteriaceae; genus Mycobacterium; species Mycobacterium porcinum_A. Next base: position 8,168 of record MSTD01000082.1, read on the forward strand.
GCTCCTTGAGGAACCACTGCATGAACTGCTCGCCGAGGTAGTCACCCTCCTCGCGGGCCACGCTCGCCAGGCGGCTGATCTGCTCGGTGACGGTGCGTTCCTGGCTCAGGGCCAGCGCGAGCGCGTCACGCGGAGCATCGAACCGGTTGCACACCGCATCGACACCCGGGATCTCGACGTCGATATCCCGGTCGAGCAGGTACTGGACCAGCATCATGGCGTGGTTCCGCTCCTCGACCGCCTGCGCGTAGAAGTGCTTGGCGAGCTGCGGGAGGTCGGCGCCGTCGAAATAAACCGCAATTGCGATGTATTGCTGAGAAGCGGTGAACTCGCTGCGGATCTGATCGGAGATAAGTGCGTGGAATTTCGTGTCGAGTTCACCGGTCGTCGTCATGATCGCGAGGATATAGCAGGTCAACACCCATTGTCATCGAAGGTAGACCTCATTGAGGTCAGCTTTACCTTAGTGGCGCAGCGGTGGTGTGGCGCGCATTACATTTGCTGTTGAGAATTTGCTATCACCGAATTTAGCTTTGGCTAAGCTCAGGGTTGGGGCTTTTCGATGACGTCGTCCGGGACCGCTGTGTCGTTGGCCAGTGCGGTGAACAGGCGGCCGGCGGCATCGCTGTCCCACACCACGACCGCACCCGAATCGCTGCCGGTGAACTCACCGATCGGCACCGTCGTGGTGACCATGTCGTCGCCGTGCATCGCCCAGGCCAGCCGGCCCAGATCCCACACGTGCGCGTCCTCGTCGACCGCCACCGAGTTGGTGGCGGCCTCGGCCATCGGCTGCCACCGCAACGGGTTGAGCAGCACTTCCGGGCTGGTGGCCCGGTGCAGCAGGGCGGACATGAACGCCCGCTGGTTGTTCATGCGATCCAGGTCGGCGCGCGGCGTGGCACGGGTGCGGACATAGCCGAGCGCGCTGCGACCGTCGAGTTCCTGGCAGCCCGCAGGCACGTCGATACCGGCCAGGGGATCGCTGATCGGCTCGGCCGGGCACATCGTCACCCCGCCGACGGCGTCGACCATCGCGGCGAAACCGTCGAAGCCGATCTCGGCGTAGTGGTCGAGGTGCAGGCCGGTCGCCTGCTCGACGGTCTGGGCCAGCAGCGGCGCCCCGCCCAGGGAGAACGCCGCGTTCACCTTGTCCTCGCCGTAGCCGGGTATCGGCAGATAGGAATCCCGGGGGATCGACACCATGGTGGCCGGGGTGCCCGAGCCGATTCCCGGGATGTGCACCAACAGGATGGTGTCGGTGCGGCCGTTGCCGATGTCACCGCCGGTGGCCAGATCGGCCTGCTGCTCGGGGCTGAGGTGCTGGCGACTGTCGGATCCGACCAGCAGCCAGGTGGTGCCGTGCGCCGCGCCGGGGCGCTCGGGGTAGTCGGCGAGGGCGGGGATGCGGTGCAGCGATGAGTCGACCCAGAAGCCGCCGCCGACCACCGCGACCACGGCGAGCAGCAGCACCGCCAGCACCAGGCGACCCCAGTGCCGGCGTTTGCGGGGTTTGCGCACCGGCGCCGGCACTGGGGTCGCCTGGTGC
>MSTD01000083.1 GCA_001942045.1 Mycolicibacterium porcinum
AACGCCAACTGCGCCACCGACGGCGCATCAAACAACGTACGCACCGAAACAACGGTGTCCAACGCAGCGTTGATCGCCGCGACCAATCGAGTCGCCGACAGCGAATCCCCACCCAAGTCGAAGAACGAATCGTCGATGCCGACTCGCTCCAACCCGAGAACCTGCGCGTACACCGCGGCAAGGACCTCCTCGACGGGGTTTTCCGGCGCGCGGTACCCCAGGCTGTCCTGGTACTCCGGCGCGGGCAGCGCCTTACTATCGATCTTCCCGTTCACTGTCAGCGGCAACGCATCCAACACCACCACCGCCACCGGAACCATGTACGCCGGCAACCGCTCGCCCAACGCGAGCCGCACCTGCGCCGGGTCGACTGTTGCACCGACAGACTCAGTGACATAGCCGACCAACCGCTTGTCTCCCGGGCGGTCCTCCCGAGAGGTCACGTACGCCTGATCGACACCTTCGACATCGGCCAAAGCAGCCTGTATCTCACCTAGCTCGATGCGGTAGCCGCGGATCTTTACCTGCTCATCAGAGCGGCCCAAATACTGCAACTGCCCATCGGCACCCCAACGCACCACATCCCCAGTGCGATACATCCGAGACCCAACACCACCAAACGGACACGCGACAAACCGCGACGCCGTCAACGCGGACCGACCCACGTATCCGATACCGACACCGCGACCTGCGACATACAACTCACCGATCACACCCGCAGGTACCGGGCACAACCAATGATCGAGCACGAACAGCGCTGCTCCCGCGATCGGGCTGCCGATCGGTACAACGCCGCAACCCGCCGTCAGTGGCGCGCTCATCGCGACCCATACCGTCGTCTCGGTCGGACCGTAGGCGTCGACCATCGTGCGGCCCGGAGCCCACCGATCCACTACATCGGCAGGGCACGCCTCACCCCCCACCAGCAGGGACAACGATTTCAGGCGCTCTGGGGAGAGCATCGCCGCGGCAGACGGCGTCTGACCCAGTACCGTGACTTGTTCCTCACGGAGCAATGTCTGTAGATCCTCGGGTGTACGCGCCACGGTTTCGGGCACCACCACCAGCCGTCCACCGCGCAACAACGCCGCCCAAATCTCCCAGACAGAGAAATCGAATGCCAACGAATGAGTCTGCGTCCACACCTGCCCCGGCCCGCTGGGCAATGCCACGCCGTCCAATGCCTCGATCAGCCAAGGGACATTCCTATGGGCGATCGCGACGCCCTTGGGCACCCCCGTCGTGCCCGAGGTGTAGATGATGTAGGCAATCTCGTCAGCCCCGGGCGACGGCGGTGGGGTATTGAGCTGGTCGGCGACCCGCGGGTCAGCAACGTCGATGACGAGTGCGCCGCGGCCTTGCATAACGTCGACCAAGTCACTGCTCGTGAGCACGGCGATGGGGGCCGCGTCGGTGAAGATGATTTCGCTGCGTGCGCGCGGATGATTCGGGTCGATCGGCACGTAAGCTGCCCCGGTCTTGAGCACCGCCAACATCGCCACGACTGCCTCAGACGACCGACGAAGTAACAACGCCACGCGGCGACCCGGCCCCGCTCCGATCTCAATCAGCATGTGCGCCAGTTGATTTGCCGCTTGATCGAGCTCGCGATAGGTAAGCGAACTGCCATCGCAGGTCAACGCCAGGGCATCGGGCGTTCGTGCCACCCGCACGGCGAACGCCGTCGGGATCGACACGGCCTCGGCAGGCTGTGAGAGCACGGCCTGGTTACTCCATCGAGCCAGGTCAGCTCGTTCGACCTCGTCGAGTACATCCATCGAGGAAAGCCGCCGGGTCGGCTCCGCCGTCATGGCCGTGAGCACTCGCGCTAGTCGCTCGATCAACACCTCGACGGTGGCCGCATCAAACACGTCGGTGCGGAACTCCACCGCTCCGCCGATACCCGCCGGTTCACCAGCCGCAGTCCACTTCTCGGCTAACGAGAATGTCAGGTCTAGCCGCGCAGTTTCGGTACCTCCCGGCAGCGGGGTGGCAAGTACGTCGCCGAGCGCCAGACTGGAGGCAGGGCCGGACTCCTGCCCTGCGAAGTTCTGCCACGCAAGGACAACCTGCACCAACGGTTGGTGGCTCAGGCTGCGAGCGGGATTCAGCCGTTCCACCAACACCTCGAACGGCACGTCCTGGTGTTCGAGCGCCGCGAGACTGCGTTGGCGGACCTGAGCGAGCAACTCTGTGACGCTGGGATCTTGTGCGAGATCAACCCGCAATACCAAGGTGTTGACGAAGAATCCCACCAGGTCATCGAGTGCAGGGTCGCCACGCCCGGCGATCGGGAAGCCCACCGCCACATCGGTACTCGCGCTGATCTTGCCCAGCAACACCGCTAGGGCCGCCTGGACGACCATAAATGTAGTGGCGTTGTGTTCGCGGGCCAGTCGGGCGACTTGCCGTTGTAGTTCAGCGGGCCAATCCACAACCACGCTGTCGCCCCGATAATCGGCGACCGGTGGATAGGGCCGATCAGTCGGAAGCTGAATGCGCTCTGGCATTCCCGCCAACGCCTGTTCCCAATAGGCCACCTGCGCGGAAATCGCGCTCTCAGGGTCGGTCAGCTCGCCCAGATGGTCACGCTGCCACAGCGTGTAATCGATGTACTGCGCCGTCAATGGCGGCCCATCCGACGCATGTCCGGCACAGCGACTCGCGTACGCGACACCCAGATCTCGAACCAGAGGAGTGATCGACCAACCGTCAGCGGCGATGTGGTGCACGACCGCAACCAAGATATGTTCATCGTCCGCCACTTGAAAGAGCCTTGCTTGCAACGGGATCTCGGTGGCCAATTCGAACTTGTAACGCACGGTCTCCCCGATGGCGTCGCTCAGTTCGCTCGTCGTCCAGTCGCGGCCATCGATCACGCACCAGCCGAAGTCCGCTTGCTCCGGCGACACCACCAACTGCTCGGGTATGCCTTTGGGTGCCGGGAACAGTGTGCGCAGCGACTCGTGCCGAGCGACTATGTCGTTCAGTGCCTCCCCAAGCGCTCGCGTGTTCAGGGAGCCGGTCAGGCGGAGCGGCACTGCCATGTTGTAAACCGGTAGGTGCCCCTGTAATTGGTCGAGGAACCACAACCGCTGTTGGGAGTATGACAGCGGAACTCGCTCTGGTCGCTCTACCACCTCCAACGGCGGTCGGACGGGTCCGCCGCGGTGTTTGTTGAGGTAGTCGACGAGACCGTCGACAGTGGAAGCTTCGAACAAGAACCGCACCGGCACTTCTCTGCCCAACGCCAGTTGCAGGCGCGACGTAACCTGAATAGCGATCAGGGAATCCCCGCCGAGTGCGAAGAAGTCGTCATCAAGTCCAACCTGGTCGACTCCCAGCACCTCAGCGAATGCCGCGGCGACGACCTTCTCGACGTGCGTTTGCGGTGCCCGGAAGGGTGTGGCAGCGATGACAGGTTCGGGTAACGCCCTGCGGTCGATCTTTCCCGATGAGGTAAGAGGGAACTCGTCCAGCACAACGATGTGCGTCGGCACCATGTAGTCGGGCAGTTGCGCACTCAGTCGTTGACGCACCGAGCCGATCTTGTTGTTGGTCTGGGGGTCATTGGCGGTCGTCCCGATACGCCGTGCACCGGCGGATGGCAGATAGACGTCGGTTAGCGGAGTCGGTCCAGTGTCGTCATCGCACCGTATGAAGACCACATCGAGAGTTCCCGGTTCAGCGCCCCAAGTGACCACCGCCTCATACCCGGCCGCTTGACCGAGACGATTCAGATCCTCGGGTAGCACACCCGAACTCTCATCGACTTTCGCCTGTCGGAGGGCTTCGTCCAACGACAACCCTTCGGCAAGAGCCCGTTCAACGCGCACGTCCGCGATCACCCCGGCCCTCGGTATGTCGGTTACGCGCACGGTACGCGGCTCGTCGGAGGTTAACCGCAGATGCAGCCCACTCAGCCCCGCGCATTCGCTCCACGCCCAGGTTGGTACGGCAACCAGCGAGCGAACCGACGTGGGGGACGTGTGCAGGACGACGTCATAGCGGTACCGGGTTAGCTCGTTATCCGCCGTTCCGCGCTTGACCCGGATGTCGACACCTGTGATTGACGAATGCTCTGCAACCAGATCAGTGAAGAACTCCGGAGCCAACAGTAGTTCGGTTTCACCGAGCGTTGTACGTTGCGCCCGCTGACGGATTTCATCTGCGCCGGGATTAGTGGTGCGCGCCAATGCGATTGCGGTCTGGAACGCGCCTTGCAACCTATGGTTGCGCACGTCGCCAATGAACAGCCGACCACCGGGCGCGAGCAGTTCCACAGCCTTTTCGATGACCTCGACCAGATAGTCCGCGGTAGGAAAGTACTGCACCACCGAATTGAGAATGATTGTGTCGAAGTAGTCGCGTGGTAGTCCCTCGGTGATGTGAGCGGGCTGCGCGTGCAGTTCGACGCGATCACACCAAGGAAGGTGCGAATGTTCCAGTGCACGCGCCAGTTTGGCGACCGCCACCGGAGACATGTCTGTGCCGACATAACGCTCGCAGAGGGGGGCAACCTGAGTCAGGATGAGCCCCGATCCCGCACCGATCTCCAGTACTCGCCGCGGGCGCAGGCCGGCGATCCGATCTACGGTAGCCGCGCGCCACTGGACCATCTGTGCAATCGGGATGGCATCCCCGGTGTAGCTGCTCGCCCACCCACGGAAGTCCTGACCAAAGGACGAAGCTTCGCCTTCCGCGTCATAAAGTTCGTCGTACATGTGCTGCCAGTCGTCGACGACCTCGGCGTCACTGTCGGCAGTCGTGCCCTGATCAAGCTTCACGTAGGCAACGATCTGTGCGCCGAGGTCGCTTTGATGGACCGTGGCGGCGGCCTGGGCGACTTCTGGACAGGCGAGCAAGGTGTTCTCGATCTCGCCCAACTCGATGCGCTGCCCGCGGAGCTTAACCTGTGTGTCGGCCCGGCCAAAGTACTCCAGCGTTCCCGAACGAGACCAGCGGGCAAGGTCACCTGTGCGATACATCCGCACCCCAAACCCGCCGTACGGGTTGGCGACAAACCGTTCGGCCGTCAAGTCCATTCTGTTGACGTAGCCCCGTGCCAGAGCAGGTCCGGCGAGGTACAGCTCACCCACCACGCCGACTGGCGTGGGATTCAGCCGGCGGTCGAGTACCAGCGCGCAGACCCCCGGGATCGGCGAGCCGATATCCACCGGCTGATCCGCCGACAACGGCGCACTACATGTTGCCCAGATCGTCGTCTCGGTCGGGCCATAGGCGTTGAACATTCGACGGTTCGGCGCCCAGGCGGCCACCAACTCTGGTGGGCAGGCCTCCCCCGCAGTAATCACTGTCTTCACACCGTCGAGACGAGTCCGATCTAACGACGACAACACCGTTGGTGTCATCACAACCGTGTTGACCTCGTGCCCCTGCAGCAGTGCAGTCAACGTCTCCCCGGCATAAGTGTCCGACGGAGCGATGACCAAGGTGCCCCCTGAGCCCACCGCCAGCACCATTTCGAAGACTGATGCGTCGAATGTCGGTGCCGCTACCATCAGTACTCGTGCGTCCGCATTCAAGCCGAATACCTGGGATTGAGCCGCCGCCAACGCGGGCAGTCCGGCGTGGCTTACCGCAACCCCCTTGGGTGTACCTGTGGACCCGGAGGTGAAGATCACGTAGGCGGTGGTCTTCGACATGAGCGGTGCCCGCCGGTCGGCATCGCTGAGTGGTTCGGCACTCCACTCCCCCAGGTCTAGTCTCTTGATGCATAACGTGGGACGCTCGCCGGCTCCGTCCAAAGTGTCCAAATCACTGGTCAATACACATACTGCGCCCGCCGTATCCAGCACCGTCGCGATCCGATCAGCGGGGTGTGTGAGATCCAACGGCACATACGCTCCGCCGGCTTTGGCGATCGCCCACCAGGTCACCACCAGGTCCGCGCATCGATTCATCGCCACGCCCACCGCGCGTTCTGGTCCTACACCCGCATCGACCAGCACTCGGGCCAACCGCGTCGATCGGTCGTCGAGATCCCGATATGACAATCGATGGGAGCCGTCGACGACGGCCACGGCATCCGGGTCCCTGGTCACCGTTGCTGCCAAGAGATCCGTCGCCACCCCATCCGGGGTGACCGCCTCCGTACCAGACCACTTCGTCAATACTCGATCACGTTCATCGTTGTCGAGGAGGGCCACGTCACCAACGACGACGGACGCGTCGGTGACCACCGCGTCGACCACCCGACCGAACCAGCTGACCAGCCGCTCAGCCGTGGCCCGGTCGTATAGATCGGTCGCATAGGTCAGCATTCCGGCGGCGGCCGGGCTGGCTGGATCGTCCGTCGCGACCTCTCTCAGGTCGATGTCCAGATCGAACTTGGCCGCACGTGTGGACAAGGTCAGCGGGTCCGCACTGATGCCTTCCATCGCGAATAGCTCAGGGCGCACATTGTTCTGGAAGACCATGCCCACCTGGAATAGCGGGTGATGAGCAGCTGAACGGACGGGGTTCAGCTGATCTACCAGAAGCTCGAACGGCACGTCCTGATTGCCGTAGGCGTCCAACGCGTTCTGCCGCACCCGCTCGAGTACATCGCTGAAGCGGTCCCCTGACCCGACGCTGACTCTCAACACCCAGGTATTGACGAAGAATCCGACCAGATCGTCGAGTGCCTGATCAAGCCGACCGGCGATCGGCGTGCCCATCACTACGTCGTCACCAACACCCGCGCGATGCAGCAGCACGGCGACCACTGTCTGCAGGACCATTGACGGAGTCGCGTTGTACGACGCCGCCACCTGCTTGAGCCCGGCCCACCGCTGCTGCTCGATCCGCATCTCCACGACATCGCCGCAGTAACTCGGTACGGGCGGGCGAACACGATCCGGTGGCACTGAGACCATCTCGGGAAGGTCTGCCAATTGGTGTCGCCAGTACCTCAATTGGGCTGCGATCACGCTATCGGTATCCGACTCCACACCGAGCTGCTCCCGTTGCCACAGTGTGTAATCCACGTACTGCACGGGTAACGGCGACCATGTTGGTGGCTGGCCCTGCAACCGCGCCTTGTATGCATCTCCGATGTCCCTCACCATCGGGGCAACTGACCAACCATCGAAGGCGATGTGGTGCACAACAATTCCGACCACGTGTACTTCTGGACTCACGACATAGACCCGTGCCCGAATCGGGATCTCTGACGAAAGATCAAACCGATGTGCCGCAAGTGCCATCAGCTCGTTCGGCAGATCGTTCTCCGACAGCGACACCACCGCGGCGTTCCCGTGGATCCAGAGTCCTGGTCTGGCAGGCAACACTTTTTGGAATGGCACACCCCCGAGATCGGGGAACACCGTGCGTAGCGACTCGTGGCGTTCGACGACGTCATCGATAGCAGCGGTCAGAGCCTCGACGTCCACTGGACCGACGATGCGGAAAGCGGTCGGCATGTTGTAGGTCGCGGCACCGCCTTCCAAGCGGTCGAGGAACCACAACCGGTTCTGGGCGAATGACAGAGGAACAACTGCGGGCCGCTCCGTCGGCGCGAGCGGTGCACGCCGGCAGGTGCCCGTACCGATACGCGGGGCCAGTTGCGCGATGCTGGGCGCATCGAACAGCATGCGTACTGACACATCGGCGTTCAGGCTGGCGTTGATTGCGGAGATCAGACGCATCGCCGACAGGGAGTCTCCACCGAGTTCGAAGAAGGAATCGTCTACCCCGACACGGTCGACTCCCAACACCTGTACGTAGATGCTGGCGAGGATCTCCTCGACCGGCGTCGTCGGCGCACGGTAACCTGCGCCGTCCTGGTATTCGGGTGCTGGCAGAGCACGCCGGTCGAGCTTGCCGCTGACAGTCAACGGTATGGCTTCGATGACGACGATGGCAGCCGGAACCATGTACGCCGGCAACCGCTCACTCAACGACGCACGAACAACCCCAGAATCCACCCCACCAACGACATACCCCACCAAACGCTTATCACCCGGCTGATCCTCACGAACAATCACCGCCGCCTGCTCAACACCATCCACCCCAGCCAACGCAGCCTGAATCTCCCCCAGCTCAATGCGATAGCCACGAATCTTCACCTGCTCGTCGGAGCGGCCTAGATACTGCAACTGCCCATCGACACCCCAACGCACTAGATCCCCGGTGCGATACATCCGCGCCCCGGCTGCACCAAATGGGCACGCCACAAACCGCGACGCCGTCAACTCCGCTCGACCGACATACCCAACCGCTACCCCGCGACCCGCCACGTACAACTCACCGACCACCCCTGTCGGCACCGGCCGCAACCACCGATCCAGCACGAACAATGCGGCGCCTGGCACCGGCACACCGATCGGCACCACATCCGAACCCGCCACGAGCGGCGTGCTCATCGCCGCATATACGGTGGCCTCAGTTGGCCCGTACGCATTGATCATCGTCCGACCCGGCGCCCACCGGTCCACCAATTCGGACGCGCACGCCTCACCAGCCACGACTAGCGCGACCGACTCCAAGGCTTCCGGCGAAAGCACCCCGGCTCCAGAAGGAGTCTGCCCCAGGACAGTGACCCGCTCGCGCTGCAACAAGGTCTGGAACTTTGTAGGCGAGGCCGCTACCTCTTCAGACACCACCACCAGCCGACCACCACGCAGCAACGCACCGAAGATCTCCCACACCGACACATCGAATGAGTACGAATGCCACTGTGACCACGCCTGGCCCGGCCCACTGCGGAGTCCCAGGTCCGCGTCCAACGCCTTCAACAACCCCGTCACGTTGCGATGGGTCACTGCCACGCCTTTGGGCACCCCCGTGGTCCCCGACGTATAGATGATGTAGGCAAGGTCATTTGGCGCTGGCAACGGCAACGGCGACACCGGCTGACCCTGAATCCGAGGATCACCAACATCAACCACCGGCACACCAAACCCAAGCAACCGGCCGACAAACAGCCTGTTGCTCACTACTACGGTCGGCCGGGCATCACCGAGGATGACGCCGATGCGTGCGTCCGGGTGCGCCGGATCAATCGGCACATACGCCGCCCCCGTCTTGAGCACCGCCAGCATCGCCACGACCGCCTCAGCCGAACGCGAGAACAACAACGCCACACACCGACCCG
>MSTD01000084.1 GCA_001942045.1 Mycolicibacterium porcinum
CGGGGCGCCAGATCGCCGACGACGAGGTCGACGATCGGCTCCAGTCCCAGGTGCGACAGCGCCAGGCCGTGGGCCGGCTCGGTCGACCGGTGACCGGCCTGCCACCAGGCCTTCGCGCCCGGCGCCAGCTCCTCGGCCACCAGGGCTGCGGCCGTCACCACCAGGCCGTCCAGCAGTACCGGGGTTCGCCGGAGGGCAGCCTGTGCCAGGAACCCGGCCATAGCGGCCAGGTCGGCGCCGCCGCACACTCGCAACAGGCCCATCGGGTCGCGCGTCACGCTGCTCGCCCGGTACAGCGCGTCCCGTACGGCGCCGGTCTTGCGCATCCAGCCGTGATCGTCGATGCCGGTGCCGCGACCCACCGCCGCGACGGGCTCGGTGCCGGTCAGTGCGGCCACCAAAGTCGTTGCCGCCGTGGTGTTTCCGATACCCATGTCACCCGCGATGAGCAGGTCGGCGCCGGCGTCGACCTCGTCGTCGGCGATCTGGCGCCCCGCCAGGACCGCGGCCACCGTCTCGTCGGCGCTGAGCGCATCCTCGACGGCGATGTTGCCCGAGCTGCGGCGGATCTTGTGAGCGCCGATCGCGGGGGAGAGCGGCTCGTCGCAGTCGACGGCGAGGTCGGCCACCCGCACGGTGGCCCCGGCCACGTCGGCCAGCACGTTGATCGCGGCCCCGCCGGTGTCGAAGTTGGCCACCATCTGGCCGGTTACCGCGGACGGGAACGCCGACACCCCGGCTGCGGTGACCCCGTGGTCGGCGGCGAACACCACCACGCGCGCCCGGGTGAGCGGCCGCGGAGGGCACACACCCTGGCACGAGGCCGCCCAGATCGAGAGCTCCTCGAGACGACCGAGCGAGCCGGGCGGCTTGGTGAGCCGCGTCTGACGGGCCCGCGCGGCCGCGGCGACCTCGGCGTCCGGTGCGGTGACCGGGGTGAAGGACACGTCGAGTTCGGTCATGACGGCTCCTTCACCGTGAGCGGTTGGCCGGCCACCACCAGCACCACGCGGTCGCACACCGCGGCCAGCCGTTGGTTGACGGTGCCCAATTCGTCGGCGAACCGCCGCCCCGCCTCGGTGGCGGGGACCACGGTCAGTCCGACCTCGGGACTGACGAGCACCAGGGGAGCGGTGAACGCGTCGACCGCCCCGACCAGCGCGTCGACCTCGGAGGCCACGAGTGCCCCGGTCCACGCGCCGACACGGTCCATGGTGGCCGTCAGCCAGCCGCCGATGTCGTCGACGAGCGTCGCGATGTCCGGTGTTTCACCGAGATCGGCAGCCAGGTCACGGGTCTCGACGGTGAGCCAATGTGCGGGGCGACGTAGTTGGTGTGCGCCGACGCGGTCCGCCCAGGCCGGATCTCTGTCCGCGGCGGGACCGGTGGCCACGTAACGCACCGGCACGCCGTCTCCGGCAGTGCGGGCCACGGCGGCTTCGGCCCACTGCGATTTACCGGAGCGGATCCCGCCGAGCACCAGGGTGCGCACTCCTCATCCCGCCTGACGCGGCATCAAGAGATCTTGGCGCCGCGCTCGACGACCGGCCGCGGCGCCCGCATGCGACGCAGCTGCGACGCCCGGCTGGCCGCGTAAAGCCCCAACTTCCAACCGCTTTCGGTATTGCCGGGGAACTTCTCATCCACCATGTGGTTCACCTTGCGGCCGACGATGAATCCGTCGATCAGCATGATGACCACCAGGATCAGCATCGCGTAGGACAGCATCTGCTGGAACTTGAGCGACGGCAGCGCCAGCATGAAGAAGATCATCGCCAGGGCGGCCGGCATGAACAGGCCCAGCACGTTGCGGCGGGAATCCACGATGTCGCGGACATAGCGGCGGACCGGCCCCTTGTCGCGGGGGAGCAGGTAGGCCTCGTCGCCCGCCATCATCTTCTCGCGGCGGTGGGCCATGTCGGCGCGCCGGGTGAGCCGCTCGATCTTGCGCTCTTCCTTGGACAGCTTCGGCCCGCGCAGCTCCTTACGACGCTGACGTGCCTCGGCGGCGGTCAGTGGTGCCGGGGCGACCGGACCGCGGCGCTTGGTGGCCTCGCTGCGTTTGGGCGTGGGCCTGCCCTTGGGGGCGGTGCCCGCGGCGGCAGCACCCGTGGTCGTCGCCCCGGCGGCCCCGTCGGCATCCGTGACCTGGTCGGTCCCGGCGGGTTCGCCTTCGTTGTCCTTCTTACGGCCCAGCAGCTTCACGCCAGCCAGGTTACTGCCCTCCGCAGGTGGCCTGGTCACATGCCCCAGCCTGTGGATAAGTCGGGAATAGCGGTGGAACAAGGTACCGTTGACGTAGTAGACGCGCGGTCAGTCCACGCGTCCGATTGCCCAGGGATGCTTAGGGAGAGCTATGACTGTTCAGGACGCCACCTCCACCGAAACCCACGGTGTGACCCTGTCCGACGCTGCGGCGACGAAGGCGAAGGCGCTGCTGGACCAGGAAGGCCGCGACGACCTCGCGCTGCGGATCGCTGTCCAGCCCGGTGGTTGCGCCGGCCTGCGCTACAACCTGTTCTTCGACGACCGCGCCCTCGACGGCGACCTCACCGCCGAGTTCGGCGGCGTCAAGCTGGTCGTGGACCGGATGAGCGCGCCGTACGTGCAGGGCGCCACCATCGATTTCGTCGACTCGATCGAGAAGCAGGGCTTCACGATCGACAACCCGAACGCCACCGGCTCCTGCGCCTGCGGCGACTCCTTCAACTGACGTGACCTGACGGCCGGCGGTCAGTACTGACCGCCGGTCCGTAGTACATACGAGCACACCAGAACCTGCTCGTTCTTCCCGTCTCTCTTCACCAGTAGCTGTGCCACGCCCTGCTGTTCGTCACTGATCGGGCGTTGTCCGCGCGCCGCCCCGCTGGCGGGTGCAACACGCATGGTGAACAGCACCTGAGCCTGCGTGGTAGACCACGGCACGTTCGCGTCGATGCCCGTCACCTCGACCTGGCTGAACTGCTTCTGGAACGCGTCACTGGCCAGGCCGGCCACCGCGAGATCGGCCTTGCGGTCCTTGACCCCTTCGTACAGCCCGCACAGCGTGTGTCGCGCGACGGTCTCGTCGTCCCCTTCGAGTAGTGCATTGAGGTACTCCTGCACCGCGGCCTTGGCCTGGGCGTCGGAGACCACCACCGGAGCGGTGGGGCCTCGACGGCCGGCGACCAGCACGGCGGTCAACACACCCGCCAGCGCCACCACGGCCAGCAGTGCCGCCACGATCTTGGGCCAGCGCCGCCGGGTCGGATAGGGCACCGGCGGCGGCAGGGTGCCCGGATACGCCGACGGCGGCGACGACACCTGCTCGGGATATGACTGAGGCGGAGTCTGCTCGGGGTACTGGTAAGAACCAGTCATTAAATGGCGCTCCCCGCGTGATTTGGATGTCGGTCGGCCGTCTACGGTGACCGGGAATACGGTTATACGCAGGTTAGCGCAACGCGCGAAGTGCGACCGTGCACGCGGATCGCCGTCGGGGCGGCGCGGGTACTGTTATGTAGCCGACTTAACGACATGAGGGGTGCACTACGTGACCATCGCAGTTACCGGATCCATCGCGACCGACCACCTGATGCGGTTCCCGGGCAAATTCTCCGAGCAACTGCTGGCCGACCACCTGCAGAAGGTGTCGCTGAGCTTCCTGGTCGACGATCTGGTGATCCACCGTGGGGGAGTCGCGGGCAACATGGCCTTCGCGATCGGCGCCCTCGGCGGCGATGTCGCGCTGGTGGGTGCCGCGGGCCAGGATTTCGCCGAGTACCGCGCCTGGCTGGAAAACGCCAACGTCGACTGCGGCAACGTGCTGATCTCCGAGAGCGCCTACACCGCCCGCTTCGTCTGCACCACCGACGAGGACATGGCCCAGATCGCGTCGTTCTACCCCGGCGCGATGTCGGAGGCCCGCAACATCTCCCTGGCCGACCTGGTGGCCCGGATCGGCAAGCCCGAGTTGGTGATCGTGGGCGCCAACGATCCCGAGGCGATGTTCCTGCACACCGAGGAGTGCCGCGAGCTCGGCCTGGCCTTCGCCGCCGACCCGTCCCAGCAGCTGGCCCGGCTATCCGGCGAGGAGATCCGCAAGCTCATCAACGGCGCCGACTACCTGTTCACCAACGACTACGAGTGGGATCTGCTGCTGCAGAAGTCAGGGTGGAGCGAAGCTCAGGTGATGAGCCAGATCGGCATGCGCGTCACCACGCTCGGCGCCAAGGGCGTCGACCTGGTCAGCTCGGACGGCACGTTCGTGCACGTCGACGTGGTGCCCGAGAAGCATCAGGCCGACCCGACCGGCATCGGCGACGCCTTCCGCGCCGGGTTCCTCACCGGCCGCAGCGCCGGACTGAGCCTGGAGCGCTCCGCCCAGCTGGCCTCGCTGGTCGCGGTGCTGGTCCTGGAGGCGACGGGTCCGCAGGAGTGGACCTGGGATGCCGCCGAGGCCGTGCAGCGACTGACCGACGCCTATGGCGCCGAGGCCGGCGCAGAGATCGGCCAGGCCCTGGCCTGATCTCGCCTACAGCTGCACCGGGTAGTGCGGTTCCTTGATCTGCGGGGTCACGCTGTGCTCGACGAAGATGGCGTGCCACAACATGAAGATCAACACCGTCCACAGCCGGCGGCTGTGATCACTGACGCCGCTGCGGTGCTCGTCGAGCATCGCGCGGACGGCAGTGAGGTCGACATACTCGCCGGCACCTGACGACGCCGTCATCGCGTACGCCCAGTCCATCAGCTCACCGGCGCGCAGCCAGTGCCGGATCGGCACCGGGAAGCCCAGCTTCGGCCGGTTCAGCACGTGAGCCGGAATGATCGGCTCCAGCGCGCGGCGCAGCGCGTATTTGGTGGTGGACCGGGTGATCTTCTGCTCGACCGGCAGCCGCGAGGCCACCGCGAACACCTCGGGGTCCAGGAACGGCACCCGCAGTTCCAGCGAGTTGGCCATGGTGATCTTGTCGGCTTTGACCAGGATGTCGCCGCGCAGCCAGGTGAACAGGTCGATGTGCTGCATCCGGGCCACCGGGTCCCAGCCTCGGGATTCGGCGTATATCGGGGCGGTGACGTCGGTGTGCGTCCACTCCGGCCGGAAACCGGGCAGGACGGCGCGCAGCTGCTCGTCGGAGAAGCTGCGCGCGTTGCCGTAGTAACGCTCTTCGAGTGTCAGCGAACCGCGGTGCAGCAGGCTCTTGCCCCGCATGCCCTCCGGCAGCGGCTTCGACGCCTTGCCCAGCGACTTGCGCACCGGCCGCGGCAGATAGTCGAACGGCCGCAGCGACAACGGTTCCCGGTAGATCGTGTAGCCGCCGAACAACTCGTCGGCGCCCTCGCCCGACAGCACCACCTTGACGTGCTTGCGCGCCTCGCGGGCGATGAAGAACAGCGGCACCAGGGCCGGGTCGGCCACGGGCTCGTCCAGGTACCAGACGATTTCGGGCAGCGCCTCGACGAATTCGGCCTGGCTTACCACCTTGGTGACGTGCCGGGCGCCGATGGCTTCGGCAGAGGCCACCGCCACGTCCACCTCGGAGAAGCCCTCACGTTCGAAACCGGTGGTGAAGGTGATCAGCCGGGGATTGTGGCGCATCGCCAGCGCGGCGGTCGCCGTCGAGTCGATGCCGCCGGACAGGAACGCGCCCACCGTGACATCGGCGCGCATGTGCTTGGCGACCGAATCTTCGAGGGCGGCGGTGATCTCGTCGTAGCGCTTCTGTTCGGAGCCCTTGACGAACGGCACCGCATTGAACTTCGGCACGAAGTAGCGCGTCACCTCGGGGCGACCGCCCGGCTTGAACCGGGCAAAGCTCCCCGACTCCAGCCGGCGGATGCCGCGGTGCAGCGTCTCGGGTTCCGGCACGTATTGCAGCACCGTGTAGTGCTGTACCGCCCGGTCGTCTAGTTCGAGGTCGATACCCAACCCCAGATCCGCGTCCTGGGCCAGATCGAGCAGGCACTTCTTCTCGCTACCCACCGCGGTGCCACCCGGCCCGGTCGCCATGAACAACGGCTTGATACCGAACGGGTCCCTGGCGCAGAACATTTCGCGCTCCACGGTGTCCCACAACGCGAACGCGAACATGCCGCGCAGGCGCTTCAGGGCCTCGGTGCCCCAGTAGTGGTAGGCCGCCACGATGGCCTCGCCGTCACCGTCGGTGTGAAATACCGCACCAAAGGCGGACCGGAGTTCCTCCCTTAATTCCACGTAGTTGTAGATCTCACCGTTGAACACGAGCACGTAGCGGTCCGGCGCGTCGGCCGGACCCCACCGCAACGGCTGGTGGCTGTGCGCGATGTCGATGATCGACAGCCGGTTGAAACCGAGCACCACGGTGCCGTCATGCCCGTCGCCGGTGGTATCAGCCCAGGTGCCGGGCTCGTCGGGGCCGCGGTGACGCATCAGATGGGATGCGCCTGCCACCGCGTCGACCAGCCGCGATCCGGTATCGGGGGAGACCTCACCCCGGCGGGATTCGGAGTTGGTTTCGGTCGGGGCAGTTACCAAGGCGAGGAGTCCGCACACCGCGCCAGTATGTCTGATCCGGCGGGTCCGCGAGACCACCACCCGGGCCGTCGCGCCGGTCGCCGGACAGCGTCCGAGGCCGCATTCCCGAGTCGCTTCGCTCCCGTGGACCGGCGTGGTCTACGCTGCGTAGTATTCGCAAAACAACGACCGGTCGCGGTCGCGAAATACCGATCTAGGAGGCGCCAACGTGACACCTCGCGGGCTTAAGAAGGTGGCCCGAGCGGCGTTGTTGACCATTGTCCTGGGTGGCTCAGCCCTCTTGCTGAGCGGCTGCAGCTGGCAGGACGCACTCGCGCTCGGTTGGCCGACCGGAATCACTCCGGAGGGCAAACTCAACCGAGAGCTGTGGATCGGCTCCGTGATTGCGTCCTTCGTTGTGGGCGCCATCGTGTGGGCACTGATCTTCTGGTCGAGTGCGTTCCACCGGAAGAAGAAGGGCGACACCGAGCTGCCGCGCCAGTTCGGCTACAACATGCCGCTGGAGCTGGTGCTGACGGTGATCCCGTTCCTCATCATCTCGGTGCTGTTCTACTTCACCGTCGTGGTCCAGGAGCGGATGCTGCACAAGGATCCCAACCCTGAGGTCGTCATCGACGTCACCGCCTTCCAGTGGAACTGGAAGTTCGGCTACCAGAAGATCGACTACGCCGACGGCTCATTCGATTACGACGGCGTCGACGCGGCGCGCAAGGAAGCCATGGTGTCCAAGCCCGAGGGCACGGACGAGCACGGCAAGGAGCGCGTTGGCGCGGTGCGCGGCCTCAACCCCGAGGACCGCACCTACCTGAACTTCGACAAGATCGAGACGCTGGGCAGCTCCACCGAGATTCCGGTGCTGGTGCTCCCGGCAGGCAAGCGCATCGAGTTCCAGCTCAACTCCGCGGACGTGATCCACGGATTCTGGGTCCCGGAGTTCCTCTTCAAGCGCGACGTGATGCCCGACCCGGTGGCCAACCACTCGGACCACATCTTCCAGGTCAGCAAGATCGAGCAGACCGGCGCGTTCGTGGGTCGCTGCACCGAGATGTGCGGCACCTACCACTCGATGATGAACTTCGAGGTCCGGGTCGTCGAGCCCAATGACTTCAAGGCCTACATCGACCAGCGCAACGCCGGCAAGACCAATGCCGAGGCGTTGGCGGCCATCAACCAGGAACCGCTGGCCATCACCACGCACCCGTTCGACACCCGACGCGGTGAGCAGGCACCGCAGGCGAGCAAGTAGGGGCTACACGCAATGCATATTGAAGCTCGGCTGTTCGAGATCCTCACGGCGTTCTTCGCCCTGTCGGCGGTGGTGTACGGCGTGCTGACGGCGATGTTCGCCACCGGCGGCGTCGAGTGGGCCGGTACCACCGCGCTCGTCCTCACCACCGGCCTGACCCTCATCACCGGTACGTTCTTCCGCTTCGTGGCGCGTCGTCTCGATACCCGCCCCGAGGACTACGAAGACGCCGAGATCAGCGACGGCGCAGGCGAATTGGGCTTCTACTCGCCGCACAGCTGGTGGCCGATCCTGATCGCGCTGTCCTTCTCGGTCGCCGCCGTGGGTGCCGCCCTGTGGCTGCCCTGGCTGATCGTGGCGGGCGTCTGCTTCGTGCTGATGGCGGTCAGCGGTCTGGTCTTCGAGTACTACTGGGGTCCTGAGAAGCACTGACCCGTCCGGCCGTGCCGATTGTGACCTTGGAACAAGGTCACAATCGGGCCGTTACTTCATCCGCCACCGGCAGCGCCGGACTCGCCGGCATCACCTCATTCGGTAATGTTGCCGGGGCACTGTCACCAGCGAACCGTTGCGTTCGCTCCGCGTGGCAGTGAAGTTGTCGAGAAGGATAGGCGTAGATGAGCGGGCCGAATCCCCCGGAACCGGGTGCCTCCGGTTCTGATTTGCCGGATCAACCCGGAAAACACTCTGCACCCGAGGAGCCGACTCAGGTGGCCGGTGCCGACGCGGATGGCGGCGAGACGGAGTTCTACTCGCAGGCGTATTCCGCGCCGGAGTCCGAGCAGTTCACCAGCGGGCCGTACGTGCCCGCCGACGTGGCGCTCTACGACTACGACGACTACGACCCGGCGACCGAACTCGTCGACACCGCCCCGCCGCCGCGCTGGCCGTGGGTGGTCGGCATCACGGCCATCGTCGCGGCTGTTGCCCTGGTGGCTTCCGTGGCGGTCCTGGTGACCCGGGACGACGACACCACCAACCTGGCGACCCCGCAGCCCAGCACCACCACCTCGGCGCCGCCGGTGCAGGACGAGATCACGACGACGACTCCACCGCCACCACCGCCGACCGCCACCA
>MSTD01000085.1 GCA_001942045.1 Mycolicibacterium porcinum
GCAACCCCGCCGCCACCCAGCCCCGCGCTCCCACCGACGGCTCCACCCCAGTACGGCTACGGGGGACCAGCCGCGCCCGGCTGGCCCCCCCAGACCACTCCGCCGTCAGCGCCAGTTGGCGGGTGGCAGCCACCCCAGCCTCCGTTCGGGCAGTACCCCGGCGTCGGCTCTGCCCCGGCACCAACCCCTCCGGGCAAGAAGCGGCCGTGGGGGCTGATTGCGGCGGCACTCGCGGCGGTGGTCATCCTCGGCGGCGCCGCCATCTTCATGTTCGGCGGTGAATTCTGGTCGGACAAGAAGACCGAGAACACAGCCGATAGCGCCAACAGCTCCGACACAGGCACCGCCGGTGGGGATTCCAAGGCAGGCGACTCCAAGACGGACGGAGCCTCACCGACTTCGACACCGAGCCCGTCGCAAGCGCCAGCAGGCGGAACGTCGGGAGATGTGGATCCCGCAGCCCTGTCCAGCCTGTTGGGATCGGTGTCGGAGCTCAACGAGAGGTTCTCCGCGAATCTCACCCCAGCCGGAGGACTACAGAGCGAACCGTTCACCGGTCTTACGGTGCAGCCGTCCAACTGCACCGGCGCGCTCCTGCCCGGCATCGACTACGTTTACCGTTCGGCCAATTACACCGGTTTCGCCGGACAGATTCTGACGGACGATGCTTCGGGCACCAAGATCATGCAGTCCGTGATCGCGTTCAACACCGAAACCGAGGCAACTCGGTTCTACAACGACCAGTTCACCGCCTGGAAGGGCTGCAACTACACCGAGATCACCTCTGATGGCGGCGGCCAACAGCAGACGATCAAAACCGGTGTGGCCGCAGAGAGCGAAGGTACCGCCATGCTCCTGATGTGGAAGAACCTTCAGGACAGTGGAAATGGCTGCCAACGAGGCATGACTCCACGCAAGAACGTCATCGTCGACGTCCGCGTGTGCTCCCAGAAGGTCGGCTCAGCGGGTTACACCCTCGCCCGAGACATCGGCGCCAAGATCACGGGCCAACGCTGACCGCAGTACCGCGGGTGAGAACGCATCGATCGCAGAACGGCCGGTAACCGGTTCCTGTCACGGGTGCGCAGGCAACGCGAGTTGCCACCTCCCATCGCCAGCTGAGTTTCCACGACTACGAAGGCAGATTGACCACCTGATGAGCACACACGATCCCAACCAGGACGACATGACCAGAGACTGGCCGACGGACCGTCCCTTCCCGACTCCGAGCGACGATGACGGTGGCGCCACCACCGTCGTTCCACGCCAGAACACTCCGCAACCACCACCGGCCAGTCCGCCACCACCACCGTCGGTGCCGCCGACAGCCCCACCCCAGTACGGCTACGGGCCAACCTCCGCGCAGTCTTGGACCTCGACACCGGCGGCCGGTGGCTGGCAACCACCGCAGCCCCCAGCAGGGCACTACCCCGCCGCCGGGTATCCCGGTGGCGCTTACTCCCCGCCGCCGACACCGAACCCTGCGGGAAAGAAGCGGCCTTGGGGATTGATAGTGGCGGCGCTGGCAGCGGTGATCGTCATCGGCGGCGCCGCCGCGTTCATGTTCGGAGGCGGCTCCGTCAAATTCTGGTCCGATGAGAGCGCCGAGAACACGGCCGACGCCGCCGAGGCGAGCTCCGAAACAACCACTACCGGTGGCGAATCCAAGTCAAGTGCCTCGCCGACATCGACACCGAGTACATCGGCGGCGCCCCCCGCCGGAACGTCAGGGGATGTTGAACCTGCGACCCTGCCGAGCTTGTTGGCATCCGTACCCGACCTCAACGATAGGCTCAAGGCAAGCCTCACTCCGGCGGATGCCGTGCAGTCCACACCATTCAGCGGTCTTACGGTGCAGCCGTCCAACTGCGCAGGCGCCCTCCTGCCCGGCATCGACTACGTATACAAGTTCGCCAAGTACAGCGGTTTCGCCGGGCAGATCCTCACGGATGACGCATCTGGGACGAAGGTCGTCCAGTCAGTGATCGCGTTCAACACCCAAACCGAGGCAACCCGGTTCTACAACGACCAGTTCACCGCCTGGAAGGGCTGCAACTACACCGAGATCACCGCCTCCGGCGGTGGCCAGCAACAGACTATGAAAACCGGGGTGGCCGCAGAGAGCGACGGTACCGCCATGCTCCTGATGTGGAAGGACATTCAGGACAGCGGAAATGGCTGCCAGCGAGGCATGAGCCCACGCAAGAATGTCGTAGTCGACGTACGTGTCTGCTCTCCGAATATTGGCTCTGCGGGCTACACCCTCGCCCGAGACATCGGCGCCAAGATCACCGGCCAGCGCTGAGCATTCGCAATATGGCCCAGACCAACTCTGAGTTGGTCTGGGCCATATGCGTTCGTGCTCACTCAGTAGACCACGGGGGCTCTATCGACTGCTGGTGGCCGATCACGGAATCTGGTCGATCAACTGCGGCACCAACGATGTGTCGAGGAACTGCGTGGCGAGCACTCCTCCCGGTTCGGAGAGCGCGGCGATCGTATCCGGATCATCGACGATAACCATCGCGCCGCGGAAAGCAGAGAGTTCGACAGGAAGGCCCGCCGCACCGCCACCCCCGGCTCCCTTGTCGGTGCGAACGACGATGAGCACATCGGTATCCAGCTGGTACAGCAGGCTCAAGTTCCCGACTTGCCTGGTTACCTTTGCCTCTTCCCCCGGCTCGCGGGCGAACTTGGGGCTATAGGTCAAACCGATCGAGGCGAGATAGTCGGACGCGTTCGATGGCGAGAGAGTTTGACTCACACCTTGATCGCTGATGTTCAGGACCCCTGCAGTTTTGCCTGCCACCTTGGAGTTCTGGTTGCGCAGGTCGTTCTGTTGTGTAGCGATCGTTGACGTCAGCTGGGTGGCCGCGCCTTCCTTGCCCAATACCTTTGCGATCCACTGCAATTGGGTCTGCCAGTTCCACGGCCTGTCGTTGTCTGTGGGACGCGTGATCGTCGGCGCGATGGCTTTGAGGCTGTCGTACGTGGCGTCATCGATATCGCCGGTAGCCAGGATCAGATCGGGTTTGGCCGCTTTGACGGCTCCCGTATCGATGAAGTTCATCACCGGAGGATCGCCGGTGATCTTGTCGCGGATCCACGACGGTACAGCGCCTTGAGACCACTCGATGGCAACCGGTTGCATCCCCAGCGCCAACAGTGCATCGGCATCGCCAGGTCCCAGGGCGGCCACCGACGTGGGGCTGGTGGTGATTTCTGTGGTGCCGTGGGCATGCGTGACGGTCTGTGGTTGGTACGGAGCGTTGTTGGGGTTGTTCCAGTAGAGCAGCAAACCCCCGACCGCAATAACGGCAACCACCGCCACGGCCACCGCCGGAATGACCATGCGCTGTTTGAGTGACTTCTTCTTCGCTACCGGCAACGGGGCCACCGGCGGGCGAGATTGAGGGGGAGCGCTGAACGCCGGGGGTGGGCCACCGGCGCTCGCATGCGGCCCGCTGTATACGCCACTGGGATAGGTCAACGCCGGCTCATGCTGTGGGCGAGGACCACTCGTCTGCCAGGCCGGTGGGCGATCCGCCGGACGGGTCACCGCGTCGGGGGCCGGCGATGAAGTTGCGCCCCATTCCTGGGTGACCATCGACCTCGGCACAGCGGTCGTGGTGTCGGCCAATGCGGCAGCCGCCGCCTCGGCCAGTTCCCGGGCACTTTGGTAGCGCGCAGCAGGGTCCTTGGCCATCGCCTTGGCGATCACGGCATCAAAACCTGCCGGGACGTGCGGCGCGAGGTCTGTGACTCTCGGGGGCGGAGCAGTCAGGTGGGCAGTCAGGATAGCCTCGACGCCCCCGCGTCCCGCGAACGGGGTTTTGCCGGTGAGCATCCGAAACAGGCTGCAGCCCAAAGAGTAGATATCGGAGCGATGATCAACAGCGGTCCCGCTCAATGCTTCTGGGGATGCATAGGCTATAGAGGCCATCACCGTGCCATCAGTGGTCAGGTGAGTCGTGTCGTCCTTGGCGCGGGCGATCCCGAAGTCCGCAAGGAAGACCCGCTCATCTTCTCCCTCGTGCTCTGCGGGAGTGATGAGAAAGTTGGCAGGCTTTACGTCGCGATGCAAAACACCGCGACGGTGCGCATAGTCGAGGGCCTTGGCCACCTCGGCCGTGACATGCGATGCGCGTTCTGGAGTCATTGTGCCGGCACGCAATTCATGGTCGGCATCGGTGCCTGCGACATACTGCATGGCGATCCACAGCTGGCCGTTGTCGGCCTTCCCCCGGGCATACACCGCGACAATATTCGGATGGCTGAGCGTGGCAGCGACCGTTGCCTCCCGCTCGAAGCGCGCGCGGAATTGCGCATCATTCGAGTATTCAGCGCTCAGAACCTTCACCGCATCACTGCGGGGCAAAGTGGGGTTGGCTGCGCGATACACGACGCCCATGCCGCCCCGGCCTAGAACACCTTGAATCGTGTAGCCACCGACCTCGTCACCGGGCTTGAATTCCATTGTTGCCTATTACTTTCCGACCAGCATCAAGTACTGGGCTGCGAGTTGTTGGGCGGCATCACGTGCTTGTTGGGACGCGGTCAAGATGGCCCACCGGTCGGCCGTCGCCACACAAGTGGTCGGGCCTGCGTTCGGACCCGTGAAACATCTCGCGCTGGGCATTCCAGGAACACTCGGCCCCGGTTTTGCATCTTCGCCGAGGCCCTTGGCGATGTTGTCCGCCAGGCCGAGGGCAGCAGCTGCATCACGTGTTTGATAAACCCGGTTGGCCATGCCGAGAGACACGGCGTCGACACCCGCAGCCTCGAGCCATTGGCGCTGCTCCGGTTGCATGTAATGCAGGACGCCGCCCTGTCCATAAACACCCATGGCAGGAATGGCTTTTCCGGTCTGGAGTGTTCGTGCCCATAGATGAGTGGGGTCGGTGTCCATCGTTGCGAACTGAGCGGGATCAGTCAGGGTGAAGGAATCTATTGCAGGCAACTGCATGTCGAGGGTTTTCGCCACGAGATTCTCCGCAGCCGCAGCGTCGGGTGCTTTCGACTCCTGGAAGAGCACATAGGGACCATGAGCAGTGAAGCTCATCACGAACGTCCCGTCGCCGTTGGTCGCCTTCATGGCGAGTGCCTCCGGATGCCCGGCGACATTGACAGGCTCCTGGGGCGACGCGCCCAGTGGCGGCTCCATCTGCTGATGCGCGTCATTGGCGACGGCAGCCGCGTCCTGATCACTGTCAAACCGCATCACCACGTTGATCAGTTGTCGGCGACGTTCCATCGGCCCGGTCTCAGCTCGGCTGCTCGCGAACGCGTTGATAAACCCGTGCGCAGCGGCGATATCCGGCCCCGGTGCGCGGAGAACGAGGTTGAGAAATGGCGCAGCAATCCCCGGACCGACCGCTGTGGCTATCGGCTCAGTGAGGGCGGGATCAACCTCCCACGGCACAACGACGTGATCGGCCAAGCCGTGAGCATCGGCTATGGCGCCGGCCCGGGCTGATGGTGGGGTCGGGGGAAACGGAACCGTCGGGTAGTTTCCCGGCTGCAGTAACGCCGTGTTCACGGCATCAGCGGCTGCGGTGGGATCCTTGACCGCCGCACCGTCGATCACCGTGCTGCATCCGGCTGTAACCACTGCCAGCACAACCGCACCCAGTACGCCTAGTAGCCGCGCAGTCACGGGGCTGGTCACTTAGCTGCCAAGATCAGATACTGCGCGGCGGCCTTCTGCTGTGCGTCCTTCAGGCGTGGCCCGACCACCGCGAAGGCATATCGGTCGAATGAGCCGGTGCATGCGAAGTTCTTGCTTACTGAGTGCTGGTAGCAATGGCTGCCGGGCAGATTGGGCACCGCGTCTACTGGCGTCATCGCGCCCGGGCCCTCCACGTCCTGGAGCGCGGCTGCCAAAGTCGCGGCCGTAGCGTTGTCCCGGGTACGGGACAGCGATCCGTCCGCGATCACCGCAACATCTACTCCGGCGTCGCCGTAGAGCTTGCCCGCTGCAAGAGGATCGGTTTCGTAATGCAGAATCCCGTGGGCACCCATTGTCGCATTGTTGGTGAATTTTTCGCCTTTCGCGGGCACCGGCAACGCGCGGGCCAGCAATCCGCTGGGGTCCTTGGGAAGGTTCGCCAGGTCCGCCGGCGCCGTCGGTGTGAACGAATCAATGGCCGGAACCTGCAGATCAAGCGTTTTGGCAACGAGCGCGACCGCTTCGTCCATATTCGTGATGGTTTCAGCTCGCTGCATCAAAACGAACCTGCCGCGCGGCGTGAACGATTCGACCATGTTCCACTGACGGTCGCCGGTATCTGGGTACACCGAAGTGGATGCAACAGCCACCGTGTCATCGTGGCCGGGAATCGCCACTATCGCTGTACCTTGCCGGGATTCGTACTTGGCCGCGAAATCCAGCAATCGTTGCCGCATGTCGTGCGCCGCAGCCGTCGCCGCTTCGGGGTCTTGCATCTCAAGCACGACGTTGATCAGCATCTTCTGACCCTTTTGCTGGCGGTTCGACGCAAACCCAGTCACCATTTTCGACTTGCCGGCGTCGGCCACTTCCGGCTCGGTTACCACCTGGAGCTTCTCCGGCAGAATGGGGCTGCCGCCGGACGCGAAGCCGATCCCCTTGATTTCCTTGATCGCTGGGTCGACTTCCCACGGCCCAACCACCACATCGGCGATCCGGTTGGCCTCCAGCACCGCGACGTGCTGACGGTCGCCCCCGTTACCCATCGGTGGGAGTGGCTTCGTCGGGTAGTTGCCCGGGTCGAGTGCCGACGCGTCGACCTCGCCTGACTTTGTTTCAGCCTGCTCGGCCACCTTTGGCTGCGCCTCTGTCGCCTCCCTCGTGCAACCTGTTGCCGTGACGGCAATGGTGATTGCGACGAATGCCCCCGCGATTCTGATCATCCAGCTGTCCTATTCCCCGAATCCGATCCCAAGGCTGCAATGAATCGTTGCAGCTGAACCTCAACCCCACCACCGAGTTCACCACCGGCTTCCGCCCGTCTGATGTCCTCGGCACTCACCCCGGCCATCGCCGCGGTTTCATCGATACTCAGCTCAGCATCACGCCGGGCGGCGAACAACCGCTGGCCAACCGTCGCATAAGGAGACGCCGCAGCGGACAACGTCAGCTCACGGCGCAGGCGCCGGATCTCACCCAGTTCTCGGACCATCTCGATCGAACTGCGTGACGCGTTGGCCGCCAACTGCTCGAGCCGAGTCAGGTCGGAGGTCACGGCGGCCACCCGCGCGGGATAGTCGGGCTGAGCCGGATCAGGCAGTGCCGCGATCTGACTCCGGGTACTACCCAGGGCGATACCGATCGTCTCGGTGACGAGCGTGACCTCGACGGTGGACGTCACCTCACCGTCACCGTCGAATCGGAGAAGCTCGGTGGGCCCGTCGCTGTCGGCACTCGTGACCGGCGTCGAGGGACTACCGGCCAGGAAGGGCCGGGTGACACCGGCACGCACCTGCCGGCGCAGTTGCTCGATTGCCCCCTTTGGCCATTGCAGTGCCCTCTCCAAGGAATCCTCGGTCTTCGCCCGTGGCTGGCTGCGGCCCTTCTCGATACCGATGAGCGCGCCGGCATTGACCACGCCCTCGTCCGCCAACGTGCGCTGGCTGATGCCGAGTTCTTTGCGCCGACGAGCAATCTGCTCACCGACGTGCACGTTCACCGGATCCCGGGTCGAAAATGACATCGGGATCCCCGCGACTGGGTGTCCCAGCATCACGTCGACCTCCGAGTCGGGCGATACGGCGAACTCGCTGTCGACACGGTCATTGCCGATGAACACCCCGTTGCGCCCGACGGCGTGCGCGATCCATTGATCGCCCCTTACGGTGACGGTGATGTGCTCGCGGGAGATGCGATTGTCCGGAATGCGGATTTGCGCACCGGTGTTCTCGACGCGCCCCACAGTGATCGGCGCCTGCCCCGCTTGGAATGTCTCGAGGTGATCGAGCCACTTGATAGTCAAAGCAGGAGCCTGGCCGAGTTCGCCCACGAACGACTCCGCTGATGCCATTGCCGTATCTTAACCGTAGCGGCGCTACAGGTTTGCGGCGCTTCAGTTTTCCATCATGCTTCAATCCGGCTTTCGCAAGTCGACGAACGAATCGGAAAATTGGTGCGCAATCACCAGACCGCGAGCACGTAACGTAGCCCCCAAACACCAATTGCCCTTTGACGTGAGGAACGCCAAGACGATGGCCGATCAAGACCCGGCAGGGGACGACGTCTCCACCCCTTCGGCAGCCGATCCCGACAAGACACATCTTTTTACTCCGGATCGCGGGCCAGACGTCTCTGCCGCGCAGTCCGATGACGAGCAGCGGACTCGGATCGTCAACTCGGCACCGTCGGCATTCGACCAGGACAAGACTCAGCTGGTCATCCCCAAGCAAACCCCTGCACCGGCCGCGGAGAGCGATCTCCAGCAGCAAGCGCGCCCCAACCCGGGTCAGGCGGCGTCGCACCGAAACCTGAGGGCGGAGGTGTTCCGTAACCCGTAGGCGGTG
>MSTD01000086.1 GCA_001942045.1 Mycolicibacterium porcinum
TGTCGGCAACCCACGTTCACATGTGCGCGAGGCCCCAGCCCCTCATACCGTCTACACCCTGGTCGTGATTTTCGACGAGCACGACCAAGGTGTAGAAACCGGCGAGCGAATGACCCTCCTACACCGTGTAGCGCCGGTCGTAGCCCTCTCGGCGGTCGGCGAGCTGTTGCTCACGGTCGTACTCGTACTGCGCCGGGTCAGTCACGTAGTCGTCGACCTCGGAAACCTTCACCACGCGCGTCGTCACCGTCGGCTGCTCCGCATTCGGGTCCACGCCTTGGAACCGCATCGAGATGGTGCCCTGGTTCAGCCCGCCGGTGGACACCCAGTTCGCCACGCCGGGATCGTTCTTCGACACCACGATCGTGTAGGTGCCGTCCGCATTCTTGACGGCTTGGCTGTTGTTGAGGCTGGTCTGCTGGTTGCGGGTGTCGTTGGTGATGGTCCAGTCGTTGGTCACCGGCACCACGAAGTACTCGGCGTCACCGGGATCGACGGTGATGATCATCGCCTCGTCGTCCTTGAGCTGGAAGTAGCCGGCGCTCTGTAGCTGTGTGGAGAGGAACTGGGCGTTGTGCTGCGGCTGGGACAACGTGTTCGGTACGCCCGTCGCGCCGGTGGCCACGGACATATAGGTGTTCTCGCCGCTGATGCCGGTCACCAGCATCAGGATGGCGGTCTCGGTGGACGACAACAGCAGTGGTGCCTCATCGAATGCCGGGATGATCGACACCAGGTTCATCAGGGCCGGGTTCTTCACCACCGTCTCGCCGATACCCGGGATGGCGAACCCGCCGATCTGGCTGAACAAGCTGCTCGGCGGCCCATCAGTCTTCTCGATCGTCAGCGTCATCGGCGTCTCGGTATTCCAGTCGCCCAACGTGTTTCGGGTGGCCAGGATGGTCGAATTGGCCGGGGCCTGGATGTAGTTCATGCCAGGCTCGGCGTTCTCGGGTGGTGCGTCCGGGCTCACCACGATCGTGAACGTCCCGTCGTCGCGGATGTTGAGCTCTTCACCGCTGAGATTCGCCGCGGTGACACCGTTGATGCCTGTCAGCACACTGAAATTGGTGTTGGCGGACGTGGGATGGGTGCTGGGATCTTCCGGGTTGTAGCCGTCGATCTTCCCGTCGATCCGATATGTCGAGGCGCCGTTGATCCCGGTGAATCGGTAGACGGTGTCGGGGTTGTCGTACCAGATCCGGGTGCCGCCGGCTTCCTGCCCGTTCCAACTGTGCGGCGGGTTGACCTGGAGCAGCAGCTTCGGATCGTTCGAATTCAGCAGCAGGAACTCGGTGGCCGACTGGTTGGCGTACTCGGTCGCGGCCTCGTTGAGCTGTGAGAGATTCGTCCAGTCGGGCCCACCGACGGCGGAGAAATTCTTGAGCGCCTCGGCGTACCAGGCTGCCATCAGCACCACCTTGGCGACCTGAACGATCGGCGTGTTGACGATCTGGCTGACCTGCTGCTCGGCCTCGAGCTGGTCCTCGGTGGCCAGGATGCTGGTCTGCTCGTCGGTCACTTCGGACGTCACCTGCGCCGTCGCCTCCGGTGTCGTGACGCGCCCGATGGGCACGAGCCCCTGCCGGCCGTCGCGGCGGGACCACCCCAGCAGTGCCGCCAGGCCGACATCCTGGATCGGGCTCACCGGCGTGTCCGGCAGTCGCGGCTTGAGCCGTTCCGTCACCGCCGCCACCATCTCGGGGATGGGCTGTGCCGTCGGCGCCTGGACGCGAGGTGCTGACGTCGGGATGATCTGATCGACAACGTCTTTCACCACCGTCTTGGTGACGACGGTCAGCGTCTCGAGGGGTGCGGTCTTGGCGGTCTCGTCGGTGGCCGGCCGGGTGTCCAGCGTGGCCTGCCGTTTGCGTGGCGCATCACTTGTCATGGCCTGCGACACCGCCTGGCGGACGTTGTCGACGGCGTTGTCCACCACACCGGTGACGGTGGTCGCCGACTTGCTGCCCTTGTCCTTCGACTTCCGGTCGGTCGAGGCGGTCGGCGCTGGTGAGGCCGCGGCCGATCGACGCTCGCCGAGCTTCGAGCTACCGAGGGCGGACTCCACCTTGGCGGTCACCTCGCTGACCCGTTTGGCCAGCTTGTCGGGACCGGAGAACGACGGCTTGCGCGGGCCCTTCTTCTCGGCGGAGCTATCGGTTTTCGAACTGTTGGTCGTGCCTGACGAGTCCGAGCCGCCGGTCTCCGCAGAGGCGATCGCGGTGCCGTTGGCAACCGCCACACCGATACCGAGGGCGACTGCGAGAGCACCCACCCGTCCGATGAATCGTGCGCCTCCAGCGGTAGCGGACGTCGTCGTCATTTCGCCTCCCCCAACTGTTCTGACTGTCACAGAACGCAATTGGCCGACTGTAACAAGTTCCAGTTCGGTCGCGGGCGAGTTTCGCGGACTCTGAATTTATTCGTAGGCGCGCGGCCTGGGTCAGGCCTTCAGGTCCCGCACGGCCTCGATGCGGGCCTTGAGCTGATCGGTGGTGGCCGCGGCCACCGGAGGTCCGCCACAGATGCGGCGGAGCTCGTTGTGGATCCAGCCGTGCGGCTTGCCGGTGCGGTGATGCGCGATGGTCACCAGCGCGTTGAGTTCACGGCGTAACTCCCGCAGCTGGCCGTGTGTGGTGCGTGGCGGTGGCGGGCCGCCCGACACCGCGGCTTCCGCGGTGCGTTTGGTGAGTTGCTCATCCTGTCTGCGGCGCAACAGATCTCGCATCTGATCGGCATCGAGCAGACCAGGGATGCCGAGATAGTCGGCTTCCTCGTCGCTGCCGGCCGGGGTCGCGGTGCCGAACGATGCACCGTCGAAGATGACCTGGTCGAGTTCGGCGTCGGCACCGAGGTACTCGAAACCGTTCTCCAGTTCGCTCTTCTCGTCCTTGCGCTTCTCAGCGGCCTCGAGTGCCTCGTCGTCGAGTCCGTCGGATTCGCGGTGCGGCTTGCCCAGCACGTGATTCCGCTGGGCTTCCATCTCGCTGGCCAACAGCAGCAGGTTCGGCACCGACGGCAGGAAGATGCTGGCCGTCTCACCGGGGCGGCGCGACCGCACGAACCGGCCGATGGCCTGGGCGAAGAACAGCGGTGTCGAGGCACTCGTGGCGTACACGCCGACCGACAGCCGCGGCACATCGACACCCTCGGACACCATGCGGACCGCGACCAGCCAGCGGCTGGTGCCTGCCGAGTACTGACTGATCCGGTCGGACGCGCTCGGATCATCGGACAGCACCACGGTGGGCACCTCGCCGGTGATCTTCGTGAGCAGGTCGGCGTAGGCCCGGGCAGTGGTCTGGTTGGTGGCGATGATCATGCCGCCGGCATCGGGCACATGCTGACGCTTCTGCTGCAGCCGTTTGTCGGCGGCCGCGATGACGGCCGGCATCCACTCACCGGTCGGGTTCAACGCGGTGCGCCAGGCCCGCGCCGTCTGCTCGGCAGTCAGCGGCTCGCCGAGGCGCGCCGCATGTTCCTCGCCGGCACTGTCACGCCAGCGGGCCTCGCCTGAGTAGGCCAGGAACACCACCGGCCGGACCACTCCGTCGGCGAGCGCATCCGCATAGCCATACACATGGTCGGCCTGCGAGCGCTGGAACCCGGCTTCGTCGGGTTCATAGTTCACGAACGGGATCGGGCTGTCATCGCTGCGGAACGGGGTACCGGTGAGCGCCAACCGCCGTGTCGCGTCATCGAAGGCTTCGCGCATCGCGTCGCCCCAACTCTTCGAGTCCCCGCCGTGGTGGATCTCATCGAAGATCACGAGCGTCTTGTGGTTCTCGGTGCGCACCCGGTGCCGGGTGGGATGGCTGGCCACCTGGGCGTAGGTGACGACGACGCCGTGGTACTCCGCCGACGTACGGGAGTCGGAGTTGCTGAACTTCGGATCCAGAGAGATGCCGTTGCGTGCCGCCGATTCCGCCCACTGGATCTTGAGGTGCTCGGTGGGCACCACCACAGTGATGGCGTCGACGGTGCGGTCGTTGAGCAGCTCTGCCGCGATCCGCAGCGCAAACGTCGTCTTACCTGCGCCCGGTGTGGCGACCGCCAGGTAATCGCGCGGTTTGGCCGTCAAATACTTCACCAGCGCCTTGCGCTGCCAGCCCCGCAGTGCCTGGGTGCTGGGCGCTGCATCAGCCCGCACCCGAGGACTCCTCTCAGTCGGAAAGCAGTCTAGGCCAGTGCGTTACGTCGGCGCATATCCGCAGGAGCTCGCCGGGCGTGTCGCTCAGATGAAGTAGTTGTCGTTCTTGATGAACCACTCGGCGCGTTCGTCGTCGTCGAGGTCGGCCAACTGGGCGAACCCTTCGAAATAGGCTTCTCGCGGCGCGCCGGGAGCAAACAACATCAACAGGGACGTCGGCGCGTCGGCCTCATTGCGGAAACCGTGGATTCCGCCTGGTGGCACGTACAGGAAGTCGCCCTCGTTGCCGTCGCGCCAGTCGTTGCCGTCGTAAAGCCTGACGGTGCCCGACAAGACGAAGAACGCCTCCGACATGGCCCGGTGAAAATGCGGACCGGGGCCGCCGCCCTGTGGGCTGATGTCGACGCGGTACAGACCGTAGTCACCGTTGGTCTGTTGTTGATTGGCCAGGTAGTGGTACTTGACGAGACCGAATGAGTCGTAATCGGGCGGCTCGGCGCCACTTCTCAGCCAGGCGCTGACTTCCGGCTCGTCCTTCGTGTACCGGGCCGGGGGATAGGGCGGCACATTCCTGGGATCCCAGAACGACACGACCGCCAGCCTAGCCCCGCGGCGGTGGTTCGCGTCGACATCGACGCCAGGGACTCAGGCGGGGCTGCCCTCCAGAACTGGGTAGGTCACGCCGGTGAGCTCCTCCGACACCGCCCAGAGCCGACGCTGCAGCTCGAGGTCGTAGGACCGCTCGTTGGACGTCACCAGCTTCGGGTGGCCCTTCTGCTCGCCGAGCCCGTCGGGGCCGTAGTACTGACCGCCCAGGGCGCTCGGGTCTGTGGCCGCGCGGAGCGTCGGCAGTGCGCCCATGGCGGCCTCTTGGAAGAGCGGACGCAACAGCGGGACCGCCCGCTGGAAGGCGTTGGGAAGGTGGCGCGCCAACTCGGTGTCGGACCCGCCGGGGTGGGCCGCCAGAGCGCTGGTGCGCTGCCCGATCAGGCGGCGCTGAAGTTCGTAGGTGAACAGCAAGTTGGCGAGCTTGGATTGGCCGTAGGCCTGCAGCCGGTTGTAGCGGCGCTCCCACTGCAGATCGTCGAATCGGATGCCGCGCGAGAAGCGGTGGCCGATGCTGCCGACGGTCACGATCCGCGAGCCGGCCACCGGCAGCAGCCGGTCGAGCAACAACCCGGTGAGGGCGAAGTGACCGAGGTGGTTGGTGCCGAATTGCAGCTCGAATCCGTCGGCGGTGGTCTCCTTGGGCGGGGTCATCACGCCCGCGTTGTTGATCAGCAGGTCAATGGCGTCGTGCTTGGCCCGGATCTCGTCGGCGGCATCCCGCACCGACGCCAGCGAACCGAGGTCGAGGCGTTGCAGTTCGAGATCGGCGGCCGGTACCGACCGCGAGATCCACTCGGCGGCGGCCGCGCCCTTGTCGAGGTTTCGGACCGCGAGGACGACGTGGGCGCCCTTGGCGGCCAAGGCCTTGGCCGTCTCGAGGCCAAGACCGGTATTGGCGCCGGTGACGACGGCCGTGCGGCCCGATTGGTCCGGAATGTTGGCGGTGGTCCAGTTGGTCATGAGAGACTCCTAGGAGGGTTAAGCGGAGTGTGCACTCCGGTTGCGTCTGACTATACGGAACGCTCGCTCCGGTTTGTCAATGGTTTGTCGCCGACTGTTTGTGAGGAGATCGCGAATGCGTGCGGATGCGGCACGAAACCGTGCCAGGGTGCTGGAGGTCGCGTACGAGACGTTCGCGGCCGACGGGCTATCCGTGCCCATCGACGACATCGCGCGCCGCGCCGGGGTGGGTGCGGGCACCGTCTACCGACACTTCCCGACCAAGGAGGCGTTGTTCCAGGCCGTGATCGCCGAGCGGATTCGGAGCCTCGTCGAAGAGGCGCGGAGCCTGCTCGAGGCGAATCCCGATGAGGGGCTCTTCGACTTCCTCCGGTCGATGGTGCTGCAGTGGGGGGCCGCCGACCGCGGACTGGTCGATGCGCTTGCGGGATCGGGCATCGACGTCGACGCCGTGATGCCCGAAGCCGAGGACGAATATCTCGCCGTCCTGGGTGAACTCCTGACCGCCGCACAGCGGGCCGGGACCGTGCGCTCCGACGTCACCGTGCCCGAAGTGAAAGCGCTCCTGGTCGGGTGCCAGGCCATGCAGAGTTACAACGACGACGTGGCCGAGCGGGTCACGTCGGTGGTGTTCGACGGGCTACGCGCGAGAGGAAAACGGTGACGGCGCTTCATTTCATCTCGGGTCTGCCGCGATCGGGGTCAACCCTTCTGGCGGCACTGCTGCGACAGAATCCCCGTTTCCAGGCCGGGATGTCGGGACCGTTGGCCGGCTTGTTCGACGCGCTACTGGCTCAGATGAGCGCCCGCAACGAGTTCTCGGTGTTCCTCGACGATGCCAAGCGCGAGCGCATCCTTCGCGGCCTCTTCGACAGCTACTACTCCGACTGCACCGCAGAGGTGGTCTTCGACACCAACCGGGCCTGGTGTGCGCGGATGCCGGCGATCGCGCAACTGTTCCCGGACGCGAAAGTCATTGCCTGCGTTCGCGATCTGCCGTGGGTGATCGACAGCATCGAGCGCCTGGTCCAGCGCAATGTGTTCAGCCCCTCGTCGATCTTCAACTACAGCCCCGGCGGCACCGTCTACACCAGAGCCAATGACGTTGCCGCACAAGACGGAATGGTCGGCGGCCCCTACGACGCGCTCAAGCAGGCCTGCTACGGCGCCCAACGCGACCGACTCTTATTGGTGCAGTATGAAACTCTGACAGCTGACCCCGCGAAGGTCATGGCTGCCATCTCTGCCTTCATCGGTGAGCCGGCCTTCGAACACGACTTCGGCCACGTCGACTACGACGTCACCGAGTTCGACGAGCGCGCCGGGACGCCCGGTCTGCACACCGTGCGCGGCTCTGTGAAGGCGGACCCGCGCGAGACTGTCCTCCCGCCTGATCTGTTCAATCGCTTTGTCCACGATGCGTTTTGGCGTGACCCGACCAAGGTGCCGGACGGGCTGAGGGTGGTGTAGGTGCCCCGACGGCGGCGGGGCCCGGTCGCGTCATTTTCGACCTGAGGGTCGCTACGCCGCACTCGCAACAGCCCTGCGGTAGAAACCGGCGAGCGCGACGGGCCATGCGAAAGGCCCCGCACACCAAAGGGGTTGGTGTACGGGGCCTTCGCTTGTGTGGCGTGGCTACGGGTTGTTCGCTCCGTTGGTCGTGGTGACCGTCTTTCCGTCGACAGTGGTGGTCAGCGGGTTGGCGGTCGCACGAACGCCTTCGGCGCTCAACCCGCCCTGGGGCAGGCTTACACCGTTACCGCCGGTGTGCCCGACCCCAGTGCCACTGCCGCCGTCACCCGCCGTGACGGTGTTGTTGGTGTAGGTGATGGCGACCGGGGTAGGAGCGGAAGGGTCGAGCCAACTGTAGGCACCGACCTGGAAGTAGCCGCCCTTGCCGCCTGTGCCGCCGTTGACGCCGTCACCGCCGTTGCCGGTGGTTGCGGTGACACCGGTGGCCGTGGTGTTCGGTCCCAGCGCGCTGATCGACGAGATGCCCGAATCTCCACCGCCGGTGCCACCGTTAGTGGCGTCGCCGCCCTTGCCGCCAGTGATGGTGCCGCTGGCGACGGAATTCTCGCCAGTGGCCTGAAGAGCGACTCGGGCACCCTGGCCACCCTTGGATCCAGTGGTCCCTGTCGCCGACCCGCCGTCGCCGCCACGAGCGGTTCCGTGAGCGAGGGCATTGTCACCAGGTGCCGGAATGAAGTCGCCGGAAGGACCAGTGATGGTCAAGGTGTCGCGACCGGCGGCGATGAGCCCCCATCCGCCAGCGCCACCCGTGTTACCAGCACCATCGGCGTCACCGCCCCGGCCGCCATAGGACTCGCCGTATGCAGTACCGCCGTTGCGGGCACCCATATCCGAGTTCTTGATATCAGTTCCGGCCTGACCCCCGCCGGCGCCACCCTGGCCCCCGTTGGTTCCGTTGCCGCCGTCGCCGCCCTGGACTCTCGCAGCGTCGGTCGCTGTTCCGATATGACCGCCGGACGCGGCTGTGATGCTCACACTGCCGCCATTACCGCCCTTGCCACCGATTGCGTCTCCGAGCCCGGCATTGCCGCCGGTGGCTGTGGCGTTGGTGATGGTGGTGCCGGCACCGGAGGCGACGATGGTGACGTTTCCGCCGTTGGCGCTGTCGGAACCGTTGCCGCCCGTCGCGGAGGTGTTCGTGACCGCCGCGTCGGAGACAGTCACGGTGCTGTTGCCGCCATTACCCGCCTTAACTGCGTCGTCTTCGTCCCCCCCCTCGCCG
>MSTD01000087.1 GCA_001942045.1 Mycolicibacterium porcinum
GTGCCGGGTCGGCATTCGCCGTCCCGGCAGGCAATGCAGCCGCTGCCACCCCCAGACCCATCATGAACATCACACTGCGACGATCCATCTCAGGCACAGCAGAACCTTAACCGAACTCTTACGGACATTTCCGACCCTGCCCAAACTTTCGGCGTACCAGATGTGTTTTCGCAGCTAGGGACACACGGCCGGGGCATCGTCGCGTACCGGTGCGTCGGCGGGCAGCGTGTAGGTCACCACGACGTCGGCGTCGACCGCGCCCTCATTGGTCACCCGGTGCGCCACCCCGGCCGGGATGATCACCGCCTGTCCCGCGGCGTACTCCACCGGCGCACAATCGGCCGCCGTCTGCACCACGACGGCACCCTCGTTGATCACCGACTGCTCCCATCCGGGATGGCTGTGCCAACCACTGCCGGCGCCGGGCTTGAGCAGCAGGCCCTGCACATGCAGCGTGGTGGGCTGGCCTGCCGTGACCACCCAGATCGGCGCGGTGGTGGTGCCCTTCCCCAAATCGGTGCGCACCACGTCGCCTTCGGCGGGCGTGGCGGCCGCGGGTGCGGTCGCCATACCCATGGCGGTGACGGCTCCGACGACGACGGCATAGATGTGCTTCACAGTGCCTCCCGATTGTTGATCGAAAGGTAGCGCGCTCAGCCGTATTTCGTCACGGATAAGGCTGGTACGGATATTGAGGCTGCTGCTGGTAGGGATATTGCGGTTGCTGCTGGTACGGATACTGAGGCTGTTGCGTCTCACCGCGGTTCGGCACCTGGATCGGAATCGGCACCGGAACGAACGGCACGGTGACGTATGTCGTCGTCATCGGGTTCGTCGTCGTGGTGGTCGTGGTCGGCACCGTGGTGGTGGTTGTCGGCGGCGTCGTCGTTGTCGTCGTTGTGGTGGGCACCGTCGTGGTCGTGGTCGTGACGGGAGGGGGCGTGGTCGTCTGCGTGACGACGCGCGTCTCCGTCACCGGTGGCGGCGGCGGAGCCTGGGTCACGGTGACCGGCGGCGGCGCCTGCGTCACCGGCTCAGGCGCGGGCGGCGGCTCCACCGGAGCCGGCGGCGGGGCCTCGACCGGGCTGGGCGCCACTTCCTGCGGGGGCAACGGCTTGGGCTCGGGCGGCTTGACCTCGGAACTGGGCGCGGTGCCCGTCGCACTGGTCAGCGCGTAGGTGACTCCACCGATGGCGACGACGACCAGCGCCGCGGCCACCACGAAAACCGTCAACGGCAGTCGTTGCCAACCGCCGCCCGGCTGTTCGATCGGACCGGTCGGCGGGACGTACTGCACGGCCGGCCGCGCCGCCGTCTCGCTGCCGTAGGAGTCCACCAGATCGGGTCCGGTGTAGGGCACCACGTCGTCGTCGGCGTCATCCTCGGACCAGGCCAGCGCCCGGAATGTGGAGGAACCCTCTGCGCCGGAAGGGGTTTCGACCGGCGGCACCACCGCTGCGGCACCCAGGGTGGGCGCCACACCGGTTTGCGCATCGGCGTCGGCGAGGTACGCGGCGGACAGTGCAGCACCGATCGCGGCATCGAGGGCGGGCTGCGGCGTCGTCACCACCACGGCCTGCGAATGCTCCGAAAGCCGTTGAGTGACCAGAGGAATGCTGGCACCGCCACCGATGGTCACCACCGACGAGACGGCCTGCCAACTGATCCCATTGCGCTCCAACGCTTTTTCCAGCGCCTCCAACGCGCCGGACAGCGGAGCTTGCATCAGCGACTCGAGTTCGGTGCGCGTCACCCGCACGGTGGCCGAATAGCCGGGCAGTTCCACCATCAGATCGGTCGCGGTGTCCGCCGACAGCCGTTCCTTGGCTTGACGGCATTCCTCACGCAACCGGGCCAGCGATCCGACCGCCGCCGTCCCTGCCGGATCGATTCCGCCGGCCTGGGCCACGCCGTCGAGGACATGCGTCAACAGCGCCTGGTCGATTTGGTCGCCGGAGAAGTCGGGGTAGCGGGTGGTCTCGTCGATCGGCTCGAAGCCCGCCGTGGCGTCGGCCAGCGTGACGCTGGTACCGCCCCCACCGAAGTCAAGCAGCGCCACCACACCGTTGGGCGGCAGCCCCGGATTGGCCCGCAGCGCGGCCAGGGAGGCGACGGCATCGGGAACCAGCCGCGGCGGCCGTCCCTCACGCGAGAAGCTCGGATTGGTGCGCAGCGCATTGCGCAGGGCGCGCAGCGTGGGCGCTCCCCAGTGGGCGGGAACAGCGATGGCCAGTTGTTCGGAGGGTCCGCCCGCGAGTTCCACCATCGCGTCGAGCGCCTCGACGAGCAGGGTGTCGGCGGGATAGGAGGCGCCGTCGGGCGCCACGAGGGGCACCGGGTCGCCGACCCGCTCGACGAAGCCGCTCAAGGTGACCCCGGAACCGGATTCGGGCATGCCGACTTGCGGCGTCCGGTCGGTCGACAAGGTCAACACCGAACGCCGGCTGACAGGTTGATTGCCGACGCGCGCCGCAACCAAGTTGGTGGTCCCGATCGACAACCCCAACGGGCCGCTCATAACGTTCGCCACCATAGCTGTCGCGCGGCGGCGGGGCAGGCTGACACTCCGTGGGGCCGCCGCCAAGCGCGTTCCGTCAGTGCGGTTTTGATCGCGTCAGCAACACTAATGCGACGCACAGGAACACAGGTGGTTACTGTGGATGATGGTCAATTAAGCGGCCTGGCTACCATTTCACGCGACCGCGGCGGAGCGGCGTGTACTAACCCAGCTCCCTGCGACGAGTGTGCAGCTTCTGCGGTCCGATCCCGCGTCTGCGCCGCAAAATCCTGCACATTCGCCACAGTGTCGAGGACGGACCTGAACGCCCCGAGAAGACGTCACCCAAAGCTGTTTCGCATCAAGACTTCTACGGCACCCAGAAGCGCACCAACGGCCCACGTTTGACGTTCCTGCCTGCGGGTACAGCCACCACCATGACATCCCTCTGGCTGGCCGACCGCCCGGTCCACGTCGTAGCGCCAACTCTCTCCGACGAAGCGCAGCGCAGCGCCGACGTCGTCGTGGTGGGCGCCGGAATCACCGGCCTGATCACCGCCGTCCTGCTGGCCCGGGCCGGGCAGGACGTCATGGTCCTGGAGGCGCGCACCGCAGGCGCCGGCGCAACCGGGAACACCACCGCGAAGATCAGCCTGCTGCAGGGCACTCGGATGACCGACATCGTGGCCAAGCACTCACCCGAGGTAGCGCACCACTACGCCCAGGGCAACCGCGAAGGGCAACAGTGGTTGATCGACTACTGCACGCAGCGCGGAATCGGCCTGCAGCGCGAGGACGCGTACACCTACGCCCAGTCACCTCGCGGCGTCGCAAAAGCCAAGGCAGAACTGAAGGCCTGCCGGGCCGCGGGCCTGGATGTCGAATGGGTCGACGACGCCGACGTGCCCTTCCCGTTCCACGGCGGCGTCCGGTTGGCCGATCAGGCCCAGTTCGACCCCATGCCGCTCCTGGACAGCCTGATCGCCGAACTCATCGAACGCGAAGGGCGCCTGGTCGAAGGCGCCAGGGTGCAACGCGTCAGCCACGACGGCGGGGCTCGCCTGAAACTCCGGGTGCAGACCGGTGCCGGCATTGAACTCGACGTCCTGGCCAATCGGTGTGTGCTGGCCACCGGCGTGCCGATTCTGGACCGGGGCGGCTTCTTCGCCCGGCTGACTCCCCACCGGTCCTACTGCATGGCGTTCGAGGTACCCTGCGATATCACCCGCGGCATGTTCATCTCGACCGATTCCCCCACGCGCTCAACACGTTCGGCGCCGACCGCTGACGGAGACCGTCTCATCGTTGGCGGGGCCGGCCATCCGGTGGGCCGCGACAGTGACCCCGCCGCGGCCGTCGACGAACTGGAGTCCTGGGCCAAGCAACACTGGCCCGGCGCCGTGCGGACCCACTTCTGGTCGGCACAGGACTACGCCCCCGTCGACGGGCTCCCCTACGTCGGCCCGATTCTCCCCGGACGCGAAGACATCCTGGTGGCAACGGGTTTCGACAAGTGGGGGATGACCAACGGGGCGGCCGCGGCACTGGCATTGGCCGGCCGGATGTTGGGCGGGAGGATGGACTGGGCCGAGGCCTTCGCGAGCTGGAGTCCGCACGAACTGTCCGGGCTCACCACCGCGGTGCAGGCCAACTTGTCGGTCGGGCTGAATCTGGCCAAAGGCTGGATCGCCCCGCTCACCCGCATCGGTACCGCCGCCGTCGAAGACTGCGGCGTGGTCACCGGGCCGCCGTGGCGTCTGGAGGCGCACAGCGTCGTCGACGGAGTCGAGCGCACGGTGTCACCGGTGTGCCCGCACCTGGGCGGCATCGTGAATTGGAACGACGCCGACAAGTCCTGGGACTGCCCGCTGCACGGCTCCCGATTTGCTCCCGACGGCACCCTGATCGAGGGCCCGGCCACCCGAGACCTCACCCGTTCCGGATAGCACCGGGATTGCACTACACCCGCGGACGCCGGTGTGCTCCAATGTCGGGCATGGGTGACATCGACGACATCAAGCAAGTCAAGTACCGGTACCTGCGGGCACTGGACACCAAGCACTGGGACGAGTTCGCCGACACCCTCACCGAGGACATCAAGGGCGACTATGGGCAGTCCATGGGCAAGACGCTGCACTTCACCGACCGTGACTCACTCGTCGAGTACATGAAGAGCTCACTCGGCCCCGAGGTCATCACCGAGCACCGCGTCGCGCACCCCGAGATCGAGGTGAACGGCGACGAGGCCACCGCCACCTGGTACCTGCAGGACCGCGTGATCGTCGCCGCCATGAACTTCATGTTGTTCGGCTCGGCGTTCTATCACGACACCTACCGCCGCACCGCTGACGGCTGGAAGATCAGTGGCACCGGCTACGACCGCACCTACGACGCCACGTTGTCGCTCGAGGGGCTCAACTTCAAGCTCGAACCCGGTGCCGCACTGAACATCTGACTACTTCGCGACGGCGATGACGGCCCCTGGCCGTAACCACTGCATGATCTTCACCAGGGTGGCGTCATCGATCGCGATACATCCGGCCGTGGGTCCGCCATCGGTGGTGTGCACGAAGAACGCGCCACCGTTGCCGGGCACCCTGGCCTTGTTCACGCCCATCACCACAGCGTGCTTGTACTGGGGGATCTGAAGGTTCTCCGTCCCGCTGCTCGGATCGGTGTTGAACGGGCACTGCGCCTTCTGACACACCTGCATGGTGTTGTAGGTCGGGCTCTTCATGTCGCCGTCCCACCAGTGGTTCGGGCCGACCTGCACGTACTGCAGGCCGCCGCCGGGATTGGGCGCGGTGCCGAAGGCGAAGTCGAGGCTGAAAACGCCCATGGGAGTCTTCATTTCACCGTCGTGGGTCTGCGGGGCCATCCCGTTGGCGCCGATGTTGGCGTCTATCCCGGCGCCGATCGGCTGCCAGCCCGCGGGCCCGCGCTGCCAGACATCCATCTTGGCTTTCGAACCACCCACGCCGACAACCGAAATCACCTGGGTGGCGTTGCCGACGGATGGTGCGAACCACGGCGGGTCGACGGCACCGGCGGTGGGCGCGCATGCCAATGCCAGCACCCCGGCACACAGCAGGGCGAGCAGTCGGCGCATCCGTCCATCGTCGTCGCCGGGCCTCTCGGCCGGATAAAGCTTGGAGCACGATCCGGTCGCGACGGCTACGTTGGCGCCATGGACGTGCGCGCGATCGGCAAGGGCTTGGGCACTCTGGACCGCGAGGTCTTCGAGGCGGTAGCTGAGTCACCCAGCCCGCTGTTGGACAGCCTGATGCCCCGGCTGACCAGGGCCGCAGACCATTCCAAGCTGTGGTTCGCGATCGCGGCGGGCCTGGGCGTAGTCGGCAGCGCCTCGGTACGGCGCGGTGCGGCTCGCGGCGTGGTAAGCCTCGCGGTGACCAGCCTGCTGACCAATCAGGTGGCCAAGCGGATCTGGCGGCGGCCCCGGCCGGACCGCAGCGTGATCCCGTTGGCCCGACGGACCAGACGGACCCCGACATCGCATTC
>MSTD01000110.1 GCA_001942045.1 Mycolicibacterium porcinum
TGTTGTTTGAGAACTCAATAGTGTGTTTGGTGGTTTTTGTTTGTTGTTTTTGGCCATGCTCTTTTTCCCGTTTAGGGTGTGGTTGTTTGTTTTTTGATGCCAGTTTTTGGTGTCTTTTGTTTGTGATCGGATTTTTCTGATTCGAATTCTGCCGGGTTTGTCCCGGGGTTTTTGTTTGGAGAGTTTGATCCTGGCTCAGGACGAACGCTGGCGGCGTGCTTAACACATGCAAGTCGAACGGAAAGGTCTCTTCGGAGATACTCGAGTGGCGAACGGGTGAGTAACACGTGGGTGATCTGCCCTGCACTTTGGGATAAGCCTGGGAAACTGGGTCTAATACCGAATAGGACCGTGCTCTTCATGGGGTGCGGTGGAAAGCTTTTGCGGTGTGGGATGGGCCCGCGGCCTATCAGCTTGTTGGTGGGGTAATGGCCTACCAAGGCGACGACGGGTAGCCGGCCTGAGAGGGTGACCGGCCACACTGGGACTGAGATACGGCCCAGACTCCTACGGGAGGCAGCAGTGGGGAATATTGCACAATGGGCGCAAGCCTGATGCAGCGACGCCGCGTGAGGGATGACGGCCTTCGGGTTGTAAACCTCTTTCAATAGGGACGAAGCGCAAGTGACGGTACCTATAGAAGAAGGACCGGCCAACTACGTGCCAGCAGCCGCGGTAATACGTAGGGTCCGAGCGTTGTCCGGAATTACTGGGCGTAAAGAGCTCGTAGGTGGTTTGTCGCGTTGTTCGTGAAAACTCACAGCTTAACTGTGGGCGTGCGGGCGATACGGGCAGACTAGAGTACTGCAGGGGAGACTGGAATTCCTGGTGTAGCGGTGGAATGCGCAGATATCAGGAGGAACACCGGTGGCGAAGGCGGGTCTCTGGGCAGTAACTGACGCTGAGGAGCGAAAGCGTGGGGAGCGAACAGGATTAGATACCCTGGTAGTCCACGCCGTAAACGGTGGGTACTAGGTGTGGGTTTCCTTCCTTGGGATCCGTGCCGTAGCTAACGCATTAAGTACCCCGCCTGGGGAGTACGGCCGCAAGGCTAAAACTCAAAGGAATTGACGGGGGCCCGCACAAGCGGCGGAGCATGTGGATTAATTCGATGCAACGCGAAGAACCTTACCTGGGTTTGACATGCACAGGACGCCGGCAGAGATGTCGGTTCCCTTGTGGCCTGTGTGCAGGTGGTGCATGGCTGTCGTCAGCTCGTGTCGTGAGATGTTGGGTTAAGTCCCGCAACGAGCGCAACCCTTGTCTCATGTTGCCAGCACGTTATGGTGGGGACTCGTGAGAGACTGCCGGGGTCAACTCGGAGGAAGGTGGGGATGACGTCAAGTCATCATGCCCCTTATGTCCAGGGCTTCACACATGCTACAATGGCCGGTACAAAGGGCTGCGATGCCGTGAGGTGGAGCGAATCCTTTCAAAGCCGGTCTCAGTTCGGATCGGGGTCTGCAACTCGACCCCGTGAAGTCGGAGTCGCTAGTAATCGCAGATCAGCAACGCTGCGGTGAATACGTTCCCGGGCCTTGTACACACCGCCCGTCACGTCATGAAAGTCGGTAACACCCGAAGCCGGTGGCCTAACCCCTTGTGGGAGGGAGCCGTCGAAGGTGGGATCGGCGATTGGGACGAAGTCGTAACAAGGTAGCCGTACCGGAAGGTGCGGCTGGATCACCTCCTTTCTAAGGAGCACCGATTCGATTCCCCCGCCGTCCGCGAAGTCGTGGGCAGTAGTGCGGTTGGGATATTTCAGCCAGGCCCTGTAGTGGGTGTCTGGTGGGTGCAAATGACAAACGTTGAGCCGGCGCGGGAAAGCGCTGGTGATGGAACTGCCAGACACACTATTGGGCTTTGAGACAACAGGCCCGTGCCCCTGTGTGTTGGGGGTGGCATCCGGTTGCGGGTGTCGGCGTGTTGTTGCTCCGCTTTGGTGGTGGGGTGTGGTGTTTGATTTGTGGATAGTGGTTGCGAGCATCTAGCACGCAAGGGTGTGGCTGGGAGCCTTTAGGGTTTCTGGTCATGTTGTT
Organism: Mycolicibacterium porcinum; assembly: GCA_001942045.1. Taxonomy (GTDB): domain Bacteria; phylum Actinomycetota; class Actinomycetes; order Mycobacteriales; family Mycobacteriaceae; genus Mycobacterium; species Mycobacterium porcinum_A. The sequence goes on from MSTD01000110.1 coordinate 2,040, forward strand.
GTGTGTTGATGTGCAATTTCTTTTGAAACTCATTTTTGGTTTTTGTGTTGTAAGTGTTTAAGGGCGCATGGTGGATGCCTTGGCACTGGGAGCCGATGAAGGACGTTGGAGGCTGCGATATGCCTCGGGGAGCTGCCAACCGAGCGTTGATCCGAGGATGTCCGAATGGGGAAACCCGGCACGAGTGATGTCGTGTCACCTGGCACTGAATACATAGGTGTCAGGGGGGAACGCGGGGAAGTGAAACATCTCAGTACCCGTAGGAAGAGAAAACAAAATGTGATTCCGTGAGTAGTGGCGAGCGAAAGCGGAGGATGGCTAAACCGTATGCATGTGATACCGGGTAGGGGTTGTGTGTGCGGGGTTGTGGGACCTGTTTTTCCAGTTCTACCTGGCTGGAGGGTAGTGAGAAAATGTTGTGGTTAGCGGAAGTGGTTTGGGATGACCTGCCGTAGACGGTGAGAGCCCGGTACGTGAAAACCTGACATCTGCCTTGAACGGTGTTCCCGAGTAGCAGCGGGCCCGTGAAATCTGCTGTGAATCTGCCGGGACCACCCGGTAAGCCTGAATACTTCCCAGTGACCGATAGCGGATTAGTACCGTGAGGGAATGGTGAAAAGTACCCCGGGAGGGGAGTGAAATAGTACCTGAAACCGTGCGCTTACAATCCGTCAGAGCCCTCCTTCGTGGTGGGGTGATGGCGTGCCTTTTGAAGAATGAGCCTGCGAGTCAGGGACATGTCGCGAGGTTAACCCGGGTGGGGTAGCCGCAGCGAAAGCGAGTCTGAATAGGGCGTATCCAATCCGTAGGGGTTGGTGTAGTGGTGTGTTCTGGACCCGAAGCGGAGTGATCTACCCATGGCCAGGGTGAAGCGCGGGTAAGACCGCGTGGAGGCCCGAACCCACTTAGGTTGAAGACTGAGGGGATGAGCTGTGGGTAGGGGTGAAAGGCCAATCAAACTCCGTGATAGCTGGTTCTCCCCGAAATGCATTTAGGTGCAGCGTCACATGTTTCTTGTTGGAGGTAGAGCTACTGGATGGCCGATGGGCCCCACAGGGTTACTGACGTCAGCCAAACTCCGAATGCCGACAAGTCCAAGAGTGTGGCAGTGAGACGGCGGGGGATAAGCTCCGTGCGTCGAGAGGGAAACAGCCCAGATCGCCGGCTAAGGCCCCTAAGCGTGTGCTAAGTGGAAAAGGATGTGCAGTCGCGAAGACAACCAGGAGGTTGGCTTAGAAGCAGCCACCCTTGAAAGAGTGCGTAATAGCTCACTGGTCAAGTGATTGTGCGCCGATAATGTAGCGGGGCTCAAGCACACCGCCGAAGCCGCGGCAGCCATTTATGGCTGGGTAGGGGAGCGTCCTGCATCCGGTGAAGCAGCCTAGTGATGGAGCTGTGGAGGGTGTGGGAGTGAGAATGCAGGCATGAGTAGCGAATAGGCAAGTGAGAACCTTGCCCGCCGAAAGACCAAGGGTTCCTGGGCCAGGCCAGTCCTCCCAGGGTGAGTCGGGACCTAAGGCGAGGCCGACAGGCGTAGTCGATGGACAACGGGTTGATATTCCCGTACCCGTGTATGTGCGTCCCTGATGAATCCATTGTGCTAACCATCCAAAACCGTCGTGACTGATCCCTTCGGGGTGAGGCGTTGACGGGGCTGCGTGGGACCCCGGTGGGTAGTAGTCAAGCGATGGGGTGACGCAGGAAGGTAGCCGTACCAGTCAGTGGTTGTACTGGGGTAAGCCGGTAGGGAGAAACGTAGGCAAATCCGCGTTTCACATATCCTGAGAGGTGATGCATAGCCGTTTGAGGCGAATTCGGTGATCCTATGCTGCCAAGAAAAGCCTCTAGCGAGGACATACACGGCCCGTACCCCAAACCAACACAGGTGGTCAGGTAGAGAATACTAAGGCGTACGAGTGAACTATGGTTAAGGAACTCGGCAAAATGCCCCCGTAACTTCGGGAGAAGGGGGACCCCCATATCGTCAAGGCTCTTGCGGCCGGCAGCGGGAGGGGGTGGCACAAACCAGTGAGAAGCGACTGTTTACTAAAAACACAGGTCCGTGCGAAGTCGCAAGACGATGTATACGGACTGACGCCTGCCCGGTGCTGGAAGGTTAAGAGGACCTGTTAACCCTTCGGGGTGAAGCAGAGAATTTAAGCCCCAGTAAACGGCGGTGGTAACTATAACCATCCTAAGGTAGCGAAATTCCTTGTCGGGTAAGTTCCGACCTGCACGAATGGCGTAACGACTTCTCAACTGTCTCAACCATAGACTCGGCGAAATTGCACTACGAGTAAAGATGCTCGTTACGCGCGGCAGGACGAAAAGACCCCGGGACCTTCACTACAACTTGGTATTGGTGCTCGATACGGTTTGTGTAGGATAGGTGGGAGACTGTGAAACTCACACGCCAGTGTGGGTGGAGTCGTTGTTGAAATACCACTCTGATCGTATTGGGCCTCTAACCTCGGACCGTATATCCGGTTCAGGGACAGTGCCTGGTGGGTAGTTTAACTGGGGCGGTTGCCTCCCAAAATGTAACGGAGGCGCCCAAAGGTTCCCTCAACCTGGACGGCAATCAGGTGTTGAGTGTAAGTGCACAAGGGAGCTTGACTGCGAGACGTACATGTCGAGCAGGGACGAAAGTCGGGACTAGTGATCCGGCACCTCTGAGTGGAAGGGGTGTCGCTCAACGGATAAAAGGTACCCCGGGGATAACAGGCTGATCTTCCCCAAGAGTCCATATCGACGGGATGGTTTGGCACCTCGATGTCGGCTCGTCGCATCCTGGGGCTGGAGCAGGTCCCAAGGGTTGGGCTGTTCGCCCATTAAAGCGGCACGCGAGCTGGGTTTAGAACGTCGTGAGACAGTTCGGTCTCTATCCGCCGCGCGCGTCAGAAGCTTGAGGAAATCTGTCCCTAGTACGAGAGGACCGGGACGGACGAACCTCTGGTATACCAGTTGTTCCACCAGGAGCACCGCTGGATAGCCACGTTCGGACAGGATAACCGCTGAAAGCATCTAAGCGGGAAACCCCCTCCAAGACCAGGCTTCTCACCCTTTTAGAGGGATAAGGCCCCCCGCAGACCACGGGATTGATAGACCAGACCTGGAAGCCCAGCAATGGGTGCAGGGAACTGGCACTAACCGGCCGAAAACTTACAACAACCCAACAAACACCAATGTTTGATGAGTTCCAGTAAGACGCACAACCTGACCTCGCAACCACATCCATAAACACCCACACCTTTGTGTGACCGGGAGTGCATCGCACCCCACCACCAAAACACAAAGATTTCCCTCACCAGCTGAGGGTCACTGAAAAGTGAATAGAGTTACGGCGGTCCATAGCGGCAGGGAAACGCCCGGTCCCATCCCGAACCCGGAAGCTAAGCCTGCCAGCGCCGATGATACTACCCACACGGGTGGAAAAGTAGGACACCGCCGAACACAAATTAAG
>MSTD01000088.1 GCA_001942045.1 Mycolicibacterium porcinum
GGCGGCCTGGCTGGCCGCCGACGCCGCGCCGGTGCCGGTGCCGGCCTGCACGCCGGCCTCGGCGCCCTTGACCGCCATCGGCATCAGTTGGGCCAGGCCGGCCAGCGACGAGGCACCCTCGGGTGCCGCGGTGATGCCCACCGGTGCACCGGCTGTGCTGACCTGAGCGGCCTGGGCAGCCAGCGAAGTCTGCAGTTCGGTCATCACCTCGGCCGTGGTGGCAATCGCCTTGTTGGCGGCCGCAATTGCCGCCGCCCAGCCCCACGGGAAGGCGATCATCGGCCCGATCGCCGCGATCGTCGCGGCGAACTCGGTGATGATCTCGATGAGCCGGACCCGAGCTTGGCCGACATCGGTCGCCGCCGCGGTCAAACTGGTCCTGAGCGCATCGGACTGGGCGCCGACCTCAGCGCCGTCGGAAATCGCGGCGGTGGTCTTGGCTGCCGCCGCGGTACCCGAGGCACCCTGCCACGCGTCGCCGGCCGAACTCACCGACTTGGCCATGGACCCGCCGGTGGAGTCGAACATCTTGGAGATGGACTGCAGCATCGTCGTCGGATCGACACCCTCGAACATCCCGCTGCCCAAGGTGCTGAGCGCGTCGGTGACGGGGCTGATCAATGCGCTCGGATCCATGGGATTGGCCGGCGGCTGCTGCTCGGGTTGACCCTCGGGCGGTGGCTCTTCCGCGGGCTTTTGATCGGCAATTGGTGGCAAACCCAAGCGCTCGAGAATTTGTCGTACTGGCAAATTCAGAAAATCTTGCAGGTTCTGTTCTTGAGCAGCGATAACCGGGGTGGCGTCGTAGCCGGGAACTTGCTGAGCCAACTGTCCAACCGGGGTTACCGGACGGGGAGGCAAAACTGTGGGCATATCGCGTCAGGCCTAGGCGTCGTCGTTCGACAGGATCGCGGAACGGGATGCCTCGGTGGCGGCGCCAGTGGCGGCGTGTACTCCGCCCACCAGCAGTGTCCCGGCCAGATTATTGGCTTGAGCTGGGCCGAAGGCTGCGAGATAGACCGCTCCGATCGGGCCGAGCGCGGCCGCGGCGGACATCAGCATCGCCGCAGAGTCGGCGGAACCGACGGTGGTTATCGCAGATCCGGCCGCCTCGCTGGCAGCGGAAAAGGTTGCCATACCCGAGGGCTGGGCGGCGAAAATGTCGCTCATCGTGCTAATACCTTTCCGGCAGGACGCGGGGGTTGTGTGGGCACGAGACCAATAAACTATAGCCGCGCTGACCGACCGCAGCTAACTGAATTTCGGGCGAATTATGCGTGTAGATCGTTCGAATTGGTAATTAGCGCAACGGCAAAAATTGCTGGGTAGCGGATTCTCGTGCGCATCGCGCAGCTGTGCGGGGGACTGCTTCGCAGTTCAGAGGTGAACCGGTTGGCCGGCGGCGGCGGGCCGTCCGTCGTTTGCCCAGTGACGCCACTCAGCGCCGCGGCTCGAAAGCAGTGCCGTCCCAACGCGTCAGCGGAGCCTGATTCAGTTCCTCCAGTCGCTGGGCGAATTCCTGCGACAGAAACTGCTGCCGAGCCGCCGCCACCTGCGCGGCAGCACCGGCGGTTTCGACGATCAGTTTGGCCAGTGCGTCGGCACCCAGCTTGTGCGCGGCGGGCCCCAGCCACAGCCCGGTCATCGCACCCATACCGTCGACTTCGGCGCTGACGTTCCCGTCACGGCTGGTGACCCGCGCCGAAATCGATTGGCAGTGCTCATCCATGGCTTGCACCAGGTCACGCTGTTTGCGGATGCGACCGATCAGCGAGTCGGCGAGACCTGTCATACCGACCTGCCCCACGTCGTCGGGAGATCGTCCTCCTCGCCGAGGACCTCGTCCTCCGCGCGGGCCAACTCGTCTTCGGTGGCCAGCTGCATCGGCGCGATAACCGATGCGCTGTAACCGTTTTCGACCAACTCGCGTCTGCGCGCGACCTGAGCGCGGGCCGCCGACAATCGGCACAGCGCCATGATCTCGTCGGCGAGTTGCGCCGGCGGTTTCTTCAACTCGACCGGGTCGAGGCGTAGCGCGACGGGCAGACCGCGTTCGGTGGTGGACACCGAAATCGTTCCGCCAGCTGACTGCACCGGCTGTGCCATTCTGCTCAACTTAGTACACTCGCGGGCGAATCGCGGCTGACCGTGCAGTGAGGAGATGTGTCACCTCCGATGAGTGGATCCACCGATGCGCAGCGGGTTTTCGATGCCGGAGTGCTGTCGCTCGGCATTCCCATCGACGGCCTGGAGGCCGAACGCGACCTGCAGTACGCTGCGCTGGCGTTCCGCCGGGCCACCGAATACGACCCGGACATGTGCGACGCGTGGTTGGGTCGCGCGGCCACCGGTGACACCAGTCCCGAAGTCATCTACCACCTTTACCGCACCAGCACACTCACGTTGTTCCGTGAGCAGCGTCGACTCGGGCTGCCGCAACGCGCGCTGAGCGGACGCTTCCAGACTGGGCTGTACCTCGACTATCCGTTGGGCACCAAGGCCGAGATGTGGCTCGCCTACGCAGCCAGCATGATCGGTGCCAAGGATTTCGACGAGGCCGAGCAGGTGCTCGACAAGCTGGACCAGACCACCACGGCACAGGACGGCGACACCGACGAGATCCGCGCATACATCCGCGGCGTCCTGCACTTCACCACGCAGCGCTGGCCCGACGTGCTGAGCGCGCTGAGCAAGTCGGGATCATTCGCCGACAGCTACATCGGAGCCGGCGCCGACCTGATGGTCGGATCGGCCTGTGCGCAGATGGGGCTGTTCGGCGAGGGCATCCGACGGCTCGACCGGGCGATAGAAGGCCCGGTCCCCGGAGCCCGGCGGGCGGCGGAATTCTGCAAGGGGCTGACGCTGCGGGAGATGGGTGAGGAGCAGGACGCCCGGGTGATCTTCGAACGGATCTACAGCGAGGACCCCGGATTCGAGGCGAACGCGGCCGCGCTGGCCGATCCCAAGTACCGTCTGGTGATCACCTCGAAGGAGATCGTCGACTCGCGCACCGACCGGTGGGACCCGGCCAGCGTGCCGTCGGCAGAAGACCTGTTGGCCGACGACCTGTCGGAACGTGGCAACGAATATCTGCAGGCGGCCCAAGCGGAACTGGACCGGCAGATCGGCTTGTCGGAGGTCAAACTTCAAGTCGCCAAACTCAAATCGGCGGCGATGCTGGCAAAGGTCCGCGGGGACAAGGGGCTCAGCTCCGCGGCGCGCAGCCTGCACCTGGCGTTCACCGGTCCACCCGGAACCGGCAAGACCACGATCGCCCGGGTGGTGGCACAGACCTACTGCGGGCTGGGCCTGCTGCGGACGCCCAACATCGTGGAGGCCAAGCGGCACGACTTCGTCGGCCAGCATCTGGGCAGTACCGCGATCAAGACGACCGCGCTGATCGACTCGGCGATGGACGGCGTGCTGTTCATCGACGAGGCCTACACGCTGATCCAGACCGGGCTGTCCGGCGGCGACGCGTTCGGCCGGGAAGCCGTCGACACGCTGCTGGCTCGCATGGAGAACGATCGCGACCGCCTCGTCGTCATCATCGCCGGCTACGACGCCGAGATCGACCGCTTCCTGGCCTCCAACGACGGCCTGGCATCACGTTTCACGAAACGGATCCGATTCGGCTCGTACGGTCCGCACGAACTCGGCGACATCGGAAAGCTGGTCGCGCGCAACAGGGATTCGGAGTTGTCGGAGGCCGCCTACGACGAACTCGTCAGCTCGTGCGTCGCGCTGTGCCAGAGCGAGGCACTCGACCAATCGGGACAGTTACGCCCCGGCATCGACCTGGCCGGCAACGGCCGGTTCGTCCGCAACGTGATCGAGGCGGCCGAGGAGGAACGCGAATACCGACTCAGCGAGGTCCACGGTACGAACCTGTCGGAACTCGACGAGGCGCAGCTGATGCGGATCGAACTGTCCGATATGCAGGCCGCACTCAAGCAGGTGCTCGGCATGACGGCCTCGAGTTGACGGAAGGAGCAGCCATGACCGACCGCGATGACGAGCGGCTCACGCTCGGCCCGCCGGAGCAGACCCCGTTCACCTCCAGCCAACCCGGGAACGGAGCGAGTCATCGTCCTTCGGTGGTGCCGAGCAACGGCGATCTCGGGCTGGTTCGTGCCGCGCCGACCCCGAAATCGGGCTGGCGCAAGGCCGTCTACCGGGCCACGGGTATCAACCCGGGAGTCTCCGAGCAGGAGGCCAACCGAAAGTCGCTCATCGACCGGGTGAACCAGCCGGTGGTCGGCGGTCCGTTCAACATCGCCCTGCTGTCCCAGAAAGGTGGGGTGGGCAAGACCACGACCACCGTCGGGTTGGGTGCCACGCTGGCGGCGACCCGCGGCGACCGGGTGATCGCGGTGGACGCCAACCCTGATTTCGGCACCCTGGCCCAGCGCGGACCCAACGAGTGCAATTCCACGGTGCGCGACGTGCTCCTCGACGACGGCATATCGCGCTACTCCGACATCCGGCGGCACACCTCGCAAAGCACTAGCCGGCTGGAGATTCTGGCGTCCGAACGGGATCCGGCCACGTCGGAAGCCTTCTCGGAGTACGACTACCGCGGAGTGTTGAGTGTCCTGCAGCGCTTCTACAACATCATCCTGACCGACTGCGGCACCGGGCTGGTGCACTCGGCGATGGCAGGCGTGCTCGATGCCGCGGACGCCATCGTGATCGTGGCCTCGCCCGCCATCGACTCGGCGCGAAGCGCGCTTGCCACGCTGGATTGGCTTGAGCGCAACGGGTATTCGCACCTGGTGCCGAAGGCCATCGTGGTGGTCAGTGCGTCGCGGCCGGGCGCGCTCGGGCTTGACATGACACAGCTGTCCAACCATTTCCTGCCCAGGGTGCGGGCGTTGCACGTGATCCCGTTCGACGATCACCTGGCCGAAGGGGCCGAAGTCGACCTCGGCTTCCTCAGCGGGCCGACCCGGCAGGCCTTCCTGGAGCTGGCTTCCACCGTGGCCGACCTCTTCTCGGTGGCGCCGCAGGTCAAAAGGCGAGCCTGACGCGATTCACCTTGCGCGCCTTGCGATGACGATCTGAGGTTCGGTCAGGCCGCTACGCAGCGTGAGCTCGATCGACGGGTCGGCATGGCGGGCGAGGCTGCGCAGTGCCGAGGGGCTGTAGCTGCGCAGTGAGCTGATGATCCCGTCGTGCGCGAACGGCAGCAGCACGGCCGCGGGCAACATCGTGGCAAGGCGCAACAAATGCAGCGGGGCCGGCGGGCGCGGCAGGTCGATGATCAACAGGGTGTCGGCGACCCGGGTGCCCTCGGCGAACACCTTGGACGCCTGGGCCGGGCACGGCGGGGTGTCGCGCCAACTGTTGACCGATCACCCGTCGGCGCA
>MSTD01000089.1 GCA_001942045.1 Mycolicibacterium porcinum
GGCCCGCAGTGCCTCGGTCAACCGGGCGCTGACCTCGGCGGGCACCGGGGCAGCGGACTGGGAATCCGCACCCAACTCGCGCAGATCGCGGCGGACCCGATCGAGGGCGGCCAGCGTCTTCTTCGCCTCGGGTCCGGCCAGCGGGTCGGTGCGCACGCGCCGGCGCACATCGGCGGCAGTGGCGTCGTCGAGCAGCCCGGCCTGCAGGTCAGCCAGCAGCTCAGCCGGAATCGGGCCGTCCGATGGCACTCGGGGCGTGCTGCCGTTCATCGGCTTCAAAATACTGGAGGAGCCGGGCCAGTTTGTGCCTGGCGCGGGCGCAGCGGCTCTTCACGGTGCCCTCGGCCACCCCGAGCAGCTGTGCCGTCTCGGCCACCGAATAGCCCTGCATGTCGACCGCGACCACCGCGGCCCGCTGCTCGACCGGCAGCTGCATGAGCGCCCGCTCCACCACGATCGCGGTGGCCACCCGCGGTGCCGGGTCACCGGCCGGGTCGTGCACGTGCAGCAGATGACTGAACTCGTACGGGGACGCCGCGGGCTGGGTTCGCGACCGGCGCACCCGGTCCAGGCAGGCGTTGACCACGATGCGGTACAGCCAGCTGCTGACCGCCGAGTCGTGCCGGAACGACGCCGCGGTGCGATGCGCCGAGAGCAGGGCCTCCTGCACCGCATCGTCGGCGTCTTCGTGATGACGGCTGGTCAGAAAGGCCAGGCGGCGCAACTGCCGGTGATGGCGGTGCACCAGCTCCTCGAATGCGTATCGATCCCCGGCGACGTGGGCGGCCAATAGTTCGGCATCAGAACGCGTGACAGGCCCATCTTCCCGGTGCCCCCGCGTCGTCTCCGGCTTGCCGGCTCCCCCGAACCTTCCCACACGCTGAACTTAAACGCTGCCGGGCGACGGCCTGGACACTTGTTTCCCGGCTACGGCATAGCGCCTGGTCAAAGCTCTGAATCGGCTGTGGATGACCGGTCAGGATGCTGCTTTGAGGGTGATTTCGGAGATATCGGTGCGGCTCTTGCCGTCCACGGTGCCCAGCGTCGAGATCCACACCAGGACGTAGGAGGTCGAGGACGCCTTGTTCACCGAGATGGTGTTGGAGCCGGGCTTCAGCGGCGTCGGCGGGGTCAGCTCGGTGGTGTCCGACAGTGACGACGGCGTGGCGGACTGCGCCGAACGGATCTGCACCGAGGTCCCGGTGCTCGTCACGTTGAGGGTGACGGCGCCGATCACGGTCGGCTGCGGCAACTGCAGCATCAGGCCGACGCCGTTCTTGAACCCGGGGAACGGAGCCGGATCCGAGTACGTGTCGGTGGACCACGCCGTGCTCGAGCTCCCGTCGATGGCCTGCCCGGCCGTGGCCGGCGAATCGGCTTCGCCTTCGGGTGAGAACACCGTGGCCCGAACGGGTTTCACCGTGCTCCCGGTGGCTGCGTTCGAATTGTCTTGCGTCTCTTCGTTGCTCGCCGACGGCGCGTTCAGACCGAGCTCGTCACGGTTCAGACCACCCCCGACATCGCCGAAGATGCTGTTGAGAACCGAAGCCATCACGATCAGCGCGACCAGGATGATGGCGGCGGCCACGCTGATGCCGATGATCAGGCCTTTACGACGGCGGGCCTCGGCGGCTTCGTGCTCCTCGGGTGTCTCATGTGCCCGGACCGGGGCGGCCGGAGCGGGAGTCTCCTCGACCGAGCCCAGCAGTTCGGTGCGATCGGCGATCGCGGTGGCCTGTTGCAGCAGATTCAAAAGTGTTGGAGCACTTCGGATCCCACCACCAGGCTGGACGGCCCGAGCGGCCGCCGCCGAGATCTGGAACGGGATGTCCCGGTCGATGGCGCGCGGCTCGACCGGTTGGCCGGCCTGATCCAACGCAGCAGGTTCCAGCCCGCTGCGCGCCCCAGACTCGGGCAGCGGCCAGCGGTTGACCAGCAGCGCGTAGAGCGCGGCCCCGATGCCGCGGATGTCGTCGTCCGGGGTGGCCTCGGGCATGGTGGCCGGGAAGGCCAGGGCCACATCGCCTTCGATGCTGACGCGCACTCGGCTCGGGTGATCGATCGACAGTGCGACGCCGGCGCGGTGGGCGGCCTCGGCGGCAGCGGCCAGCGACTGAATGGCCCTGGCCCCACCGATCGGGGATGGCGAGGTGTCGGCCACCTCGGCCAGCGAGCCGCCGCGAATCCACTCCGAGACGATCAGGCCGCCGGATCCGCTGTGCGCCACATCGAGCACCCGCGCGATACCGGGAACGTCGATCCGGCTGAGTTTGAGGGTGCGGGAAAGAATTTCCTGCACCTTGGCGTCGGGCATGGTGGCGTCGGGGTCGACGAAGGTCAGCGCCACCTGGCGGTCCAGCGCGGTGTCCAGCGCCTGCCAGAACTGCAGGTGCGGCGGACCGCCGTGGAACACGAGCAACCGGTAGCGGCCCTCGGCGATCGTCGCCCCCGGAATGAGGTGCACATCGTCTTCCGCGGATTCCAGTGCGGCGTCGTGCGGCGGGGCGAACGAGATCGGCTCCCGGGTCGGGTCACCGCCGAAGTCGGTGAGCGGACGCGTCGCGCCGTTCGACCGGGCCGCAGCCGCGTCATCGGCCGCGTCGTCCTCGGCCGGTGCGGCAGCTGCCGGCCCGGCAGGGGGCACGTCGGGCTGGAACTCGTCGGCGGCCGGGCGCGGCAACTTCGTCGTCTCGGTTGTCATCCCGGAACTCGACGTGGAGTCCAGTGCCGGGCCGTCCGCAGATTCGTCGGTCACCGGTGATCCTTTCCACATCCCCGCCCCGGCAACACCTGCCGGACTCCCGCCTCCGGCGGCTGCCGGGCTTGACGGCCACCCAGTGGGAGAAGAATTCCTCTGATCAGGGTACGTGACGGGCGCTGGGGGATGAGGCCCGACGGGCGGCGAAATTGTTTGCACGGCTACCTTTGCGGCCGCCGGCGGCGCTGCGACACGTCCCCGGGCGAGCCGGCGGCGGACCACGGCCAGTGCCGAGTGGGCCTCGGGCACGCGCGCCGCGAGCATCACGCCGGCGATGATCGGAACCATGATCACGCCGAGGGCGACCAGGCGCAGCAGCGAACCGCCGGCACCGGCATGCTCGGTCAGCGAATCCAGTCCCAGCAGCCGATCGGCGGCATGGGCCACCAGGCTCGCGATCAACGACGCCGCGATGGTCACCAGGATGGTGCGGATCACCGCGTCGCGCAGCAGCCGTCCGCCCCGCGGCCGCAGGTTGGCCTTCAGCAGCACGTAACCGACAACGGCACCGGCCAAGAAACCCAGACCATTGGCCAGGCCCAGGTAGCCGGCCACCATGTTCGGGTCGTCGGTCAGGTGTGGCGCGGCGATCGAGGCGGCGATCTTGACGACCGTGATCACGACGATGATGACGATCGGGGTCCACGGCTTCTCCCGGGCGTAGAACACCCGTAGTTGCAGGAGCACCAGCGCGTAGGGGATCAGCGTGAAGGCCGACAGCGTGATCGCCATCCCGAGGTAACCGGCGTCGGTGGCGCTGAAGTTGCCGTACGCGAACAGCGCGCTGCCGATCGCCGGCCCGCCGACGGTCATCATCGCCACGATCGGGATTAGCGTCACCATCGTCAGGCGGGTGGCCAGGGACAGATCGTCGAGGACGGCGGGGACGTCGTCGGCCGCCGCGTTCCGGCTCAGGCGTGGCATCACCACGGTCAGTACGGTCACGCCGATCATTCCGAACGGCAGCTGCAACACCAGCCAGGTGTAGTTGTAGATGGCCGGTCCGGAGGCGGCGGCCGTGCTGGCGATCTGGTTGCCGACGATCAGGCCGACCTGGCTGATCAGCACGTAGAGCACCATCGCCGAGGCCATGGTGCCGAACTTCTTGAGCCGGTCGTCGATGCCCCACAGTGGCCGCAGGCTGACCCGTTCGGCGCGGATCGCCACGAACAGGACGACGGCCTGGACCACCACGCCCAGCGTGGTGCCGACACCGAGGACCACCAGCTTGGCGGTGCCCAGCTTGACCGGATCGCTCGACAGCTCGCCGGGCACCAGAACGAACACGCCCAGCGTCACGATCGCCACCACGTTGTTGAGCACGGGCGCCCAGGCCGGGGGACCGAATACGTTGCGGGTGTTGAGGATCGCGCCGAACACCGAGGTCAGCCCGTAGAACAGCACCTGCGGCAGCAGCAGGTAGGCGAATGCCACGGTCAGCGGGTTGTTCACCTGCGGATCGCTGCCGAGCATGAGCCGCACCAGCAGCGGCGCGCACAGCACCGACAGCACGGTGGTGACCAGGAGCAGGGTGGTGGCCAGCGTCACCAGCCGCCGGATGAAGGCGGTGCCGCCGTCGGCGTCGTCGCGTTCGGCCCGGGCCAGTACGGGCACGAAGATCGCCGTGAACGTGGCTTCGAGCACCAGTGCGGCGACCATGTTGGGCAGCTGGTTGGCCACCGAGAACGAGCTCGTCAGGGGTCCGCCGAGCAGCGCCATGAGCAGGACGAAGCGGAGAAAGCCGGTGATCCGGGAGATCAGCGTGGCGAACGCCATGCCCCACGATCGTGACACCACCGCGGCGTCGGACAGCTCGGCGCGGCCCGCTGGTCGGGCCGGACCCGTGGCGTGC
>MSTD01000090.1 GCA_001942045.1 Mycolicibacterium porcinum
GGCGTAGTAGGTATTCGCTCCGCTGTCGTTACCGGTCGGCGGCGGGAATGGTCGATTGGTCGGCCAGTCCCGGGTCATGTCGTCGTCCGAGTTGGGGTCGTAAGTGCTCATCAGGTAATCAGCCTGCCTTAGTTGCTGGGAATTCGGTCGGTAATGGTCGAGACGAGTTCGGCTGCTTGGGCGCTGCCACCGGGGCCGCAGACCTGCACGTCGATGACGATGTTGCGGCGATGACTGAGGCCACGCTGGCAACCAAGCGTGCGTTGCATCTGGGAGTGAGTCGATACGGTCAGCACGCCGTTCTTGTTGGTCGGGCTGTAGATTCTGCGAACAATGGCGTCTTGTCCGTCGTTGCGGATGGTCACCAATTCGAACTTGCAATTGTCCCAGCGGCTCGCTTCCAAGGCCACGAAATCCTTTGCCTGCTGATCGCTAGGGAAGGCCGCGACGGCCTGGGTGACGCTGTCCTGGCCACTCGGGCCAGGCTGGGTGAAGAACTCTTGAGTTCGGATGGATGTGTAACCCGACCTGTCGTATGCGGTCGGGAGGGCGACATTGGGCGCACCACCACAATCGGGCCGGTCGGTGGTCACTGCGGTGTAGGTGGACTCGGCGTCAGCGGTACGCGTCAGAGGCTCGGTGACCAGGAGTTTCTGTAGCGTCTGTGCGTCGGGCAGAAAGGTGGCCAACTCGGCGCTGTTCACCGGTGCCGTCGCCGGGGCCTGTCCTGCGCCAGCTGCGGTGGAGCTGGGCGCCGGCGTTGGGCTCGTCGCCGACGATGCGGTGGCCTGAGTTGCTGTGATGTCCGAATTCTGTTCGGCGGCAGAACTTCTCGAGCGTTGCACCCACCACAGTCCCGCGCCACCGACAAGGATGATGGCGACGAACACCGCGACCGCGGTGACCGCTCGGCGCCCGGCGCCTCCAGTCGACGGCGCCGGTGAGGGAGGCTGGGTGTACGGCGGATGTGCTCCCCATCCCGAGGCGACCGTCGGTGTCCAGGGCGTCGCGGATGGCGGAGCGTACGACTGGTGGCCGCGGGTATGCGGGGGTGGTCCGGGCGTGTAGGAGCGGGTCTCCTCGCCGTCACTGTTCTGGGTCACGGGGCCACTTTCGTCTTGGGGAGCAGCTGACATGGAGCAGCTGGCATTCGGTTTCGGGCACGATCTGCAACGAGCGCGGACTGTTGCTGTGTGGTGCGGTGGCCATCGTGCACATCGTGTATCGAATCATGGGCGGTTCCCGGCGTGACCGGCGCAGTCAAGCTGTTGCGCACCCTCGCGGGATTGTGGTCGACCGCGAGGGCGCGCTGGGCAACGAGTTTGCGCTTAGCTGGAGGCGGCTTGCTCGGCGATGGCACCCACGACGGCCGCAGCCTTACCGCTCGGGTCGTGGTCGGGGGAGCAGTACATGACGTCGATGAACACGTTGCGATAGGCAGCCATGGCTCGTTCGCAGGACGACGAACCGTCGGACGCTTCCTGACCGAGGGTGACCACGGTGCGCGCGTCGTTGACTTTGGTCTGTCCCATCTCCCAGCTGCCGCCCTCGGCTTCGGTCACAGTCAATCCGCTGCAGGACTTCCACGAAGACGCGGTCCTGGTCATGAAATCCAGGGAGTCCTGCTTGGTGTCGAATTCGACGACGCCCTCCCACACAGACAGGCGCTCGGTCGAGCTGTCGCGAGGGCTGGTCACCGACTTGAAGGCGACCTGCTCGGGGGCGGCATCCGCGTAGGCGCCGGCCTGTCCGGGCGCGTAGGCAGACAGGCATTGGGGCGGCGTGACCGTGTATTGGTTGCCAAGGTTCGGGTCGACCTTGCTGTCGCGGAGTTCGCTGTTGGTACCGGCAATTCGCGACACTTGCCGTGCGTTGAGGAGCAGCCCGTCGAGGCTGCCGGCAAGCGGGCTGCTGTCGGTTCCTGACCAGGAGAAGGTCGGCAGAGGAGTCGTCGGTGCGGCTGCGGCAGTCCCGGTGCTGCCGGCGATGGCCATGGCGGCGAGAACCCCGGCGGTGGCCAATCGGGTGACAGGAGCTGCCTGTCGCGCTGTTGCCGGGTGGCGCAGGGTGAGGCGGTGTCCGAGGGGCCGGGCAGTGCTGGCGGTGACCTTCATGGCGAACCTTTCCTGGAACTGAACCGTAGCAGTGCGGCAACTTTAACCGTAGCGATAACCGTAGCGCAACCCCAAAACCGTAGCGGCGCGACGAAATGTTGATCGGCGACGTGCTATGCGCGCAGGAAATACTCATGACCTCCAGATACTCCGACATTCTTCGACCCGCACATCGGCCCGGGATGGAGCTGAACAGGCGAGTCAACCTTGAGGTTGCACTCTCATTTCGTGGGTTACGCTACGAATATGGGCCAGAGAAGCGCAGCGCCGCTGCAGTTTGTGGGGTCGATCAGCGCCTTGGCGAACCCGCGGGTCGCATGCAGCTATGGGCGGGTGTTGTGAGCGGGACCGACCTGGTGGCGTCGATCAATGGGCAACGGTTGTTGCTCTGCGCAAACGATGGCGATGTCATCATCGGCCGAGAGGTGTCTAGCGCGGGTATCCACCTCAGCCATCCCGCCATATCGCGACTGCACGCTCGCCTTGCGCCGGGACCGCAGTGGAAGATCGTCGATTACGAGAGCCGAAACGGCATCTACCTCGACGGGCGTCGAGTGTACGAGGCGACTCTGACCGAGGGGATGACGATCCGGCTCGGAGCACCCGACGGTCTCGCGGTCGAGTTCGACTATGCCGACCCCGGGGACATCACCGACGTCATCACGCCGGAGATCCGGCTCGGTCACCTGCTGGATGCGGCCGCACGGTCACTCGACGACATAGCGGACTCGCTGAGTGAACTTGGCGTCGCCACCGACCCGGACTATCGGGATCGGACCGCAAATTTGCGCCGGCGCATCGGGGAGCTCACCGCGATCCTGTCCCGCTGCCCGGATGCCGCCGGATCCGCAGGTGTGCAGGCCCTTTTGCGGGTCGCGCGGATCTCCGCGGAGCTGCTGCCTCCTGACGATCCCGGCGGGGAGTGCCGTGGGCGAGCAGGAACTGCGTACGCCGCAACCGGAGCGACGCTACGATCACAGGAACTTAAACCGTAGCGGGACACGGGCAGCGCGGCCGCCCGGAGACGCGCCGCAACGGTACGACCTGGGGGAGCGTCGATCTGCGCAAATCATTGATCAGGTAATGGCTGATGGACACCGCACCTTCTGCTGCGGTTATCCCGAAGGCAGGGCAAACAACGCTACCGTTCTCGCGGATCATGGGTGCGCTCTCAGTGCGACCCGGATGACTTGACTCCGCTGGAAGGTAATCGAGAAGGAGCGCATCGTGACCGTTACGACGGCCCCACCGTTGGTCGTTTGGCTGGGCGAGGCCATGTACACGTTCCCTCCGGGCCGAGACGTGGTGGTCGGACGAGCCACCGATGCGGATATTCGCGTGGAAGTTACTGCCAAGCAGGCCATCTCACGTCAGCATCTGATACTTACGGCGCGGACTGGCCAGTGGATGGCTGAAGACAGAAGCCGCAACGGGATCTACGTCGGCGGAGTCCGACAGGCGACAGTTCCGATCAGTGATGATGTCGCAATCACCCTCGGCGACCCGGCTGGTCCCCGGTTGACCTTCCGCATCACCACGCAGGCCGTTCCCGTCGCCCGCAACCTTCCGAGGCCTGCCGCGCCGCCGGCTGCGCCGACGCGACCGGGCCCGTCACCGCAATCCAGACCTGGTCCGCCTCCGCAGCAGCGCCAGCCGCAACCGCCGCCGACGCCGCAGCGGGCGGTGCCACCGCAACCTCAACACCAGCCATCTCGGCCGATGCCGCCGCAGGGTCAACGCCCCGGCCCGCAACCACCCCAACCCCAGGCGCAACCCCCGCGACCAGCACAGCCACAGGGCCAGCGCCCGCGGCCGGTTCCATCTCAGGGCCAGCACCC
>MSTD01000091.1 GCA_001942045.1 Mycolicibacterium porcinum
ATCGCCACGACCGCCTCAGCCGAACGCGAGAACAACAACGCCACACACCGACCCGGACCCGCACCCTGCTCAACCAACAAGTGCGCCAACCGATTAGACGCCTCATCCAGCTCCCGGTAGGTCAACAACCCACCCTCACCGGTCACCGCCACCGCATCAGGAGTACGCCCCACCTGCGCAGCAAACACCTCCGGAATCGACACCCGCATGGAGTGCTGGACCAACACCGCACGATTACCCACCCTGTCGAGCTCGGCATGCTCAACCTCATCAAGCACATCAATCGACGACAAAGACCGCCCCGGATCAGCAACCATCGCCACCAACACGCGTTTGAATCGTTCGATCAGCGCATCGACGCCGGCCTGATCGAAGACCTCGGTGTCGAACTCGACCCGAATATCTATGCGGGGCCCAGGAATTGCTTGTACGGACAGCGGATAGTGGTTGTATTCATGGCTGGTGAAATCCATAACGGACAGACCATCGGCGGTCCCCAATGCATCCACGTCGATCGGGTAGTTCTCAAACACGAACAAGGTGTCGAAGAGTTGATCGAGACCGGTGACGCGGTGAATGTCGTTGAGTGCCAAGTGTTGATGATCGAGAGTGTGGTTGTAGCTGTTTTGGAGTTGTTCGAGCAGGCTGGCGATGGTGGTATCGGCGGTGACAGTGGCTCGGACCGGGATGGTGTTGATGAACAGACCCACCATCGACTCCGCGCCGGCGATCTCCACCGGCCGACCCGACACGGCAGTGCCGAAGGCCACGTCGTGGTGTCCGGTCAACCACATCAGGATCTGCGCCCAGGCCGCCTGCAACACAGTGTTGACGGTGGTGTGACACACACGGGCCAACTCCCCCAAAGCACTTGTAACCGTCTTCGAGACCCAATCGGTTCTGACCCCCCTCTGGCCCAACGCCGTGTGGCCGCGCATCCCCACGAGGGTGGGGGTGTCGAAGTCGGTCAACACGTGGGCCCAGGCATCGCGACCGGCGTCACGGTCTCTCTCGGCCAGCCAGGTAACGAACCGGCGATATGGCACCGGCGCGGGCAACCGCTGACCGTGATAGGTACCAAAGATCTCGCTCAACAGAATCGGCAGTGACCAACCGTCGAGCACGATGTGATGACTGGTCAGCACCAACCGGTGCCGTTCCTCTCCTGTACGGATCAACAACACCCGAAAAGCGTTCTGGTCGACCAGATCACACACCGCAACACGCTCTTCGCCACACACCTGCTCAACACACTCATCGGTATCGAGCTCGACATAACGCCATGGCGCCAACGGATAAGCCGGAATAACCTGCACCGGCTGGTCGAACCGATCGTGGAACCGAGCCACAAGATTGGGATGGCGCCCAACCACCGTATGCACCGCCCGCTCCAACCGCTGCGGGTCGACAGCACCGGCCAAGGTGATGACCAACTGCAACGCATACACATCAGCAAGTTCGCCTTCGGCGATCCTGGACTGAAACAACAGACCCTGCTGCACCGCAGTCAACGGCAATACATCAGCGATCGGCTCATACCGACACAGCTCCTCGATCTGACCCTGATTCAGTTGAGCCGGCGCAATATCGGACGGAGTCAACCCGCCCCCACCGCCACGCACATGAACACAGATGCCCATCAGCGCCTCAGCCCACAACTGACTCAGTCGACCGACCTTGGCCTCATCCAACGCTGAAGGCGCCCACGTCCAGTTGGCTTGCAGCTTCGGACCACCAGTAGTGTCGAGTGTCCCCGCATTGAGCTCCAACGTGTGCGCCAACGGCATCGGCACTGCAGCAGCAGCCGCAGTCAGCGACAAACCATCGTCACCGATCATCCACAACTCATCAGCCCCCTCAACCCCAACACCAAGGCGCCCCAGGTAGTTGAATCCCACGGACGGATCTGAAACCGCCAACTCCACATCGGGATTGAGATAACGCAACAACCCGAAGGTCACCGCATCCGGCACAGCCCGAAGCTGTTCCTTGAGGTCCTTGACCACCGCCCCCAACGTGGCCTCCCCAGCCACCACCTCAGCCCAGGACAACCCGTCAACAGTCACTGCCACCGGATACTTGGCGGTAAACCACCCCACCGTGCGCGACAAATCAACACCGGCGGCCAACTCTTCATGGCGCCCATGCCCCTCCACATCGATGCCGATCGGCGCCCTGCGCACACCCAAAAACTCCGCCAACGCCAAGCCCAACGCAATCACCAACACGTCGTTGACCCCGGCATGAAACGCAGCAGGCACCTCCCCCAACAACAACCGAGTGGTCTCAACATCCAGCGACACCGACAAATGCCCCGCACTGACATAGGTATCCACCTCGGGCTGCACCACAGGCAACACCGCAGGCACCGCCGCCACCCGCCGCCAGGCATCAACCTCGGCAACAACTTCCGCAGCACACGCATGCTCGGCCAACATCAACGACCACCGCGCAAACGACGTCCCGCCCTCAGGCAGCACCACCGGCACCCCGCCACGACGCTGACCCCACCCAATATTGAGATCCTCCAACAGAATCCGCCACGACACGCCATCGATCGACAAGTGGTGAATCACCAACGCCAACTGACCTACCGAAGCCACCCACAACGCACTGAGCATCACTCCAGCAGCCGGATTCAACAACGAACGCGCTTTGATCAATGCCTCATCGGACAACACGTCCACCGCCTGCAGACAACCAGCCGCATCCACCGAACCGGGCTCAGGCACCGTCAACGACCACCCGCCCACACCGTCGTCAACCACCCGCAACCGCAACATCGCATGCCGATCCAACAAGGCCTGCAACAACGCCACCACATCGGACTGATCAACCCCCGCCGGAGCCTGCACCACCAACGCCTGATTGAACTGATCGACCGGCCCATCCACCTCGGCCAACCACCGCATAATCGGTGTGGCAACCACCGACCCCACACCCGCATCAGCCACCGCCGACTCACCGCCGACCTCGACCACCTGAGCCAACCGGCCCACAGTCTGCTCTACGAACACATCCCGCGGACGACACCGCAGACCAGCCGCCCGAGCCCGGGCAACCACCTGCATCGACAAGATGCTGTCCCCACCGAGTTCGAAGAACGAGTCATCCACCCCAACCCGCTCCACACCCAACA
>MSTD01000092.1 GCA_001942045.1 Mycolicibacterium porcinum
CGATGGCGGTGCTGTTGGTGATGGAGGAGCCTTCGTCGACCTGAGTGCCGTTGTCCCACACCGCTGCCCAGGCGCGGCCACCGAGACCTCCGGTGCCCCCGCCGGTGGCGTTGCCGCCGTCCCCGGCGGTGCTGTTGCCGGAGATCGTGCCGTACAGGCCGGTCAACTGAGCGCTGCCGCCCTTTCCGCCGTGCGACCCAAGCCCATCGGCGTCTCCGCCATCGCCACCCGTCGAGGTGCCGTTGGCTGAGCTGCCTGCTCCGCCGGTCATGACCAGGCCGTAGTCGCCGTCGCCGCCGGTGCCACCGTTGGTCGCGTCACCACCGTCGCCGCCCTTCGCGGTGCCGGTGGCGGTGCCACCGAGATATGTGCTGTAACCCGCCTGGACCCAGGCGTCGCCGCCGTGACCACCGGTGCTGCCCGCGTCGGTCCCATTGCCGCCACGTCCGCCGGTCGCGGTGCCATTCGCAGTTCCTTCGGCCTTGGCGTAGACCTCGCCGATGCCGCCATCGCCGCCGTGCCCGTTGGCGATTCCGTCACCGCCGTCGCCACCCTGGCCGGTGCCACTCACGCTGGCATTCGCACCGCCGGTGTCGACCATTCCGTCACCGCCCTTGCCGCCGATGCCGCCGTTACCGGCGCCGCCGTCACCACCGATGGCGTGAGCATCGTTGACGGTGTTGTTCGCGAAATTGGCCAGAATGATGCCCTGGCCGCCATCGCCGCCCACACCCGTGCCCGTGGCGTTGCCGCCGTTGCCGCCCGTGGCGTGCGCATCGGTCACAGCGGTGGTGGTTCCGTTGGCCTCGAGCTTGGCGGTTCCGCCGTTGCCGCCCTTGCCTCCCGCAGCGATGGCGGTGCCGTCGGCCCCATCGCCGCCGTTCCCGCCGGTGGCGCTGCTTCCGGTAACCGCGCCGGCGGGGGTGGAGCCGGTGATGGTGGCGTAGCCGCCGCTGCCGCCAGCGCCACCGTTGTGGCCCGCTCCCGTTCCGCCGTTGCCGCCAGCCCCGCCGGCGCCACCGACGACGGTGTTGTCGGTGCCGATCCACAAGTGCGCGTTGCCTCCGTTGCCGCCGGCCCCGCCTTGAGCGCCAGTGCCGCCGTTGCCGCCGGTCCCACCGGCGCCACCCGTGACGCTGCCCCCGACGAGGTCGACCGAGGACAGGGCGTAGCCATAACCGCCGTCACCACCCTTGCCTGCGCCGGTTCCGGTGCCGCTGTTGCCACCCTTGCCGCCGGTGGCCGTGGTGTCGTAGACGACGCTGCCGTACTCGCCGAAGACTCCGCCCTTTCCACCCTTGCCACCGGTTCCGCCGTTGTAACCGTTGCCGCCCGCGCCACCGGTGCCGGTGCCGTTGACGACGGTGCCGCCGCTGTAATCGCCGCCGATACCGGCGTCGACCAGTCCGGTTCCGCCAGCGCCGCCATGGCCGCCGGCAGAGCCGTTGCCGCCGGCTCCGCCTGTGGCGATCCCGTTGGCGTAGGCAACTTCGTTTCCGTACCCATTAGCCGCGACGACGAAGGCGTTTCCGCCGACCCCTCCGGTGCTACCGGTACCCGTGGCGGTTCCGCCCTTGCCTCCGGTCGCGCTGCCGTCTGCATCACCGGGGTTGGTGAGGGTGCCGTAGCCGCCGGAGACGACACCGCGGCCACCGTTGCCGCCGAGGCCACTGTCGTCTGCGTTGCCGCCGTCGCCTCCGGTCGCGCTGCCGGTGGCGGTGCTGGTGGCACCGGTGGCCTGGATCAGACCTTCACCACCGAATCCGCCCTTGCCGCCGTCTGTTCCGTTGCCGCCCTTGCCGCCTTGCGCGATGGTATCGGTGATCTGGCCGCCGCCGAGCGCGCTGACGTTCGCCGCACCACCGTTGCCGCCCTTGCCGCCGTTGGTATCTCCGGTCCCGGCGTCGCCACCGTCGGCGTTGGCGTTGATCACCGAGCTGCCGGCGCCGTCGGCCTCGATCGTGGCGGCGCCGCCGACGGCGGTGTCGCTGTTCTGGCCGCCAGTCGCATGGCTGCCCGAGATGCTGCCGCCATTGGTGGCACTCACCGTGGCGTATCCGCCAAGCCCGCCGGAATTGCCGTCGGCTGCGGTCGCGCTGCTGTCGGAGATGGTGCCATTGATCGCCTCGACCTTGCCGATACCGCCCTGGCTGGCGCCAACAGCATCGCCGCCGATTGCGGTGGCATCGTCGATGTTGCCGCCACTGGCGGGATTACCGAACGTTCCGGCGAAGACATAGGCCTGTCCACCCATGGCGCCGGTGCCGCCGTTGGCGTTGCCGCCCGCGCCCGCGGTGGCGCTGCTGTTGGTGGCCTTGCTGCCGGTGCCATTGGCCGCGATACGTCCCTGGCCGCCGACGCCGCCGTGCCCACCGTTGGTGGCGTCACCGCCGTCGCCGCCGGTCGCTGTGCCACTGGCCTCGCTGTCTACCCCGAATGCCTGGATGTTGCCGATGGTGCCGTTTCCGCCGACGCTGCCGGCTCCGGTGGCGTCACCACCGTCGCCGCTCCTGGCGGTGCCGCTGGCTTTCGCGCCATCGTTCAGGGCTGCGATCTGGCCGTTGGTGCTGCTGCCGCCAGTACCGCCGTTGTGACCGTCGCCGCCTTTGCCGCCGATAGCTGTGCCACTGGCGACCGCGCCATCGCCGCCGGCGACGATGCTGCCGATACTTCCGGTGCCGCCCTTGCCGCCAGTAGTGGCGTCGCCACCGGCCCCGCCGGTCGCGGATCCGCTTGCGGTGCCGTCGTTTCCGCCGACGCCGCTGAGGAAGCCAGCCTGAATGTTGCCACTGCCACCGTTACCGCCGAGGCTGCCGGCGCCCGTGGCGTCGCCGCCTGTACCGCCGTGGGCGATGCCTGAGGCGGTGCCTCCGGTTCCACCCTTCAAGCCGGCACTGATCTCCGAGTAGCCGCCGGCGCCGCCCTTGCCGTCGTTGGTGCCGTTACCGCCGTCGCCGCCAGTGGCGCTCGCGTTGGTCACCTTGCCACCGAGGTTTGCGCCGACGAGTGCAGCAGCACCGCTGCCGCCGATGCCGTCGTCACCGATTCCGCCGCTACCGCCGGTCGCTGTGCCGTCGGCAACGCTGTTGGCGCCGTGAGCCTCGACGGCGCCAACAGCGTTGCCGACGGCACAGCGA
>MSTD01000093.1 GCA_001942045.1 Mycolicibacterium porcinum
GCGTCGCGGCCAACACCACCGACGTCTGCCAGAACTACCCGCCCAACGACATGTCGGTCTGGGACTGGCACTAGTCCGAGGGATCCCACGAGGGCTGGGTCTGGCGGCCGACACGGCGGCAAGACCCAGCCTGTTTCGTTAGCTCCATCACAATGAGCGTCCCGCGCCTCAGCGTGCCCACCCCTGACGGGGCTGTAAAAGTGGCCTGACCTGCGACTGCACCGCGAGCTACGAAGCTGGGCCACTGGCGGCCGCCGGACAGCGCGCCGCGCGAACAATCACGGCTGTGTCACCGTTTTGCCACTCATTTAAATAGGCTAATATCTCGCTAACTTTTTAGTTAGCCATTCGGCTAGACAGCGAGGCGTGATCGAGGTGAACATGGTGCACAGGTACTGCCCGATCGGCTGCCGTGCCACCGGCATGTCGACACCGCCCCGCCTCTCCATTGCCCCACTCGCCCACGATCGACGGACCGGTGCCATTTCACGATGACCAACGCGACGAAAAGCTCTCGCCGGAAACAGTTTTCAATCTCAGGCCTGGCCAAGAAGTTCTGGATTCCGTTGATCATCATGGCCGTGGTCGTGGTCGGCGGATTCACGGTGATGCGGGTACGCACCTTCTTCGGCGCAGGCGACGGCACCGGTATTTCCAGCGCAAAGGTCGATGACACCAAACCGTTCGACCCCAAGGTCGTGGTCTACGAGATCTACGGCGTGCCCGGAGCCACCGCGGACGTGAACTACCTCGATCTCGACGCCCAGCCCCAACGCATCGACGGGGTGACCCTGCCGTGGACGCTGCGGCTGGAATCCACCGCCCCCTCGGTGTTCCCCAACATCGTCGCGCAGGGCAACGGCGACACGATCAGCTGCCGCATCACCGTCGATGACGAACTCAAGGACGAGAGAACCTCCAACGGCGTCAACGCCCAGACCTTCTGCTTGGTGAAATCTGCATGAGCAACCACGACGCCCCGACCGAGTCGATCCCGGTCACCGGGCCGAGGCATGCCCAGCACGGGGGGATCGCCAAGTGGATCCGGCGCCTGGCCGTCCCGATCATCATCGGCTGGCTCGCCCTTATCGGCATCCTGAACACCGCTGTGCCCCAGCTCGAAGAGGTGGGCAAGATGCGCTCGGTGTCGATGAGCCCCGACCAGGCGCCGTCGATGATCGCGATGAAGCGCGTCGGCGAGGTGTTCCAGGAGTTCAAATCCAACAGCTCGGTGATGGTCGTGCTCGAGGGCGACGAACCGCTCGACATCAAAGCGCACGATTTCTACGACGAGGTCGTCAAGAAGCTCGAGGCGGACACGAAGCACGTCGAGCACGTCCAGGATTTCTGGGGCGACCCGCTGACCGCGTCCGGGGCACAGAGCTCCGACGGCAAGGCCTCGTACGTGCAGGTCTACACCGCCGGTAATCAGGGCGAGGCGCTGGCCAACGAATCGGTCGAGGCGGTCCAGAAGATCGTCGAGAGCGTCACACCGCCGCCGGGCGTCAAGGCTTACGTGACCGGCCCGGCCGCATTGGCCGCCGACCAGCACATCGCCGGCGACCGCAGTGTGCAGATCATCGAAGCGCTGACCTTCACGGTCATCATCATCATGCTGCTGCTGGTCTACCGCTCCGTCGTCACGGTGATCCTCACCCTGGTCATGGTGGTGCTGTCACTGTCGGCCGCCCGCGGCGTCGTCGCCGCCCTGGGCTACTACGACATCATCGGTCTGTCGACGTTCGCCACCAACCTGTTGGTGACGCTGGCCATCGCCGCGTCCACGGACTACGCGATCTTCCTGATCGGCCGATATCAAGAGGCCAGAAGTGTCGGTGAGGACCGGGAGCAGTCGTACTACACGATGTTCCACGGCACGGCGCATGTGGTGCTGGGCTCAGGTCTCACCATCGCCGGCGCCACGCTGTGCCTGCACTTCACCAACCTTCCGTACTTCCAGTCGCTCGGCATCCCGCTGGCCATCGGCATGGTCACCGGCGTTGTCGCGGCCCTGACCCTGGGGCCGGCCATCATCACCGTGGCGAGCAAGTTCGGCAAGACACTGGAGCCCAGGCGGGCCATGCGGACCCGCGGCTGGCGCAAGCTCGGTGCGGCCGTGGTGCGGTGGCCCGGGCCGATCCTGATCGCCACCATCGCGCTGTCACTGGTCGGTCTGTTGACCCTGCCGGGCTACCGGACCAACTACAACGACCGCAAGTACCTGCCCGCCGATCTGCCGGCCAACACCGGCTACGCCGCATCCGATCGGCACTTCTCCCAGGCCCGGATGAACCCCGAGTTGCTGTTGATCGAAAGCGATCACGACCTACGCAACTCGGCGGACTTCCTCGTCGTCGACCGCATCGCCAAGCGAATCTTCCAGGTGCCCGGTATTTCTCGGGTCCAGGCCATCACCCGCCCGCAGGGAACGCCGATCGAGCACACCTCGATCCCATTCCAGATCAGCATGCAGGGCACCACGCAGATGATGAACATGAAATACATGCAGGACCGCATGAAGGACATGTTGAAGATGGCCGACGAGATGCAGACGACGGTCGACACCATGCAGCAGATGCTCGTACTGGTCAAGCAGATGTCCGACACCACCCACAGCATGGTCGGCAAGATGCACACCATGGTCGCCGATGTGGCCGAAATGCGGGACCACATAGCGGATTTCGATGATTTCTTCCGGCCGATCCGGAATTACCTGTACTGGGAACCCAAGTGCTTCAACATTCCCCTGTGCTGGTCGATCCGGTCGATCTTCGACACCCTTGACGGCATCGACACCATGACCGACGACATCCAGAAGATGATGCCGGACCTGGATCGCCTCGATCAGCTCATGCCTCAGATGCTCACGATCATGCCGCCGATGATCACGACCATGAAGAACATGAAGAACATGATGCTGACCATGCAGGCCACGATGGGCGGGCTGCAGGATCAGATGGAAGCGATGATGGAGAACCAGACGGCCATGGGCCAGGCGTTCGACGCTTCCAAGAACGACGACTCGTTCTACCTACCGCCGGAAACGTTCGACAATCCGGACTTCAAGCGCGGCATGAAGATGTTCCTGTCCCCCGACGGGCACGCCGTGC
>MSTD01000094.1 GCA_001942045.1 Mycolicibacterium porcinum
GCCGTGCCCACCGCGCCGGCCCCGCCCGCCGCGGGTGCGGGAGGCGACGAGGTGCCGCTGATCGCCCAGGCGGTGCTGACGGCGGTCACCACCCTTGAGACCACCATCGACGCCCTGCCCGACGTCGCGGATCCCGCGTTCACCCCCAGCGTGACAGCGGTCCTCGGCGATCTGCGCCGCCTCGAAGCCGTCGCGTCGCGAGCCGCCAGGATCGGGATGGTCACGCCGGCACTGATCAAGGCGCTCAGCGCCGTTCGTCGCCAGATCGACAGGGTGACCGCCCGAGCCGCAACCGCGCCCGGTGCCACCCTCGGGCAGCGCCTCTACGCCGCCCGTCGGCGGGCGAACTTGACGATCGGTGAAACCGCCACGGCTGCAGGCGTTTCCGAGGACACGGTGGCCCGCGTTGAGGCGGAGTACCCGGTTGACGACCAGACGGCCAAGGCCTTGGAGGCGCTGATCGGCGCGATGAGCTGATCAGCCGCCCGGCTAGTGGTCCCGCCGCTCGTCGGAGGTGGGGAAGTGCTCGGCAAGGGCCGCGGCGATCTCCAGGAACTTGCGGCGGGTCGACGTCGACATCTCCCGTGGATCGACCACGCCGCCGGGCCGCAGATGTCCGTCGAACGGCACCTCGATCACCTTCTGACCCTGACCCGAGAACTGCCCGGCCAGGATTGTGCGCGTGCGCTTGTCGGCGTGGCCGTCAGAGTCGTTGAGAACCACGACGGTGCGTTGCAGCAGGCCGGTCATCTCGTGCGCGGCGAGCCAATCCAGCGTCTGACCGGCAGTCGCGGCACCGTCTACCCACGGGGAGGACACCACGATCAAGCCGTCGAGATCGCGCAGCACC
This sequence comes from Mycolicibacterium porcinum, assembly GCA_001942045.1. Taxonomy (GTDB): domain Bacteria; phylum Actinomycetota; class Actinomycetes; order Mycobacteriales; family Mycobacteriaceae; genus Mycobacterium; species Mycobacterium porcinum_A. Next base: position 851 of record MSTD01000094.1, read on the forward strand.
TCCTGCGTCACCGGCGAGTCCATCGTCGAGCTGCAGTCCACCACCGAGATGGAGAAGTGCTTGTCGAGCCGAGTGGTGGCCTCGCGGTAGATCGCCGCGTCGAGCACTCGGCGGCGGGCCGGTGTGCCCTCGCCGGCGAGCACGAACAGCCCGGCCGCGTTGGTGCCGACCCGGCTCCGCACGTCGGCGAACGTATCCAGGTGCTTGTCGTTGGCGAGCTCCCAGTACGAGCTCTGAGCCTGCGGGTCGACGCGGCTGCCGAGCTTCCCGAATGACGTGTCGGCGTCGATGGCCACCACACGGTCGTCCTGACGCAACTGGGCGAAGATCGAGCCGACACTGGCCGAGACGGTGGTCTTGCCGACCCCGCCCTTGCCCATCACGCCGACCTTGTAATGGCCGCGCAGCACGCCCCTGATCTTGGCTTCCAACTCGGCCTGGCGAAGGTCCTCGGGCGACGGGCCCGGGTTGATTAACCCGAACGTGGCTCGATACACGAACAGGCGCCAACCACTGCCCGGCGGCTGACGCTTCGGCGGCACCAGGTCATTGACGCGGATGCGATCGGCGTACGAACCCGTCGGCAACGGGGGCACCCCGTGTGCGGCTGCGGCGGGATCCTGGGCGAATCCGCCTTCGGGGGGCCAAGGCTGGCCGGGCGGCGGTCCGTAGGGATGTTGTGGCGGGCCTCCCGGGCCGGGCGGACGCTGCGATGGGAGCTGCCAGCCGGGCGGATGCTGCTCCCAGGCGTCTTGCCGGGGCTCGGGCTTCGGCGGTGCCTGCGGAGGCGGTGGCGGCGGTTGTGATGTTGGTGCCTGCTGTTGGGGTGGGACCGGCGGTGCAGGCGGCGCCTCCCGGAAGGTGCTGCGAGCTCGCTCCGCGTCGGGGTCAGTCGGCACACCCTGCCCGGAATCGTCTGGGGTGGCGCCTTCCGGCGCCTTCGACGGCACGAAATTCACCGGAGGGCGGCCCGGTATCGAAGGTGGTTCCGGCGGCTTGCGGCGGGTTGGGCGGGTGTCAGGCTCGAAATCAGATTCCTCCGGCCCCGTCCAGCCGAGCTCTCTGCGCAAGGTGTCGTCGGGGTCGGGCACGACTGAATCTCCTCCGGAATTGAGATGACGAGACATACGACGGTCTCAAGTATCGACTACAACTCACGCTGACCGTAGTTGACCCGTGAATGTTTGGTGGCAGCAAAGAGCCGGAACCCGGCTCCGGACTGGTGGTGACAGTAATGTCCGAAGCCGGACTGGCGCAGCAAGATCCGCTGAGGCGGGCACGAAAAATGCCTCCCGAAAGTCCGGCAGAGGCGTCAATTTCCTCAATTATCCGGTTCGGAAGGCATTTTCGGTGTCCATGGCTGACCGAGACCAGCCATTTGGTAGATCCAGGGTCAGCGGGGCGGCGACGACATCCGTTGAATACCGCGATGAACCTGTATGCCGATGTACGCCAGTACCGCACCGGCGATCACGGTCACGCCCAGACTGAACAGCAGCGTCAGCATGAGTCCGCCGGTGGAGTACCGGATTGAACTCAGATCGACCAGCGCGGCGATGGTGAACAAGATGCTCAAGATCGACAGCACCACACCGACACCACAGATCCCGTAGGCGATGAACTGGTGAGCCTTCTTGGTGCCCAGGGCGAAGTAGAGGTAGCACAGCCCGATGCCGATGGCCAACGCGAAAATCGTCCCGATCGCGCCCATCAAACCGAACAGGAGAGCCAGCACGATTCCCACCGCATAGCTGATGTACACGAACTGATCAGCCTGCTGCGGAGTCTGACGCCACTTCTGGAACCACGGCTGACGGATCAACTCGCCACGGATACCGCGCGACATCAGCTGCGCGATGAACGAATTGCTCTTGGAGAGCAACGCATTCGCCGCCTCCATGGGGCTCTGCGCGCCGTTAGCCGAATACGGGTTCTGCGGATTCGCCGGATTGGGCGGGTACCCGCCGGGTGCCTGTGCCGAGTGGCCAAATCCGGCCGGCGGAGGGCCATAGCCCGGGGGTGGCGGCGGCGTCGCACCGAAACCTGAGGGCGGAGGTGTTCCGTAACCCGTAGGCGGTGGCGTCCCGTATCC
>MSTD01000095.1 GCA_001942045.1 Mycolicibacterium porcinum
CGGGCCGCGATCGCCATCGACTCGGCCCGCGTGGCAGCGCTGACCTGATCGATCAACTCCACATCGGACAATCCGTCGAACATGTGTTCGAGTATACCGCCGGCGGGCGACAAGTGCGGGCAGATTGCTGTTGGTTTGCGGGGTGCTGACGCGCAACAGGATTACGTTTGGCAGACCGGGCACCAGTAGGTCACCCGGTCGCCGCCCGCATCGGTCTCGATCAGTGTTCCGCACCGGCGGCATGGTTCACCGGCACGGCCGTACACCCACAGCTGCCGTCCGGGTCGGGTGTCCCCGGTGGTGGTGCGGTTCCACCGGGACCGGTTGAGCCACAGCATGTCCCGGGCGCGCTGCACGACGCGCAATGGATCGGTCAGGGTGCTGACGGGTGAGGTCGGCAGCCGACCGAACACGAAACACAGTTCGTTGCAGTAGACATTGCCGACGCCGGCCATCACGCGCTGATCCAGCAGCGCCTGCGCCAGCGGACGCTCAGGATCGGCAGCCAGATTGGCCGCAGCGGTGCGCGGCTCCCAGTCGGGGCCGAGGAGATCTGGTCCGAGGTGCTCGACTGCCGCCATGTCCGCGTCACGGTCCAAGACTTCGAGAACGCCGAGGTCGATCCCGGTGGCCCGGCTGTCGGCGGTCTCCAGCACGGCGCGGATGCGGTGCGCCGCGACCTTGGACCACCCGATGCGCCAGCTGCCCTCCATCTTGAGGTGAGAGTGAATGCTGGCCGGACCCACCCGGATGAACAGGTGCTTTCCCCGGCTCAGCACCTCGTCGACGACCTGCCCGGTGAGATCGACGGTGGCATAGCGTGGAACGCGAATATCGCATCGCGTCAAGGATTTTCCGGCCAGCGCATCGCGTAGCGCCGCAGCGGTGTGGAAGACGGTGTCGCCTTCGGGCATGCCTTATTCAACCAGCTTCAGAGAATGCTCCCAGAGCCGTTCGGCGTTGGACGGGTCCAGTGCATACGGGGCGACACCGGATATCCCGAACTCATCGCGACGATCGACGACTTTCGCTTCGTTGCAATCGTCGAAATACCGTCCGCTGATGCCTTCCAGCAGTGGCGAAGCGGCCAGCAGCACCGAGGTGGCGGCCCCCTGCTCCACTGTCTTGAGTTGGCTGCCCGCCTCCTCGAATCGTTGGGCTGCCTGGGCGCCGTAGGCCGGATCGAGGTGGCGCTGCAGTGCTGTGAGGATGCCGCCGGGCATCAAGGCGTTCGCGGTGATGCCGTCGTCGGCCCAGCGGCGGGAAGCCTCCACGGCGAACAACACGTTGGCGGTCTTGGACTGGCCGTATGCCCCGAACGGGTCGTAGTCGCGGAACGCGTAGTCGATGTCGTCGAACACGACGGGGGAGCGCAGGTGCCCGGACGAGCTGACCGAGACCACGCGGGCACCCCCGGCCGCGGCGAGCGCCCGGTGCAGGCCGGTGGCGAGGGCGAAGTGGCCGAGATGATTGGTCGCGAACTGAAGTTCGTGGCCGGTGGGGGACTGCGTGAGCTCCTGTACCGCCATTACCCCCGCGTTGTTGACCAGAATGTGCAGCGGCCCGGACCAGGCGCGCGCGAATGACCTCACGCTGCCGAGATCTGTGAGGTCGAGGGTGGCGACCCTGATTTCGTCGTTTCCGGTCGACGCGCGCAGTTCGGCGGCGACGCGGTCTCCTGCCGCGGCGTCACGGACCGCCAACGTCACTGCGGCGCCGGCGTCGGCGAGCGCCCGGGCCGTTTCGGTGCCGATGCCCGAGGCCGCGCCGGTGACGATGGCGGAGCGCCCGGACAGGTCGACTCCGGCGATCACCTCCGAGGCGGTCGATTCGAAGTCGAAGGGCGTGGTGATGGGAGCGGTCATGGGTGTCAACAACAACGCAGGCTCAGGTGCTGTTCCCGCGGCTGCTACCGCAGCCGCAACCCCCGCGGGGTGCGCGCGAATCCGGCCCCGGTCAGTGCCTCTTGCACGGCGGCGCGGTCTGCGTCGACGCCTGGATCGAGCACCGCGACCCCGTTGATCCGCTCAACGAGCAGCGCCGGCATGCGCCCGGAGCTCACGAGTTCGGCCAGGGCGCCCGCGGCGGCCCGCTGGGTCTCGGCGTCGGAGCTGAAGCTGAGCAGGGTCCGGCCACCGCGTTCGAGGAACCACACCAGTTGCCCGTCGACCAGGGCAACCAGGGCTCCGGCCTTCCGCCCGGGCCGGTGAGTGTCGTCGCCGCCACGTTCGGGCCAGGGCAGCGCGGCGCCGTACGGGTTGGCCGGATCGGTCGCTGCGAGGACGACAGCGTGGTATTCGGGCCGCTGGGGGTCGACCCCGTCGAGGTAGGACCGCAACCGGTCCACCGTGGACGCCGCGGCGAACTGCGCCCCGCCGAGGGACTCGACGAAATACCCGCGCTGGCAGCGGCCGGCGTCCTCGAACGCGCTCAACACCTTGTACAGGGTGGCGAACCCGCCGGGCACGCCCTCGGCGGCTGCCGCCCCCTTCGTCAGCACCCCATGTCGGTTCAACAGCAGCTCGGCCTGGAAATGCGCGCGCACGGTCGAATCCGGTTCTGCCCCAGGCAGCGCTGACCACCGTCCGGACACCATCGGATCGGCCGCCCGGCTGTGTGGTCGCGCCACGCTGTAGCGGCTGAGCCGGGGCGGACGTTGACGCTGCCGGTGCGCCGGCGTGCCCGAACGCCGCGGACCGGTCAGCATCGCGCGCACCGGAGCGAACGTGTCCCCGGTGACCCAGCCGGCCCAGATCAATTCCCACAGCGCAGTTTTCAGCTCAGATTCCACGGCCTGGTCGGTGAGTTGGCGGAAGAAGTACGCCCCGCCGTGCCCCAGCGTCTCCATGATCGCCCGGTGGGTGTCGGTGAACTCGATCTCGGCGGGGCGTACTTCTTCCGCCAACTCACC
>MSTD01000096.1 GCA_001942045.1 Mycolicibacterium porcinum
GCAGGGGTGGCTGCCGGGGCAGCGGCCGCGGGAGCCTGACGCTTCGGCGCTCCGGCGGCGGGGGCCGACGCCGGAGCGGCGGTCTTGTTCCACACCAGGACGTCGTTGCCACCGGCGTTGTAGACGACGGAGGTCGGCTGCTCACCGGTCACGTCGAAGTAGATCTTGCCGCTGGTCTTCTGTCCCTCGGCGAGTGTGGCGGGGTTGACGCCCTGGGTGCTGGGCACCTGGAACAGCGCGCGGTAGTTCTGGCCGTCGGCGGCGCGGACGTTGAAGTTGGAGACGATCGGCGTCACCGAGCCCTGGAGGGCCTCGTTGGTCGCGGTGACCTCCCACAGGGTGCCGCGCGGCGTGTAGTTGATGGTGTCGGTGCTGGGCTTGAGGTCGGTCACGGTCCAGACCTGGGTGCCGCCGTCCAGCTTGCCCTGGCCGCCGAGCGCGGCGGTGGTGACGGCACTGTCCTCGGCGTCGGCGAGCGCCATCGGGGCGCCGGCGACGATTGCCGCGGCGGCGATAGCCGCTCCGGCAAAGGCCGTACTGATATTCGTCATCTTCAAGGCATTCACTCCTGACTGATCCAAAAGAAGAGTTGGCAGGCCCCCGGCAGTGGGACACCCACTTCATGGGAAGTTAGCAGCTTAAGAGGACGATTAGGAACAGTAGTTCACAGTTTCTGCCATCGGCGCGTGGCAGAAAGCTGGGTTGACCTGGGCTGCGGGCCTTCTGGTCTGGCCCGATGTGGGGTTGGCCGACCTGTTAGGCGGCTCATTGAATCTCGATGAGCGGTAATGCCCGGCCGGTCGAGAGCGACAACCGTTGACGGCCGAGGGCAGGCCAGGCTTGCACGGCGCAGAAGGGTGCGCACTGGTCGTGAGCCGCGTCGGGCGGCCCGGATCGGGTGCCGACGTGCACACAGCACTGAATCAGGCGCTCCTCGATCATCGTGGACATGTCCATGAACGGTTTGACGGTCAGCCGGACCACGCGCTCACCCAGCAACCGACGCAGCTTGCGGCGGCGCCCCGGCAGGGAGGAGGACGCCAGTGTCAGCAGTGTCCCCATCCCGAGGTCGCAGCTCTCGCAGATGGCCCGCCACACGTCGCCGATCTGTGGATGTGACAGAGAGGACTGCTCTGAGAGCAGGCCGAGCAGTGACTCCTGAACCGCCATCCGGAGCTGGCGGGGGAGCTCGGTATCGGCGATCCGGTTGGAGACCAGGCCCAGCTTGTCCTTGAGACTCTCGGTGCCGATCAGTGACACCAGCGAGCGCCACTGGTCGGTGTCGTCGCGGACCAGGTAGCCGACCGAGCAGCAGTGCGGGTGCGAGCACGGCAGTGCGGTCAGGTCACGCCAGGTGACGGCGTCGCCGGTCTGTGGGCCCAGCCGCTTGAGCACCCCGGTGTGGGTGAGCCGGTTCATCGGGTCGATCGCGCCGGAGCGGCCGGAGCCGAACTGTGGCTGGATGGTGAGGCCGCCGACGTACGGGGTGTCCAGGGCCAGCCGGACCATGTCGCCGATCTCGTCGTCGTTGACCCCCAGCGCGCAGGTCATCACCAGGGTGGTGAAGATCTCTCGTTCCGAGAGCCGTTGTAGAGCTTGGCCTTTGGTTCTGCGCAGATCGCCGCCGCGGTGGTGGCGGTGCGCTTGCTCGGACAATCCGTCGTATTGCAGGTAGACCTCGACGCGTTCGCGGTGGGCGGTGAGCAGGTCGAGCAGCCCGTCGTCGTTGGCGATGCGGACTCCGTTGCTGTTGATCAGGATTCGGGTGATCGGCCGGGCTACCAGCTGATCCAGCAGCTCGGCCAGGTCAGGGTGCAGGGTCGGTTCGCCCCCGCTGAGCATCAGGACGTCGAGCCGGCCGTTCTCCCTGGCCAGTCGCTGGTCGACGTTGGCGAGTATGTCGGCGGCAGGCACCACATGGCGCACATCCGGTGAGCTGTCGGTGAAGCAGGTGGGGCAGCGCAGGTTGCAGGTTTCGGCGATGTCCTCCAGCAGGATGCAGGTGTGCTGGGTCTGCATCTCGGGCAGGCCGCGCAGATAGGCCGACGGAATCGGGTCGAAGTTTCCGGCGACGTCGGGGATGTGGGCCTTGGTCGGGGCGGTCCACTCCTCCAGATAGGACAGGATCTCGGGGTCCTCGTCGTACAGAGTGCGTACCAATCCGTGTGTGCGGCAGCCGCGTTCGAGCCAGATGTGCCCGTCGCGCTCGATCAGCATCCCGGACAGACGCGCGACGTCGGTCAGTCCACGCTCGGGTGCCTCGTCGTGGCAGTGCGGGCAGAAGGCGGTGACGTAGCGGTGCAGCCGGTCGCCACGCAACCCCATCCCGGTGCTCACAGCGCGTACAGCTCGGGGTTGACGCCGGTGCAGAACCCGGCGGTGAACAGCGAAACCAGGGCCCAGCCGACCATCAGTCCGATGCCGAGGCCTCTCGCGGTCGGGTTCTTCGACAACAACATCAGGGTCCCACCCCCGAAGGCGATGAGAGCCAACAGCACTGCGGCGCCACCCAACACCGCATTGGGGCTGCCGCCGGCACTGTCGCTGGCCCCGGCGCCGATGAACGCGGCGAATCCGATCACCAGGTTGAGCGCGGCGTAGAGAAACGGGCCAAGGATCACCATCGCGACGGAGATGCGCTGCTGGGGTTTCGGCGGCGGGCCGTACGGATAGCCGGGTGGGTACGGATATCCGCCG
>MSTD01000097.1 GCA_001942045.1 Mycolicibacterium porcinum
GGGCAGCGCCATCGCCGCACGCGCGGCCCGGTTGACCTCGACCGCCGAGCGGGAGGCCATCGCCCGTGCGCTGCGTCGCTGTGTGCGCGAGGCCGCCAACGACTCCATCCTGTGGTCTTCGCGAATTCCGTTGCATCGGAAGAACATTGCCGCAGCGGAGGCCACGATCGACGCCATCGCGCTGCGGTTGCACGCACCGCTGCCGGTCGATGTGCGCGGCATGGCCCGGCTGACTCGGGTGCTCAACGACGGCCTCGGACCGATGTACGCGTTCGGCCACGGCGACCTCGACGGCCGATTGGGCGCGGCGCTCGCCGCGCTCTGAGCTACACCTGCAGCACCGCCGCGCCCGCGATGCGGCCGGCACTCAGATCAGCCAACGCCTCGTCCGCACGGTCCAAGCCGTACACCGGCGTGCTGACTGCCATCTTGTGTTCGCCGGCGAAGGCCAGGAATTCGCGGGCGTCGGCACGGGTGTTGGCGGTGACCGACCGGATCTCACGTTCGTGGAACAGGTGGTGCTGATAGTTCAAGCTCGGGATGTCGCTGAGGTGGATGCCCGCGATCGCCAGCACACCGCCTCGGTCCAGTGCCGCCATCGCCGGCAGCACCAGATCCCCGACCGGGGCGAACAGGATCGCCGCGTCCAGTGGCTCGGGCGGCATGTCGGCACTGCCCTGCACCGACGTCGCCCCCAACTCCAGAGCCAGTTCTCGGGCACGCTCGCCACGGGTCATCACATGCAGCCGCGCGCCCTGCACCAACGCCACTTGCGCGGTCAGGTGTGCGCTACCGCCGAAACCATAAATTCCGAGCCGTCCGCCCGGTGGTAGGTCGGTGCGCAACAGCGACCGATAGCCGATGATCCCCGCGCACAACAGCGGCGCTAGTTCGACGTCGGAGTAACCGGCCGGCAGCCGCAACGCGAATGGGGCGGGAACGGTGGTGAATTCGGCATAGCCGCCGTCGGCATCCCAGCCGGTATAGCGCGAGGACGGGCAGAGGTTCTCCCGCCCTCGTAGGCAATAGACGCACCGCCCGCACGTGTGCCGCAGCCAGGCCACACCGACGCGGTCACCCGGCGTGAACCCGCCGACGACCTCGGCACCGACGGAAATCACCTCGCCGACGACCTCGTGCCCGGGTATCACGTGTGGCCGGTGTACCGCCAGATCCCCTTCCGCCACATGTAGATCGGTGCGGCATACCCCACACGCCAGGACCTTGACGAGCAGTTCGTCGGGCCCCGGCTGCGGTACGGGCACGCTCGCCCGTTGCAGCGGATGCGAACTCACCGGGCCGGGGTTGACGACCTGCCAGGCCGTCATGGTCCCGGTGGCCATCACTCTGTCCGGTCAGCCGCGCTTACGCACCAGTCCGACGAGCCAGAGCAGAATCACCGATCCGAGGATTGCGGTGAACAGGGTGAACCACCAACCGCCGGACGCGGTGTCGAGGAAGAAGCTGAGCAGGAATCCACCGATGAGCGCACCGACCACACCGATCACGATGTTCATCAGAATGCCCTGGCCACCGCCGTCGACGATCTTGCCGGCGATCCATCCGGCGATCGCCCCGATGATGATGTAGCCGATCCACCCGACACTCGTCACGGCGGAGGAACGCGCCAGGATTTCGGTAGCCGCCAATACGTCCATTGCAGGTCTCCTGCCTGTCACTGGCTATGCCCAGCGGGCTCGCTGAGCCTCAAACCCAGGTGTACCTCCCGAACGTAACGATTCGGTTGGCTTATTGGGAACGATCAGCGTTCGGCCTGTCCCATTCTCGCCGGCGCGGGCGGCCCCGACGTCAGGCCGGGGGCTGCATCTCCGGCGGAGCGTTGGTGACCGGCACCGGCACCCCGACACCCGGACGGGCAGGCGGAGCGTTCGGGTCGGCCGGCGGCGGCGCCGCGTTGGGATCCCCGGCCGGGGCTTCCGGCGGCGTCCACGGCCGGATCGAGTTGGCGAGTGCCACGGCAGCAGCCTTGTCCACCGGATGGCTGGCCGAGCCCAGCCACACCACGAACCAGCGCTCGGGTGCGCGCTGCCCGCGCGGAGTTCCGGGGGCAGGCGGCGCACCGACGACACCGGCCCAGATCTGACCGTTGGGCTTGTTGGTATCGGTGAATTTCACCTCGTAGTACGACGCGACGCCGGAGAGCCCGTTCGCGTCGAGCGGGACGGTCTCCTGATTCACCCGGGTGCCGGGGAACGGCATGAAGAACTCACCCATGTCGGAGGCCAGGCGGACGGCCGCCTTGGCGTTGTCCGCCTCGGCACCGGCGAACAGCTTCAGGTCGAGACGCCCGAGTAACACGCTGGTGTCGTTCGGCGGTTCCGGCGTGCCCTCCGGCGGAATCTTGGTCAACAACGCTTGCCCGTAAGACAACTGGGTCGCGTCGGAGACCTTCCAACCACCGGGAACCACGTAGCTGAACCCGCCCGCGGCGTTGTCGACACGGCCGGGCTCCCGCCCCGGAGCCCGGCCGTGTCGACAACGCC
>MSTD01000098.1 GCA_001942045.1 Mycolicibacterium porcinum
GCGACACGATCAGCTGCCGCATCACCGTCGATGACGAACTCAAGGACGAGAGAACTTCCAACGGCGTCAACGCCCAGACCTTCTGCTTGGTGAAATCTGCATGAGCAATTACGACACTCCGACCGACTCGATCCCGGTCGCCTCCGCACCGCAGCACAGCAACCACGGCGGCATCGCCAAGTGGATCCGGCGCCTGGCCGTCCCGATCATCATCGGCTGGATCGCTGTCATCGGCGTTCTCAATGTGATCGTTCCCCAGCTCGAAGAGGTGGGGAAGATGCGCTCGGTGTCGATGACACCGGACGACGCGCCGTCGATGATCGCGATGAAGCGCGTCGGCGAGGTGTTCCAGGAGTTCAAATCCAACAGCTCGGTCATGGTCGTGCTCGAGGGCGACGAACCGCTCGGCGACGAAGCGCACAAGTACTACGACCAGATCGTCGACAAGCTCGAGGCCGACAAGAAGCACATCGAGCACGTCCAGGACTTCTGGGGCGACCCGCTCACCGCATCGGGCGCGCAGAGCTCCGACGGTCTGTCGGCCTACGTGCAGGTCTACACCGCCGGTAACCAGGGCGAGGCGCTGGCCAACGAATCGGTCGAGGCAACCGAGAACATCGTCAAGAGCGTCCAGGCACCGGAGGGCGTCAAGGCTTACGTGACCGGACCGGCCGCGATGGCCGCCGATCAGGAGATCGCCGGTAACCGCAGCCTTGAGATGATCACCGCGCTGACGTTCGTGGTCATCATCGTCATGCTGCTGACGGTCTACCGCTCCATCGTGACCGTGATCCTCACCCTGTTCATGGTCGTGCTGTCACTGTCGGCCGCCCGCGGTCTGGTGGCCTTCCTGGGCTACTACAACATCATCGGGCTCTCGACATTCGCCACCAACCTGTTGGTGATGTTGGCGATCGCCGCCTCAACCGACTACGCGATCTTCCTGATCGGCCGATATCAAGAGGCCAGAAGTGTCGGTGAAGACCGAGAGTCGGCCTACTACACCATGTTCCACGGCACGGCGCATGTGATCCTGGGCTCGGGCCTGACCATCGCCGGCGCCACGTTCTGTCTGCACTTCACGCGCCTGCCCTACTTCCAGTCGCTCGGTATCCCGCTGGCGATCGGCATGGTCATGGTGGTGCTGGTCGCCCTCACGCTCGGCTCGGCGATCATCACGGTGGCCACCAAGTTCGGCAAGACACTGGAACCCAAGCGGGCCATGCGGACTCGCGGCTGGCGCAAGATCGGCGCCGCGGTGGTGCGGTGGCCCGGACCGATCCTGATCGCCACGATCGCCATCTCGCTGGTCGGTCTGTTGACCCTGCCCGGGTACAAGACCAACTACAACGACCGCAAGTATCTGCCGCCGGACCTGCCGGCCAACACCGGCTACGCCGCGGCGGACCGGCACTTCTCCCCGGCCCGGATGAACCCCGAATTGCTGTTGATCGAAAGCGATCACGACCTACGCAACTCGGCGGACTTCCTGGTGATCGAGCGGATCGCCAAACGCATCGTCGGGGTGCCGGGTGTCTCCCGGGTCCAGGCCATCACGCGCCCGCAGGGAACGCCGATCGAGCACACCTCGATCCCGTTCAACATCAGCATGCAGGGCACGACCCAGACCATGAATCAGAAGTACATGCAGGACCGCATGGCCGACATGCTCAAGCAGGCCGACGAAATGCAGGTCACCATCGACACGATGGACAAGATGATCGCGCTGATGGAGCAGATGCGCGACGTCATGAACAGCATGGTCGGCAAGATGCACATCATGGTCGACGACGTCAAGGAACTCCGCGACCACATCTCGGACTTCGACGATTTCTTCCGGCCGATCCGCAACTACCTGTACTGGGAACCGCACTGCTACAACATCCCGATGTGCTGGTCGATCCGGTCGGTGTTCGACACCCTTGACGGAATCGACACCATGACAGCCGATTTCGAGCAGATCGTGCCGGACATGGACAAGATGAACGCCCTGATCCCGGTGATGATCGCGAACATGCAGCCGATGATCGCGACCATGAAGACGATGAAGACCATGATGCTGACCATGCAGGCCACCCAGGGCGGCATGCAGGATCAGATGGCGGCGATGCAGGACAACTCCACCGCCATGGGTCAGGCCTTCGATGCGGCCAAGAACGACGACTCGTTCTACCTGCCGCCGGAGACCTTCGACAACCCGGACTTCAAGCGCGGCATGAAGATGTTCCTGTCCCCCGACGGGCACGCCGTGC
>MSTD01000099.1 GCA_001942045.1 Mycolicibacterium porcinum
TCCACGTCGACGCCGACAATCCGACGCCGGGGACCACCTCGGTACTCACGTTTCGGGTCCCCGGTGAGTCCGATACCGGTGCGCTGACAACGCAATTGAAGGTCGACCTGCCCAACGTGGCCTCGGCCCGCACCGAGGTGATGCCGGGCTGGACGGCCAAGCTCGACCGGGACACCGCCGCGGGTACGGTCCGCACGGTCACCTGGACCGCGGCTCCCGGGGTCGGCATCTCACCCGAGCAGTTCGCCCTGTTCCGGCTGTCGGTCAAGCTTCCCGACGCGGCCACGGCGAGCTTCCCCGTCACCCAGTCCTACTCGGACGGCTCCGTGGTCCGATGGGATCAGGCCCCGTTGCCCGACGGCGGCGAGCCTGAGCACCCGGTACCGCAGCTGGCGCTGACCGGTACACCGGCCGAGGGCGAGCAGGCCGCTCCGGCCGCCGCGCAGTCCGCCGGGACCGTCGACAATTCGGCCCGCTGGCTGGCCGGCGGGGCGTTGATCGTCGCGGCCGCCGCGGTGGTCGCGAGCCTGCTGAACCGGCGCCGGTCATGAGCCGCCTGCTGGCCGCGGCGCTGACCGGGCTGATCCTGGCCACCTCCGCGATGATCGGGGCCCCTGCGGCGTCGGCGCACGCGGCGCGAGTGGCAGCAGAGCCGGCCGAGGGGGCAGCACTCAACACCTCGCCCTCGCGGGTGAGTGCCACCTTCAACGAGGCGTTGCAGCCGGCCTTCGCCAACATGACGGTTGTCGGCCCGGACAACAACCTGTGGTCCGAGGGTGATCCGTCGGTCGCCGGTGCGGTGCTGAGCGTGGGGGTCCGCCCGCTGGGCCCGGCCGGCAAGTACACCGTGAACTACCGGGTGACCTCGGCGGACGGACACGTGGTGTCGGGGTCCTGGTCGTTTGACCTGACCGTGGCCGGCACGGGCACGCCGGGAGCCGCCCCCTCGGCACCCGCGCAGCCCGATGGCGGCATTCCGGTGTGGCCGTTCGTGCTGGTCGCCGTCGTCCTCGTCGGCGGTGGAGCCTGGTGGGCGGTGCGGCGTCAGCGGTGACCGGCGCGCTGATCCGGGCGCTGGCTGACGGCGCCGCCATCGTCACCCTCGGCCTGGCCGTGGTGCCGCTGCTCGAATCCGACCGGTACCGCGCCGAGTTGAGCCGCCGGGCGTGCGGACCCCTGTCCGTGGCCGCGGCGGCCTGGCTGCTGGCCGAGATCCTGCGGTTGACCGTGGACGCCGCTCAGACGGCCGGGGTCGGGTTCTGGCAGGTCGGCGTGCGCACGCTGACCGACTTCGGGCTGCACACCGCTGCGGGCCGTTCGGGGCTCGTCGGCATTGCGGCGGCCTTGATCGTCGGGGTGGTGGCGATCGTGGTCCCGCGCGGTGCCACCACCACGGTCGCGACCGTCGGTGTCGCGGCCGTCGGTATGGCTGCCAGGACGCTGGCCGGGCATCTTTCGGAGAGCCCGGTCGGTGGAATGGCGGTGGCGGTGCATGCCCTGGCCGCCGCGGTGTGGTGTGGGGTGCTGGCGGCGCTGGTGCTGACCGTGACGCACCGGGGCCAGTGGGCCAGGGTGTTGCCGCGGTTCTCGCAGTTGTCGCTGTCCTGCGTGGGTGTGCTGCTGGTCGCGGGGGTGGCCGGGGCGGCGATCAAGTTGACCTCGCCCGCCGACCTGTGGGCCACCGGCTACGGCCGGGTGCTGGCGGCCAAGATCGTCGTCACGGTGGCCCTGCTGGGGCTGGCCTGGCGAAACCGCTCGCAGTGGCTGCCCGCGGCGCGGGCTCACCGCAGCAGCGCCGCACTGTCGCAGCACCGCTCGTTGGTGGAATTGGGCATGATGGCTGTTGCGGTCGCGCTCGCCGCGGCGCTGGCCGTCACGGGTTGACCGCTGCGGCGCCTGGCATGATGGGAACCACTGCCGGCCCCACCCTCCGCGATGGCGCGGAGCACCCGATACTGCAAAGGAGCAGCCAGATGGCAGAGCAGCAGGATCAGCCCGCCGAGAAGCCAGAAAGCGCAGCCGAATCCGCTGCGGCCGGCGCGGATCCTGCTCCGCCCAAGCCCGGTCCTCCGGCGGCCAAGAAGACTCCGGCCAAGGCTCCCGCCAAGAAGGCTCCCGCCAAGAAGGCCGCGGCGAAGAAGGCTCCGGCCAAGGCCGCCAAGAAAGCTCCGGCGAAAAAGGCCCCGGCCAAGAAGGCTCAGCCCGCC
>MSTD01000100.1 GCA_001942045.1 Mycolicibacterium porcinum
TTCGGTGATGCTCGACGTGGATTCGGTGGTGGTGACAGCCGTCGTCGTGAGCGCCGTCGTGGTGAGGGCTGTCGTGGAGGGCGTGGACGTCACGGTCTCGCTGGCCGACGTCGTGACGGTCTCCGACGCGGACGGCGCCGTGCTCGGGGGCGTCTCGGTGTGGGTTCCGGTCGCGGTTCCAGTTTGCGGGGGCGTCTGTGTGCCGGACGGTTGCGACGACTCGCCGGGTTCTTCCGTCTTGGTCGGTTTGCCGGTCGTCTTGGTCGGCTTGCCCGTCGTCTTGGTGGGCTTGTGGGTCGTGCGCGTGCCCGACGACCCGTCGTCGCCGTCATCCTCGCCTTGGGAATCGCCGTCCTGATCGTGGCCCTGCCCGTGGTCCTTGCCCTCGTGGCCGTCGTGACCTTTTCCGCCACCGTTCGACGAACCTTGACCGCTGTCGGGGTGGCCCCGATCCGGATCGGCAAACGCCAATGCTCCCCCGAGACCGGCGATGATCAGGCCCGAAAGCACCAGACCGGTCGAGGCGGCGACGCGCAACCGCGAACGCACGATGTCACCACCCTTTCGCGCACCGCCCGCAAGCTCCGTTGACGAATTCGATTCTTGCACAAACAGGCAGTCGAAATTTGCTAGCTGTGGTGATTGCCCACCGGGATCGCGGGGAGGCGCGGCGGAGCAAATCCATCGGACGATACTGTGGGTCTGCAGCACTTCTGCGGTGACCACGAACACACGACGAATTGACCGGGAGGCAACCGGAATGGGCCTGTTCACGCGACGAAAAAGCCGCGCCACCCGCCGCGCCGAAGCCCGCGCCATCAAGGCCAAGGCCAAGCTGGAAGCCCGGCTCACCGCAAAGAATGAGGCTCGTCGCATCAAGTCCGACCGAAAATCTGCGGAACGCGCCCTCAAAGCTCAGGTCAAAGCGCAGCGGGACAGTGACCGCACTGCCCTCAAAGTGGCCGAGGCCGAGTTGAAGGCGGCCCGCGAGGGACGTCTGCTCGCGCCCGCCCGGATTCGCCGCCTGCTGACCGTCACACGTTTGCTGGCGCCGGTCCTCGTGCCGTTGATCTACCGGGCCGCGACGGCCGCTCGGGGTGCTCTGGACGAGCGTCGCGCCGATCGTCTCGGCGTGCCGCTGGCCCAGCTCGGTCAGTTCTCCGGACACGGCGCCGAGCTGTCCGCGCGAATCTCGGGCGCCGAGCAGACCCTGCGGCAGGTCGCCGAGAAGAAGCCCAAGGACGCCGAGACCAAGCAGTTCGTCGCGGCGATCAACGAGCGGCTCACCGACCTGGCCGCGGCGGTGACTGCCGCGGAGAACATGCCGACGGCACGGCGCCGCGGCGCCCACGCAGCCATCGCCGCCCAACTGGACGGCATCGATGCCGATCTGATGGCGCGCCTGGGCCTGGTCTGAGCCGACTTCCATGACCGGCGCCCGTGTCGACCCCGCAGCCCCGCTGCGCGGTACGGCCGTCGGCTCCCTCACGGCCGCTCTGGCCATCGCGGCCCACGGCATCGCCGGCGGCGCCCTGCCGGGCGGGGCGGTGGCCGCCCAGCTCGCGATCCTCGCGGTGACCCTGGGGTCGGTGGCCGCGACCGTCGCCTGCGCGAGCCGCACCGTGGTGTTGTGGGGGTTACTCGGTGCCGGCCAGCTGCTGGCCCATGCGCTCCTCGCGACGGCGGCGCACTCGCACGATGCCGGGCCGGGTTTGGTGATGTTCGGCGCGCA
Organism: Mycolicibacterium porcinum; assembly: GCA_001942045.1. GTDB lineage: Bacteria > Actinomycetota > Actinomycetes > Mycobacteriales > Mycobacteriaceae > Mycobacterium > Mycobacterium porcinum_A. Next base: position 1,733 of record MSTD01000100.1, read on the forward strand.
CCTGGCCGCCGTGTCGCTCGGCGCCGGCCTGATCGCCTGTGGTGCGCGGTTGTGGGCCTCGGTTTCGCGGGCGGTGCGCGCGATGGTGCCCGCCGGCCGCGCGCTACCGGTGTCGACGGTCCGGGTCGTCGCACGGGGCACGGATCAGCCGCGGCACTCGGCCCTCTTCCTGGCCGCCTCGGTGTCTCACCGGGGTCCGCCGGTCGGCGTCACCGCCTGACCGTCCGACCCGACCAACACCAGAAAGACACCCAGAAATGAAACCCCTTACCGGGGCGTCCTCACGCGCCCTGTTCACGACCGCAGCGCTCGCCGCCGCGGGGCTGCTCTCCGCCGCACCGGCCTGGGCACATG
>MSTD01000101.1 GCA_001942045.1 Mycolicibacterium porcinum
TGGCGGTCAGCGAGCTGGCGGTGATCGGCCAGGTCGGCACCACGATCGGCCTGGGCCTGCTGTTCGACACCCTGGTCATCCGGTCCTTCATGACCCCATCGATCGCGGCGCTGATGGGCAAGTGGTTCTGGTGGCCGCAGCGGGTGCGTCAGCGACCCTTGCCGGCGCCGTGGCCCACGCCCGTCCAGCGCGATCCGCAGGATTCGCTCGTCTAATCGGCCTGCTCCAGCCCGGACTTCAGGCTGGACAGCTTGACGGGCCAACTCTGCGCGATCAATTCGCGCACGACGCTGCCCGGGTCGAACCCGTCGTGAGTCACGGTGAGCTTCACCTGATCCTCGACGGGTTCGATGTCGAACGACACCCGTGATCGGCGTTCCGCCGCGGCGGCGGCGATCGTCTCCTCACTGAGATCCGGGGCGTTCTGCAGCAGCTCGGGCGGGAACGCGTGGAACGCGAAGGCCAGTCGCTGGTACGGGTCGGACTCGACGATCACCTGCTCGGGGTCTTCGATCCGAAGCCCGCCCTCGACCCAGGTATAGCCAGAGCCTTTCTGCCAGTCGGATTCGATGGCATGGTCAAAGTAGCTGCCGGAGTACGTCGGATTGGTGATCGCCTGCCACAGCCGCTCCGGGGTGGTGTGGATATAGGTGGTGTAGACGAACTCACCGACCATGCCGGGGTTCTCCAGGACGGTCTTGAGGTTGGCGAGGGTCTGCACCCTGGTGGCGTCGTAGCGGTCGATCCAGCGGTCGGCGACGGCATTGATCGGTTCGGCGTTGATGAAGTGCAGCTTCTCCCGACCCTGGCGGATCGTCGTGACGAGGTTGGCCGCCTCCAGTACGGCCAGGTGCTTACTGACCGACTGCCGGGCCATCGAAAGACGGCCGCAGAGCTCCCGCAGACTCTGCCCGTCCCGGTCATTGAGGCTGTCCAGGAGCAGCCGCCGACTCGGGTCCGCCAGTGCTTTGAAGACCTCGTCCAACCCTCGCCGTCCCCTCCTGCCCGCGGATGCCCGGGCTCCCGGTCAATCATGCAGCCGAGAGGCTGCATGTCAAGCGTCGCCGACGCCGGCGACCGCCACCGGGATCGCGAATCCAGGCGCGCGGTCGGGGACCGCCAGCCACCATCCGGCTGGCGCCGCCGTTGCCGGAATTACCGCGCCCCGTCCACCCGCAGGCTGGACGCACCCGAGCGGACGGCGATCGTCGCCGTTGGCACCGCTTGGCCCGAGGGCGCCCGGTCGATGTTCGAAATCTCTTTCACATCAATGTAATTCGTATATCACTTGCTCGCGGCAAGTCATGTTTCGACTCATCATCCATCAGCACAAGCCTAGTGCCACAGCACTATTGGCGATTGTGCGACAGCTCTACCGACCGCAAGCAAACACATTCCGCTGGCAACCGAATTGCCCGCGCAGGCAACCGCACTCAATCCGAAGATGCGTGAAACAGTCCATATCGGGCACCCCTTGTGAAGGGAGTCACATATTTTGCCCGCCCAAAATCGGCTCTGCTAGCGTCCCGCCGCATGTTTGCTATCGCGACGCTTATGGCGCTTGTCCAGCAGGTTTCGGGCACGCCGTACATCTCCGGTGGAGACTCCCCTGCGGGCACGGACTGCTCGGGCCTGGCCTCCTGGGTCAGCAACATGGCGACTGGCCGGCCGGTCTACGGGGACCGCTTCAACACGGGCAACCAGGAGCGTGCACTCCTGGCCCGCGGCTTCAAGTACGGCACCCAGCCGGGCGCCCTGGTGATCGGCTGGAACAGCGGCCACACCGCCGTGACCCTGCCGGACGGCACGCCCGTTTCCTCGGGTGAGGGTGGCCACGGCGTGCGTATCGGCGGCGGCGGCGCCTACCAGCGCCAGTTCAGCCACCACATGTACCTCCCGATGGAGGCCGAGGCGCCGCAGGACGCGCCCGCAGACGCGCCGCTGCCGTTCGGCGCTCCGCCGCCGCCTCCGGCCCCGATCGATCCGATGGCCGCTCCGGCCCCCGTCGATCCCTT
>MSTD01000102.1 GCA_001942045.1 Mycolicibacterium porcinum
GGCTCGGTCCACCCGACGTGTCAGCCGGGGCGGCTGCCGGGGCCGGGGCGGCCTCGGCAGCGGGCGCCGATTCCCCTGCGGGGGCAGGAGTTTCCTCAACTTCGGGCTCCGGCTCCGGATCGGTGTCGCTGGCGAACAGCACCGCGGCATCGCGCTCGGCGTTGAGCACCTCGACGGTGCTGTGGGCGTATTCGGGCAGCTTGAGCGTGTTGGTGGCCAGTCCGGCGACCGTCGGCGCGTTCTTCACACCGATCTCGACGAACCGCTCCACTCCGAGTCCGCCCGCGGCCTCCTCGATGAAGAGCAGGTCTTGGGTCTCGATCCAGCGCACCGGGCTGGCGAACTGCCAAGCCAACAGCTCGATGACGATCTTGCGGCACAACTCGATCGGCCGCTCGTTACGCCAGGTGTCGAAGTCGGCGAGGATCTCGTCGAGCGGCTCGGCCGGGACCAGGTCGCGGATCTCCTGGATGAAGTCCCGATCCAGGGTGAACGGCCGGGGCACCAGGTTCGGGATGTAGCGGCCGACCACCAGCTCCGGGTCGCGGTCGCGCGGCAGGACGCGTTCCAGGCTGCGCCGGAAGTCGTCCACGCCCACCCGCAGCACGCTGGAGTGGAACGGCACGTCGATGCCGGGAACCAGGATGAACGACCGCTTGCCGCCGCTGATCTCGCGACGACGCTCGACCTCTTCCTCCAGCGCCTCTAGACCGCGCACGGTTCCGGCGATCGCGTACTGCGAACCGCGCAGGTTGAAGTTCACGATCTGCAGGAACTCACCTGTGCGCTCGGCGATCTCGGCGACGAAGCTCTCCACGTCCTCGTCGGCGAGGTCGATCTGCGACGGCCGGATCGCGGCCAGCCGGTAGTTGGACCGGCCCCGCTCGTCACGCGGCACGATGTCGTGCATCTTGGAGCCGCGGTGGAACACCGCCTCCAGCAGACCTTCGAGTTCGATGACGCCGGACACGCAGGCCAGCGCGGTGTACTCGCCGACGGAGTGACCGCAGGCGATCGCGCCTTCGACGAACGCACCCTGCTCGCGCATCTCGGCGACCTGAGCGGCGGCCGTGGTGGCCATCGCGACCTGAGTGAACTGGGTCAGGTACAGCACACCCTCGGGGTGCTCGTAGTGCACACCGGAGGCGATGAGCGACGTCGGATTGTCGCGGACCACGTGCAGCACCGAGAAGCCCAGCGTCTCGCGGGTGAACTTGTCGGCCTTGTCCCAGATCTTGCGGGCGGCCTTGGACCGGGCCCGGACCTCCATGCCCATGCCCTTGGACTGGATGCCCTGGCCCGGGAAGGCGTAGACGGTCTTGGGTGCGGCCAGACGTGCGGTCGCGGCCATCACCAGCTCCGAGCCGATGCGGGCCTGAACCTCGACAACCTCTGCGCCGACGTCGATTCCGACCCGGTCGACGCGGAAGTCGACTTCGTCACCCGGCTTGACCATGCCCAGGAAGCGGGCGGTCCAGCCGACCAGCTTGGCCGGCGGAATCGGCTTGCCGTCGGTGGCGGTGAGGACGTGCTGCGCGGCGGCGGACAGCCACATGCCGTGCACGATGGGCGATTCCAGACCGGCCAGCAGCGCCGCTGCCCGGTCGGTGTGGATCGGGTTGTGGTCACCGGACACCACGGCGAACGGCCGCATGTCGACGGGGGCCCCGACGGTGACGTCGCGACGGCGACGGCGCGGGGTGTCGGTGGCGTTGTACGAGATGGCGCCGCCGGCTCGAACCGGATCGGTCAGCTCGGCCTCTCCGGTGCGGCCGCGGATCGCGAACCGCTCCTCCAGCTTGGCCAGCTCGGTGCCGTCGGCACTGGTCACGGTCACCGAAACCGGCACAACGCGGCCAACTTCGGTGTCGTGGGCAGCCGAAGCCGTTGCGGTGACGGTCA
>MSTD01000103.1 GCA_001942045.1 Mycolicibacterium porcinum
GGCGGAGGCAGCATGAGCGTGGCCGGGGGCGCGGGCCGCGGCTGTGGCACCGGAGCCGTCTGCAGTGCCGCCCGCATCTCGGCGGCACTGGCGAAGCGGTATGCCGGATCCCGCGACATCGCGCGTTCCAGCACGTGGATCAGTGCCGGATCGACGTCGGGTCGCAGCGCCCCGATCGGGGTCAGCGGCTCTTCGAGCACCGCTCGCATGGTGGCCACCGGGTTGTCCCGTTCGAACGGAAGCCGCCTCGTCAAAGCCTCGTAGCCGAGGACGCCGAGCGCGTAGAGATCGTCCGACGGCGACGCCGGCTTTCCGGTAATCCGTTGCGGACTCAGGTAATTCGCGGTGCCGAAGACCATCCCGACGCGGGTGTGGGCGGCCCCGTCGGTCTTGGCGATGCCGAAATCGGCGAGCTTGGCGGCCCCGGACTTGGTGATCAGGACGTTGCCGGGCTTGATGTCGCGATGCAGGATGCCCGCGTCGTGCGCGGCGGTCAACGCACCCAGCAGATCGGTCAGCACCCAACGCACGCGGTCGGCGGACAGCGGTCCGGCCGCGATCTCCTCGGCCAGCGTGGGCCCGGGCAGTCGTTCCATGACGATGTAGGGGGTCCCGTGGTCTTCACCGCTGTCGTGGATCGCGACGATGTTCGGGTGGTTCAGTGCGGCGGCCGCTCGCGCCTCGTTCTCGAAGCGCCGGCGCGTCACTTCGTCGGCGGCCAGGGCCGGATAGAGCAGTTTGACCGCGACCGGACGCGACAGCCTGGTGTCCCAGCCATCGTGCACCTCGGCCATGCCGCCGCGCCCGAGCACGCCGCGTAGCTCGTAGCGGCCGCCGAGCGCCGCCGTCATAGTTCCCCTCTCCGGAGTGAGCCTCTAGCCAGTATCCCGCAGTGCCGTTCTGCGGCATGCTGACACCATGCCCCGGTTCGCACTGGAATCCGCCGACGCCGATTTCTTCACGACGGCCCCGCATATCTTCACCTATCACAAGCGTTTCGCCGCACCGCCCGAGAAGGTGTGGGAGTCGCTGGTGTCGGATGAGTCCCTGGCGGCGTGGGGTCCGTCGGTCACCTCAGTCAAGTGGTTGTCGCCGAGGCCCTTCGGCGTCGGAAGCTCCCGCGAGGTGACCCTGGCTCCCGGGTTGGTGCGCGTGCACGAGACCTTCTTCCGCTGGGAGGACGGCCGGCGATACTCCTTCGGCGTCGATCACGCGAACATTCCGTCGCTGCGCCGGTTCGCCGAGGACTACCTGGTCGAACCCGCGGGCGACGGGCAGACCCAGTTCACCTGGATCGTGGCGATCGAGCCGAAGCCGCTCTTCGCGATCCCGTTCAAGGGGCTGGCACCGGTCCTCAAGGCGGCGTTCGGGCGTCTGGCCTCGGACGGTCAACGGTATTTCGCCGAGCAGACCTGAGCGCCGGGCGGGCGACGTTGGTCACTTTGCCTAGTTAGCCAACCAAACAGTCGGTAGGGTCCGATCGATGACCGCAGTCGAGGATGCCTGCACCAGGCAAGACGGTGCCGCCGCGCCCAGCTGGATCGCCCAGCTGTTGCAGTACGACCGCCACGGCGACGACTTCCGCATCCGCGAACCGCGCCGAGGAGCGACCGAGCGGCTGTTCGGCGGCCTGATCGCGGCGCAGTCGCTGGCCGTGGCCGGGGCCACCGTGGACGGCGGCAAGCTCCCGCAGTCGCTGCACGCCTACTTCGTCCGGGGCGGCAGCTACAACGCCGACGTCGAATTCCACGTCGACCGCACCCGCGACGGACGCGCATTCGCCACCCGGCACGTCACCGCCAGCCAGGACGGGAAGGTCATCCTGGAGATGATCGCCTCGTTCCATCAGCCCGAGCCGGGCCTGGAC
>MSTD01000104.1 GCA_001942045.1 Mycolicibacterium porcinum
GCACATCAATCGACGACAAAGACCGCCCCGGATCAGCAACCATCGCCACCAACACCCGACGCAACCGCTCAACCAACGTCTGCACAGTGGGCGCATCAAACACATCGGTGCGGAACTCCACCGCACCACCAATACCGGCAGCCTCCCCACTCGCAGACCAACGCTCAGCCAACGAGAACGTCAAATCCATTCGGGCCGTGTGAGTATCGGCCGGCAACTGCGTAGCCTGCACATCACCCAACGCCAACACCGGACCACCGTCCTGGCCCACGAAGTTCTGCCAGGCCAGCAACACCTGCACCAACGGATGATGCGACATGGAACGAGTCGGACGCAGCCGCTCCACCAACACCTCGAACGGCACATCCTGATGCTCATAAGCACCCAAACTGCGCGCCCGCACCTGCTCCACCACATCCGCAACGCTGGGATCCCCAGCCAGATCCGCCCGCAACACCAACGTGTTGACAAACGAACCCACCAAATCATCAAGCGCAGGATCGGTGCGCCCCGCAATCGGGAAACCCACCGCCACATCAGAACTCGAACTCAACTTGCCCAACAACACCGCCAACGCAGCCTGCACCACCATGAAACTGGTCGCCCCGTACGCGCGAGCCACCTCACCCACCCGCTGCTGCAACTCCGCCGGCCAATCCACCACCACACTGGCCCCGCGATAATCAGCAACCAACGGATAGGGCCGATCAGTCGGCAACTCCAACCGCTCGGGCATTCCAGCTAGCGCCCGCTCCCAATACTCCACCTGCGCAGCGATGCCACTCTGACTATCCTCGAGTTCACCCAACTGCTCCCGCTGCCACAACGTGTAATCCACATACTGCACCGGCAACGGCGCCCACCCCGGCACCTCACCCCGGCACCGAGCCTCATACGCCACACCCAAATCCCGCACCAGAGGAGTAATCGACATACCATCGGCAGCAATGTGATGCACCACCACCACCAACACATGCTCCTCGGCACCAACACCGAACAACGTTGCCCGCAACGGAATCTCACCAGCCAGATCGAACGCGTAACCCACAGCCGCCTCGACGGCCTCAGTCAGCTCACCCGCCGACCACGCACACGCATCAACAACCCCCCAACCCAGATCGACCTGCTCCACCGGCCACACATTCTGAAACGCAACACCATCAACACTGGGATACGTCGTACGCAACGACTCATGACGAGCCACCACATCAGCCAACGCCAAACCCAACGCCCCAACATCCAACCGACCACTCAACCGCAACGCCGCCGCAATGTTGTACACCGCAGACCGACCCTGCAACTGATCCAAGAACCACAACCGACTCTGCGCGAACGACAACGGCACCACCGCCGGACGCTGCACCGCCACCAACGGCGCACGCCGCCCCTCACCCAACCCAACACGCAACGCCAACTGCGCCACCGACGGCGCATCAAACAACGTACGCACCGAAACAACGG
>MSTD01000105.1 GCA_001942045.1 Mycolicibacterium porcinum
AGCCTGACCTGGGACCGCGGCTCGGAGATGGCCGGCTGGCACGACATCAGCATGCAGCTTCAGGCCCCGGTCTACTTCTGTGATCCGCATTCGCCCTGGCAGCGGGGAAGCAATGAGAACACCAACCGGCTGCTGCGGTTCTGGTTCGAAAAAGGCACTGATCTCAGTCGCTACACCAAAGACGACCTCAAACAGGTTCAAGACAAACTCAACACCCGACCCCGCCCCACCCTGGACTACGACACCCCAGCCCAACGCCTCGCCGCCCTCATCAACCAAGCCGCATAGCCCGATGTTGCGCTAACCACTTGACTTTGAGCGTGGAGTCATGACCCCACGGTGGAAAACGGCGAAGCAGCGTGATCCACAGCGCGGGATTCATCCACACTCTGGGCTGAGATTCCTGAGGACGCCGTCAATCCGTCGGACATGATGCCGATCCTCGGGGGCCATGAGCACCCCTTTCATCGGACCAGAAGCGCTCGCGGCGGGCACCCTTACCCGGAGCCAATTGCGATGGCGATACGCCACGGTGCATCCCCGGGTCTACCTGCCGAAGGAAGCCGGCCGAACCCTGAAGGCCAACACTATGGCCGCATGGCTGTGGACGGGTCGTCGCGGGATCATCGCCGGCCGGGCAGCCGCAGCCCTGCACGGTGCGCTATGGGTGGACGACGATGCACCGGTGGAATTGATCACCGAACACGGGCGTCGTCAGCCCGGCGTCATCGTGCGCGAGGAACGTATCAGGCCTGACGAAATCTGCCAGATCGGCGATTTCAGCGTCACCACACCGTTGCGCACGGCGCTTGATCTCGCGCGATTCCTTCCCCGTGACGAGGCGGTCGCCCACCTCGACGCGCTGGCGATCGCAACCGGCGTCGAGGCCGGCCCGGTGCTCGAGCTGGCCGCCCGGTATCGCGGCCTTCGCGGAATACGAAGCGCCCGAACAGCACTCGATCTGATGGATCCGGGTGGTCAATCTCCGAAGGAGACCTGGCTGCGCCTGCTCCTCATCGACGCGGGCTATCGACGTCCGCGTACCCAGATTCGGGTGAGCGACGGTTTCAGCGAGGCATTCATCGACATGGGCTACGACGACGTCCAAGTGGGCTTGGACTACGAAGGTAAGCACCACGCCACGGACCGCCCGCGGGTGGTGCATGACATCGGCCGCAATGAGCTCATCGAACGCGAAGGCTGGATAGACATCCGCGTCGTGGTCGAACACAGCAGGGCGTTCATCTTGCACCGAGTCCGAGAGGCATTCGCCCGCCGTGGTGCTTCGCCGATTTCTACCTAGGGGTCGTGATTCCACGCGATCGACAACCCCTGGGTAGACGGTATGAGGGGCTGGGGCCTCGCGCACATGTGAACGTGGGTTGCC
>MSTD01000106.1 GCA_001942045.1 Mycolicibacterium porcinum
CCATCTGGGTGGACGCACGTGCCGGTGCGGCATCGCCGACCAGTTGTGCCGCGCCGCGGGCGATCGCGTAGCCCGCGTCGGGTGCAACCTCGACCGGCGCGGTCGAACTGAGTTCTGCCGCAACGGAATCAAGGTCGAGCCGCTGCCCGACCAACAGCACGCGGGTCGGGGCTTCGTCGGCGGGAACGCCTTGTAGCACCGCCGCGCATGCGGCCGCGGGACCGGCCGTGCCGATCGGCATGGTGGCCAACGTCGCCGATGTTGGGGCCGGTGCCGCCGTGCGGTCCCCGACCACGGTCAGCGACACGGTGTCGTCGTCGGCGAGTAGCAACGCGGCGTCCGCACCCACGCTGCGAGCCAAGGCCGCGGCGGCCTCGGCTTCGGTCACCAGCTCGACGTTGGGCACGCCCGCGTCGAGCACGGTCTGGCGCAACGTGTCGGCGGCTGAATCGTCGGGAACGCACAGCCGGGTCGCGGCGACCTGGTTACCCGACTCGGTCACCGCGCGGTAGGTGCCGATGATGGTCTCGGCCAGCTCCGACATCTCGGCTACGAGGTCGTCGGGCAGGTCGAGCGCGTATTGGTCCAGAACCTGGCCGCCACTCGCGGGGGATCCGATCATGGCCAAGCGCGCCACACGCCCGGTGACCGCCACCCCGAGGACTACGTCCACGGTTCCACTCCTTGCTTCTTGCACGTTGTTCGAGCCCCGACGGACAAATCCAAGCTACCGCACAGCTGCGACTGACCTTGGTGGTCAAACGATGCGGCTGCCAGGGCTGCTTGTGCGCCGGAGCAAAAGTGAGCACGCTGGTTGAGTCCCGCTGCGTTGTCACTCATAGAGAGGAATCGGTACGTGAGCGACGAGCGTTACGACGCGTCCGCCACCGTCGAGGTGGCAACGATGGCCGCGCGGGCCGTGGAGCGTCCCTCGCGGGTCGGCTACGTGCCCACCCGGGCCAATCGGGTGCGTGACGGTCTGGCCGTGGTGCTGCTCGTCGTCGCGATGCTGCTCCCGTGGAACCTGGAATTCGGTCTCGGCGTCCCCGGGAGTGCCGGTTCGACGTTCGGGTGGTTGGCCGTTGTGACGGTGCTGGCCATCTGTGCCGCACTGGCCCCTCACGCGGGACCGTTCCGCCTGACCGCCGCCACGTCCGATGTCCGCCGCACCGGCCTTGTTCGGCTGGCGCTCAGCGTCCCCTACCT
>MSTD01000107.1 GCA_001942045.1 Mycolicibacterium porcinum
GCGGCCGCGTCGAACTCGGCGAACGTCCCGTTCAGTACGGCCCCGTTGTACGCGGCCAGCGAGGCCATCATGTCCTGGGCGGTCTTTGCCTCGACGGCCTCCGACACGCTGGGCATCGCGAGCACTGCCACGGTGTTGGCTACCGCGGCTTCCTCAGCGCGTTGACCGTTGCCCGCCGCGCTGAGACTGATCGCCTGCAGCCATTTGCCGAACTCTTCCAGGCGCCGTGCCGCCGCGTCAGAGGCCTGGCTGTCCCAGACCGTCCGCAGGCGCGCCACCAGTCTGTCGAAATCGATGGAGACGTTGGCCAATTCGTTGGCAACCCGGATCCAGGCCGCTCCGGCTCCACCGACCGATGCCGGACCGGGCCCCTCGGTGAGGTCGCGAGCCAGCTGCTCGGTGCTGCGCGACTCCCACGCAACGTCGGTGAACCCCACGCCCGGAAACCTCCCCTCGTCGACAGAAAACAGATGGTCGTGTGACGGTCAGCCGGCGAAGTCCTCGGAAGCGGCGATGTTGGACGAATGTCCGCGCAGCGTCGCGGCCACCTCATGAATCTCGGTCATACCCTGATCTGCGGACGTGCCGAACGAGGTGTGAACCTCATTGAGGGTCTGGGCAATTCGCTGCGACACCTCGTCCCGGGCCGACGGCGTCACGGTGAGGTTGGGCGCCTCATCGGCCATCACCCGCTGAACGCGGTTGGCGAGCTCGTCGAGTTGATTGCTGATCTCCTGGACCTCTGCGGGCTGGATGGACATACCGGCGTTGTCGGCCATGACGGTTCTCCTAACGACTGGCTAGATCCGGAGTTCGACGTCCGGGGTCTGATACGGATCGGCCTCCCCGAGGACCGGGGGTGCCGCAGTGCCGAGATCGCCGACGATCTCGCTGCCTTGGTCGGTGGTGTGCAGGAACGAAGCCGACGTGTGGTTGTTGCTCGATGAGGCATTCGCACCATGCCCGGCACCCATCGCGCCCATGGGTGCACCTCCCATCATGCCGGGAGAGGCCACCCCGCCCACTCGTGGTGCGGCCGATTGGGCTGGTGCACTGGCACTTTCCGCCTGGAGCATCGATGCCATCGGCAGTGAACGGGGCGGCAGTGCGCCGGCGCCGATCCCACCCCCACC
>MSTD01000109.1 GCA_001942045.1 Mycolicibacterium porcinum
GAGCAGCGGCTCGGGCAGTGGCAGCGGCAGCGGCTCCGGTGGTTCGCCGGTGACGACGATGCCCATCAGCCCGTAGCTCCGATCGGAAAGGACCGCCGCAGTGCCCAAGAAGCGTTGGAACGACCTGTCCCCCGCCGCCAAGACCGCCGTCGTCGTCGTAGCCGCGGCCGACGCCGAACAGCCCACCGCCGGAGGATCCACTGTCACTCGATGACGAGCCGCCGCCCGACTGGTACTGCGGCATCGTCGTGACCGGAGCCTGCGTCGCAGGTGCCTCGATGGTCGGTTGTTCTACCGGGGGCGTGTACGTCGGCACGGTGTGCGTCGGTATCTCGATGGGAGGTTCCGAAGTCCGGGTCGGCGGGGCGACCGTGGTGGTGGGCGGCGCCGTCGTGGTTGGCGGTGCCGTTGTCGTCGGCGGAGCCGTAGTCGTCGTCGGAGGCGCCGTCGTTGTCGTGGGTGGCGCCGTCGTGGTCGTCGGCGGTTTCGTCGTGGTGGTGGGCGGCACCGTGGTCGTGGGCGGTGCCGTCGTCGTGGTCGGCGGGGTGGTCGGTGACCACGTCGGAACCGTCGGCCACACGACCGGCGGCAGCGGGATCGGAACGGGCACCGGAATCGGGACCGGCACCGGCCCGGGAGAGATCTCGACCGGCGGGGGAGCCGGCACGGCGGGAGGTGCGGCCGGCGGTGCCACCGCAGGCGGCTGGTTGACCGGCTGGTCGCCGATGTCGGAGCGCACCTTGGGTGCGGCAGGCGCGGCGGGCGGCGGGGTGAGCACGGCCACGGGCAGTGCCACCGGATCCGGCTCGTGTGGCACCGGCGGAAGGTAATTGCCCGGCACGGTCGCCGCCTGCTGGGTGGGCGCGGGCTGTGCGCGCACGTCGGCCGTCGGCCGGACGTTGATCGCGACCGCGGTGGCCAGCGTGGCGAAGCTCACCACCACGAAGCCCAGGGCGCTGCCCATCAACAGCATGCGCGGCGGCGGTGGGGCGATGACGGTCGTGTAGTCCTGCTCTTCGTCCTGCTCGGGGACGAACTCGTTGACCGCGTCCATCGGCATCTCATCGGCCCAAGGCTCGTCGTCGGGCTCCTGTGAGTAGGCCAGATCGGGTCCGACTCCGCC
>MSTD01000108.1 GCA_001942045.1 Mycolicibacterium porcinum
GCAGCTCATCGACTGCCCCCGAGGCCCGCAGCGCCTCAGCCATCTCCACCGTGGACCCAGCCTCAGCCAGCGTCACATCCACGTCCTTGCCATCCTTCACGTTCTGAGATCCTTCCGTTAGGACCTACACAGAACATCTGACACCCCCATTCCCCCGCTGCACCCAAGACCTGCGCGAAGGCCGGCTCTCGCTGGATCAGGTGGGGGTGATCGCCGAACGCGCCGCCGACGGTTCCGACGCGCATTATGCCGAGTTGGCCGCGGTCGCCACCGTGACCCAACTGCGCACCGCGATCAAGCTCGAGCCGCGCCCGGAACCTGATCCGAAACCCGAACCGCAGCGCGAGATCACCAAAATCCCCGGCCCCGCCGACGAATACACCACCTGGCGGATCCGGCTACCGCGGCTGGAGGCCGCCAAGTTCGAGGCCGCCCTCCAATCCCATCACGATGCGCTGGTGGCCGACTGGAAACGTGACCACGACATCGACCCAAATACCGGTGAGCCGACCTCGGCTCAGGCACCGCCGTTTCCCAACAGTGTGGATGCGTTCATGAGCCTGATCCAGGCCGGCTGGGATACCGATGTAGCCGCCCGCCCGCACGGGCAGCGCACCACCGTCGCGGTGCATCTGAACCTCACCGACCGCATCGCTGCCCTGCATCTGGGGCCGGTGCTCACTGACGAGGAACGGCGATTCCTGCTGTGTGATGCCACCTGTGAGGTGTGGTTCGAAAGCCACGGCCAGCCCATCGGCGCCGGGCGTACCACCCGCACCATCAGCCGCCGACTTCGCCGTGCTCTGGAGCATCGCGACCGGTGCTGCGTGGTGCCCGGCTGCGGAGCCACCCGCGGTCTGCATGCCCACCACATCATCCACTGGGAAGACGGCGGACCCACAGATCTCGACAATCTCGTCCTGGTCTGCCCCTATCACCACCGCGCCCATCACCGCGGCGAGATCACCATCACCGGTCCCGCACACCGACTCGTCGTCACCGACCACACCGGCAAACCCCTGCACGGCGGATCGCTGGCCCGTCCACCCACCACAC